>AP019755.1:0-600000 GCA_006742785.1 Nitrosomonas stercoris | reverse complement strand
ACTTGAAACGACGATCATGGATGGCTGTATATATGTACTGCCTGACAGGGAGGAACAGTGCGAAAACAGTTGGATAACAAAATAGATGAGCATTTTTCCAGTGTCAATCAATATTGAAAGGGTTATTTAAAATGAAAAGACAGTTTTCACTAGCGCTGACCAGCTTGATTTATGCTTCAGTCGCATGGACTGCTCAAGATGCAGGGCAAGAGCAACAGTCGGAACAGATAATAGATGCTTCATCACAAGCTGAAGAATCCAGTGACGCTGGTGAAGGCGATGAGGCTGATGGGCAGCAAAGATCTGTAACGAGCAACTCAAGCGCGCCAAATGGGACTGTTTTTAAGGAAATGGTTATTACTGGCGAAACGGCGCGTGATTCTCACTTTACATCGCCTTCCTCTCGTGTCACGCGTGCACAAATCGAGCAACAAAATGCGCAAACTACGGAAGAAGTACTCAAGTATATGCCCAGTTTGCAAATTCGCCAGCGCTACGTGGGAGATCCCAACGGGATGCTTGGCATTCGGGGAGCAGACATGTTTTCAACTGCGCGCAGCATGGTTTATGCTGATGGGATGCCACTGCACAACTTTCTGCAGGCAAGCTGGAATGGTGCGCCGCGCTGGTCATTGGTCGGCCCGAACGAGATTGATTCGGCAGATGTGGTATATGGCCCTTTTTCAGCTGAATACAGTGGTAATTCGATGGGTGGGGTCGTCAATATTAATACTCATTTGCCACATAAACAGGAATTTTATCTGGAAAGCAGCCTTTTTATTCAACCCTACAAGAATTATGGAGAGGACAAAGGGACATTTATTGGTGACAGACAATATGTTTCCTATGGCAATCGGTTCCAGGATAAATTTACGGTGTTTTTATCCTATAACCGTCTCGAAGCTCAGGGTCAACCACAATCTTATTTCATTGATAACACAGGATTATTTGATGTGGCTGGCGGAACAGCGGTCAGTGGTGGTGTCAGAACACCGGATACACGAGGTACGCCCAGTATTATTTATGGTGATACCGGGCCGGAGAAGGTGAATACTCATTTGTTCAAGGGCAAGTTTGGCTATGATATTACTTCTGACATATTGGTCCTTTTTACGGTGGCCTATGAAGATCTTTCCCGTAAGCAGGAACGTGCCCGTAATTATTTGTACGATACAAATGGCGATTCGTTTTGGGGCGGGCCAGCACTTCCTTGCAATTCAGTTGCAACTTGCGCTAATCCAGGCAATGCATCATTGGATGGCACACGTTTTGACGTGGTGCAAGGCGGTTTTTCTGACAGCCGTGATAAACGTGAAACGCTGAATCTGGGATTGTCCTTGCGCGGTTCGTTGACACCTTTATGGGATATCGACACCACGCTTAGCTATTTTGATGTGTTGAAAGATATTCGTGCTGCTTCTTTCTTTAATCATGCTGATCCGGCCAATACCGGCGCCGGACAGATCCAGGATTTTCGCAAATTCAATTGGCTGAATTACGATCTCAAGCTAAGCAACCCTGCATTATTGGAGAATGACAAGTTATCATTTTTAGCAGGTTATCATTTCGATCAGAACAATCTCAGTTTCAGGCAATACGCTCTGACAGATTATGCCAGTTTGACCCGGGGTGCCTTGCAAGCCAATCGGAATAATGATGGACGCACACAAACCCATGCTATTTTTGCGCAGTCCATGTATCGCTTTTTGCCGCAGTGGGATGTCACTGTCGGGCTGCGTCAGGAATGGTGGGATACCAGCAAGGGAGTAGCTGCCAATTTACCGGTGCCTAGTCGTTCCGAGACAGCCACCTCTCCTAAGGTTTCACTGGGTTATGAACCGGGAGAATGGAAATTTCGTTATTCTTTCGGACGTGCGCATCGCTTTCCGGTGATTTCCGAGCTGTATCAATCACTTAATTCTCCTACAAATATATTGATTGCCAATGCGGCGCTTAAACCAGAAAATGGTACGCATCATAATTTTATGATGGAATATGGATTGCCAAAGGGTTATGTGCGCGTGAATGCATTTCGGGATGATGTCAATAATGCTATTCAGCAGGTGCGTTCTGCTACAGGTGCCATTACAACCGGTGCATTCCAGAATATTGGCGAGGTCAGTACCACCGGCGTGGAATTAATCTATGATCAGAGAAATATTCTGGGTTCACGGTTTGATTTTATGTTTAATGGCACCTGGATGAATGCAAAGGTAGAAAAAGGACCGCTAGTTAGTTTTACAACCTCAACTGGTCAGCCTGCCGACTACAATTTGACTGGGAAACAGGTTATTCGCTTGCCACATTGGCGTGCCAACTTCTTTGGCACTTATCATGTAACGGATGCCTGGGATGTTTCCTTGTCTGGCCGATATGTCAGTGATTCATATAGCAGTCCGGATAACAAGGATTATATAAATAATGTATTTGGCTCCCAAAGTGATTTTTTCTTCATGGATTTCAAGACCAGCTATCGACATCAATTTAGTAGTGGATTGAAAAGCCGGTTTTCGTTCGGTATCAGCAACCTTAATAACGACAAAGCCTGGGTACATCATCCTTATCCACAACGTACCTATCTGGTTGAGGCTGCATTCAGTTATTAAATTCAGCTGGCTTTTATATTTTGTATAAGAGTGCGACAATTTGTCGCATTTTTATTTTGTTCTGAATCCACTATGCTTTTTACCTTTTTATAAGGGAGTGAAATATTGGTGTTGGGGAATCCTAATATTTTCAATCCAATAATGTATGACACTATGTTAATGTAAATGCCATTGAACATTGCCATCATGTTCACCAGCATATAGGTTGTATTAAATCCAGCGTTACATCTATCAAAGTTTATTCAGTTTTGATTCAGCTATTGTGTGTATAGTGCTCTCAGTTTGAAGATATATGGTAATGCGTCTCACTTACCTGGGGGCTTGCGTAGAAAATGAAGTGACGTATTAGTCAGAAATAGCGATATTCAATTATGTTGTAGTTTGTTATTCATGATTAATGCATGAATAAAACAGGTGGTTGCAGCCTTTTAATCTGATTGGATTGATTGAGCAATACAATAGAATGCTGTGAAAACCATGGTTATTTTTTTGATAAAAATAAATTTATGTTGAATAACAATAACTTAAAGTTAGGTGTGATCGTAACGCTATCGCTATCGCTCTTTGCAGCGGATACAAAGTGGGCAGTGAATTGTCAGTATAGGATAAAGAAATAAATGAGCGAGGATAATATAGAACAGGCTACTCAAAAAATTGATTCCCCCCCTTCTCCTCCGGACGATAAACACCCACGCAAGCATGTATTACGTAATATCTTGCTGGCTGTCGGGTTAATTGCAGCTACTGTGGTTGTATATCAATGGATAAAACAACCTGCAGGCAGAGCACATACTCGCCCAGCTGCTGCAGTCGGTGTGCGCACCGCTGTACATGCTGATATTCCCGTGATCGTGACAGCGCTGGGTACGGTGCAACCACTGGTAACCGCAACGGTACGTCCGCAGCTTGCTGGTGTCTTATCCAAGCTGATGTTTCAGGATGGTCAGCTGGTCAAAGCTGGGCAAACACTTGCACAAATTGATCCGCGTCCTTACCGTTTGGCGTTGGCAGAAGCCAAGGCCAATTTAGCACGTGATGAAGCTGAATTAACCGTGGCCAAACTGGATCTCAAGCGCTATGAAACATTGTTGAGTCAGGATTCCATCGCCAGCCAGCAAGTGGATACCCAGCGTGCGCTGGTGCGTCAACTTACTGGAACAGTTACGGCGGATCGTGCTGCAATTGGCACCGCTGAGCTTAATTTGGAGTATACCGCGATCAAATCTCCGATTGATGGCCGTGTGGGTATTCGTCAGGTGGATATTGGCAATTACCTCACGCCATCAGATGCGAATGGTATTGTGGTGGTGACCCAGCTTGATCCAATTGATATTAGTTTTTCCCTGCCGCAAATTCAGTTGTCCGCTATTGGTTATCAAGCTGGCAGTGGTGCTGGTTTACCAGTGAAGGCGCTAGATCAAAATAACAATCAATTGTTGGCTACTGGCCATTTCCTGGCGTTTGATAATCAAGTAGATACAACTACTGGCACTGTCAAAGCCAAGGCGCGCTTTGATAATAGCGATAACACACTTTTTCCGGGTCAATTTGTCAATATTTCTCTATTAGTAACCACTTTGCAGAACGCAGTGACTGTACCGATTAGTGCCGTGCGTCATGGTGTGCCGGGTGATTTTGTGTTCGTTGTACAACCAGATAACACGGTGCGGTTGACGCCCGTGATCACTGGTCCCAGTGCTGAAGGATTAATTGCAGTTACATCCGGGTTGGAGGTGGGGGCAGTGGTGGTCACCGATGGTGCAGATGGTCTGGAAGATGGTTCAGCCGTGCGTCAGATGGAGGATGATAGTTCGGACGGCAACAAGTGGCAGCGCAGCAGTTTCTTTCAGACTGACAGCATGAATCGACATTCATGAGCAGTTATCCGGAAGAAACAGCTGTGGTTGCAGCGTCAGGCGGCGTATCGCGTATTTTTATTTTTCGTCCGGTTGCGACAACTTTGTTGATGCTGACGTTGTTACTGAGCGGGTTGCTTGCCTATCGCTTTCTGCCGTTGTCTTCCCTGCCGGAAGTAGATTTTCCAACTATTCGAGTCACTACGCTTTATCCGGGTGCGAGTCCAGATGTGATGGCGTTAACCGTGACTTCTCCATTGGAAAGGCAGTTTGGACAAATGCCTGGATTGATGCGTATGACTTCGGTTTCCTCCTCAGGTGCATCAGTCATTACCCTGCAGTTTCGTCTCAATTTGCCACTGGATATTGCGGAACAGGAAGTACAGGCAGCAATTAATGTCGCAGGAACATTGCTACCAGCAGCGCTACCGACACCGCCTGTGTATGCCAAGGTCAATCCTGCTGATGCACCTATTTTAAGTCTCGGCATTACTTCGGATACCCGTTCGCCAGGCGAAGTACAAGGTATTATTGAGCGGCAATTTTCCAACAAAATCTCACAAGTATCTGGCGTTGGGCTGGTATCCATGATTGCTGGACAAAGGCCAGCAGTACGTATTCAGGCCAATATTGCTGCGTTGGCAGCGCGTGGCTTATCGCTGGAGACGCTGCGCACCACAATCAGCAATGCTAATGTGAATGCTGCCAAGGGCAGTTTGGATGGAGACAGCAGAAGCTGGTTTATTGATGCCAATGATCAGCTGACCGATATTGCCGGCTATCGTAATCTGGTAGTGGGGTTTGCCAATGGTGCGCCAATTCGCTTGAGTGATGTTGCGAGCGTGGTAATGGCCACTGAGAATACTCGCTTGTCTGCCTGGAAGAATGACACGCCGGCTGTGATTCTTGATGTGCAGCGACAACCAGGCGCCAATGTCATTGGTACAGTCGATACGATTAAGCGCATTTTGCCTGATCTTGAAGCGCAATTACCCGCGGATGTGCATGTTACCTTGCTGACAGATCGAACCACTGGCATTCGAGCTTCTGTGGAAGCGGTGCAGTTTGAATTAATATTGGCTGTACTTTTTGTCACGCTGGTTATTTTCCTTTTCCTGGGATCGCTGCGTGCCACCGTGATTGCCAGCATCTCGGTCCCGCTTTCTCTGGTGGGTGCATTTGCCGTCATGCATTTTCTTGAATTTTCGGTAAATAATCTCACCTTGATGGCGCTGACGATTGCTTCCGGTTTCGTGGTGGATGATGCCATTGTTGTGCTTGAGAATATTGCACGTCACATAGAAAACGGCATGCGGCCATTTGCAGCAGCACTGAAAGGAGCGGGTGAAATCGGATTTACCGTTATTTCGTTAACGATCAGCCTGGTAGCCGTACTGATTCCATTGCTGTTTATGGGAGATGTGGTTGGACGCTTGTTTCGTGAATTTGCTGTTACTCTGGCAATTACCATTTTATTATCGGCAGTGATTGCACTAACACTGGTCCCGATGTTATCGGCTTATTGGTTGCGGGCACGTGCAGCAGAGCGTGAACAATATATCGCACAATTGATTTATCAATGGTTTGCATGGTTAACAAAACACTATGCAACCGCACTGGATTGGGTGCTGGCGCGCCGTACTTTGACTATGTTGGTGTTTGCAGTCACTGTGGTGTTGACGCTATTGTTGTACTTATTTGTGCCGAAAAACCTGTTTCCGGAACAGGACACCGGGCAAATCGCCGTGACTACTGTTGCCAGGCAGGATATTGGCTATCAGCGCATGGTGAAATTACAACAACAAGTGGCCCGCGCCATTCTTGCGCACCCATCTGTTGATAGTCTAAGTTCCACTATTGGAGTGGATGGCCAAAATCCAGCGCTGTCACAAGGGCGCATGCTGGTTAATCTCAAGCCATATGGAGAGCGGCTTGATCAGGCGACCATACTGGCAGAGCTTGGGCAGGCAACTACGAATATAGCAGGGATGCAGGTTTATTTTCGGCCAGTACAGGATTTAGTCATCGATACATCTACTGGCATCAATGCTTATCGGTTTTCTTTACAAGGAGCAGATGAAGAGTTGATTGCTCAGTGGGGAGAAAAATTGGTGGCCGCGTTGAAAAAAAATCCTCAGCTGATAAATGTGACTTCCAATCTGTTTGCAGGTGGACGCGCTGCTCGGATCGATATCAATCGCGATGCCGCCAGCCGGCTGGGCCTAAGTGCGCTCACGATTGATAATGCACTCTACGATGCGTTTGGACAACGGATTATCTCCACCATCTACACGCAATCCAGTCAGAATCGGGTGATACTGGAAGCAATGTCTGGCTTCATTGATGATCCGCAAACGCTTGGTATGCTGCAGATTCCGTTGCCAGATGGCACCAGTGTGCCATTGTCTACCTTTGCCACCATCCAGACCGGCGCGACTCCGTTAGTTGTTTCACGAGAAGACCAGTTTCCGGCAGTAACCATTGGTTTTGATCCTGCTCCTGGCGTATCGCTTGAGCAGGCAGTGGAAGCCATTGAACAAACCGAACAAGCCATTAATGTGCCACTTGCGCTGACGACTCGTTTTTCGGGAGCGGCCAGTGCATTCAAGGCTTCATTAGGAAACGAATTGTGGCTGATTTTGGCGGCCATTGGTGTGGTGTACATTGTGCTGGGGGTATTGTATGAAAGTTTTATCCATCCAATCACCATTTTGTCCACTTTGCCCTCAGCCGGGATCGGTGCTTTGCTGGGATTATGGATGACCGGATCCGGATTAGGCGTGATCGGTATCATTGGTATTGTGCTACTGATTGGTATTGTGAAGAAAAATGCCATCATGATGATTGATTTTGCGCTGGATGCCATGCGTGAAGAACAGGCAGACAGTCAGCATGCAATTCGACAAGCTGCCTTATTGCGTTTCCGCCCAATTATGATGACTACCTTTGCCGCTTTGTTTGCTGCAATACCATTGATCTTTGGGGGAGGCACCGGCCATGAACTGCGCCAACCACTCGGTATTGCAATGGGCAGCGGTTTACTGCTGAGCCAGGTATTAACCTTGTTTACGACCCCTGTCATTTTTCTGGTATTGGAAGATTGGCAGAAGCGCCGCTCACGATCGAATCGCGCCTCAACGACCCAGCATTCAGCGTGAATATTTCAGCACCTTTTATTCGTCGACCAGTTGGGACTATCCTGCTCACTATCGGCTTGATGTTGGCCGGAGTAGGTGCGTTCTTCATGTTGCCAGTGGCGGCTCTGCCACAAGTGGATTTTCCAATTATTATGGTGCAGGCTGATCTGCCTGGTGCCAGCCCTTCCACGATGGCGGCAAGCGTTGCTTCACCTCTGGAGCGGCGTTTGGGCATTATTGCCGGCGTCAACGAGATGACCTCCAGCTCGTCAACGGGCTCGACGCGTATTGTGCTGCAATTTGATCTATCTCGCGATATTGATGGCGCTGCACGAGATGTTCAAGCAGCGATCAACGCTGCCCGCGCCGATTTGCCCGCCACCCTTAAAACCAACCCCAGTTATCGTAAGGCCAATCCAGCTGAATCACCGATTCTGATTCTGGTGTTGACTTCACCTACGCGTAGCCCTTCTGAAATTTATGATCAGGTGTCAACCATTGTCCAGCAGCGTTTGTTGCAGGTAGAAGGTGTTGGCAATGTGGAACTGGGTGGCGCGGCTCTGCCGTCAGTGCGGGTGGAAATCAATCCATTGGCGCTGGCACGTTATGGCATTGCCATGGAAGATGTCCGTACTGCGCTGCAATCGGAAAGTGCTAATCGACCACGTGGTATTGTTGATTCTGGCGACCATAGTTGGCAGATTTATATGCGCCAACCGGGGTTGGATGCCACTGATTATCGTGACATGGTGATTGCCTGGCGGGATGGGGCAGCAGTACGTTTGTCTGATGTAGCCAATGTAGCCAATGGGCCAGAAGATATTCGCACCATGGGTTTTTACAATGGGCAGCAAGCGGTACCTATTCTGATCAGACGGCAACCAGGGGCTAATATTGTGCAAGTGGTCGATTCCCTGAAAGCGCAAATTCCAGCTTTACGCGCCACTATGCCGCCAGATATTCATCTGGACATTGTGTCAGACCGTACCTTGACGATCCGCTCTTCACTGCATGAAGTTGAAATCACCTTACTCATTGCAACGTTGCTTGTGATTCTGGTCGTCAGCCTGTTTTTGAGAAGCTGGCGTGCTACCTTGATTCCTGCTGCTGCAGTAGTCACTTCTCTGCTAGGTACGTTTGTGGTGATGTATCTTGCTGGTTTCTCGTTAGATAATCTGTCATTGATGGCGTTGACAGTGGCAACTGGCTTTGTGGTGGATGATGCCATTGTGGTTGTGGAAAATATCAGCCGGCATATCGAAAAAGGCATGGAGCCTTTTCAGGCAGCATTGGTTGGCGCGCGTGAAGTGGGTTTCACGGTGCTATCCATTTCACTCAGTTTGGTAGCGGTATTTGTCCCACTCATTTTTATGGAAGGATTGGTCGGGCGGTTGTTCAGAGAGTTTTCCTTGACTATGACCGTGGCAGTATTGATCAGTCTGGTGGTCTCATTGACCACTACTCCCATGCTGGCCGCGCGTTGTCTCAGCAAAGAAGCAGATGAAGGAAAAATCATGCAGCTGTTTCAGCGTGGTTTTGATCGGCTGCAAGCATGGTATGCGCATGTGCTGGATTGGGCATTGGCTCATCGTAAAACTGTGTTGCTGCTACTGGCAGGAGCAGTTGTACTGAATGTGTATTTGATTGTGATTGCTCCCAAGGGATTTTTCCCCGAACAGGATACAGGGGGAATTGCCGGGGGAGTGCGTGTAGATCAAAGTATTTCTTTTACTAATCTGCGCGATAAGTTGGCTCGATTAGCTGAGATTGTGAAAAGTGATCCTGATGTTGCAGCAGTGATTGCGATTGCAGGTGGTTCGCGTGCAGGAGGAGGATTTCTTTATGTCACACTAAAACCCAGAGCACAACGAGCTTCAGCATCGGCAATCATCGCACGCTTGCGCCCGCAATTGAGTCAGATAGGAGGCGTGAAGCTCTTTCTTAATCCCACCCAGGATTTACGCATGGGTGGGCGCCATACCACCAGTACTTATCAATATGTCTTGAAGGCGGTGGATTCCGATATGCTGAGAACAGCGGGGCAAGAATTGGTGGAAGCATTGAAACAACATGGCAATCGTGCACTGGTGGATGTGGATATTGATCAGCTGGATGCGGGCGCCAATGTATTTGTAGAAGTCAATCGAGATGCAGCTGCTCGCCTTGGCGTTTCCATGCAATCCATTGATGCTGCTTTGTACAACATGTTTGGCCAACGACAAGTGGCTAATATTTACTCCGGTCTCAATCAGTATCATATTGTGATGGAAACACCGCGCCAGTTTAATCGTTCTCCACAATCGTTGAATGACGTTTATCTGCCGGTGTCAGTAGCTGGCGAAACAACTCCTTCAGCCAGCATTGGTAGTACGGCCAGTGGAGGTTCTGCAACCGCCTTTGGCAGTGCGGTCAGTACCGCTGCGCGTACTATGATTCCATTGTCTGCCGTTGCTAGCTGGTCAACAGGATCAACCAGCGCCGCCGTCAGTCACTCTGATGGAGAACCTTCTGCAACTATCTCTTTCAACCTGCCGCCTGGGGGGGCGTTGGGTGCCGCTGCCGATGCTATTGAAGAAGTGCGAGCAAGTTTAGCGTTGCCGACGACAGTACATGGAGAATTTAGTGGAACAGCCAAGGTGTTTGAGCAGACAACAGCCAATATTCCGCTGCTGATTTTAGCAGCGCTAGGAACGATCTACATCGTGTTAGGTATTCTTTACGAAAGTTTGATTCATCCGTTGACCACATTGTCTACTCTGCCATCAGCTGGGGTAGGTGCCATGATTGCATTGATGGCAACGGGTGGGCAATTCGATATTATTGCACTGATTGGCATTATTTTGCTGATCGGGATCGTAAAGAAAAATGCCATTCTTATTATCGATTTTGCATTAGAAGCAGAACGTGGTGGTGCCAGTCCGTATGAAGCGGTGCGCGAAGCATCATTGTTGCGCTTTCGTCCAATTTTGATGACAACACTGGCAGCAGCATTAGGCGCATTACCGCTTGCATTGGGTTTTGGCGATGGTTCAGAACTGCGCCGGCCGCTGGGTATAGCCATTTTTGGTGGCTTGGTCGCCAGCCAGATTCTGACGTTATTGACCACGCCTGTAGTCTATCTTGTGCTGGATCGTTTCCGTCGGCGCGGCATGCATGAACAGCAACTCAGCCGCCATGGTCATTCTTCTACTTTTTAATAGCTATCGCTCATGAAACCGGTTTTACCATTATTGCTTGTTTTGTTGCTGGCGGGATGTAGTTTGGCACCCAAATATCACACACCTGCGATTACCCTGCCTGAACATTATAAGGAAGCACCTGGCTGGGTGGCTGCGGAACCATCGGATGCTGTTGCACGCGGAGAGTGGTGGACACTTTTTGACGATCCCATGCTCAATGCATTGCAATCCAGGGTAGTTATTACTAATCAAAATATTGCTGGTTATCGTGCAGCGTATCAAGCAGCGCGCGCATTAGTGATTACCCAACGTGCTTCATTGTTCCCTGTGATCAATTTGACGGGTAACCGGTCACGTTCAACGCCTTTTGTGGGCAGATCATCTAGTGGTGGTTCGTTTGTTTCAGGGGCGGGCGGAGCATTATCTGCCTCTTCCAACTTCATGTTTGGGATCGGTGCAAGTTGGGAGCCGGATCTTTGGGGGCGGTTGCGTAATACAGTATCACAGGCAGAAGCAGAAGAAGTCGCCAGTGTGGGGGATCTAGTCAATGCTACTTTATCAGCTCAAGGCGAATTGGCCACCAATTATATCCAGTTGCGTGGCATTGATGCGCAGCGGCGTTTACTGGATCAAATTGTCAATGATTACCAACGTGCATTGACCATCGCTAACAATAAATATGAAGTAGGCGTGGTTGCGCGTTCAGATGTTTTTCAGGCACAAACTTCGTTGAGTGATGCGATTGCTTTACGACAGGATTTGGATCGGCAACGCGCGGTGCTAGAGCATGCCATTGCGGTATTAGTGGGAGAAAATCCTTCAACTTTTGTGCTGGCACCCTCAATTTGGGATCCGGTGGTGCCGGATGTACCCACCACACTACCTTCGACACTGCTGCAGCGTCGTCCTGATATTGCAGCTGCTGAGCGTAGAGTGGCAGCAGCTAACGCTAATATCGGTGTGCAACGTGCCGCCTATTTCCCACAAATTACCCTAACCGCCGGCGTGAGAACAAGTACCAGTGTCATGGAGCAGTTGTTCAAGGCTTCGACGGGGTTGTGGTCTTTTGGCATCAGTGGAGTTGAAACACTGCTTGATTTTGGTGCGCGCCGGGGGCAGGTATTGCAGGCAGAAGCGCAATTTGAACAAGCAGTGGCCGCTTATCGGCAGTCAGTGCTGACTGCTTTTCAACAGGTCGAGGACAATCTGGCGGCGGTACGCGTATTAGCTGAGGTAACGCGCAACCGCACTGAAGCAGCTGAATCAGCTGTCCGCGCCATGACCATTATTAACAACCAGTATCGTAGCGGCATGGTTGATTATGCCCAAGTGGTGGTGGCGCAAGCCACTGCTTTAAATGCGCAACAAACGCAAATTCAGGCAGTACTGAATCAGCAAGCGGCAGTAGTTTCACTCATCCAGGCGATTGGTGGGCATTGGTTATCTGAGCTGGATATTGAGCAGGTTAAACCATCTCCCTGGCAACTTTTCTAGATAATGTTATCCCCTGGTGTTGAGTTTTTTGCCTGGTATAGCCTGACGGTTATCTTCTCTCAGACATGAGAATGAACTTTACAGTGATAGGGATTAATTGGTGTGGCCACATGTGAAGTTTTTTTACTTTTATTTCTTAGAGCCTGTTTACGATCTTCTGAGTAATAGTGCCAAGAAAGCCAAATGAATGAGCTGCAAGCTGGTATCAAGTTTACGTTCGCAGTTTTTCCATAATCTTCGGCACTTTTCCAGCCAGGCGAAACTACGTTCCACTATCCATCGCCTGGGCATAACCTTGAAGGTATGCAGTTTGCTGCGTTTGGCGATCTGCACGGTGACAGGTTTGCCCAGAATTTCTTGCACACTTTCGGCAAATGGTGCTCCAGTATAGCCACCGTCACACAGCAAACCTTGTACTTGCCCCAAACTCGATCTGCAATGCTTCAAGGCCTGCAATGCACCGTTACGGTCAGTCACTTCCGCTGTCGTCACTGCAATGGCGTGCGGCAACCCCAAGGTATCAACAGCGATATGGCGCTTGATGCCCGACACCTTCTTGCCGGCGTCATAGCCTTTCTGGTCAGCCGGGTCTGTATTCTTCACGCTTTGCGCGTCCACAATCAAGAACGTGCTGCAAGCGTTGCGCCCCAGTTTCTCTCGGGCCGCGCCAACCTGATTTTTTTAATGCCTGCTCCAGCACGCTCACGCCGTGCTGGTCAGGCTCATTCCATTTGCGCCAATAGGCATATACACTCTGCCATTTGGGAAACTCTCCGGGCAAAAATCTCCACTGGCAACCAGTACGCAGCAGATACAGCACAGCACAAAATACTTCATACAAATCTATTGTCGTGGGTTTGGTGCTGCGCCTCACGCTACGCAATAGCGGCTCTATCTCGGCAAACTTCTCTTTGCTAATATCACTGGCATATTTTGTTCTCTTCATCCACGTATCGTAAGGAATAATGATGAGATCGTAAACGGGCTCTTAAAAGCATCTCTGTAAAACAATTTTCATATCCGTTTTTGTATTAAAGATTAGTTAAGCACAACTATTTGTTTTACATAATAGAACTCGAGTTATAAGTAACAGGGGTGCGACAATTTGTCGCATTGTTATGCTTTGTTGCTCAGCTTATGATAGATGATGTAATAGCAAGAGTGCCGGGAACGTAGCTGACATATTTTATATGGCGCTTTCCTGAGAATTGCAATTGATTAAAACAGGGAACATATGAAGGGGAAAAAAATTAGACAAATGAGACGAAGCTGGTTTGAAGTTGAGAAAAAACAGTTTGCACCGATTTCACTACGACCAGTGGCTATTACCGTGACAGGGGCTCTGGCGATTATTGCGTCGAACAATGGCTGGGCGCAAAGTGAGGCTGAGCCAATACAATTGGAAACAATTAGTGTGATTGCCTCAGAAATAGAGCCTGCTATTACAGTACCAAGCTTGCCAGAGGTCAAACGTGCTATGCGTCGGATTCCGGGAGGTGCCAATGTCATCGATAGCGAAACCTATTCCACCGGGCGTGCTTCTACTTTGCAAGATGCGTTAGGCTATTCACCAGGTGTATTTGCACAATCGCGTTCCGGCGCTGAAGAGACACGGTTGTCAATTCGTGGCTCAGGTATTCAGCGCACCTTTCATTTGCGTGGTATCAAAATTTTGCAAGATGGTTCCCGTCTGAATTTGGCCGATGGTGCTGCAGATTTTCAATCAATTGAGCCATTAGCAGCGCGTTACATTGAAGTGTTCCGAGGGGGTAATGCGTTGCAATATGGTGCAACTACACTCGGGGGGGCGATCAACTTTGTAACCCCCACCGGTTATGATGCCGAGCGTGTCAGAATACGCGGTGAGGCAGGTAGTTTTGGCTATAACCGCTTGTTTGGTTCCTCTGGTGGCGTACATGGTGCGTTGGATTATTTTGTCAGTTTTTCTCGTTACAGTCAGGATGGTTTTCGCGAGTGGGCAGAACAGGAAAATTGGCGCATGTTCAGTAATGTAGGCTATCGCATCAGTCCTGATCTGGAAACCCGCTTTTATCTGACCTATACCAAATCCAACACCCATATTCCAGGTAACCTGACCAAAGCACAGCTGAAAGCTAATCCTAAACAGGCTAACTCAACCAGCTTCAATCTTAGGCATGCGCGTGATCTTGATCGAATTCGGGTGGCCAATCGTACTGTCCTCAAATTGGGCGATGATCAAAAGCTGGAGTTTTCCGGATTCTACTCGCATACAGATCTATGGCACCCTATTTACCAGGTGCTATCCCAGCCCACTAATGATTATGGGGTGGCACTACGGTACGTGAACGAGATGCCGATTGCAGGTTATCGGAATCGTTTTGTGCTGGGTTTTGAACCGAGCTGGGGTAATGTCATGGATAGCCGCTTCGTGAATGTTCGCGGTGCTGCTGGTGCACGTACGACTAAATTTGATCAACACTCTAGTACTTACGATGTTTACGCCGAAAATCAATTTTATTTATTGCCAGAATTGTCGCTGATTGCCGGTGGACAGTACACTTATACCACGCGTAAACAAAAGGATCTGTTTACGGCAGGTGCTTTGGATCGAAGCAAGAGCTACCAGCGTTTTTCTCCCAAAGGCGGCTTGATTTATGAACCAAATCGCGATCTGCAGTTTTTTGCTAATGTCAGTACCAGCTTTGAACCGCCTACCTTTGCCGAATTGACCAGCGGGCTGAATCAAGCGCCGGTGTTTGCCAAAGCACAGCGTGCCATTACCTTTGAAGTAGGTAGCCGTGGGCGCTTGGCAGATATGGCGGAATGGGATATCGCACTGTATCGGGCGCATGTGCGTAATGAGCTGCTTGCCAGAGTAGATCCAAACAATCCGACATCTGTTTCTACTACTAATGCAAATAAAACCATCCATCAAGGAATTGAATTAGGATTGGATGTGGAGCTAGCCAAGAAACTCTATCTGCGCCAAATGTATATGTTTAATGATTTCAAGTTTGATGGTGATGCCGCGTTTGGTAACAATCAGATTGCTGGTATTCCACGGCATTTTTATAAAGCCGATCTCACTTATCGCCATGCCGATTATTATATTGGTCCGAATGTAGAATGGTCGCCACAGAAATACTATGTGGATCATGCTAATACCGCATACGCTGATTCCTATGCTTTGTTAGGATTCAAACTTGGCAAACAAAGTAAAAGTGGATTTTCCTGGTTTGCTGAAGCGCGTAACCTGACTAATCAGAAATATGCTGCGACTACCGGGGTCATCGAGAATGCTGGAGGAATAGATCAGGCTCAATATTTACCAGGAGATGGGCGCTCCTTCTTTGCGGGTTTGGAATACCGCATGTAGATCAAATAGCGAGGTTGGTTTTATAGGCGTGTATCTAGGTGATAAGAAGTAAGGCATAACGCTGTTATTCTTATCTTGGTTGGGGCGTCACTACGGAACCTGTGATAAAAATACCACACAAACTGTATCTAGTTTGCTTGGCGGTTAACTTCAAGTGAGGAAATAATGTCAATAAAACAATTTATTACAACAATTTTCATGACAACAACTTTGATGGTGTTGCCGTTTGTGCAGGCGACAGAACATGCACAAGCAGCTGAACCAGCAATAGGCCATAAGCATGATATGAGCAAGATGTGGGCAGACATGCGTGCCCGCACGGTTGGTATGGCCGTTTCTATGGCTGCAGATGAACAAGGTAAGCTGTGGTTAGCACGTATGCAGGATGGTCATATTTGGGTGAGTCATTCAGAAGATGGTGGTAAACATTTTTCCAGTGAAGTACAGGTGAATCCACAGCCAGAAGCCATTCTTGCAGAAAACCAGAATCGCCCCAAGATCATGGTGCGCAATGGGGTAATAGCAATCACCTGGGTGCAGGCATTACCTAAAGTATTTACTAGCAATGTGCGTTTTGCCCGCTCGATAGACGGTGGCAAAACTTTCTCAGCGCCAGTGACAGTGAATGATGATCATGAGGAAACCAGCCATGGTTTCAGTACCTTGACGCTAGATGATCAAGGCCGGATAACGGTGGTTTGGTTTGATGGGCGAGTGCGTAATGCAGCGGTTAAACATGGCCAAGAATACAATGGCAGCACGGTTTATTACGCAGTATCAGAAGATGGCGGAGCGAGTTTTTCAGCCAATCGTAAATTAGCAGATCATGCCTGCGAATGTTGTAGAATTAGTATGACATTAGGTTTGGATGATACGCCTTTTGTGTTCTGGCGCCATATTTTTGATGGAACAATGCGCGATTTTGCCCTGGCACGGATGGGCGCTGAACCTAAAGTTGTTCGCGCCAGTGAGGAAGGCTGGGCCATTAATGCTTGCCCGCATCATGGTGGTGATATTGCAGCAGATACAGCGGGTGGTGTTCATTTAGCTTGGTTTACTGGTAATCCAGAGCACCCAGGATTGTTTTATCGACGTATCGATGGCGAAAAAATGACAACTACTCCTCCGCATGCTTTTGGTGATTTAGATTTTCAGCCAGGCCACCCTGCTATATCTGCTCACGGAGAGCAGATCTTTCTGGCATGGCGTGAATTTGATGGTAACCAATATCGTATGATGACGTCGATATCAACTGATCGAGGAAATACTTGGTCAGAAGCGCGTATCGTGGCGACAACGAGTGGTGCGGCAGATTTACCTGTGTTTGTAGATAACGCGGATCAGCCGTTGGTAGTGTGGAATAGCGCACAGGAAGGAGTGCGTCTTTTTGATGCGAGAGGGGATTTATGATGCGTCGTTTATTACTGGTGATGCTGTTGGTATTTGCAGGTAACGTTTTCGCTGCAGATAATTTGCGCCCTTTTGTAGCTGGCAGTATGGCGCAGATTCAGGAAGAACATGCAGGCAAGCCTTTTCTCATGTTTCTTTGGTCACTTACCTGTACTTATTGTCCTACCGAACTGGAAATGCTAGGCAAATTCAAGCAACAGCATCCAGAATTAAATTTGGTGTTGATTGCTACAGATACGCCGGATGAGAAATCGGAAATCGTAGCGCATCTTGCTGGTTACAAGTTGGATAAAGTTGAGGATAGCTGGGTGTTCGCTGAGGATATGCCGGAGCGTTTACGGTTCGAAATTGATCGTCGCTGGTATGGCGAGGTTCCTCGCACTTATTTTTATGATCAAGCGCATGAACGTATCGTCAAAACAGGGTTGGTGGGCGAGGAGTTTGTCAAAAAATGGTTTACCCTTGTTAATACCGAATCTGTGAAATAACTTCTGTAACATTCATTTTTCTCAGACTGGATCAGTAGCATGATGCATATGATCCAGTTGGGATTATGTAAATCTTCTATTTTTTCTGCTGTACCGCTTGCTCTTTAGAGCACATGCTTGTAATCTTTTCTGACAGGCTCAATTCTGTCTATGTCTTGGGCAGAGGGTATTTGCCCTGAAATCTGATCATGCAGGAGGGTTATTTTGAGCAATCCATTCATCGTAAGAAAAGCTGCTGTACTGGGTGCAGGCGTGATGGGTACACAAATCGCAGCACACCTGATCAACGCCAATATCGAAACATTGCTGTTTGAATTACCAGCCGAAGGAGAACAGCCCGATGCCAATGTATTGAAAGCAATTGGCAAGCTGAAAAAGCAGCAACCTGCTCCCCTGTCGGTAATTGAGCGAGCCAGCAATATTGAGCCGGCTAATTACGAACAACACCTGGAAAAGCTGGGGGATTGTGATCTCGTCATTGAAGCCATTGCTGAGCGTCTGGATCTGAAATCGGCACTGTACGAGAAAATTGCTCCCTATCTGAATGATCAGGCCATTCTGGCTAGTAACACCTCGGGACTTTCTATCAATCAACTGGCGGCAGCTGTGCCTGAAACGCTGCGACCGCGTTTCTGCGGTGTGCATTTCTTTAATCCGCCGCGCTACATGTATCTGGTTGAGTTGATCCCGGATCAACAAAGTGATCCGCAGGTGCTGGATGCACTGGAAAGTTTTCTGGTCACCAATCTAGGTAAGGGCGTAATTCGAGCCAAAGATACGCCTAATTTTATTGCCAATCGGATCGGGGTATTCTCCATTCTGGCAGCTATGCACCATGCCCGCCAATATAACCTGGGATTTGATCTGGTAGATAAATTAACCGGTACTTTGATTGGGCGACCCAAAAGTGCCACTTTTCGTACTGCTGATCTGGTCGGACTGGATATATTGGCACATGTCGTACAAACCATGTGGGATGGACTAGCGGAGGATCCATGGCACAGCTATTACACAGTTCCGGAGTGGCTGCAAAGATTGATCGAACAAGGTGCACTTGGCCAGAAAAGCGGCAAAGGCGTTTATCAAAAGCAAGGTAAAGACATCCATGTGCTGGATCCTGATACAGACACTTATCAGCTAGCACAAAGTGAGGTCAACGGTGAAGTGGAGGCACTGCTGAAGGAGAAAGATCCTGCTGTTCGTCTGGCTTCGCTGCGTGAGCATCCGCATTTACAGGCTCAATTCCTATGGGCAATTCATCGTGATCTGTTTCATTATTGTGCAGTTCAGCTGGCATCTATTGCCGATAACGCACGTGATCTTGATTTGGCCATACGCTGGGGATTTGGTTGGCGGCAAGGTCCCTTTGAAATTTGGCAAGCAGCCGGATGGAATACAGTAGCTGACTGGATAGAAGCGGATATGGCCGAAGGTAAAACCATGGCGGAAACACCATTACCAGCCTGGGTACGCACAGTTGGGCAAAATACCACGCAAGGCGTGCACACGCAGCAAGGTTCCTATGCTCCCGTCGTGGATAATATGCGGCCACGCTCGCAGCTGCCAGTATATCGCCGTCAATTGTTTCCAGATAAATTGGTGGGCGAAGAGCTGGTTTATGGCGAAACAATACTGGAAACGGATGCATTGCGTATGTGGCATACCGGTGATCAGATTGCCATCGTCAGTTTTAAAACCAAAAAACATACTATTGATAATCTGGTATTACAGGGTATGCAGCAGGCGATTGCCGAAGCCGAGCGCCATTTTTGTGCACTTGTGATCTGGCAAACCGAGCCGCCGTTTTCACTGGGGGCAAACCTGAAAAAAGCAACAGAGCGACCTAAAACTGAAGTTTCATCAGCTCCCCCTGCACCACCACCGCCTCCTTCTTTTTTCGAGAAATTGTTTAAACGTGCCAGAAAAGCGACTGAAGCTGCAGTATTGCAGGCTGCGCGCAGTCTGGATATGGCTGACAAGCTCATGGCCGGGAAGCTGGCTGAAGTGGAGGTGATGATCGCCCATTTCCAGCAAATTTCGCAGCAATTGCGCTACAGCATGATTCCAACGGTAGCGGCGGTCGATAATATGGCATTGGGAGGGGGATGTGAGTTTGTCATGCACTGTGATCGTGCGGTGGCAACACTGGAAACCTATATTGGTTTGGTGGAAGCAGGTGTCGGATTACTGCCGGCTGGTGGCGGTTGCAAGGAATTTGCCTTGCGAGCAGCACGTAATGCACCGGATGATGATCCTTTCCCTGTGCTGAAACATCATTTCCAGACAGTGGCAATGGCACAGCTAGCAAAAAGTGCGGAGCAGGCCAAAGCACTGCATTATCTGAAACCTGCTGATGTAATTGTCATGAACCGTCTGGAATTGCTGCATGTTGCCAAGGCACAAGCATTGGCATTGGCTGAAACCGGGTATCGTCCGCCGTTGCGTCCACGTGAAATTGTGGTGGCAGGTTCAACTGGCGCTGCAACACTTAAAAGCCATATGGTGAACCTGCTGGAAGGCGGTTTTATTTCCGAGCATGATTATTTGATTGGCGGCAAGATTGCAGATGTCATGTGTGGGGGGGATATTGTTGCGGGAAGCCAGGTAGATGAGGAATGGCTGCTGAAACTGGAACGTGCTGCCTTTATTGAGCTGCTGGCAACGGAAAAAACCCAGAAGCGTATCGCGCATACGCTGAAAACCGGTAAGCCGCTGCGCAACTAATAAGCAGCGGATGCGGTGAAATAACATTCAAGGATGGAAGGAGGAGCAGATGGCCCAGCAAGTACAAGATGCTTATATTGTAGCTGCTACACGCACCCCGGTGGGTAAAGCACCGCGCGGCATGTTCAAGGATGTCCGGCCGGATGATATGTTGGTGCATGTATTGCAGGCAGTGTTGAAACAATGCGGGGGATTGGATCCGGCTGCAGTGGAAGACGTGATCGCAGGGTGTGCCATGCCGGAAGCAGAACAGGGGATCAACGTTGCGCGGGTGGCGCTATTGCTAGCAGGTTTGCCGGATAGCGTACCGGGCGTAACAGTTAACCGGTTTTGTGCTTCCGGATTGCAGGCAGTCTCCATGGCAGCTGATCGCGTGCGTCTGGGTGAGGCGGATGTCATCATCGCCAGTGGCACTGAAAGCATGAGTATGGTCCCAATGATGGGCAATAAGGTGGCCATGAATCCAGCATTGTTCAAGCGGGGGGGAGAACAGGTCGCCATTGCTTATGGTATGGGCATTACTGCAGAGAAGGTTGCTGAGCAATGGAAAGTCAGTCGCGAAGAACAGGATGCCTTTGCTCTGGAAAGTCATCATCGTGCAATTCATGCGATTGAGACAGGTGAATTCAGGGATGAAATTACACCGTACCCTGTTCAGGAAAATCGACCGGATCTGGCAACCCTTAGTATTCATACTGCTTCTGTCGTTCGGGATACAGATGAAGGGCCGCGCAGAGATACCAATGCAGAAGTGCTGGCCCGGTTGCGCCCGGTATTTGCTGCACATGGTTCAGTTACTGCCGGTAACAGTTCGCAAATGTCGGATGGGGCTGGTGCCGTGGTGGTAGCAAGTGAAGCAGCGTTGAGGCGTTTTAATTTGACACCAATCGGACGTTTTATCGGCTATGCAGTCGCAGGCGTGCCACCGGAAATCATGGGGGTCGGGCCAGCCAAGGCCATTCCCAAGGTGCTGCAACAAACCGGCATTCGGCAGGATGATCTTGACTGGATCGAATTGAACGAAGCGTTCGCTGCTCAAAGTTTGGCAGTAATGCATGATTTAGGTTTGGATCACGCTAAAGTCAATCCGCTAGGCGGCGCCATTGCATTGGGCCATCCATTAGGCGCAACGGGAGCAATTCGGGTCGCAACGCTATTACATGGCTTGCGCCGTCATCAACTCAAATATGGCATGGTGACTATGTGTATCGGAGGAGGAATGGGTGCTGCCAGCGTGTTTGAAGCGCTGTAGTTATTTCTCTGCTACTTCTTTCTTCTGGCCGGGTTATTTGTGCCCGGCTCTGCTTTAATTATCAGGCTAACGTTGTCGTTTGCCTGTAAATATCAGTTTGTCATCAACAGAATAACTGGCTTCCCCCTGATGCTCCCACCATTCATGCGTTCCTGCAATATAACGCGCACCTGACGCAGAAACTGCAAGATCAAGTACTTCTTTACTGCCATTAGCAAAAGTAAGTGTAACCGTATCATTGTCCCGATACATCGCTTGTATCGTTTTCCCGGAATCTGAAACAAAAATCGCTGAATTGATAATTGAAGTCACGGAGTTGGCAGGCGCAAGTGGTGTACAAGAGACGATGCTACTGAGCAATAAGAGCGTGATCAGGGTGTAGAGATTGCGTCGCATAGAATATTAACCAAAGTATTTTTATAATGAATAGTGTACCTTTGTTGCTTCAACGGTAATTTTACCTTCCGCCTGCAAGCGTCTGACAAGAGATTCCAGTTGTGTATCGGTAAGAGGTGTTTTTGCATTTTTAAGTGCCGTTTGCATCGTGCTTTTGAGCGTTTCTACCTTACGTGGCCGTGAAGCTCCTCGTTTTTTCAGATCAGCTAGAACAATGGTATAGCTGTCGGTTTGAGTAGCAGATGCATCTTGGCATACATTGTTTCCCTTGGCAGTAACGGTAGATTTGGTGCTGCTTGGGCATTTAAATACACTTTTTTGGTTCAGAACAACTTTTATTTTTTCTTTGAGAGACATACTGCCTAACAAGTGATTAATTGTCTTGCAGCATGCGACACAATTATCGTCACTGTTACTGCCAGCACGTGAGCTGGGTACTAAATGTTCAACGCTGGCTTCGGATTTTGGCAGTGTTTGGCCACAAAAGAAGCATAAGTTGCCTTGTGCAAACATGAGTCGATCAAGTGTTTTGTTTATGGTCATCATTATTTAATTGAAATAAGTATTTTTGTTCGTATCTGATTAAACGGCTGTTTTGCTTATCTTTTAAGTTTTAGGAATTTCCAGAGAAGTAGTGCAACGTTTGGTTAATATATTTTGCACATCTATTGCTACACTAATTACAGTGATCTGGGACAAGTGTTTTAGTTAACGCTGGGGTTGACGCTAATAATGACAGTGTTTCTATTTACCAGCATTGTCATTGTTATTTTCTACCAGATCATTTATTGAGTTGTCGCATTAGTGTTCATCGGGATCTACAGCCTTGCGTTTGTATTGGGGGCGCTTTGGCTGTTACAGCAGCCGGTATTGCCGGAAATGTGCTGGGCAATTGGGTTAATTCCAGTTGGGTGCACGGCTTTCATGCTTGCGCGTTGCAAATTCCGTTTTGCCCTGTTAGCTAGCAGGTGTCTCTGGTGGGTTGTCATGTTAATGGCTGGTTTCTTCTGGACTGCATTATCGGCACAGAGCAGATTGGCAGATGAATTACCCCACGCATGGGAAGGACAAGATATCGCTGTGGTAGGTGTGGTGACAGAATTACCGCAAGTTACCAGTGTAAACGTGCGTTTTCGCTTCAAAGTGGAACAGGTGTTGACGCCCAACGCGATCATCCCGACACATATTCAACTGGCTTGGTATCGGGATAATCGTTATCAGGAAGGTAATTTGCCTGAAGTAATGGCAGGAGAACGTTGGCAGCTAGTAGTTCGTCTGAAACGTCCACACGGCAATATCAATCCACATGTTGCTGATTATGAAGCCAAATTGCTTGAACGCAACGTTCGTGCAGTGGGCTATATACGCCGAGCAGAAAGTAATAGTCGACTTGCCGTTTTAGAACATCACCCAAACTATTTCTTTGAGCGTAAACGCGCCGAAATTCGTAATCTTTTCCGACATTATTTAGCTGATTATCCTTATGCCGGTGTGTTAATTGCGTTGGTAGTAGGAGATCAGCGCTCTATTCCAGTAGAACAGTGGGACACTTTTATCCATACCGGTACCAGTCATCTCATGGCAATTTCTGGTTCACATATTACGCTGGTAGCGGGTTTAGTCGCATTTATGGCTTATTGGATTTGGCAGCGTGCTGGTTTGGCACTCTGGTTGCCGGCGCGTAAATTTGCACTGCTGTGTGGTTTGATAGTCGCACTTGGTTATGCCTTACTGGCAGGCTTTGCTGTGCCGGTAAGGCGAGCGTTATTTATGATGTGCGTCATTGTAGTGGCATTCTGGGGTAATCAGCGTGTGCATGCTTTATCGGTATTAGGCTGGGTGTTATTGCTGGTAGTGGTACTCGATCCATGGGCAGTGATTGCACCGGGATTTTGGTTGTCGTTTGCTGCGGTAGCATTAATCTGCCTGGTAGTATCTGGTCGAGTGGGACAACCAGGCACAATCATTGGCTGGCTGCGTATCCAGTGGGCTATTACACTTGGCTTGTTTCCATTGTTGCTGATTCTGTTTCAACAAATTTCACTGATATCACCCGTTGCCAATGCAGTAGCGATCCCGATCATTACATTGATCATTGTACCGTTGTCATTATTGGCTACGATTCCAGGGTTGGAATTTTTGCTGCTGGTTGCCCATCCTGTTTTGCAAATTACGATGGAATGTTTGCACTGGTTGGGAGAGCTTCCTTTAGCAACTTGGCAACAGCATACACCTCCTTTATGGGCTGTAATTGTAGCGATAATTGGTGTGGTATGGCTGCTGTTACCAGGTGGGCCAGGATTAGGCATTACCGCTGGTTTTCCCGCTCGGTGGTTAGGTATTTTGATGGGAATTCCACTATTTTTTAGTGTGCTAGAAAAACCAGCAGAAGGAGAATTATGGGTATCTGTGCTGGATGTCGGACAGGGATTGTCTGTGGTATTGCGTACTCGTCATCACACGATGTTGTACGACACCGGTCCGAAATATAGTAATGGTGATAGTGGGAAGTATGTCATCTTGCCGTTTATGCGCGGTGAAGGTATTCGGACGCTGGATAAAATCATCATCTCTCATGCAGATTCGGATCATAGTGGCGGGACATTGTCAGTTTTGGCAGGTATGCCAACTAAAGAATTGCTGATGTCAGCTGCAACAGAGCATCCGATCCGACAAGCGATTACAGATAATCATGATTGTGTGGCGGGTACTGCCTGGTGGTGGGATGGGGTGCGTTTTGAAATACTTCATCCGCAGGTAGCCGATTTTTCACCATTACAAAAACGCGACAGCAATGCGATGAGTTGCGTGCTGAAAGTAACAACTCCGCATGGCAGCATATTGTTGCCTGGTGATATTGATCGTAAAACAGAGGCGGATTTGTTACAGCGTGCGAGCGACTTACTTGCTGCCAATGTCTTGATTGTGCCGCATCACGGCAGTCGCTCTTCTTCTTCACCAGCCTTTGTTCAGCGTGTGAATCCGGATTATGCCATTTTTACAGTGGGCTATCGGAGCAGATTTGGTCATCCTCATACGGAAGTAACTGCTCGTTATCAAGCGCAAGGAAGTTTGCTACAACGCAGTGATCATGATGGTGCGATATTGTTGCGATTTGCACGTAAAAGAATCGAAATTGGTACTTGGAGAGCATTGCATCGTCGTTTTTGGCACGATCAATATAAATAGTAGCCATGATTGTGTTGAAAACAATCCACAAGCCATCTGGTTTGCCGATCTCTTTAGCTGTTTTTTTAACAGCGACTAATAGGTGAATATATTTGTAGGTGTTTTTCCTACAAACTTTTAGGCTGAACTCCTACGGTTAATATAGTAATAGCCCACTTTATCCAATTTGCTCTTTGGTTAAAAATGCTTACATCATTTTTGAAGCCAAGAGGAGCGGTAAAAATGGGAGCAAATCAGATTTTAGATGAAATCAAGGAAATCAATCTCAGTTATTTGCTGCTGGCTCAACAAATGCTACGTGAAGATAGAGTGGCAGCAATATATCGCTTAGGGGTTGATGAAGATATAGCAGATATCCTGGTTAAATTAACCAATAGTCAGTTACTCAAAATGGCTGGATCTAATATGTTGTTATGCCGATTCCGTTTTGATGACAGTTTGATTGCAGAAATTCTGACCAACCACAAACACGATCGTGCCATCACCCAATCACATGCAGCCATCCTAATGGCTGGACAACCTGCCGAGAAAATTTCTTGAGCAGTAGTATAAAGGAGGTAGTTATGAAAAAAGCAAAAAGTGTCCTATCAGAGGGCAAGCAAATTCAACTTGCCACCGAGCTGGTCCGATTAGGAGCCAGATTACAAGTGCTTGAGGCATATACCACATTGAGCCGTGAGCGTCTGGTACGCTTGTATAAAGAAGTCAAAGGTATGTCTCCTCCCAAAGGCATGTTGCCTTATTCTGAGGATTGGTTTACTGGCTGGCAGCCAAACATGCACTCATCATTGTTTATCAATATTTACGATTATATTGTACGACATACAAATGTGCGTGATATTGATGCGCTGATCAAGAGCTATCAATTGTATCTGGAACATATTGAGGCAAATCATTTGCAACGCATCCTAAGCTTTACACGGGCATGGACCTTGATTCGTTTTGTAGAGAGCGGTGTGTTATCCACGACATCTTGTGTCCAATGTGATGGAAATTTCCTGGTGCATAGTCTGGATATTCAATCCAATCATGTTTGTGGATTGTGCCATGTACCTTCCCGTGCCGGCAAAACCAAACGAGCTGCTGCACGTAAAGCGAAAGAGGCCCAATTGGTCGCAGCGAGAGAAGCGTGTGCTGTTTGATATTTTTGAATAAACAGGTTAATTAAACCAATCTATAAGCATCTGATTCATTTTGAGAAATCAGGTGCTTTGTTTTTATCCTAATTTAGTTGCAAAAAATTACATAAATCAACCAAAGTTATTTAGAGCGTTTTTCTTTTAATTAGAATCACTGGAATTCCCCTGTACGTTAAAATAAGAAAGGATAGGAGGTGAGAGATGCCGAAAGCTTATTCAGAGGATTTGCGCTGGCGGGTAGTGGCGGACACAGAAAAGGGTCTGAGTATCAGGGCCGTGGCCGATAAATATTCAGTCAGCCCCTCATTTGTATCGAAGATAACCTGCCTGTGGAGACGGGAAGGGAGCGTTTCCCCGCGCAAGATTGGAGGTTACCGGCGTCATGCGTTGAGCGCCCATGCTGCAGAGGTCAAGGGCAAGCTTCTGGAGGATAAGGACATAACGCTTGCGCAGCTGCGCGATTGGATTGAAGAGACTTTGGGGGTTCGTGTCCACGTTTCCTCGGTTGACCGATTTATCCGCTCGCTGGGATACAGTTATAAAAAAAACACTGAAGGCCAGCGAACAAGAGCGTGCTGACGTGGCGGCGGCAAGGCTCATTTGGCGAGACTGGCAAAAGACCTGCGATCCCGCTCGCCTGATCTTTCTCGATGAAACGGGAGCAAGCACGGACATGACGAGGCAGTATGGCCGCTGTCCTGTGGGAGAGCGATGCTATGACCATGCTCCCGGCAGTCACAAAACCATGACTTTCGTTGCCGGATTGCATCTTAGAGCCCGTTTACGATCTCATCATTATTCCTTACGATACGTGGATGAAGAGAACAAAATATGCCAGTGATATTAGCAAAGAGAAGTTTGCCGAGATAGAGCCGCTATTGCGTAGCGTGAGGCGCAGCACCAAACCCACGACAATAGATTTGTATGAAGTATTTTGTGCTGTGCTGTATCTGCTGCGTACTGGTTGCCAGTGGAGATTTTTGCCCGGAGAGTTTCCCAAATGGCAGAGTGTATATGCCTATTGGCGCAAATGGAATGAGCCTGACCAGCACGGCGTGAGCGTGCTGGAGCAGGCATTAAAAAAATCAGGTTGGCGCGGCCCGAGAGAAACTGGGGCGCAACGCTTGCAGCACGTTCTTGATTGTGGACGCGCAAAGCGTGAAGAATACAGACACGGCTGACCAGAAAGGCTATGACGCCGGCAAGAAGGTGTCGGGCATCAAGCGCCATATCGCTGTTGATACCTTGGGGTTGCCGCACGCCATTGCAGTGACGACAGCGGAAGTGACTGACCGTAACGGTGCATTGCAGGCCTTGAAGCGTTGCAGATCGAGTTTGGGACAAGTGCAAGGTTTGCTGTGTGACGGTGGCTATACTGGAGCACCATTTGCCGAAAGTGTGCAAGAAATTCTGGGCAAACCTGTCACCGTGCAGATCGCCAAACGCAGCAAACTGCATACCTTCAAGGTTATGCCCAGGCGCTGGATAGTGGAACGTAGTTTCGCCTGGCTGGAAAAGTGCCGAAGATTATGGAAAAACTGCGAACGTAAACTTGATACCAGCTTGCAGCTCATTCATTTGGCTTTCTTGGCACTATTACTCAGAAGATCGTAAACAGGCTCTTAACGGTTTGCTTGCGCCGTGGTGTCTGGATGCGCCCATGAATGGCGCAGCTTTCCTGGTTTATGTGGAAACCCAGCTCTGCCCTGCACTCAAGCCAGGTGATATCGTTATCTGCGACAACCTGAGCAGCCACAAGGTTGCCGGTGTCCGGGAGATGATCAAGGACAAAGGTGCAGAAATCCTTTATCTGCCGCCTTATTCTCCCGACCTCAACCCCATTGAACAGGTCTTCTCCAAAATCAAAACCCTCCTGCGTAAAGCCGCCGAACGATCCTTTGATGCTCTCTGGACCGCTATCGGCAGCATCATTGAAACCATCCGGCCCCAGGAATGCCGTAACTACTTCACCAACTCCGGCTATGTATCTAACTAAACGAGAAATGCTCTAGTTTTATCCCGCCTGCTAAAACATCTCAATAGTTGAAGGCAACATTTCTGCAACAAATCGATCAGGATTATTTGATCTGGCTACTACAGTATAATTCTTGCACACAAGATTACTGAGTAATCCTTTCCTGAAAAGATATAAACAATTGAATCTACTTAAAGCACTCGCCACAGTCAGTGGCATGACGCTGATTTCGCGTATTCTTGGCTTTATTCGAGATCTGATTATTGCCAGGATATTTGGTGCTGGTATGGCAACAGATGCATTTTTTGTTGCATTTCGTATTCCAAATCTGCTCAGGCGCTTATTTGCAGAAGGTGCTTTTTCCCAGGCATTCGTTCCTGTTCTAGCGGAATACAAAAATAATCAAACAGAAGAACAGATACGTGAATTTATTGATCATGTCACGACTTTGCTGGGGGCAGCTTTGTTTGTTGTGACGCTGCTGGGTATTATTGCTGCACCAGTGATTATTTACATCAGTGCGCCGGGATTTTCGACCGATCCAGATAAATTTGAGCTAACTGTCGCGTTACTCAGAATTACTTTTCCCTACATCCTGTTTATTTCATTAGTGGCGCTGGCAGGCGGTATTTTAAATACCTATAGCAATTTCTCGGTTCCAGCATTAACGCCAGTTTTATTGAACCTTTCCTTTATCGTTTGCGCTTTATGGCTTGCACCGCTCATGGATCCGCCAGTGTTGGCACTGGCTTGGGCAGTATTTATTGGAGGCGTTTTGCAGCTATTCTTTCAGGCTCCTTTTTTGTTGCGTCTGAAGAGAATGCCGCGCTTGCGTTTCAGGTTTCGTGACAGTGGTGCCTGGCGGGTGCTGAAACTGATGGGGCCTGCTGTATTTGGTGTTTCAATCGGGCAAATCAGCTTATTGATCAATACGATTTTTGCATCATTGTTGATCACTGGCAGTGTGTCATGGCTATATTATGCGGATCGACTGATGGAATTTCCAGCTGGCATGCTGGGAGTAGCATTGGGTACCGTAATTTTGCCTTCATTATCACGTCATTATTCAGCTAACAGTACGGCAGATTTTTCTCGCTTGCTAGACTGGGGGCTGCGCCTGACATTTTTATTGACATTGCCGGCAGCGGTGGCACTGGCATTATTGGCGGTGCCACTGATCACCACCTTGTTTTATTACGGTGCTTTCTCGATGGAAGATGTCTGGATGACTCAGCAAGCACTAGTTGCTTATAGCATTGGTTTACTTGGATTAATTCTGGTAAAAGTATTGGCGCCGGGGTTTTATGCTCGGCAAAATATCAAAACACCGGTCAAGATCGCGATAGTGACACTGGCTGCTACCCAATTGATGAATCTGATATTTATCATTCCTCTACAACATGCCGGGCTTGCGTTGGCAATTGGTTTAGGAGCATGTTTGAATGCCAGTATTCTTTATTCTAAATTGCGTTCACTGGGAATTTATCAACCTTTGCCTGGTTGGAGAGTTTTTTTGTTGAAGGTATTGGTTGCCCTGATAGTGATGAGTATCGGCGTATGGTTTACGGCTGGAGATAATGCCGATTGGTTTGTTTTGACAGCTACGGAGCGAGCAATGAAATTGGGATTGATCGTCATCCAAGGGGCAATGAGTTATTTTGCGTGTTTGTGGGTATTAGGATTTCGCTTAAGTGATTTTGCGCAGCAATAACCTGTTTGCGCACATTGTATTTTTCGATGTAGTATTGTTTTGTTGGATGTAATATCTGTATCGTATTTTTATGGAGCTCCATTTCTGTAAAAATGAATAAGAGCTAGGCAACTCCAAGGTTGCAAGAAATAAGTATTATTATTTTCGTTCTACAGCTTGAGTATAAAGATATTTATGTTATATACTGCCTTTTGCGGTAAGGTTTTATGAAATTTTTTAAAAAGGAATTTTAATAATGAAATTTACTCACTTGGCTATTGCCGCTACTGCGATTCTGCTGGTGGCTTGTGATGGTGGTCGTTCTAGCACATTTATGCCAGAATCAGAGAAAGCAAATTATGAAAAAGTTATAGCTGGCGGAACAATTGAGTGTGAGCACGGACTGGATGGAAATGGAAAATGTCTGGAAGAGGGCCAATCAGCCATTCCAGAGCACTAAAGAACAATAGCTCCATTGACAAAAAAACCATCATTTCAGATGGTTTTTTTGTCAATATCGGTTTAAATTTGTTGGTATCCTTATTTTTAGAAGGTTATTAAAAATAAGGATATTTAGTATTGCTTACTTAAGCTGCTCATACAGCAAATCAAGAATCCTCTTGGTGATTTCCGATTCTTCTGCAGCTCCATCCGCATCAAATACGCTGACTTCGCTATTTGGCCCAATTTCATTGACTTTAATCTGGTATTTTTCTGCGGTCAGATTTTTATCCGTGTCACTTGACCAAAATGCTAGCTTGGAAAGCAAGCCTTTACCCTTGCCTGCATCGCGAATTTCTTCATCCGGATTCACATAGCGTACAAAGTAAGTGCCGTTTGAACGGTCACGGTCTTCCACTGTAAAACCAATCCGGTCTAATTCAATCCCAACTCGGCGCCAGGCACGATCAAATGGCTCTTTGACAATCAATGTGCCCGTTGCCTTGTCCAGAAATGCAAGCGCTTCGGGCGCTGTGCTGCTTGCTGCAATTTCAGCGGTTGCACGCTCTTCATCCACGCCAAAGCGTTGCATCAGTCGATTGAGCATTTCTGCTTCCAATTCAGGATCTGATGCGCGTGGTTGCCAGATAGTACGACTGGTATTGCGATCTGCCAATACCTCGACCATACCGCGGTGGCTGATAAAGATTTCAGTATTACCTGCTTGATCTTGTTCTAGACGTGTACGAAACTTATCGCGCTCAGCAGTGGAGTAAAGCCCATCAAAAAAGGTCGATAGCGCACTGCGAATAATATCTTGTGGTATTTTCGCGCGATTTTCTGCCCAATCCGTTTCCATAATGCCCAGATCAGCTGCTTCTATTTTGAGCAAAAATCCCATGTCTTGCCAAAATTCCTTGACTACCTGCCATACTGCAGCAGGTTCACGTGGTATGACCAGCCAGCGTTCAGTGCCAAGACGTTCAATGTGAATACCGTTTTGGGAGGTGGTAGCAGAAAGTACTGGCAAGTTAGCACGTTCTCTGGATAACCCGCTACGTGAACTGTTGTAGGTTGAGAAGGTAGCGCTACCGGAAGCATCTACATCCGGAATAAAAAAACGACCATCTGCTTCAGGGCTGGTTAAATCAGGAGGCACCTCAAGAGGAGGCAGTTTGCCTGCCGATTTATAATCAATCTTCTTATTTTCTGGCATTAAATTACAGCCGGTAATAAGAGTAACCAGTGCAATATTGATAATCAGAAATCTTTCTAGACGCCTGGAAGGACGCTTGTTAAACATGGTCAACCTTTAAATTGTGATACCAGCCTGTTGCATGGCTTTTCTGATCAGATCGTGATGTTGATTGGATAGAGGAGTGAGCGGTAAACGTATGCTTTCATTAATCAGGCCCATTTGTGCAACCGCCCATTTGACGGGAATCGGATTGGATTCAACAAATAAATGGGTGTGCAGTGCGAATAATTGTGCATTAATCGTGCGTGCTTTGATTGCATCACCGGCTAATGCTGCAGTACACATTTCATGCATGAGTCGGGGCGCAATGTTAGCGGTGACTGAAATTGTGCCATGTCCACCCAGCAGCAATAATGCTAGAGAGGTACTATCGTCACCGCTATACACAGCAAAATCTTGCGGAACACGTTGTAACAAATCACTGCCACGTGCAATGTTGCCTGTTGCATCCTTGATACCAATAATGCCCGGTACCTGCGTCAAGCGTAACGTAGTTTCGTTGCTGATATCTGCAATGGTTCTACTGGGCACGTTGTATAAGATCATCGGAATATCAACTGCTTCCGCAATAGTTTTGAAGTGTTGATACAGTCCTTCTTGGGTTGGTTTGTTGTAATAAGGTGCAACTGATAGGCAGGCGTTGGCTCCCGCATTTTTTGAAAACTCGGTTAGTCTGATTGCTTCCCGTGTGGAGTTAGCCCCTGTACCAGCAATAATGGGAATACGGCCAGCAGCATGAGAAACAGCGGCTCGAATCAGCAAATCGTGTTCGTCAAAATCTACGGTAGGAGATTCTCCGGTTGTACCAACCACGACAATACCATCTGTTCCCTGCTCAATATGAAAATCAATCAGGGCACGAAATCTGTCCAGATCTAGTGCCCCGTCTTCTAGCATCGGGGTAACAATAGCTACATGACTACCTTTGAACATGGCACCCTGTCCATATAAAAAATAATAATCATTATTCTACCCGAAGAAACGATTTGCTTTCATCCAACTTGGGTGATTCATCGCAGCAAATTTATAGCTGTGCCTTATGATTGCGTCGAAAAATGCATGTCACCATCACGATATTCAACTCGAATCGTATCCCCACTGGAAAAACGACCTTCCAGCAATTCCTTGGCAAGCGGATTTTCCAGTTGTGATTGAATAGCTCGTTTCAATGGCCGTGCTCCAAATACCGGATCAAATCCAGCTTCAGTTAATTTTTCCAATGCAGAATCAGTTACTTCCAGCTTCATTTCCATTTGTGCCAGTCTGTTGCTGAGGTAGCTAAGCTGTATCTGAGCAATGGATCGAATATGTTTTTCATCCAGTGCATGGAACATTACCACCTCATCAATCCGGTTAATAAATTCCGGACGAAAATAGGTTTTCACTTCTCCCATTACCGCCTGTTTAATCGCTTGATAATCATCGCCGCTCATTTGCTGGATCATTTGCGAGCCCAGATTGGAAGTCATGACGATCACCGTGTTTTTGAAATCTACCGTGCGTCCTTGACCATCTGTCATGCGCCCATCATCCAATACCTGCAATAGTACATTGAATACATCCGGATGCGCCTTTTCTACCTCATCCAACAAAATAACGGAATAAGGTTTGCGTCGTACCAATTCAGTCAGGTAGCCGCCTTCCTCATAACCGACATATCCAGGTGGCGCACCAATCAAGCGTGCCACCGAATGTTTTTCCATAAACTCAGACATATCTACCCGGATCAGGTGTTCCTCAGAATCAAATAGAAAAGCTGCTAAGGCCTTACACAACTCAGTTTTTCCTACCCCAGTTGGTCCTAAAAACAGAAAGGAACCATAAGGCCGGTTGGGATCAGCCAATCCAGAGCGAGAGCGTCGAATTGCATCAGAAATTAATCGTACCGCTTCATCCTGGCCGATCACGCGCTCATGCAATTTATCTTCCATGGTCAGCAGTTTTTCCCGCTCACCCTGCATCATTTTGGATACTGGGATACCGGTTGCACGCGAAACAACTTCAGCAATTTCTTCTGCACCAACTTGCGTGCGGAATAATTTTGGCCGGGCGGTGTCTTCAGCAGATTCATCATGGTGAGGTTGTTCTGCCAACTGTGCTTCCAGCTGTGGAATGCGGCCATACAACAGTTCCGAGGCCTTTTGTAAATCTCCTTTGCGCCGCGCAGCTTCCTCTTCGCGCCGTAATTTTTCCAGCTCTTCCTTGATCTCCTGCGAACCTTTGGCGCGAGATTTCTCTGCCTTCAGAATTTCATCCAGATCAGCGTATTCATGCTCCAATTGTTGGATTTCTTCTTCCAGCAACGCCAGACGTTTTTTTGAAGCCTCGTCTTTCTCTCTTTTGACGGCTTCCCGTTCAATCTTCAACTGGATTAACCGTCGATCCAGTTTATCCATCACCTCCGGCTTGGAATCCTGCTCCATGCGAATACGCGCAGCCGCTTCATCAATCAAATCAATGGCCTTGTCCGGCAAAAACCGATCTGTAATATAACGGTTGGATAATTCAGCCGCAGCCACAATAGCAGGATCAGTGATTTCAACACCATGGTGCAATTCATATCTTTCCTGTAATCCGCGCAAGATGGCAATTGTATCTTCTACATTAGGCTCATCCACCATGACTTTCTGGAAACGGCGCTCCAATGCGGCATCTTTTTCAACATATTGGCGATATTCGTCCAGTGTAGTGGCACCGACACAATGCAATTCACCACGTGCCAGTGCAGGTTTGAGCATGTTGCCCGCATCCATGGCACCTTCAGCCTTACCCGCGCCCACCATAGTGTGCAATTCATCAATGAACACAATGGTGCGACCTTCATCTTGTGCTAATTCCTTGAGCACCGCTTTTAAACGTTCTTCAAATTCGCCACGATATTTAGCACCTGCCAGCAGTGAAGCCATATCCAGCGACAATACCCGTTTATTTTTTAGCGATTCGGGTACTTCATTGTTCACGATACGCTGTGCCAATCCTTCTACAATCGCAGTTTTACCAACCCCTGGTTCACCAATCAGCACCGGATTATTCTTGGTGCGTCGTTGCAATACTTGAATGGTGCGCCGAATTTCATCATCACGTCCGATGACAGGATCGAGCTTGCCAGCACGCGCGCGTTCAGTGAGATCCAATGTGTATTTTTTCAGTGCTTCCCGGCTACCTTCTGCATCGGCATCCATGACATTCTCACCACCGCGTACAGAATCAATTGCCTGTTCCAGTGTTGCTCGATTAGCGCCATATTGTTTGAGCAATCTGCCGGTTTCACCTTTATCTTCCAGCGCCGCCAGCAAAAACATTTCCGAAGCAATGTACTGATCGCCTTTCTTCTGTGCTTCTTTGTCAGTCAAGTTAAGCAGATTGCCCAAATCGCGAGAAATATTGATTTCTCCACCAGTGCCTTCTACCTTTGGTATGCGGTTTAGGTTCTGTGTCAGTACCTGTTGCAGTGGTTGGGTGTTGACTCCGGAACGTTGCAACAGCGAGCTAATGCCACCATCTTCCTGTTGCATGAGCGCAAGCAGCAAATGTTGTGGCTCGATATAAGGGTGGTCGTGCCCCAGCGCAATGCTTTGGGCATCGGCAAGCGCCTGCTGGAATTTGGTGGTGAATTTGTCAAACCGCATGGTGTCTCCTGAAATAAAGATTGGAATGCTCTTATATATATGGGATAACCACTGAATTTCAACTTAGTGGAGCTGAATTTTTTGAATGAATTAGCTCAATCTGGTTCGCAATATGCCAGTAAATCATATCGAAAGTTTCTGAATGTGCGTGGGTTCATTGACAACATGAGTCGCAAGGGAAATTGTTGGAAAAACAAGTGCAGCGCAGTTTCGCGAGCTGACAAGCGATAGGATAAAGTCCACCGTAACTCAACTCGCTATGCAGCACAACAAGCTGTACTGCAGTATATTTCCATGTTTTATAACAGCCATCGGCTATTTATATTTGGGGATATAAAAGTCCGAACCAATATGAATAGAAATGTTGCTTAACTGGGTTGTCTGGTTTCATTTGGCCAGGTTATTGCTTTATGCTTTCTGTAAAGGCCAAGCGTGGCAAATGGTGGGCTTGTTCCATTCAAAGGCTGATCAAAACGGCTTGATTCACTTTCTACTTTTGAATTAGGGTAAAAATGGGTGAGTTACATATTATTCTGAAAAATATATTGAAAAATTCCTAATAATGTGACCGATCTTGCTGGACTAGCACAGAAATTTAACACCACTCGAAGCGATTTGTCGCAAAATGTATGGCCACCTCACAAAACATTCAGCTGCTTCACTTAGAACTTGTTCAAGATCTTGATCAAGAATGAAGTTCAATTTCAACGCCGTAATGCGTCCTTTAGTAAGATATTGAACAGGTTCTTAGAAATTTATCCTGATTCCTACCAGACCGGAGCGCCCTGGTAAAGGCGCTTGATCTTTGAGGAAAGAAGTGTGACGCCTTGCTTTCTCGTTCAATAAGTTAGTGCCTCGCACAAATAAATTAAAATTTAATGCGCTCCAGTCAACCTGGTAATCCAGCTGAATATTCAGCATTGTGTAACCAGCAGTATCTGTTTCTAGCGGAGCAGTATCCGCTTGCTTAAGAACGCGCATCACATCCAATCGACCCTGCCATGGGCCTTGAATATAGTCAAGCACTCCTCCAAAGCGAAGTGGCGTCATGCGTGGCAAATATCTTCCTCCTGATAACCGTCCGCGCACGTAATCAGTCCATAATCGCAAATCCAACTTATTGCGATTATTATTTAGTAAGTGGGCAATCGTTTCGAATTCAGCTCCGATAAAATTGGCATTACGTTGATCATAATTAAGCAACAACAAGCCATCATGATCCGGAATGCCCATCATATTGACTCGATCTGGCTGACCATCACCCGTCAGATCCAGCTCATGTAAAAATATAAAATGACTGACGTGATTGGCAAACAAATTGAGCGTCCAGTCTAGATTCCCACCTTGTTTACCTAAAGATAAATCAATCCCGCTGTTTTTTTCATTTGCAAGTGTGGTTTTTCCAATTTCAAATGAGTTCGTGGCCAGATGCGCCCCATTAGCATATAGTTCTTCCAGCTTTGGTGTACGCACCGCATGGGAAATATTACCTCTTAATGAATAGCCTTCGATGAATTGCCAGGTAGCCCCTGCTGCAATACTGAATGCGCTATGGTTAGTCTTAAAACTATCTTCATCTCGCTTCGTCCATTGGTGCTCATAACGGCCTCCCACTTCAATCGACCAGCGTCCGATATTTCGTTTCTCGACTAAAAATATTCCCAATGATTCCACGCGAGAGTCCGGAACAAAAGCTTCTTCACCAGTACTGGAGAAATTACGGTTCTGATACTGCAATCCAGATATTCCTTCCCAACCTCCTAATGGCTGGTGCACCATCTCAAACCGACCTTCCCATTCACGGTTTATTAGCAATGTTTCATCTTCATCATTGCTTGACTCTTTATGCGTATGATTGTTGTGCGCCCAGTGCAACTTCATCTTTTTCCACCCAGGTAAAGGGTGATCAAGCGCACCTTTCACATCGAAACGAGTTTGTTTTTGATCAATTCTTGCCATTTCTTCGCTACCAGGGACACCATAGTGATTGGTAAAGCGACTGACTACACCCCCCAAAAATCCCCGTTCGCCAATATAGGACAGGCCACTGGAAAAATCCTTTGTTCGAACATCACTGTTTTCAATTGTGCCTTTCTTGGAATCCAATTTGGGAGTTATTTGCGCAAAGCCAGGTATCGAATAATTTTCAGTGTGTCGATGCATTCTTTCCAGGTGCCAGGCAAAATTTCCTCTTCCTGCATTCAAGCGAAATGCACTGGTCAAATCATCAGCAACAGAATTGTAATGGGTATACCAATCTCCACCTATCTCATCTGGCATTTGCTCAGGTATTCGCTGATTAGTGATATTTACTACTCCACCACTAATGCCAGAGCCATAGAGCAGTGCCGAAGCTCCTCGGTAAATTTCAATCTGATCGGCAAACAATACTTCTGTCGCCACAGCATGATCAGGACTGACCGTAGAAACATCCATCGTGCCAATCCCGTTTTCCAGTATCCGAACTCGTGGGCCACTTAAACCACGGATAATCGGTCGGCCAGCTGCTGATCCATAATCACCAGCCGAGATTCCTAGCTCTTGAGAAACTGTTTCGCCGATATTACGTAAATCGCGTGTTTGCAAGTAGTCACGTGACAATACAGCTGCAGGATGAATGACGTCTGGCTGCTCTTCGGTAGGAGAATCTGCTGTAATGGTTATAGATTCAAGTAGCGCTGGGCCAGTTTCTTCTGGTTTGTGTACGGAGTTATTCGTTACTTCCTGGGCACAAACACAAAATGATAACCCTGAAAGTAACATCAAACAGGATAAGATTTTCAACTTATTATAAATTTAAAAAGTGTTTGTAGCAGGAGTTAGTTGAATTTGAGAATCTTATTGACTGTTTATCTTATTACTCTGCAAGCAGGAATACGTGTGCCAATCTATCCTATAGATGCCCTCATATTTTATGAATATAAGGGCATTTAGCGGAGCTGGGTTCTAATTTATTTTATTTTTGAGTTCAGATGCTTTGTCTTTGGTGGCATCGTAGGCTTCACTGGCGTGGTGCTCAGCTTTTTGTTTCATGCATTCCGCTTCACTGCCGGTGCAAGCGGCTTCTTTGGCACGATTAATTGCTTTGTTGGCTGAACGTTGTGTATCATTTTTTTGCACTTCCAGTTTTTCTATTAAGGTTTCTTCCGCAAACGCATTGCTGGAAAGAGAGAAAGCTATAACACATGCTGCCAGTAACTGTAAAAATTTCATTATGTGTACTCCTTGTTAAGTGATGAATAAAAATATCAAGGAATCTCTGAGAATCACTTGTTTCATCAATATTATTCATAGATTCCCTAATCGCTGCTACCTTACATTTTGATTGTTTATGTCCGGATAGGGATGTAATTTATTTAGTGCGATGCTTTTCCCAGCAGTTTCCACGATGCGGATATGCTCCCGGCGTAACTCACGTGCGTGTTGTAATCCACAAGAGTACGCAATCATGTCAATTTCACGATTAACATTAACAGCGTAATTGGCCACTCGCAAGTATTTTTCTTCTACCACTAACCCTCGTTGCAAGCGTGGATTATTTGTGGCAATACCCGTTGGGCAAGTGTTTAAGTGGCAGCGCATTGCTTGAATACAGCCTAAAGAAAACATGAAGCCACGGGCAGTATTGATGAAATCTGCACCTGCACATAATGCCCAGGCGCATTTAGCAGAAGTAACCAATTTGCCGGATGCAATAACGCGAATACGCTGTTTTAAGCCAGATTCTATGAGTGCATCCACCGCTCGTGGCAGTGCTTCAATAATTGGCAAGCCTGCATAATCCATCAGCGTTTGTGGGGCGGCACCGCTACCCCCGTCCCCACCGTCAATGGTTATAAAATCAGGGGCATATTCTAATCCCCGGCGCAAAATAGCTTCACATAACTCGTTGATAAAATAGCGCCCACCAATAGCGGTTTTGATACCAACCGGCCGCCCGGTTAATTCACGGATAAAAGCAATCTTGTCCAGTAGTTCTTCAATATTGCTAATATCTCGATGTCGATTGGGGCTGATCGAAGCTTGCCACACCGGAATACCACGAATAGCAGCAATTTTCGCATTAACCTTGCAAGCAGGTAAAACACCTCCTTTGCCCGGTTTCGCACCTTGAGAGAGTTTAATTTCAAACGCTTTAACAGATTGTGCGATTTCACGTGCGCGTGCCGCTGAAAAATTACCGTGTTCATCACGAACCCCATATTTGGCGGTGCCAATTTGCATAATAATGTCGCACTCGCCTTCCTGATGATAAGGCGCTAGTCCACCTTCCCCCGTGTTGATCCAGCAACCCGCTTTGGCAGCACCAAGCGAAAGTGCTCGTATTGCCGGGGTAGAGAGTGCGCCGTAACTCATACCGCTGATATTAATAATGGAACGCGCCAAAAAAGGCTGGTCACAATATCCCTCACCAATCGTCAGCGCGGGGGTGGGTACCCGTTCTTCTTCCAACGTGGGGAAGGCGGAATTAACAAAAATAAGGGCACCGGGCTCGCGAGTGTTATAGGTGGAACCAAAACCAACAATACCCCCTTTGTTTTTGGCGTTTTTATATACCCAACTACGAGTAGCGCGATCAAACGGCATTTCGTCGCGATCATTGGCAAAGAAGTACTGGCGGAAATACTTTCCCTGGATTTCAAAAAAATAGCGCAATCGCCCGATGATGGGATAATTGCGCAAAATGGCGTGTTTTTTTTGCGTGGTGTCTTGAATGAAAAAGACAGTAATTGCGCCAACAATAATCAATCCTAAAATGGTGGCGGTACTGAAGATAATCAGATTGATTAGGCTATCTGGCATAATATTTTTGGAAGAAGAGTTAAATGGATAATTATGAAATGAATGCAGCCATCTTGCAAAGTGAGGCAATTAGTCAGCAGGTTCGTCAAGCACTAAATGAAGATATTGGAACGGGAGATTTAACTGCTGCCCTGATTCAATCAGATCAGCACCTGCGCGCAGAGATAATCGCCAAAGATGCTTTTGTCGTATGTGGACAGCCCTGGTTTGATGAAAGTTTCCGGCAATTATCGCCAACCGTCACCATTGATTGGCAGGTTGAAGAAGGGCAACAAGTGAGTAACAACCAGCAGTTATGTGTGCTGACAGGGGAAGCACGTGTCTTGCTGACGGCAGAACGTACTGCCTTGAATTTTCTGCAAATGCTCTCTGCAGTTGCCACCCGCACCCAACAATTTGTTGCTGCCACCAAAGATACCAACGTACAGATTGTGGATACCCGTAAAACCTTGCCTGGGCTGCGTCTGGCACAAAAATATGCAGTACGCTGCGGCGGTGGCACTAACCATCGCACCGGGCTGTATGACGGCATCTTGATCAAGGAAAATCACATCATTGCAGCTGGCAGCATTGCAGCCGCGCTGCAACAAGCCACCGCCATTGCGCCGCCGGGCGTATTTGTCCAGATTGAAGTAGAAACACAAGATGAACTCGCGCAAGCCCTCGCTGCCGGGGCACGTATGGTATTGCTGGATAACTTTGATTTGACTGCTTTGCGCGCAGCAGTAGCTTACAACCAGCAATTGTCGGCGGCGCCTGCTGTGCTGGAAGCCTCGGGCAATGTAACACTTGCCACCGTGCGCGCTATTGCTGAAACAGGAGTGGATCGTATCTCAATCGGTAGCCTGACCAAAGACATACAAGCAGCTGATTTATCAATGCGCTTTGCAGGATAACGCTGCTGTTTTCAACCACATCACCACACACAAATAACCGCCGCTGCTAGCCAGCAACTTACCCCTTAACTAGTAATAAGATGATCAAGTTTACAGAACTTATACAGCGGCTGGACTACGGTATTTTCAGAAATGGGAAGAAGATCTTAATGGTTTTTTTGTCTATTTGAATCTTATTATCTCTTTGATTTTTATTGGTTTTTCAACTTCAGCTAGCCCGACGAGTTTCTATGATTGGTTTGTAGAGCATTTTCTTTCCTTGGAGCGACTTGTTGCTGTGGGAATCTTTCTATTATGGTTATACAGCTTTTTTTGGCATGAGAGCCCGTTTACGATCTCATCATTATTCCTTACGATACGTGGATGAAGAGAACAAAATATGCCAGTGATATTAGCAAAGAGAAGTTTGCCGAGATAGAGCCGCTATTGCGTAGCGTGAGGCGCAGCACCAAACCCACGACAATAGATTTGTATGAAGTATTTTGTGCTGTGCTGTATCTGCTGCGTACTGGTTGCCAGTGGAGATTTTTGCCCGGAGAGTTTCCCAAATGGCAGAGTGTATATGCCTATTGGCGCAAATGGAATGAGCCTGACCAGCACGGCGTGAGCGTGCTGGAGCAGGCATTAAAAAAATCAGGTTGGCGCGGCCCGAGAGAAACTGGGGCGCAACGCTTGCAGCACGTTCTTGATTGTGGACGCGCAAAGCGTGAAGAATACAGACACGGCTGACCAGAAAGGCTATGACGCCGGCAAGAAGGTGTCGGGCATCAAGCGCCATATCGCTGTTGATACCTTGGGGTTGCCGCACGCCATTGCAGTGACGACAGCGGAAGTGACTGACCGTAACGGTGCATTGCAGGCCTTGAAGCGTTGCAGATCGAGTTTGGGACAAGTGCAAGGTTTGCTGTGTGACGGTGGCTATACTGGAGCACCATTTGCCGAAAGTGTGCAAGAAATTCTGGGCAAACCTGTCACCGTGCAGATCGCCAAACGCAGCAAACTGCATACCTTCAAGGTTATGCCCAGGCGCTGGATAGTGGAACGTAGTTTCGCCTGGCTGGAAAAGTGCCGAAGATTATGGAAAAACTGCGAACGTAAACTTGATACCAGCTTGCAGCTCATTCATTTGGCTTTCTTGGCACTATTACTCAGAAGATCGTAAACAGGCTCTTAGAGGAGCAACGTTCGATCAAAAAGCCATTGACCGAGCAATAACAGATGAGACGACGCAATTCGGAGAAGCGCCGTAGAGTTTATGCTCTTTGTAGTGCTGCGTTTGTGCTGTCTGCCTTTCTTTAATCTTTGCTGGTTGCTAGATGCTAGGCAAATGTATCAATCATCCCGCTACGGTGCATGATAGTTGTCGCCGGCAAGTGTGCATGCTGCGCAGCATCATGCAAGAAACGAGGTGATCTGGAAGTATGAGAGGTGCCACTTTGTTGCCCATTTTCCATGTGTTGCTCAGTTTGCTGTTGTGGTGTATCCGCACTAACAGCGGTATCTGCAAGCATGATGCCGTTTTCAGCCATCATTTCACGTAATCTCGGCAGATTGGCTTCAATAACTTCACGTACCACAGCGTTGTGCGCAATAAATTGTGCACTGAGCTGCTGATCATTCGACAGTTGCAAGGAAATCTCAATTGGCCCTAAGTGTGCCGGGTGTAATCTCAGTTCGGCTGCTTGCACGCGCTGAGTTGCTAACCAGGTGATTCTGTGACCGAATTCTTCTGGCCAATCCGGCTGCCCAAATTCTGTGGCAAGCATTTGCGGTTGGTTGATGGCTTCATCCGCTGCCTCTATTGGTGGCATATCACTGATAGCCATGCCAGCAGGCGATACTGATGGATGCGTTGGGGCAATTGCTGTTCCATTGTTGCCCGCAGTAAGAATTTCTGTTCCCATTGCCATATTGCTTATGCCGTTGCTTTCATTGAATTGTTCTGTAGTAATGGTGGAAGCATCCACCGCGTGGGTAATGGGCAACGCATTCCCCGGATTTTGTTTGGCATCCTGCGACATAGCAGCGACCTGATTCAAGTTATCAAAACGATAGCCTGCTGCAAATGTGCTGTTATTGTTAGAGTTGCTGCTGCTTGTATGTGTATCGAAAGTAGGTAGCCCAGCAGATTCGAATGTTGTGTTGGTTACATTATTCGAGGCAACAATTTGTGGCTGATTATTGGTAATGGGCTGAACAAGTTGAGCGAGATGGACAAGCTGAGCGGATTGCTCGGTAGATTGCTCAGATTCGGCATATGGAACTGTGTCTGTTGCTGCATCAGTTGGGCCGGGCGGCAAAATTTTACTTATTTCGGCAAAATTTGCCGGTTCAGAGGATGCAGTTGCCGTTGATATTGTTGCTATGTCGTTGTCGGTATAGGTATCAAAAGTGAGTAATCCGACGAGTTCAGATTCAGCTCCGGATTCAATAAGTTCGGATTCAGCAGACTCGTATTCATTGTGAGTAGTTGTTTCATCCGAAGTAGCAACCTGTAACTGGGTATTGTTGACCTGTCTATCACGTGCCTGTGTGGTGAGTACCAATTCGCTGTTAGCGGAGCGAGCCGCGTTCCACTGATCAGTTGGCATAGTGAGAATACCCGGCAGAGGTGCTGCTACTGCGGTCAGCTCGCTGTTGTCACTGTTATCTTCAGCGTTTGCACCTTCCAGCGTCATGTTCGCCAAAATGCTATTAAAGGTCTGATTCGATTGCTGATCAGTTGATTGCTCAGCAACAAGGGCTAGAGCCGCTTTAGGTGCCGCGGTTGCCACAGTTGTTGTTAGCTGATTGCCTGCAGTAAGCGTGTTGAGCATGTTGGGATCAGAAATAATAGTCAGATCTGGCATAAGTGCGTATCTCTAAAAAAATAATATCCAGGAACGTGTGCCGTTTTACGTAATTTCCCTGGATTAAAATATTGAACAAGTTCTCATTAATATATAAGCAAATTCAGTGCCATTATTCTGAATTCTTGGGCCGCTTGCTGAATTTATGTGAAGTGTGTTCATCCAGGAGTCGTTGCTCTTGTTGTTGCAAATGCTTCTGGCGGGTGAGTTCAGCACGGTGCGACAAGGTGGCATAAGATTGCATTCTTTTCCGCTGTTTGTGATAGTGCGTACTGCCGGCTGCTGCATGCTGGCGCGTGGTTGTGACAAGCGCTTGCTGTGCTTGAATTGCTGTATCCAGTTTGCCAACAAATATTTTGAAATTGCGCCATTCGACCGGGCTAATACCGTGACTGGCAGATTGCGTAAATTGCGTTTGGTAGTTGGTGCGGTAATCAATCAGCAGCTGTAATGTTTTCTCGGCTTCTTGCTGCTTGAGATTGAGTTTTCCTAATCCAATAGCCGCGTCATCGGTTTGTTTGCGTGCGTATTCCAGTAGCAGTTTGAGTGAATGGGAAGTAGCCATTTATGCGCTTATAAATTTTATAAATGGATAGCCGCCAGCTTATCCATACTTGCTGCATAATTTTCTTGTTCAAACATGCCTTGTTGCAGGAAGGATTCCAGTGCAGGGTAAAGCTCAATTGCTTGGTCCAGTTGAGGATCAGTACCACCGACATATGCACCAACGCTGATCAAATCATGGCTGCGTTGGTAGCGGGAATACAGTGTCTTGAAACGTTGCGCCTGATTCAATTGCTCACGCGTTACCAGACTAGCCATGACACGGCTGATAGAAGATTCGATGTCAATTGCCGGGTAATGCCCGGCATCAGCCAATCGCCGCGAGAGCACAATATGACCATCGAGAATGGCACGTGCATTGTCAGCAATCGGATCGTTGGGATCGTCATTCTCAGTCAATACCGTATAAAACGCAGTAATTGAACCACTACCACGACGGCCATTGCCGGCACGTTCTACCAGCTGCGGCAGGCGAGCAAAAACGGATGGGGGATAACCTTTAGTAGCAGGCGGTTCACCAATAGCCAGTGAAATCTCGCGCTGTGCCATAGCAAAGCGAGTCAGCGAATCCATGATCAGCAATACGTGTTTGCCTTCATCCCGAAAATACTCGGCAATTGCTGTGGCATAAGCAGCGCCATGTAAGCGCATCAAAGGTGACGTATCGGCTGGAGCGGCTACTACCACTGAACGTGCTAGCCCTTCATCTCCCAAAATGGATTCAATAAATTCTTGTACCTCTCGACCACGCTCACCAATCAGGGCGACGACGATTACATCAGCACTGGTGTAGCGTGCCATCATGCCCAACAAGACACTTTTACCGACACCACTGCCAGCAAATAATCCCATGCGTTGGCCACGCCCTACGCTTAACAGGGTATTGATTGCGCGTACGCCCACATCCAGTATTTTTTCTATGGGCGCGCGTTCTAGTGGGTTAAATGGACGACTATACAGTGGTACGTTGTGCGTGCATTGCAATGCTCCGAGTCGATCCAATGGTTCTCCCGCGCCGTTGAGGACGCGTCCCAACAGTTCCGGGCCAACGCTGATATGTTTGGCGCGATCTGCTGCACGGCGGCGTGGGTGTTGTGTTGCACCAACACGAGGTGCTGTGCCGCTATATTCAGCTGGTACTACCTTGGCACCAGGTGTTAATCCGTAAATATCGCCAGAAGGCATTAGGAACAGCCGTTCTCCAGAAAACCCAACGACTTCTGCTGTCACGCTGGTGCCATTTGGCAAGAACACAATGCAGCTGGTGCCTACTGCCAATTTGAGGCCGACCGCTTCCATCACCAGACCCGCTACACGGGTTAGCGTGCCACTGACGAGTAGCGGATTGGTGGGCTCAATCAGTTGTTGGCAATTCTGTACATAATCGCGCCAGAGTTGAGTATGCGTGAGTTCAGAAACAGTCATGAATAGACGTTATTCCAGCCAGTTTTGATCGTGACCAAGTGCAGCCAGTGTTCGTTGCCAACGGGTAGCCAGAGTGGCATCCACTTCGCAACCGCCTGATTCGACTCGGCAGCCCCCAGGTTCAATATGAATATCTTCGAGTACTTTCCATTTGGGCGCAATTGGATGATTGTCCAGATGAGCACGAATGCGGGCTGCATCATCAGGATGTACGGTCAGTCGGATAGGTTGTGAAATAGTAGGTAACTGACTGATTGCTTTTTCAACTAGCGGCAAGATCAATTCCGGTTTGATTTGTAACGCTTTGCCAGTAATTTTCTTGGCCAACTCAACTGCCAATGCCAACAAATCTTGTGCTACGGCTTGATCAACATTTTTTATTTCTTCACTCAATGCATTAGCTAACGTTTGCAATTGCTGTATTTCTGCAGCAACAGTTTGGGTAGCTTGCTCTAATCCTTCTTGATAACCCGTTCTTTTTCCTTCTTCGCGCGCTTGCTGATAAATATGTTCAATTTGCTCAGCGGTGGGTAAGGCGGTCATTTCTGCTTCCGCCTGCTGATTGGCTGTTTGCTCAGGTGCAGTGTGTGGAGCTGGCTGAGCTGATTGAGTAGGTTGTTTGGTGCTTTGCGCTGCTTTTTTTCTGGATTTAAGTGGATCCAGTGATCCAAATTCCCATTTTTTCCAAGCAGAAAATTCTTCTTTTGAAATAACGGAAGCGGCTTCCATGGCTAACTCCTTGTGCCTTAAGTTGACTGCTGTGCTGACAGCTTATTTTTGGAGGTGTTAGATAAATCCATCGTCTCCTCCACCTAGCGCGATATGACCATCATCGGCAAGTTGACGTAGGGTCTTGAGAATTTTCTTCTGTTCAAGCTCTACTTCAGAAACACGTACTGGTCCTCTACTTTCAAGATCTTCACGCAGCACTTCGGCTGCACGCTGAGACATATTCTTGAAAATTTTGTCGCGTAATTCCTCTTTCGCACCTTTGAGGGCTGTAATCAGGGATTCTGATTGTATTTCTCGTAGTAACAGCTGGATGCCTTGATCATCCACTTTCAATAGATCATCAAAGACAAACATCTCGTCCATGATGCGCTGTGCCATGTCTTCATCATATTGGGTGATGTTTTCAATCACATTACTTTCCAACGCAGTAGGCATAAAGTTCAATATCTCGGCGGTGGTACGTACGCCGCCCATGCGTGGTTTCTTAATGCTGTCTGTGCCTGAAAGCAGTTTGCCCAGAACGCTGTTTAATTCACGCAATGCAATAGGTTGCACACTGTCCAGTGTTGCAATGCGCAAGAGCACATCGTTGCGTAACCTTTCGGTGAATTGAGCCAGGATAGCACTGGATTGATCACGTTCCAGATGGACCAGAATGGTGGCGATGATCTGCGGATGTTCATTCTTGATGAGCTCTGCGGCAGCAATGGCATCCATCCATTTCAGACTTTCAATGCCGCTGGTATCATCACTACGGCTGATACGATCAAGCAAGCTGGCTGCTTTTTCTTCTCCCAATGCTTTGATGAGCACAGCGCGCAGATAGTCGTGTCCATCCTGCCCTAGTGAAGTTCTGTTATCAGCCCGCACGCAAAATTCTTCCAGTACTTGCTCGATTTGTTCGCGCCTGATATCATTGAGTGTCACCATGGTTTCACTCAGTTTTTGTACTTCCTTAGGGCCGAGATAGCGAAATACTTGTGAAGCTTCCTCTTCCCCCAGTGACATCAGCAAGATCGCACTTTTCAAGATTCCTTCTTCATTCATCGCTGGATACCCATTCTTTGACAACGTTAGCCACAATGGCTGGTTCACTCATCGCTAATAATCGAGCTCTTCCCAGGTTTTGTTCCAAAGTCATTGTTTTGGCCATTTCTAGTTTGGCTTCTTCTTCCTCGGCATTTTCATCATCTTGCTCAACCACTAATGCTGTGACGGGTGGCGGGGGAGGAGGCAACAGATTTTTTACAAAGGGTCGGAATATTTTTTGCAAGAAGAACAAGACGATTACAGCAATCAGTAATTGTTTGCTGATGTCTTTTGCCAATGAAACAGTCTCAGGATCTTTCCAGAGAGGCAGTTCTTCCAGGGCTTCTTCTTTTAATCTGAATTCGCTGTTGGTGACAGTTAATGTGTCGCCACGTGCTTCATTGAAACCAATGGCTTGTTTGACCAGTGCTGTGATTTTCGCAATTTCCTTTTTGGGCAGGGGTTTGCTGGTTGATTTGCCTTGTTGATTGGTTTGTGTGTGGTAATTCACCACCACTGCCGCTGATAGCCGATTAATTTGCCCAACAGACTGCTTGATATGCGAAACAGTTTTATCCACTTCATAGTTAGTGGTCGATTCCTTATGTGTATCAGTCGGCGTGGTTTGCACAGTTTTCTGCTGATTGTCCTGAGATTCTTCTATTGGTGCCTGAGCCGGCGCAGGTGGGCGATTGGATAATGCACCAGGCACGCCCCCATCAGGTTGTGAAATCGTGACAGATTCGGATTGTTGCCGGCTGCGAACAGCGGCTGCTTCCGCCGGATTATTATTAGGCCGGTAAGTTTCTTCGGCACGCTCAATCCGTGAAAAATCGACGTCCGCAGTTACTTGCGCACGTACATTATCCTGACCGGTCACAGGTGCCAGAATGGATTCAATTCGTTGTACAAAATTTTGTTCTATTTCTTGTACATACTTGAGTTGACCGGGATTCAGCCCGGTTTCCAGCATATTATCCTTCTTGCCACTGAGCAGATTGCCGTTTTGATCAACCACAGTAACGTTTTTGACTGGCAGGTTGGGAATGCTGCTGGATACCAGATGCACAATGGCATTGACTTGTTCAGCATCCAGTACTCGACCAGGATGCAGGTTCAATAGTACCGATACGCTGGGTAGTTGGCGCTCGCGTGCAAATACACTGGGCCTGGCAATTGCCAAATGCACCCGTGCTTTTTGCACTGCAGACAAAGATTGGATTGAACGCGCCAGTTCTCCTTCCAATGCACGTTGATAATTAATTTGTTCCAGAAATTGGCTGGAGCCAAATTTGTGGTTCTCTAAAATCTCAAATCCCGCAGTGTTACCTTTGGGTAGCCCTTGTCCAGCCAGATTAAGACGAACTTCGTGCACTTGTTTGGCTGGAATGAGAATAGCGCCATCACTTTCACTAAATTGGTAAGGAACATTCATTTTTTGCAGCGCATCAATGATTGTTCCACCATCCTGCTCGGATACATTGGTATAGAGCACGCGATAATCTGGCGTCTGGCTCCATAGCCATACACCTGTAATGAGCGCGATCACAGTAGCTGCCGCTACCATTAATCCTATTTTCTTGGAAGCAGGTAGCTGTTTGATTTTTTCCAGTTGGCTAAAAATCTTTTTCTCTTCCTGAATTTCTTCTTGAACAGTCGCCATTACTATTTTCTCCTGCCCGGTTGATCAGACTGAGTTTTGTCTGAAAAATATTTGAGCTGGTTGTAATGAATCATATGCTTATTGAATGTAATTAAACGAATGTCAGAATTATCTAGCTATTTGACCAACGCGAATCCTTGAACAAAGAACATTTGTTTGTGTTATTCCGGATATGGCTAAACAAAGGGAGTGCTAAGCTCCATGGCATCAAAGTTCAGCGTACTTTCCATGAAAATAGAGGTTGAAACAGATGTGACTGCAGAATCATGGGCTAATCGTGAACAACTGAAACAAGCCTTTGTAGTGTTTAACCAGGCTTCCAATCAGCTGTCCGAGATTTACCATGAATTGCAGCAACAAGTGACGCGCTTAACACAAGAACTGGCGCGTACCAATCAGGAGTTGCAACATGAATTGGCGGCCAAGAAAACGCTTTCTCAGCAATTGAGTCAGTTATTGACAGCATTGCCAGGTGGCGTGGTGGTGCTGGATCATCAAGGGTGTATTACCCGAACGAATCCAGCCGCAACCCGTTTTTTGGGGGAAATTTTGTTAGGAGCCGCGTGGCAGCAAATCAAGCAGGAGCGTTTACAAAAAACAGATGAGGCTGGGGAATGGTGGGTAATCAAAAAAGAAGCCGCCCAAATTCATGTCAATGTGCGCCGGGTATTTATTGAAAATAGTGTGTCAGACACCACCGGGGAAAGTATTTTGCTGCTGCATGACATTACGGAAGCGCATGCGTTGCGTGAACAGAATCGCCGCAATCAGCGCTTGGCAGCAATGGGTGAAGTGGCAGCTGGCCTGGCACATCAGTTGCGCACACCCTTGTCAACAGCACTCTTGTATGCCGGACATTTGGCTGATGAGACGATTAATATTCAGAATCGTGGCAGTTTTGCCGCTAAAACAATAGAACGATTGCAATATCTCGAACATTTGATCAGCAACATGTTGCAGTTTGTAAGGGGAGAGCCAGTTTCTGTCGGCAAGGTGAAATTGTCTGCTTGGTTGCGCAAGCTGCAACGAGTTATGACGTCGCAAATGCAACAACGTCAACTGCGTTTTGTGGTTGAAGATAACAGTAAGGGAGCGAGCTTGCAGGTCAATCAAGATGCGCTGAGCAATGCCGTGATTAATTTATTGGACAACGCTATGCAGATTGCGCCAGCAGGCAGTTTGGTCTCGCTGGTTTGTGAGGCAACTGCAGATCAGGTTAAGCTGGTTGTGAGTGATGAAGGCCCAGGTATTAATCCAGCGCTGCATGAACAAGTGTTTGAACCGTTTTTTACTACCAGGACTGAGGGTACAGGGCTGGGATTGGCGATTGTACATAATTTGATTCGATCCATGCAGGGCGAAATCTGGGTAGAGGCTACAACAGAAGTAGGAGCACGGTTTGTAATTTGCTTGCCCAGATGAGCTTGAACGAGCGTAATGGCGCTGCAGAGGAAACCGCAAAACAATTTTTTATTGTGATGTTGGCAATGAATAAGGATAGTGAACAATGCAAAACTTACCCGTATTAATTGTGGAAGATGATCCAAATTTGTTGGAGGCTTTGTGCGCGACACTTAAATTAAAAGGCTATACCCATTTTGCTGCCAAGAGTGGGCAGGAGGCACTTGATGTGTTGCGTCATCATCCGATAGGACTGGTGATCAGCGATGTGCAGATGCATCCTGTGGACGGTTATGCCTTGTTGCGGCAAGTAAGGCAGCAGTATCCCTGGATTCCAGTGGTATTGATGACCGCTTATGGTGAAGTGGACAAAGCCGTGGCTGCAATGCGATCAGGTGCTTGTGATTATCTGCTTAAACCATTTGAGCCTCGCAGTTTATTGACGCATGTTGAGCGTTATTTGCTGACTATCAGCGATGACGATGGGTTGGCAATTGTGGCGCAGGATCCTCGCACACTTACCTTGCTATCTATGGCAAAAAAAGTGGCAGTAACTGATGCCACAGTTATGCTGATGGGGGAAAGCGGTAGCGGTAAAGAAGTGTTGGCGCAGTTTATTCATCATCATTCATCCCGTGTGTCTCAGCCTTTTGTTGCCATTAATTGTGCTGCTATCCCCGAAAGTTTATTGGAAGCCACTTTATTTGGTTACGAGAAGGGGGCTTTTACAGGAGCGTTGCAGAGACAAGCTGGAAAATTTGAGCAGGCGAATGGTGGCACTTTGTTACTGGATGAGATCTCGGAAATGCCACTGGAATTACAGGCGAAATTGTTACGCGTGTTGCAAGAGCGCGAAGTAGAACGCGTGGGTGGGAGCAAACCAGTGTCATTGGATATTCGTCTGATTGCAACTTCTAACCGAGATATGCAGGTGCATGTACAAGCAGGACAGTTTAGAGAGGATTTGTTTTATCGATTAAATGTTTTTCCGCTGGAGATTCCACCACTGCGCGAACGGCCGCAAGATATTGTGCCGCTGGCGCAATCTATTCTGGATAAGTCCACTCAGCCTGGCTGTACGCTGACAAAATCATCCATACGTTGCTTGGAACAGCATACCTGGCCGGGAAATGTGCGAGAGCTACAGAATGTTATACAACGAGCTATGATTCTGGCGGGGGGGGCTATTGAGCCAGCGCATTTGAATCTACCAGAATTACCAGAGAGCCAGACATCATTGGCAGATGAGCAGATGATAGATTGGGAAACAGAGGAGCCTTTGTTATGCGATATGAAAACATTGGAGCGCAACCATATTTTGCGAACGTTGGCGGCGGTGAATGGTTCACGCAAATTAGCAGTACAAAAGCTCGGTATTTCTGAGCGTACATTACGGTACAAATTACGACAATATCAGCATGCTGAATGCTAAATTTTATAAACAATAGAAAATATGAATACGACCTCAGGAATAGATCAGATGTTAGCGCAGCTTAAAGCCACCTCAGAGTTGGCTGCTGGCGGAACTAAATCTGCCGCTGCGGCAGCTGCGCCGCAAACGGATTTTGGCCAATTATTGAAGTCAGCTGTCGATCAGGCTAATACCGTGCAGCAAACGGCAGATCAATTGAGCCAGGAATTTATACGCGGTAATCAGGATGTTGAATTACATGACGTGATGATTTCGTTGCAGAAGGCCAATGTTTCTTTTCAATCCATGATCCAGGTACGTAATCGATTAGTGACGGCGTATCAGGAAATTATGAATATGCAGGTATAGCACTTATCTGATAAAAAACATAGGGAAAGCTATGGCAACACTTCAGACCGCTTCTGAACGAACGATTACTTCTGACAGAAAGCTAGATATCAAAGAGCAGGATTACTATGTGTATTCCCAGCGGGAGATATATTTCTTTTTAGATGGAATTATGCAGGAAAAATCATTGATTTCATTGCATCTGGGACGTAGTAGCCGTTCCATTATTCTTTCATCCATCTTGGCAATTGATCTGCAAAAAAAGCAATTAATAATAGATTACGGTGTCAATGAAGCGCTCAATCGTATTGTGCTTAAACGCGGTCGTGTTCGCTGCACAACTAACCATAATCGGGTTGGCATCGAATTTGAATGTAGTAACTTGCGACAAATTCAGTTCGAGGGACGCACTGCTTTTAGCGCAGATATTCCAGAATCTCTACGACGTTTGCAACGCCGGAATTTTTATCGAATGATTACTCCTATCGCTACACCAGCTATTTGTGTGATGTATTTATTGGAATCCCAAGAATCTCCTGTGACTTACAACTTATTGGATATTAGTTGTGGGGGGATGGCATTGGTAGATCAGCCAGGTACAGAAACTGCCTTGGAAGTAGGGGAGGTTTATCCGAATTGCCGAGTTGATTTACCAGGGGATGAGGAATTATTTGGTTCAATAGAAACAGCCATTCGGGTGGTACATGTTGGTTCGGTGATATTGGATAATGGGCATGTTTGTCCACGTATCAGCTGCGAATTTCTTGATTTGCCTGAAAAAGTGCAGGTGTTGATACAGCGCTATATCGTAAAACTGGAACAGCAAGCAAGGAAATTTGATACTCGGTTTGATTTCTGAAATTTGTAGCAAATAGTTGCGTGATATAAATTTTGCTGTTATTTGCAATGTCATCTCATCTCATCTGCAAAATATATAGCGATGTCACGGCATGGGCTTGAGTTGGGTGGCTGGTTGCGCAGTTGGCGTAGCCATGCCGTTTTCTAGTCGATACAGCCACGCCAATAACTCAGCGACCGCAATATACAATTCCGGCGGAATGTGTTCATCCAGATCAACCTTCATCAGTAATGCCACTAATTCCGCAGATTCGTGCACGTATACACCCGCTTCTTGTGCTCGGCGAATAATTTCTTCCGCAATGGCTCCTTGTCCTTTGGCGACAACCCGGGGTGCTGTCATGCCATCCTGATAGGTTAGTGCTGCGGCACTGGGAAGATGAATTGCTTCGTTTGCAGGCAATGATTGGTTCTGCTGCTGTGCCTGCTTGTCCAGATCAGGATTTTTCATGTCGTTGAATCTCTAATGCCTGAATAGTTAACCCGGTGGTTTGCATGGCTGTGGCTAATGTTACTTGTTCTCTTTTGAATTGCTGCATCGTGTGATCAGAATCCGTATTTAATTGAATGCGCATCCCTTGCGGATCCAGTTTGAGGATAGCAGTCACTTTCCCCAGATTGGGCAGGTGCAGCTGGATGCGGGTTTGCCAGTTACTGGCTTTTTTAGTCGTTTCATCGGTCGTTTGTTCTGCTTCCTGCTCATGATCGGGTAGCTGCGTGACATCCCATTTAATGGTTTGTTCCGGCCATATTTCTCCTTGCCATTGCATAGTGCCAGTTTCCAGTAGATGTAGTTGCTGCTGCACCAATGCTGTCGTGTGTGGGGCAATGAGCGCAGTTGAGTTTGTCTGCTTACTTCCGCTTGTAGGGGCTAATTTATTCTGAGGTTCCTGTTGCAATTGTTGCAATGAACGGCTGCTTTTTAGCCAGCGTGCCAGATGTGCTTCATAAAATAATCCACTGATTGCTAATGTGTGTTGCAACTGGGCAGATAAATGCGCGTTTTCAGCAGCAGTAGCGGGCGGGTTTGGTAACAAAGGGGCAGTGCTGTATGTTGCGCTAGAAGCAAGTAGGGCGGGTTGGCCTAATAGTTGTGCCAGTAATTTTCCGGTTGGGCTTAATGTAGTCGAATTATCACCTATTGATGTACCGGTTTGCAGCAAAAATTTCAGATGTGGTGATTGTTCAATCAGCGTCAATTCGAGTAGATCGCCGTTGTTGATTGCCGCAGGCATACGCATTTGCAGCCATTTACCTGCAACATTTACTAGCGAAAGATTGTTTGCCAAGCGTTCGCCCACTTGCGCCGTGTATTTTTGGCCGAGCGTAAAAGCAGGTGAGTCAGATTGCGTGGCATCAGTTACTGGCGTAACAGGATTGACTGGTTGAGTTCGTAAAGCTGGTTGAGCTGGGGTAGCGGACAAAATCACCGCAGTATTAACAGGATGAGAAACCATAATGCTGCTCCAATATGATGAACATATTTTCTTCTAAACAACTGAAATGTTTTATGCCTTAATCATAACTCGGATTGTGTTGGCAAGGGAGAACACTGATTTTGCAGCACATAAAATTTTTATTTATTACAGACAAGTAGTTGTCGTTAACCGCAATGCGATAATTTTCTGCAATTTTGCAAATAGATTCTTCATAGGCTTGAAAACGCTAAAAATGTACTTATATAGATGGCGTACAAGAAAATCATCACATGTAAATATCGTGCAGAATTAAAAATATTTAAATTGATGATGGAACAAAGGCTGTTAAATACATTGAGTGAGCCTTGCATAGATCAATATTTGTGAACAACAAGGAGATTATTATGGCAACAATTACACGTTATGAACCATGGGGATTGTTATCTCAGTTACAGCGAGAACTTGAGCGAGCACGTGATGGCGTGTCTACTGAAGGGACTTCTGCTGTTGCTGAATGGGCACCTGCGGTTGATATCAAGGAAGAAGCTGATAAATTTGTGCTGCATGCAGATTTACCGGGCGTCAAACCTGAGGAAATAGAAGTAACTACTGATAACGGCGTGCTAACTATTCAAGGAGAGAAACGCACGGAAGCCAGAACAGAGCAGGATGGCTATAAGCGGGTTGAACGTACACATGGTTCATTTTATCGTCGCTTTAGTTTGCCAGATACAGCCAATCTGGCAGGTATCACAGCCACTACCAAAGATGGTGTATTGGTTGTCACCATTCCTAAGCAGGAAGCGGTACAACCTAAAAAAATCAAGGTGGCAGTACAATAATCAGAGTCATCAGAGAACAAACGGGGTGAATCAACCCCGTTTGTTCGTATGTGAGATTATACAAGATGGAAGGTGTTTGACAGCAAGCTGGCAAGTGTTTGTATCATATTATGGATTTTTCATAAAAATAAGCAAAATTGTTTCTGGTTGGCAGAACTCAGGTAAAATGATTTAACTCGTAGTAGTCAATTACGAGAATTTGGCAGTCACAACTGTGAACAATTAGAATGAGTATTCGATTTGGGGTATTTGAATTTGGCAATCTGATTGAGGCCAATAAAGGTTGTGATAAATACGCCAGATTTTTAACAGATTCTTATAAAGGAAATCTTTAATGAAATTTGTATATCACGCTATTTGTATTTTGGGTCTGAGTGTTACCTTAGTGGCTTGCAGCGAGACAGCGCCCGTTGCATCTACTGCTAATTGTGCGGGAAGAGGTATGGAAAAAGCGCTTGATTATTATAAGAATGACGAAACTAGTCGTCAGCAATTCCTTGATGCCTGTGACGCACTGAATAAATAAACATCAATTCTATTCATGAAATTCAGGCTTGGTTTGATCGTTGTTGGTTAGTATTGCTCAAACAAAACAATCGTGCCTGAATTTCATTTCTCCTTGGCTGAAGTTATTCAGCCAAATGTTTTTTAAGCAGTGTACTCACTTGCGCGGGGTTGGCTTTCCCTCGTGATAGTTTCATAACCTGGCCAATCAAAAAGTTAAAGGCCTTTTCTTTACCAGAGCGATAATCTGCTACTTGCTGCTGGTTAGCTGCCAAAACTTCCTCAATCCATTTTTCGATTGCACCATCATCTGAAACCTGTCTGAGGTTTTTAGCATCGATGATCATATCAGCGCTTGCTTCATCATTTTGCCACATGCTATCGAATACCTCTTTAGCGATTTTTCCGGAGATGGTGCCATCCGTAATGCGTAGCAATAATTGCGCTAGTCGTTCAGGGTTGATTGGACATTGATTGATTTCAAGTCCTTCTTTATTGAGCCGCCCACTGATTTCACCCATGATCCAGTTAGCACAAAGTTTGTTTTGTTCGGGGAGATGAACAATGGTTTGTTCGAAATATTCCGCCAGATCATGCGTAGTAGTGAGCACGTTGGCATCATAGGAAGACAAACCTAATTCTTGAATGTAGCGTTGTTGTTTGTGTTTGGGCAGTTCTGGTAATGCTGCGCTGACTTGTGCGATCCACTTTTGTGGAATTATGACAGGCAACAAATCAGGATCAGGAAAATAGCGATAATCATGCGCATCTTCCTTGCTACGCATGGCGCGTGTTTCATCGTGATCAGCGTCATACAGACGTGTTTGCTGAATAATCTTACCTCCACTTTCTATTACATCGATTTGCCTGGCTATTTCGTAATCAATGGCTCTTTCAAGAAAGCGAAAAGAGTTAAGATTTTTAATTTCACAACGTGTGCCTAATACTTCTGAGCCGATGGGGCGTACGGATACATTAGCATCACAACGGAAGGAGCCTTCTTGCATGTTGCCATCACAAATACCTATCCAGCGTACCAGTGAATGCAGTGTTTTTGCATAGGCTACTGCTTCCGCACTGCTGCGCATTTCCGGTTCTGAGACAATTTCCAGCAAGGCGGTACCAGCTCGATTCAGATCAATGCCAGTTTTGTCATGAAAGCCTTCATGTGTTGATTTACCTGCATCTTCTTCCAAATGCGCTCGAGTAAGATGAATGGTTTTTTCCTGATCGGCTACTTGAATATTAACTTGCCCCCCTTCAACAATTGGGTATTCCAATTGGCTAATTTGATAGCCGCTGGGCAAATCCGGGTAAAAGTAGTTTTTGCGGGCAAAAATGGTCGGGGAATTGATGTGAGCATCGATAGCCAAGCCAAAGCGAATAGCGTATTCCACAGCCTTTTTGTTGAGTACTGGTAAAGTGCCAGGTAGCGCAATATCTCCGGCACTCGCCTGTGAGTTTGGTAGTGCTCCGTACGCGGTGGACGCACCAGAGAAAATTTTGGACAGAGTAGATAGCTGTACATGTATCTCAAGCCCAATAACCGTTTCCCATTGCATGATCAAATAATCCTTTATCTTGTAATTGCTTGCTATTAATCAGAGATGAGCATCTGGCTATTTATGAGAGATTCATTTCTGGCGGAGTCAGTTCATGCCAGTTGGTCACACGTTGGTAGCTGTGTGCAGCATTGAGCATCTGTGCTTCTCTGAAATAATTACCAATGATTTGTAAGCCGATAGGTCGCTTATTTGCACCGAATCCAATAGGTATTGACATGCCAGGCAAACCTGCAAGACTGGCCGTGCAGGTGTAAGTATCTGCTAAATACATTTGGGTAGGATCACCGTTTTTTTCGCCGATATTGAAAGCAACGGTGGGTGAGGTTGGCCCCATAATTAAATCGCATTGTTCAAAGGCTGTTGTAAAATCTTTGGCAATCAGACGTCGTATTCTTTGGGATTGCAGGTAATAAGCTTCGTAGTAATCGTGGGATAACATGAGGGTGCCAATCAGAATGCGTCGCTTCACTTCCTCACCAAAGCCTTCGGTGCGTGTTTTGGTATATAAGTCTTCCAGATTGGTGTAATGCTCAGCTCGGTATCCATATCGTATTCCGTCAAAGCGCGCCAGATTACTGGATGCCTCGGCTGAAGCCAGTACACAATAAACTGGCACGGCATATTGGCCGTGTGGCAACGATACTTCAACAAGCGTGGCGCCCAATTTACGGTATTCAGCCAAAGCAGCGTCTATGGCATCGGCAACTTCCTGGCTGATTCCCTCTGTAAAAAATTCTTTGGGTAAGCCAATGCGCACTCCATTCAATGGCTTGTTCAGATCTTGGGTGTAATCCTCTTTTTCTCGTTGCAAACTGGTGGAGTCACGTTCATCGAATCCGGCCATGGTGTTTAGCAATAATGCGAGATCTTCTGCAGATTTAGCCATCGGGCCAGCCTGATCGATACTGGAAGCAAGCGCGATCATGCCATAACGAGATACCAATCCGTAAGTGGGGCGGATACCACTGATACCACAGAGCGCGGCTGGTTGTCGGATGGAGCCACCGGTGTCGCTACCGGTTGCGGCTGGAATGAGTCTGGCAGCAATCGCACAGGCGGCTCCCCCTGAACTGCCACCCGGAACAGCTTGCTTATCCCAAGGATTTTTGACTGGTCCGTAATAAGAGGTTTCATTGCTGGAACCCATGGCAAATTCATCCATGTTGGTTTTACCCAGATTGACCATGCCTGCTTGATCAAACAGTTGCACAATAGTGGCATCATAAGGAGCAATAAAGTTTGCCAACATTTTTGAGCCGCAAGTTGTTAGCCAGCCGTTTGCACAGAAAATATCTTTATGCGCAATAGGAATGCCGGTAAGGGAGGTGGCTTTTCCTGCAGCAATCATTTGATCGGCAAGCTTGGCCTGATGCAAACTTTTTTCTTCATCCAGCGTAATAAAGGCATTTAAATTAGGGTTAAGTGCTTTGATATGGGCGAGAAATGTTTGAGTAAGCTCGGTGCTGGATATTTTTTTTTCGGTCAACAGCACAGAAAGCTGCCTGAGGCTGGCGTTTAACATGATCTATGAATGCAGTAGAGTTTTATGAAAACAGCAAAAAAAGTGTGAGGTAACATGATCAGCTATTCAATCACTTTGGGAACCAGATAATAGCCATCTTCCACCTCAGGAGCGATTGCTTGAAACTGCTGATGTTGATCTGTTTCTGTGACGATGTCAGTGCGCAATCTTTGCGCAATATCCTGAGTATGCTCCATAGGCTGGATTTGCTGAGTATTAACGGTTTGTATTGGCTGGATCAGATTCAGTATGCCAGATAGCTGAATCAAATTTTGTGGCAGTTCTTCTTCGGTAACCTCGATATGCGCCAACCTTGCAACACGTTTGATATCATCGGGTGAGAGTTTCATTTTATCGCTTTCTGTTTAAATCAAAACGCATAATAGAGTATCATGCACACTTGCTAAACGCATATTTTATACGGCTGTAGTATTTAGCGCTTAAAAAGAAAAATGGTGAGCTGACTACAGTACATAATATACCGAATCTGTCATTCTCGAATATCGTCATTATGTTTAATTTCCTGAACAATAACTTGCTGGACAGCTATTTTTCGACGGACATGGCTGTTGATCTGGGTACTGCCAATACACTTGTTTACTTACGTGGACAGGGGGTGGTGCTAAATGAGCCTTCAGTCGTTGCGATACGACATGAAGGAGGTCCAGGAAGTAAACGCATGATTCAACAGGTTGGACATGCTGCAAAACAAATGCTAGGACGTACTCCTGGCAATATTACAACAGTCAGGCCCATGAAAGATGGCGTGATTGCAGATTTTACCGTGACAGAGCAAATGCTGAAACAGTTTATCCGAAAAGCACATCCACCTCGATTGTTTTCAGCTAATCCGCGTATTGTGGTGTCAGTGCCTTGTGGTTCAACACAAGTAGAGCGGCGTGCAATACGCGAAGCGGCTTACGGAGCGGGTGCACGCAAGGTGGAATTAATCGAAGAACCTATGGCTGCAGCACTTGGTGCGGATTTGCCGATTGAAACACCAACGGGTTGTATGGTGGTGGATATCGGTGGCGGCACGACAGAAGTAGCAGTGATTTCATTAGGCGGCGTAGTGTACGCTAATTCTATTCGAGTGGGGGGGGATCGGTTTGATGAAGCGATCATCAATTATATCCGCCGCAACTACGGCATCATGATTGGGGAGGTAACCGCTGAAACGATTAAATCAGAAATTGGTTCTGCTTATCCAGGATCAGAAGTCAAAGAAATTGAAGTCAAAGGACGCAACCTGGCAGAAGGTGTGCCGCGTAGCTTTACCATTTCCAGCAATGAAATTCTGGAAGCGCTGGCGGAACCGCTTAATAGTATCGTCAGTGGCGTCAAGATTGCTCTGGAGCAAACACCCCCTGAACTGGGTGCCGATATCGCGGAAATGGGCATGGTCATGACGGGAGGAGGGGCATTATTACGCGATATTGATCGTTTGTTAATGGAGGAAACGGGATTGTCAGTTGTGGTTGCAGATGATCCTTCCACTTGTGTCGTGCGAGGTGCTGGCATGGCTTTGGACAGCATAGATCATCCGGTTGGCATTTTTGCCAGAGATTATTGATTCAGTCGTAAATTAGGCTGTTTTTATCGCTCAAATTGACTCGTTACTATGTGATTTATGTCATGTAAACTTACCTGGATAGAGATAAATCAACATAACCTTTGCTAAATTTATATGTGTAATGGTAGTCGTGCTATATGCGTTCAATGTCTTGTATTACAACAATTAATTGCAGCGGTCTAAATATTGATTGTCAATGAACAATATGTTTTGGCTGATAAAGCTGGAACGCCAAGACACTGAAAGCATTCATGTCATCTTCTATTCATCATCTTAAACCCGATCCGAATCCACTGACACGGATATTCTTTTTTGTGTTGTTATCTACGCTTGTTATGATTGCAGATGCACGTTTTGATGCTTTCCCCGAAGTACGACGCGTGGTTGCAACTGTTATTTTTCCGCTGCAGAAAGTTGCTTCTTTTCCTTTTACATTGCAAGAAAAAGTAGAGCAATCTATCGCGGATTTCAAGCGTATTGAAGAAATAGACGAGCTCAGGCGTAAACATCTGAACAGCCGTTATGATTTTTTTCGATTGCGCGCCTTGGCCAGTGAAAATGAGCGATTACGTGCGTTACTAGGCGCGACCAAACATACAGATATTCAAACGATTCTGGCAGAAGTGCTTTACATGCCGCGCGATCCGTTCAGTCGCAAGGTGACGGCGGACAAGGGTACATTGAATGGAATCAAAGCAGGTCAGGTAGTCATGGATGAACTAGGTGTTATTGGCCAGATTACGCAGGTTTATCCATGGACTTCGGAGATCACATTAATTACAGATAAGAACCATCTGGTGCCGGTACAAATTCAACGTAATAGTTTGCGCACGGTTATATCGGGTACGGGCCGCAATGGCGAATTGGAGTTGCGGTTTTTATCTATCAGTACAGACATTCGACAAGGGGATTTACTGGTGACTTCAGGCATTGGCGGCGTCTATCCACCAGGTTTGCCAGTAGGACAAGTCACGCATATTGAGTATGATCGATCCCATAAATTCGCACGTATTATATGTACACCCGTAGCAGGGGTGGATCGGCATAAACAAGTTCTCGTGCTGACAGGATCATCACCACTTGTTCCGGAAGTACCAGACAACTCTGAAATACATGCATCCCAGACAAAACAAAAAATCCAGGATCAGGAGGCATTATGACTACGGGCTTCAGGAGTCTCTGCTTCCTGTAAAAAGATCACTGATCTATATCAGCCTGCTTGTTGCTGTTTTAATTAATATGATGCCGTTTGATAAAATGGTATTGGTTTTGCGTCCGGATTTTGTGGCCTTGACTTTGCTCTATTGGAATATCTATCAACCTCAGCAAACTGGTATGGGTGTTGCCTTTGTCAGTGGTTTGGTCATGGATGTGGTTGATATCAGTATTCTGGGACAGCATGCAATTGGTTATTGCCTGATTACGTTTTGTGCGCTGATTTTATGTGGGCGCTTGCGTTTGTTTAATGCCTTTCAGCAAATCCTTGCTATTTTATGGATTCTATTGCTAGGACAAATAGCTATATTTTTGACAGGAATATTAGCAGGTGCTTATATTCCTGAATGGTATATTTTTCTTTCCAGTGTGATGGGCGCGCTATGCTGGCCATTATTGGCCTTTCTGCTGGGAATGATCGGTAAACAGCGTATTGATCATGATGAAGTATGAATAAGGCCGTAGAGTTACGTGATCATATTCGTGAAATCCGCAACTTTCGCATCAGGCTGATCATCAGTGCCATTGGTGTCGTTATTTTATTTGGCTTGCTTTTCAGCCGTTTTTTCTACCTGCAAGTCGTGCAGGTAGAACATTACACCACTTTGGCAGAAGCCAATCGTATTGCTATCCAACCGTTAACTCCCAATCGTGGTTTGATCTTCGATCGTAATGGCGAAATTCTTGCACAAAATTACACTGCCTACACCCTGGAAATTGTGCCCGATCAAGTGAAGGATCTGGAAGCAGTGCTGGACGAATTAGCTACTATTGTTGAAATTTCTGCGGAAGATCGGAGACGATTTGCCAAGTTAAAACGTGAAAATACGCGCTTTAAAAGTTTACCAATTCGCACCCGTCTCACAGATTTTGAAGTGGCCCGCTTTGCAGAAAATCAGTATCGTTTTCCAGGTATAGAAATCAAGGCGCATCCATTAAGACATTATCCCAAAGGCGAATTATTTTCACATGTGATTGGCTATATTGGGCGCATCAGTGATAAAGATCTGGAACAGCTAGAAGCCGATAAACGTCTAAAAAACTATCGTGGCTCCACCCATATCGGGCGGACAGGCATTGAAAAAAGTTATGAGAGTGTACTGCACGGCCAGACTGGTTTTGAGCAAGTTGAAACCGATGCCATCGGGCGTTCTGTACGCAGTTTGTCTCGCACCCCGCCCATCGCCGGAAATGATCTAATACTTTCGCTGGACATTGGTTTACAACAAGCCGCTGTGCAAGCCTTTGGAGATTATCGTGGTGCCTTGGTCGCACTGGATCCTACCAATGGAGAAATTCTAGCCTTTGTGAGTAAACCAGGTTTTGATCCCAATTTATTTGTCGAAGGGATCGATCATCTTAATTGGCGATTGCTCAATGAATCAATTGATCGACCCTTAAATAATCGTGCCTTGCGTGGTGTCTATCCTCCCGGCTCTGTTTTTAAGCCGTTTATGGCATTGGCTGGTTTGGAATTGGGTAAACGCACCCCCAATTATGGGTTTAGTGATCCAGGATTTTTCAGCTTGCCGGGGAGCTCGCATCGTTTCCGAGATTGGAAACCAGGAGGGCATGGCTGGGTAGATCTGCACAAATCTCTGGTAGTCTCCTGTGATACTTATTACTATCGATTAGCACATGATCTTGGCATTACGAATATTCACGATTTTATCGGAAAGTTTGGTTTTGGCCAGGAAACGGGCATTGATATTCCAGGAGAAGTCACAGGATTATTGCCTTCTCCCGAATGGAAAAGGAGGCGTTTCAACCAAAATTGGTTGCCAGGAGATACGATCTCAGTAGGTATAGGGCAAGGATTCAACCTGGCCACACCGCTTCAATTAACCTTCGGCATGATGCTATTGGCCAATGATGGCAAAGCATACCGGCCTCATTTTGTTAAACGACAGATCGATCATTACAAAAATTTGGTGGAAGAAGATTTTGTCGAAGAAGTTTATCGACTGGAACTCAAACAGGAATATCTGGATTACGTCAAACAGGCACTGGCGGATGTAACTCGTCCAGGTGGCACTGCTTCCCGAGCAGGTGCAAATACTGCTTACACCTTTGCCGGCAAAACAGGGACATCGCAAGTGATCAATATCAAGCAGGGAGAGCGTTACAACGCGCACAAAGTTGATGAACGCCATCGGGATCACGCCTTGTTTTCCGCTTTTGCCCCAGTGGAAACACCAGAAATCGTGCTGACAGTACTGGTTGAAAATGGCGGATCAGGTGGATCAACCGCTGCACCGATTGCGCGCAAGGTACTGGATTATTTTTTTCTGGGAAAAATGCCGGAATCTGATGAAAAAGCGGAGTAGAACGTAGCGTTCTAGTTAAAAGATGGCCACTTTGGATATCAAGAAAATATGGCATTATTTGACGCGCTATATTGACAACTTCCTGCTTGCCGGTATTTTTTTGCTGATGCTGACAGGGTTGATAGTGTTGTACAGCGCTACGGGTGGGAACTCTGCGCGTGTGATCAGCCAGCTGATTAATATGGTGGTTGCCTGTGTTGTCATGTGGATAGTGGCAAATATTCCGCTGCGAGAAATTACGCGGATGGCTTTTCCATTATATGCGTTAGGGATTATTATGTTGGTTGCTGTAGCATTGTTTGGCGAGATTCAGAATGGTGCACGTCGCTGGCTCAACTTGGGAATTATTCATATTCAGCCTTCAGAGCTATTAAAAATTGCAGTGCCGTTGATGATGGCTTGGTATTTTGACAAGATTCACACCGTGATACAGTGGCACAACTACATTGTTGCCATACTGATTTTACTGCTGCCCGTCATATTGATCATGCGTCAGCCTGATCTTGGAACCGCGTTATTAATTTTGATCAGCGGGTTTTATGTCATTTTTCTAGCGGGGCTTTCCTGGCGTGTCATGGCGAGTCTTGCAGTTATGGTTGCGGTGAGCCTGCCCTTGTTATGGTCTTTTGGTATGCGGGATTATCAACGCAAACGCATTATGACTATGTTGGATCCTTCTCAAGATGCGCTAGGAGCTGGCTACCACACCATACAGTCCAGCATCGCAATTGGGTCAGGTGGTATAGCCGGCAAAGGCTGGTTGAAAGGTACGCAATCCCAATTAGATTTTCTGCCAGAGCCTAGCACTGACTTTATTTTTTCAGTGTTTTCGGAAGAATTTGGATTGATTGGTAATAGCCTGTTATTATCACTTTATTTAATTGTCATCGGTCGTAGCTTGATTATTACAGCTACTGCACCGACACGTTTTACACGTTTAGTGGCTGGATCAATCTCTTTAACTTTTTTTACCTATATATTTGTCAATATAGGAATGGTTAGTGGCATTCTGCCAGTTGTAGGCATTCCTCTGCCGTTGATCAGTTATGGCGGTACCTCTATGGTGACCATTCTGTTGGGATTTGGTATTTTAATGAGTATTCATGCTCATCCAAAACTTGTTAAGACCTGATGATGAAACTAAATGCTTATTACCAGTTTGATTTTCTGAATAACAGATTGCTGTTTGCTGCATGGTTGGTGACAATTGCATTGATCGTAACAGCTTGCAGTAACACGCCTCGCATGGGGCAGTCTTCTACACAAAAACATGTGAAGGGAGGCGGGTATTATCTCAATGATGGTCCAGAAGCTAATCCGCCTGCTAATCTTGATGGCGTGCCAGATGCTGTTCCCAGGATTGAACCACTTAAGAAAGCCAACATGCGTCCTTATGTTGCGTTGGGCAAGACCTATCGGCCCATGAAAGCACTCAAACCCTATAAACAACATGGTCAGGCTTCCTGGTATGGCAAGCGTTATCATGGCCAACCCACCGCTTCTGGCGAAGTATACGATATGTATGCCATGACAGCTGCTCATCCAACTTTGCCAATTCCTAGTTATGCACGCGTAACCAATCTTCAGAATGGCCGTTCTGTGATTGTCCGTATCAATGATAGAGGTCCTTTTTTGGGCAATCGGCTGATTGATTTGTCCTATGTAGCAGCGCATAAGCTGAGCATTCTGGCCAATGGCAGTGCTCAGGTAGAAGTAGAAAGTATCATCCCGGGCCGGGCTGATCATGCTAGCCCTGTCATTGCACAAACGAATTCAGCTGGTAAAGTAAGGATTAATGATTATTCCGGACAATTTTATTTGCAACTTGCTGCTTTTGGCTCTGCCTATAATGCCCAGTCTTATTTGACCCAACTGAGAACTGATTTGCCATCAATTGTGCAACAAGCGCGCATCAATCAAACCCAAGGTTTGCATAAAGTAGTGGTTGGCCCGTTTCCAGACCAGGCGTTAGCAACGCAAACGGCTAATGTAATTGTTGCTGCTGGTTCACCTAAACCAATTCTGGTTAGATTTTAAGAAGAACAAAGCAATTTAATGGCGTGATGTTTGGCGAATTTCCTGATTCGTAACCCACCAAGCTACCCATGTTAACCACATTACAGCGACTGCAATAGCCACACCAATCAACCAATTACCAAGTTGTATCTGATCATCCAGCAAATAGGCATTGCACAGGCGCTGAGGAGATTCGGTGTATAACCAGCCAATGACACCCATCATGGGTAGCATATTGCCCAGAAAGAAAAATTGTACAATTAATCCGGCGGGTTGCCATGATAAACGTAATGCAATGCCTGTCAGCACAAGTGCAGCAAGTTTGGCGAATTCAATTGTCAGGTGCAGCAAGGCTTGATCCAGCACGCGTGGGATCATCAGCACAGCAAGCGTGACTGCTACAACACATAGCCCACTGATTCCATAGCGATTCCAACGTGCAATGGCAGTGCGTAACGGGGCAGGCAAGCCTGCCGCAAGTAGCGCTGCAGCACTGATCCATAGAGGAAATTGCAGCAGCATGTGCCGCCACATGCTGGCTTCCATCGAGTGACGAATGGCGGGAATTGTCAGCACAATGAGTAAACCCAAACCCAGTATTGCTTGTGTTGATTTGCTCATAACGCAGCGTTTTGTTGTTTGCTCGCCAAGTGGTGTGCGTATTCCAATGCCAGCTGATATTCCTCCATATCGAAGATACGTATCATGCGGCCAGTATGATCAAATATCAGCAAGGCGGTGTTGTGTTCATAGTCTCCCCGGCCATCGGGTATGACAATGACACCGAGTCGCTGCAATAAAGTCTGTTCTTGTTCTGCTTGTGGCAAGCGTACAAAACGCCAACGTTCTGGTTGTGCGCCGAGATTGTCTGCGTAAGTACGCAACGCTGCCAGATCATCACGCTGATGATCAAAACTGATGGAAAGCAGATGTATGTTTTTAGCGTATTGATGGCCAGAAGCCTCATCAAGCAACAGGGTTTGCATTTGCTGAAAAATACTGCTTAGAGAAAGACACACAGCCTGACAACGTGTATAGATGAAATTGACAATTGTTACGCCATTTTCTTGCTGCAACAGAGTTGGGAGCGTTGTTTGAGCAAGGTGGGGGCCTTCGATAATCACCGGAGGAATGTCTATCGGTTGCAGAGTAACTTGTAATCTGCGCGCTCCTTCTTCTGTCCAGATCTGGAAATGATCTGTGACCCAGAATGCTGCGCTCCAGCCGAGTAAAATAACCAGTATGCTTGCAATAGTTGTTCGCAACATTTTTTGATTTTTTACTTGAAGTACCAGGCAGATTATTTGCCTGGAGTGGATAATTGTGACTTGAGAGCTGTCACTTCTGGAGTGATATGCCTCTGGTATTAAAATCAGTCAACCAGAGGCAGGCGTAATAAGTTTTACTGCATGAGTGCCTTGAGTGCAGCGCCTCCTTCAAAAGGAGTTGTGCGTTCTGCGTCTGCTTCTCGTTCTGTTTTGAACAAATCAGCTTGAATAGCTTCGGTTTGATTATTCCAGGTGCTACGGATATAGGTTGCAATTTCTGCCAGTTCCGTATCACTGAGTTGTGGAAAAGCTGGCATCATCCCTTGATATTTCTGCCCGGCAACTTCCAGTTCACCATTGATACCATGCAACAAAATATTAGCCAGAATGCGTGGTTCACCCTGTACCCATTCCGAATTGGCTAAAGGAGGAAAAACGCCAGGCACACCAGCGCCATTCGCCTGGTGACAAGCAGCACATTGTGCAGCGTATAGTGCCTTACCATCGGCAGCAGCTTGGCCACTGTCTGCTGTCGGTAATGTATCGGTCAGATCAGCAATGGTGCGTTGATCACCGTACTGCGAGGTGGTTAAAGGTTCTGATAAAAACAAATAAATAACACCGAAGATAACCATGCCTAATGTAATGAGCGATACGGCAATTGGAATAGGACGAATCGTTTCTTCGGGATCAATGTTTTCGCGCTTTTGGGCGCGTGTGTCATCATGATTAGTAGCCATGAAATGTTCCTTTTTGTTTGAAAAGGCGCTGGAGCCTCTGAAAAACTATCTGTGTTGTCATTTTTATATTAAAAATTAGCTGAAAATATTTATTTATCGTGCATAAATTCCATTCTTTTCACTGATATTTTTCAAAAGCACCTTATGCCTGATGCGGTAAACCAGTACACCAATATTTATTCGGCTGCCTTGTCTGTTCCTTCTACTCCTTGTGGATCAGGTGGCAATATCGGATAACTGCGATCCAGTGATTGCAAATATTTCACCAGATCAACCGCTTCTGGGCGTGCGACCACAATCTTTCCTTCTGGTGCAAATTTAGGTGGTAACCTGACAATGATTTCACCATCTTCAGCTTCATCCTTGATCTCAAACAGATAAGGATAAGAAGGCATGATAGAGTCCGGTACATAGGCGCGTGGTTGGTACAGATGGCCCAAATGCCAATCCATACTAGGTTGACGAACGCCAATATTCATCAGATCAGGCCCGGTGCGCATACTGCCCAGCAAATGTGGTTTGTCGTAATAATAATCTCCCGGAGTAGTGACCCGCCCCCAACCGCGCTCAGCATCCGGAGCAAAACTGCGGTCGCGTGGTTGTTGGGTATGGCAGTACACACACCCGTTGGCAATATAGCTATCACGACCACGTGTTTCTGCACTGGTATAGGGTTTCAGCCCATCGGGTGGCTGCACGTCACTTACCTGGATATAAGGAAGAACGACCAGTGCTGCAACGGCAATACCAAAAGTGGTCATTGCCCCTGCTGTTAGTTTGGCTTCATTTTCCATGCATTATCTCCAGTTTCATTTTCTCTGGTGCAAATAACGCTTCACCAGTTCGATTGGGTCCGAATCGCAATATCATGACTAATAGATGACCCACAAAAACCATATGCCCCAGCCACATCAAACCGCCTCCCACACTACGCCACTCCAAATATGGAATGGTGACACGTACCGAATCCATGAATTCGCGGGTGGCATCCAACATAGCTAACCCTTGCAACCAGCCGCCCCAGGATAAGAGAACGAAATAAATCGTAATACCAATGGAGGCGAGCCAGAAATGCAGTGAAATTAGCTTGGGATAAGGCCATTCCCAATGCAGTACACGTGGCATCATGAAATAAATTGCACCGAACAGCACCATGGAAACAAAACCATAGGCACCTAGGTGAGCGTGCGCAACAGTAAAATGGGTGAAGTGAGCCACTTGTTGTACACTGCGCAGCGATTCAAATGAGCCTTGCAGGGATGACAGTAAGTACATAAAGCCGCCAAACATCATGAAACGCAATGTGGGAGAATAAAGTGCTAAACGCATCCGTCCCCACATGGTGCCAGCCATGTTGATTGAAAATGCAGCGACCGGAATGATCATCATCATGCTTTGCACGATGGACAGAGTTACCAGCCATCCGGGTACAGGTCCTCCCACCAGATGGTGTCCACCAACCTGTGCATAGAAAAATGCTAACGTCCAGAAACCTAACAAGGAAAGGTTATAGGAACGTACTCGCCGCCCGATAGTTTTAGGCAGAAAATAATAAATGGCGCCCAGTGCAACCGGGGTAAACCATAATCCTAAAACGTTATGTCCGTACCACCAGTTAGTCATGGCTTGTTGCACGCCGAAATGCACCCCTGGCAACTTGGCAACTGTAAACAACAATGTAATCCATAACAAAGCAGCAATGTGATACCACGCACTGACGTACAATTCGTGTACCTTACGATGCAGAAGAGTATAGAACACCGAGCCGATGATACAAATCATTCCTGCCTGGATGAACAGACCAATTTGCCATGGGATTTCCAAATATTCCATGCCATCGCTCCAACCTGCACCAATGGCACCAATCGAGCTGGCGATGCCTACGTTAATGAATGATCCCCCCAGCATGACCCATAGTGGACCTTTTAATGGAGTGCGCAGTAATCGAGGCAACAACCAGACGATAATGCCAAGCTCAACGTTGGTAATCCAGCCATAGAGCACTGCAATAAGATGTACTGTCCGCATGCGGCCGAAAGTCATCCAGGCATCGGACACCATCCAATCTGGCCAATGCAGTTTCAATGAAGAAACCAAGCCAGCAGTTGCCCCCAGCACCAACCACATACAACCAAAGGCAATAAACATAAAAACCGGAAAAGCAGTAGAGCGATCAGCCGCGATACGATCTTTTATTTCATCCGGATCTTCAGCTTGCGGCTCATCGCCGTGCGATTTGCTGATGGCTTCCTGTAAACGTTGGGCTGCTTGTCCATCCAGGGCAGGATCATCTGCTTTACCAATTTCTCCCGGAGCAAAAATAGTAGAAGCCGCGCGTGGGTTCTCGAACAGCAACCCTTTGCGCAATGACCAGATGAATGCGAGCAAACCAATCAAGGATAATAAAAAAGCTGCTAGTAGACTTAGTAACGCACTATCCATATGACACTCTCTTTTGGTGGTGTTGCGGTAAATCAGTGAGCAGTGTTTTTGTATTGGCTTGTCAAGGCACTTCTGAAAACCATCCGCATTACTATTTTTAGCTTGAATCGGCCGCCTCGCCGATATTTTTCAGAAATTCCTTAAAGTGATGCTTTTACATTACTGCTGACTGGGGAACTTGAATTTTGCAGCCTGATGAGGCCGCAAACTATTTTAATCATTGTCTTTACAAGTATTATATATTGTCAAGTCGTTTATGATTAATGAGATATAGTGTGGTTTTGCAGGTTAAAAAAGCATTTTAGTTTGAGCGGTATGAGGCATCTGTCTGAAACGTAATCGTTTGTGAATTTTTGAAAATAAAGTACTGACTGAATGACAATAGCTATCTTAAGCGCTCTGCCTGAAGAACAAGGTGGTTTAGTGAAAATCCTGGAACAGCGTGAGCAGTTTCAGTATGCTGGCCGTACATTTTGGCGAGGGAATCGGCACGGGCAAAAAATAATATTGGGTCTATCCGGCATAGGCAAAGTAGCCGCAGCGACAACTGCCACCATATTGCTTGAGCGATTAGGCGCACAACGCATCGTATTTACTGGGGTTGCTGGCGGGATGGGAGAAGGCGTGCAAGTAGGAGATATCGTTGTTGCCCAACAATTTTTGCAGCATGATCTGGATGCTTCACCTATTTTTCCACGCTGGGAAGTACCCGGTTATGGTTGCACCCAGTTCACCTGTGACCCGACATTAACAACTTTGTTATTTGAAGCAGCCAATGCTTATCTTGCTCAAACTAAAACAAACAACTTAGACTTGCAGAAGCACGATGCTGTCCTTATGCAATCTGCACGTGTGCATCAAGGACTGATTATTAGTGGCGATCGTTTCATCAATACCCTGACTGAATCCATCACTTTACATAGCATATTGGCAGCAGCTGGTTATCAAGCGCTTGCTGTTGAAATGGAAGGCGCAGCTGTAGCGCAAGTATGTAATGATTTTGCTAAACCATTTGCCGCAGTACGCATTATCTCTGATCGTGCCGATGACAACGCCCATATTGATTTTCCGCACTTCATCCAGCAAGTAGTACGCCCCTATGCCGACCACATCATCGCTGATTTTCTACAGCGACAATCCTGAATACCCGATAAAGAATATCCTTGCATAAGATGACGCGTAATGACAGTGTAATTAAGAGGAGTGGCGACAAAATTCCATCGTCATCACGAAGCCTGGTAAGGCTGTGGTGATTCAGAATGACAGTGATTTTTACTGTCATTACGAGGAGTAGCGCGACGTAATCTAGCAAGAGCGCAAAAATTGAGGTCTGACTTTGAATGAAGAAAACGAGTCACTGAACTATTATTGATTCTGGTTTTTAAGTAGTCAGTAATGTGATGATTCCGTAAGCGGGTGGCAGCAAATATATTGAGTAAGTAACCGCCATAATTTTTATGATGTCTTTCCTGAGCTTTTGCGTTACTTGCTATACTCCCCAATCCATAATTTATAATTAAAATTATATTCAACGGAGGAAAATATGGATGTAACCAGTCTGTTGGCAGGATTTCTACTTGGGATCGCGGCAATGTATCTGATTAGTGCTTTTTTGTTGAAGCCAAGCCAAAAAGATGCAGGGACAGCACCCGAAGCCAGTGTCACAGGTGACATCAAAAATTTGTTTGATCAATTATGGCAAACACATGAACAAATCTTAAATGAGATGAAACAAGATCTGGATAATCCGGATTTCCAGTTTCATCGTGAATTTTATGTGTTGAAGAAAAACTGGGGTTGGAACCGCTGGGGATTCCACCAAAAAGGTCCTTGTCTAGCCTATTTCACTGATGATCACAATAATTTGTCGGCATTATTAGATGCATTGGCTTCGCACAAACTAATCAGCAAAGTAGAGGAAGCAGGCAAAAAATCAATTAAATTCCGCTTGAGTGAGGGTTTGGTGAATTTACTGCGTGGCAAAAAAACTGACTGAAATAAATCTTCAGCGCTTGATTAATTGGGCGCGTTAACAACGTAGTGTGTTGCAAGAAGACATACACCTACCTCTCTTGTCACTATTCTGGATTGTTTCATCGACGGCATCGTTTTGCAATGATCGTGTCACTTTATACATTGCTTAAATAAAGCTTGTTCTTGTGAAGGAGCTGCAAGTGTGAAGCAGTCCAGTGCTTTTTTCTGCCATTATCGCTGTATCCTTACGAAATTCGCGATGACCCCGAACGATATTGATAGCATCTTTGTGAAAACCTGTTCAATATCTTGCTGAAGGGCGCATTACGGCGTTGAAATTGAACTCAAAATACTCACATACTTCAAGTATGCTCCGCTTTTTCGTTCAATTTTGCCTTGCACTGTATCCCTTGATCGAGATCTTGAACAGGTTGTGAGGAAGCACCGTCTTTAGCCGAGCTGCAAATATAGTGCGGTGGATGGCAGGAACAAAGTAATCCGATATTTTTTTGCCATCAGGTTTGTTGGGTGTTCAGGAATGGATAATCAGTGTAACCATGTTCGTTTCCTCCGTAGAAAGTGCTGCTGTCTGGTTCGGTCAAAAGTGCGCCGAGGCGTAGGCGTTCAACCAGATCTGGATTGCTGATGAATAGTCGGCCAAAAGAAATGAGGTCGGCTTGTCCACTTCGAACAGCTTGTTGGGCCAAGGTGAAGTTGTAGCCATTATTTAACATCCAGGCAGCTTGGCCGCCTGCAGTACGGTAAGTTTGTTTGAGCGCGGCGTAATCAAATGCAGTAGCACCTTGTTGATGATCACGTGCACCGCCAGTTGCACCTTCGATGATGTGTATGTAGGACAGCTTGAACTTGGCTAGGCTGCTGATGACATGTTTAAACAAGGGTTGTGGTTCCGGATCAAACATATCACAGGCTGGAGTCACTGGAGATAATCTGATACCAGTGCGTTCGGCGCCAATTGCATCGGTGATGGCTTGGACGACTTCAAGCAGAAACCGTGCGCGGTTTTCAATGCTGCCGCCGTAGTTGTCACACCGCTGATTCGTGTTTGCGCGCAGAAATTGATCAAGTAAATAGCCATTAGCAGCATGAATTTCAACACCGTCAAAACCAACTTCGAGAGCCACAAGGGCTGCGTGACGATAATCATCAATAATACCCGGTAGCTCGCTAACCTCTAATGCGCGCGGTGGAGAGGTTGGCACAAAACCACCTTGACCTTCATTTGCGGTAGTTAGATAAGTTTTGCTGTTCGCTGGTATAGCCGAAGGAGCAACAGGCTGCTGATTATTTGGTTGAAGGCTGGAATGAGAGATACGTCCGACATGCCATAGCTGTACAACGATTTTGCCACCTTGATCATGCACAGCTTTTGTCACTGTTCGCCAGCCATCCAGTGCAGCTTGTGTATACAGCCCCGGAACATCAGCATACCCTTGTCCTTGTGGAGAAATTGCAGTTCCTTCGGTAATAATCAATCCAGCGCTGGCGCGTTGGGCGTAGTAGTCGGCAGTAATGGGTTGCGGGATGGCGTGCGGTGAACGGTTGCGCGTTAGTGGCGCCATAACGATGCGATTGGCCAGTTTTATACCGGCAAGATCAAAGGAATCAAAGAGTGTGGTAGTCATATCAGGTTCGCAAGAGAAGGTTGAATAAATATTGGTAGAATTGCTGTTCGATGAGTGAAGACGATCAATTTAACCAAAAGTATTGTGATCGTGCATGCTATCCTGAGAAGCTCCTGTTTTCAATACTATATCGTGCTATTTAAATTATGAACAAGAATACAACAGTTGAAAAAATTAAGGCGCCCGAGCTAATTACTGCTGGCTGGCTCAATACATCTGAGCCGGTTACGTTGGCTTCCTTGCGTGGTAAGGTTGTACTCATGCATGCTTTTCAGATGCTGTGCCCTGGTTGTGTGCAACAAGGAATTCCGCAAACACAGCAGGTATTTAATGAATTTGATCCGGAGCGGGTGGCAGTCATTGGTTTACACACGGTATTTGAGCATCATGCAGTAATGGGTCGGGATGCTTTAGAAGTGTTTGCGTATGAATACCGCTTGCGTTTTCCAATTGGGATCGACAAGCCAAATGAGAAACAGGTTATTCCGCATACGATGATGACTTATCACATGCAAGGCACACCCACCACCATTTTGATTGATAAGACTGGCCACCTGCGTTTACATAAATTTGGCCATGTCAGTGATTTTTTGCTGGGGGTATCCATCGGTACATTACTGGCCGAAGAGGTTTCAGATGAGGAACTGGCAGCGTCCGCGGATGATCAACCGGAAGAGACGCAATCCGGGTGCGATGATGAAGGTTGTCGGATTTGATCTGATGCAACTTTATTGCATATAAAATTCAGTTTTTTGCTGATTTTAATGTCGTGTGCTTCCTTGGGTGAAGTATTGAACAAATCTTTAGAAGTTGTTTTTCCAGCTACGAATTGCAGCAAAAATGCTAACTGGGTCATCTAGCTGATGGCCAACATATTGGCTGGCACTTTGTATGATGGCGGGCTGATCACAGCGTAAAAAAGGATTGACTGTTTTTTCCAGCGCAAGATTGGTTGGTAGTGTGGGAAGCTGCTGCGCTAATTTTTGTTGGGCCTCGTGCTCCCATTGGAGCAAATTGGTATTGTCTGGATCCAATATTCGGGCAAACTGGATATTGCTCAAAGTGTATTCATGCGCACAATACACACGTGTTTCGTCGGGCAGGCGCGCTAATTTTTGCAGAGAGGCAAACATTTGTTGTGGGCTGCCTTCAAAGATGCGCCCGCAACCACAGGAAAATAGTGTGTCTCCACAAAACAGAGATTGATGGCCGTAATAGGCAATGTGGCCAGCGGTGTGCCCAGGAATATCCAACACATCGAGTGTGAGTGCTAGTGCCGGAAAATTGAGTGTGTCATCTTCGGTTAATGGGTGGGTGATATTCGGTATGGTTTCGTTGGCTGGCCCATAAACAGGTATTGAAAATTCTTGTACGAGCGCAGCAATGCCACCGGTATGATCTGAGTGATGATGAGTGCATAATATTGCCAGCGGCTGTAATTTTTGCTGGTCGATCCAGTTGAGAACTGGCGCAGCATTACCAGGATCTATGATTAGTGCAACCTGCTGATTATGAATAATCCAAATATAATTATCCTTGAAGGCTCGAACAGGAAAAATATTAATCATTGTTTCTCCTTGCGGAAGATGACAGACAAAATATCATCATAACGAATCGTGCAACAATATGTTTGACTCCACATTGCAGAAAAACAAACAGCAGTGGTTTGAGACTACGCTGGGACAGTATGTGCTTGAGCAGGAGCTGCGCTATTTTGATCGTGTGGTGGCGGATATTTTCGGATACAACGCGACTCAAGTGGGCTGGGCTGAATTTGACCTGCTACGCAATAATCGCATGCCGTTTAAATTTGTGCTGGGATCGGGTGATAAAGTCTCTGCCAAGGTGTTGCCTGCGTTTTTGCCTATTCAAAGTGATAGTCTGGACTTGGTATTGCTGCCGCATACACTTGAATTCCATGCTTATCCTATCCAGATTTTGCGTGAAGCACATCGTGTATTGATTGATGAAGGCAGAGTGATTATCAGCGGATTTAATCCATTCAGTTTTTGGGGAATGTATCGGCGTATGACCCGGACTAAAACAGATTTTCCATGGTGTGGCCGCTTCATCGATTTGGCGCGTGTGAAAGATTGGTTGTTATTGCTTGATTTTGAAATTGTGGCAGGGCAGTTTGGTTGTTATGCGCCGCCCTGTGGAACAGAAAAATGGCTGTCTCGCTTTCACTTTATGGAAGCGGCAGGTGATCGCTGGTGGCCGATTGCTGGAGGGGTATATTTCTTGCAGGCAGTCAAACGTGAATATGGCATGCGGATTATTAAGCCAAAATGGGAAGATGCCGCCGCGCGCAAAAGAAAAGTGGCGTCCGTTCCGCAAACAGAGCTGGGGGGAGAGCGATCTGCTTTATCTGCGGGAACAAATACAAAAAAATATAATAAGACAATTGATCAATAACAAAGGTGTTGTTACAGGTGAAAAATAATATTGAATACGTAGAAATTTTTACGGATGGTGCCTGTAAAGGAAATCCTGGTCCTGGAGGATGGGGAGTTTGCTTACGATTTAACGATGAAACCCGGGAGTTTTTTGGCGGAGAACTGGAAACCACCAATAATCGTATGGAATTACTGGCTGCTATTCGTGCCTTGCAGGAGTTGGCATCTCTATGCGGGGAACAGCAAGCTGTGCACGTGCAGTTGCATACTGATTCGCAATATGTGCAAAAAGGGATGAATGAATGGATACATGGCTGGAAAAAGCGTGGCTGGCGTACTGCAGATAAAAAACCGGTCAAGAACGAAGCGTTGTGGAAGGAATTGGATGAATTAGCGCAGCGTTATCAGGTGGAGTGGTTTTGGGTGCGTGGGCATGATGGCCATGCAGGCAATGAGCGCGCAGATTGGCTGGCTAATCAAGGGGTGGAATCGGTGTTATCCAATGCTGTCAGATAACGATTAAGAACAATGCGTTATGTATTTTTAGATACGGAGACCACCGGTTTGGACCCGGCGTTGGGTCACCGGATTGTCGAAATTGCAGCGGTGGAAGTGTGTAATCGGCGTTTGACTGGTCGCCATTTTCATCAGTATGTAAATCCCGGCCGAGAGAGTGACGAAGGAGCTTTGCGCGTGCATGGCTTGACTCAGGAGTTTTTGCGGGACAAGCCAGTATTTCAGGATATTTGTCGTGAATTTGTAGAATTCATAGATAACAGCGAAGTGTTTATCCATAACGCACCGTTTGATACCGGATTTATAGATCACGAGCTCGCCTTGATTCGATACAAGCCTATGCAGACTTATTGTCTACAAATTGTGGATACGCTCACATTGGCAAGAGAATTGCATCCGGGCAGGCGTAACAATCTGGATGCGCTGTGTGAGCGTTATCAAATTGATAATTCTCATCGAACGCTGCATGGTGCCTTGCTGGATGCGGAATTGTTGGCTGATGTGTATCTGGCGATGACGCGTGGTCAGGAGAGTTTGCTCATGGAGCGGGATATGTCGGGTGGCGCATCGCAAGCGTCATTGCGCGCCATGGAGGATTTGACGCTGATTATTCAGCCTCCCAACCAGACGGAGCTTGTGTTGCATGATCAGCTAATGGAGCGGATCCATCAGGAAAGCAAGGGAAGTTGTCTGTGGCGCGCAGAAGAAGCCGATGATTGACGGTGGTTATCTATCTATGCGTGCAATTTGGCGCGTATCGCCCGTGTTGCCAGCACCTTACCAAAATCCCAAACGGCAGCTGGGCCGCGATGAGCATTGGCAATGACATCTGTGGTTGCTGATATAATCCACTGAACATCGGATTCTGTCAAAATGAAAGGTGGAATAAATTTGACGATGTTCATATTGCGCCCGGCGACCTGAGACAAAATACGATGTTGTCTAAACAATGGTACCGTAATGAGTTGTGAGAACAAACCTTTATTGGCCGCTTCCAGCATTTTCCAGGAAAACTTAAGTGCAAGACTTTCGGTTGGCTCGGAAAACTCCAATGCAATCATCAAGCCTTTGCCGCGTATCTCGGTAAAGCATTCGTATTGATCAATTAATGGAGCAAGTCCATCTATGATTGCAGCGCCGGTTTGCGCAGAGTGTTCAATCAAGTTTTCGGATTCCAGTATCTCAAGCGTAGCCAGACCAGCTGCCATGGCTAGATTGTTTTTACCAAATGTGCTGCCGTGGACTACTGCGCGATCCATACGGTTAAAAACGCGATCAAAAATCCATTCTCTACACATGAGCGCTCCGACAGGAATAAATCCACCAGAGAGGATTTTGGAGGAGCACACAATATCGGGTTCTGCTCCCCAGTGTTCAACTGCCCACCATTTTCCGGTTCTACCCAGCCCGGTTTGTATTTCATCTGCAATAAATACAGCGCCGTATTTACGTGTTAATTTGGCAGCTTCCGGTAAATAATCATCGTCTGGTATCCACACGCCATGCCCTTGAATCGGTTCTGTGATGAAAGCAGCAACGTCACCTTGAGCGAGTGCTTCCTCCAGTGCTGCGAGATCATTAAAAGGAATTTCAATGAAATTGGGCAGTAGCGGGCCAAACCCTTGTTTGTAATGATCGTCCCCAGTAGCGGAAAGAGAGCCAAGGCTAAGCCCGTGGTAGCAGCCGTGACAAAAAATAACTTTGGATCTGCCAGTGGCATAGCGGCTGAATTTAATGGCTGCTTCCACTGTTTCCGTACCTGAATTGGCAAAGAACACGCGATTTAATCCGTTAGGCGCCAGCTTAACCAGTTTTTCTGCCAGTAATCCAGCTAACAGTGATACGTCAAGTTGCACCAGATTGGGCAATCCTGCTTGTAAGGTACTTTCAAGCACTTCAACCATTTTGGCATGATTGCGACCTAGCGCAAAAACGCCAAAACCACTGAGTAAGTCCAAATAGCGATTATCGTGCTCGTCAAACAAATAGGCACCTTGAGCTCTGACATAATGGCGATCAAAATCAATGGTTTTGAGCACCTTCACCATCTGGCTATTCAGATATTTGTCATGCAAGGAAAAATTTTCTTTAGTGCGGTTTTGGATAATATCCTGGATTTTCATGAACACGCGCTCCGGAGCGAGACGGAAATTAGCAAATTAATTCGAGGGTATATAAAAAAAGCAACGATATTCTACATTAACTAGGTAAAGTTATACATTTGCAGTCAATTGAAGTGTAATTTGAAGAAAATGCACAAGTGTAAATTGCGGGGAGGTAATTCTCGCCATGTGCTGTGACATTGACATTTTTAGCTATTTTATCTAAAATTACCTGTTAGGACTCGGAAGTAAAAGTGAGTTCCTGAGTATAAATAGTAATAATAAATAACATTTCTGATAGTGATATTCTCAGAAAATATTCATAGGCTGATTTGCAGGTGACTGCAAAGTGAAGCCGCCAAATCGTTGAATATTTTACCCAAACCAATAATTCAAGTAGAGGAAAGTAATAATGAAGATAACAAAGATAATGCTTGCTGGTTTTGCTGCTGGTTCGTTGTTACTGGCAGGCGCTGCTCATGCCGAACGTAATTTAAATGTCGTCATTAACGCTTATGACATCACTGTTCCTGAGCTTAATGTGGAAGGCGTCACGATCAAAAATATCCGTGAATTTAACGTCTTGAATGAGCCAGGTTCATTGGTCGTCAAGAAAGGGGAAAAAGTCAATATCGTTGTTGAGAACAAATCTCCAATCAGCGAAGGATTCTCAATTGCTGCATATGATATCGAGGAAGTGTTGAAAGCAGGTGAAACTAAAACAATTAGCTTCACCGCTGATAAGGAAGGTGCTTTCAATATTCATTGTCAATTGCATCCACAAAGTGTTCATCTGCCAGGTTCTTTGAACGTTATCGACTAAATATAACGTCTCGGCAGGGCATAAAAAGGCTGGATTTGATCCAGCCTTTTTTAGTTGGTGCTCTTCATAGCTTGCTGAAGAGAATATTGCGATGTTGAGATTGGGCAAGAATGCAGAATGTGTTCGAAGCATGTGTGCATTTTAAGTTGGGTTTTAATGTGAAAATGGCGACATAAGTGGTTTTTTAGAGACTGCCCAAGTCGTTGTTTGGTAAATTACATCAGGTATTTTTGTTAAAATACCTGCCTATGATGAACTATTTTTATGGAGTATTGAATGGCAGTTGAAAGAACGTTATCTATAATCAAGCCGGATGCGGTCGCAAAAAATGTGATTGGGCAGATTTATGCAAGATTTGAAGCAGCTGGTTTAAAAATTGTTGCTGCACGTATGGTGCATTTATCCAGAGTTGAAGCAGAAAATTTTTATGCGGTGCATAAAGAGCGTCCTTTTTTTAAAGATCTGGTTGACTTCATGATTTCCGGGCCAGTCATGATTCAAGTATTGGAAGGTGAGAACGCAATTACTAAGAATCGTGAGTTAATGGGTGCCACTGATCCACAACAAGCGGAAAAAGGTACAATTCGTGCCGATTTTGCAGAAAATATTGATGCCAATGCAGTGCATGGCTCGGATGCTCCTGAAACTGCAGCCGTAGAAATAGCTTGTTTCTTTCTTTCCTTGAATATCTATTCTCGTTAGATGCTGTAATCTTGCTGCTCTGGATAGCCAGACATGATGATTAATTTACTTGATTTCAATAAAACAGGACTGACTCGTTTTTGTGAAGAAATGGGTGAAAAGCCTTATCGTGCGCGTCAGTTGCTGCGCTGGATGCATCAATCTGGTACAACCGAGTTTATACAAATGAGTGATCTGGCGAAAGTGTTTCGCCAGAAACTAATAGAACGTGCAGTTGTGCAATTGCCGGAAATTGTGAGCGATCATGAGGCCAACGATGGTACTCGGAAATGGTTATTGTCGACCGGAACAGGCAATGCAGTAGAAATGGTTTTTATCCCTGAACCCAATCGCGGAACATTGTGCGTTTCCAGCCAGGTTGGGTGCGCAATGGCATGCAGTTTTTGTTCGACTGGTCATCAGGGATTTAATCGCAATTTGCGTGTGGCGGAAATTATTGGTCAATTATGGTTGGCTAACCAATTACTGGCCTCTCAGCCTGATCAATTTTCTTCTTCGAATGGAACGTTAACCCAGGTTAGGAGCAATAAAACCGAGAGACGACCGGTGACGAATGTGGTCATGATGGGGATGGGTGAGCCACTGGCCAATTTTGAGAATGTTGTGACCGCACTTGATTTGATGCTTAGTGATGATGCTTATGGATTGTCTCGACGTCGAGTAACTGTCAGCACGTCTGGTTTGGTGCCGGCACTGGATCGCTTGCGTGAGCGTTGTCCTGTTGCACTGGCTGTTTCGTTGCATGCACCTAATGATGCTTTGCGAGATCAGTTAGTGCCTATTAACAAAAAATATCCAATCAAAGATTTACTGGCTGCTTGTGAGCGTTATTTGCCGGCCGCACCTAGAGATTTTATTACGTTTGAATATGTTATGCTGCGAGGTGTAAACGATAGCGTGGCACAGGCGCATGAATTGGTGCAGGTTGTCAAAAATATTCCATGCAAACTGAATCTGATTCCCTTTAATGCATTTGCAAATTCTGGCTACAAACGTTCAACTGCTGAGGCGATTAATAATTTTCGGGATGTATTGATGCAAGCTGGTATTGTTACCACAGTGCGTAAAACTCGTGGAGAAGATATTGCAGCAGCGTGCGGGCAACTGGCTGGACAAGTAAAAAATAAAATGCGCCGCACAAAAATTAATGCAAATAGCTCCAATCAATCTATGGTGACTGGTTAACTGTTTCTTGAAAAAATGTTGGTGAATTGGATATTGACAGTAAATTTACGAGTAATATGAATAAACTGTTCGGCATAGGCATGATTGGTCTCTTATTCTGGTTGGCTGGATGCGTGCCAATATCAGTTCAGGAAAAAACAACACCTGAAGAATTGAAGCAACGCGCACTGCGAAGCGCAAAAATTCATACGGAGCTGGCGGGTCAGTATTATTATCGAGGACAATACCGAATTGCGATAGAAGAGGCAGATATAGCGTTACAGAAAAAATCTGATTATGCACCAGCTTATAATATGCTGGGGCTGGTTTATATGGATTTGCGCGAAGATAATCAGGCAGAGTGGAATTTTGAACGTGCGCTTGGCATTGCACCCAATGATTCTGATATCCACAATAATTTTGGCTGGTTCCTGTGCCAAAGAAAGCCCGATAGAGTTGAGCAGGCAATAGAACATTTTATGCTGGCAATCCGTGATCCTTTGTACGAAACACCCGAGAGGACCTATACCAACGCTGGTTTGTGTGTGCTAAAGCAAAATCAATTTGAGCAGGCTGAGAGCTATTTTCAACAAGCATTGGTGATTCGCCCTGGTTATGCCTTGGCGCAACTAGGATTGGTCGAACTAGATTTTAGTCGAGGCAATGTAAAAAATGCCTGGGCATCAATTACTCAATATTTGCAGACATATTCTCCGACTGCTAACAGTTTGTGGTTAGCTGTGCGTATTGCGCGAGCAAATCAGGATGTAAATGCGGAAAATCACTACACCTTTCAGTTACAACAACGGTTTCCAGATTCTGAAGAAGCCAGAGATTTACGTGCAGGTAAGTTGAAATGATGGAAGAAAATGAAATAGACAAGCAGACGGAAAATCAAGCGATCGTAACGAGTGGCGTGCATATGGATGAAAAAAAATCAGAGCAACTTGATCAGATTGATAAGGTGCAAACCAGTGATACTCCCTCTACCCCTGATTTTGGACAAAAGTTGCGCGAAGAGAGAATTAAGCGAGGCATAAGTATTGCCGAAGTGGCACATCGGTTACGCTTATCGGAACAACAAATACAGGCAATAGAAGATCAGGATTTTTCCAAACTGCCAGCGGCAGTATTTTTGCGTGGCTATGTACGCAATTATGCCAATCTGCTTCAACTTGATGATACAACTTTGCTGGTGGAAACTATCACACGGCGCAGACCCGTCAATAATATTTTTACTATAAGAGACACGGCAGCACGTTTTAGAACTTTAGAGCCTGTATACCAACCTCATCGAGGTAATCGAGGCGGGTGGCTGTTATTGTATGTAGGTGTGATACTGGCAGCATTTGCTGCTTACGGATTGTATTATGAAAAAGTACCAGAAAAAATAGCTACTTCTTCCTATATGTTGGGAGAAGAGGATCAGATTGTGCAGCCTGGTGCCGTTGGCGAGAGTGATCAAGTCGCAGTGGATCTGCCATTGCCTTTTTCTTCAACGATAGTCAATTCTGCCTCCATTGAGCCTTCAATTTCGACAGAGATAAGTTTGCCTCCGGTTGCCAGTGTTTTACCAGAAACTTCTGCGCCATCCATCGCCCCAGTTGTGGAAAGTGAGGCATCGGCAACAGCGAATAGTGGTAAGAAAGTGTTGCATTTTGCTTTTACCAAGGATTCCTGGGTCAAGATCAAAGATAATAATGGCCAAGTGATTCTTGAAAAAATTAATCCGCGAGGATCTGAACAAACCATAGAAGGGGAGCCGCCTTTATATCTTGTCATTGGCAATGCTGCGGGTGTTAGCCTTACCTATAACGGGAACAAAGTTGATTTGGGCCCTTATACTCGCAAGAATGATGACGTTGCGCGTTTTTCACTTGAATAATTTATTGATTTTAGTTTAAACCATGTCTTCTAGTAACGTACCTTCACCGCGTCGCAAGAGCGTAGGAGTCAAAGTAGGTCCAGTCATGATCGGTGGTGGTGCACCGATTGTCGTACAGTCCATGACCAATACCGATACAGCCAATGAGCTAGCAACAGTCCAGCAAGTTGAACAACTAGCATTGGCTGGCTCCGAGCTGGTTAGAATCACCGTTAATACCAAGGAAGCTGCACAAGCTGTCCCAGGGATACGTGCCCGGTTAGATGATATAGGTTGCCATGTTCCGCTGGTAGGGGACTTTCATTTTAATGGGCACAAACTGCTGACAGCTTATCCGGATTGCGCTCAGGCACTGGCTAAATATCGTATCAATCCGGGGAATGTGGGACACGGTAAAAAGCGCGATGAGCAGTTTTCTATACTGATCGAAATGGCTTGCAAGTATGACAAGCCTGTGCGTATCGGGGTGAACTGGGGCAGTCTTGATCCTGAAATGCTGGCGCGGATCATGGATGAAAATGCACGTTCCTCTGATCCGTTAGGTGCTTCTCAAGTAATGCACAAAGCACTGATTACTTCCGCATTGGAAAGTGCAGCAAAAGCAGAAGAGATTGGGCTAGGACGCGATCATATCGTGTTGTCATGCAAGGTCAGTGGCGTGCAGGATTTAATTGCGGTATACGGTGAACTAGCTGAACAATGTGAGTATGCATTGCATCTGGGACTCACTGAGGCAGGCATGGGATCAAAAGGAATCGTTGCTTCAACGGCGGCATTATCAGTTCTACTGTTTAGAGGTATAGGCGATACCATTCGTATTTCGTTGACGCCAGAGCCTGGTGGCGATCGTGCACGAGAAGTCATTGTTGCTCAGGAAATTCTGCAGACAATGGGATTGCGTGCGTTTGTTCCTTTGGTGGCATCGTGCCCCGGTTGTGGACGTACTTCCAGCACTTATTTTCAGGAGTTGGCTGAGAGTATTCAGTTATATGTACGTGAACAGATGATCGTGTGGCGTGAGCAGTATGAAGGCGTTGAAAATATGTCATTGGCGGTGATGGGATGTGTTGTCAATGGACCAGGTGAGAGCAAACATGCTGATATTGGTATCAGCCTGCCTGGATCAGGAGAAACACCCGTTGCACCAGTATTTGTGGATGGCCAGAAAACAGTCACCTTGAAAGGTGATCATATTGCCGACGAGTTTCGCGCCATTGTCGATGAGTACGTGCGTACCAAATATCGGAAGAAAACAGCTCATGCCTGAGACAATCAGGGCAGTACGCGGGATGAACGACATCCTGCCGGATGAAAGCGGTTTGTGGGATTTTTTTGACGATACCATTCGTTCCTGGTTGTCAGCATACGGTTATCGCAGTATACGTACCCCAATTGTTGAGCAAACCGACCTGTTTGTACGCTCAATTGGTGAAGTGACAGATATTGTCGAGAAAGAAATGTATTCTTTCGTTGATCAGCTCAATGGCGAACGTTTAACGCTGCGCCCGGAGGGAACAGCCTCCTGTGTGCGTGCAGTGATCGAACATAATTTGTTATATGCAGGTCCGCAACGCCTGTATTACAGCGGACCAATGTTTCGACATGAACGCCCGCAAAAAGGGCGCTACCGTCAATTTCACCAGGTGGGTGTTGAAGCACTTGGGTTTACTGGTCCTGATATTGATGCCGAACTCATTGTGATGTGCGCACGTTTATGGCGTTTATTGGGCATTGAGGATGTCCGGCTTGAGATTAGCACCTTGGGAAGTAGCGAATCTCGTGCTGTTTATCGCACGCGTCTCATCAATTATCTGGAGCAATTTTATGATGCGCTGGATGAGGATGCACGCCGACGCTTGAAAACAAATCCTTTACGCATTTTGGATAGTAAAAATCCGGCGCTACGCGAAATTCTTCAGAATGCCCCGCATTTGTTTGATGATCTGGATGAAGAATCACACGCACATTTTGCCGCATTACAGCAGCTCTTGCATGATCAAGGCATTGAGTTTGAGATTAATCATCGCTTAGTCAGAGGACTGGATTATTACAACCGTACCGTATTTGAGTGGGTCACCGATAAACTAGGCGCACAAGGCACTATCTGCGCCGGGGGCCGTTATGATGGATTAATTGCACAAATTGGTGGTAAACCTGCTCCTGCCTGTGGTTTTGCGATGGGGATAGAACGTATTTTGTCTTTGATCAGTCAGATAGATGAGGTGAAGGAAAATATTGCCCCCGATGTATATGTCGTTCATCAAGGTAGTGTGGCTTCTCGATTTGCCTGGAAAGTTGCAGAGTTTTTGCGAGATAACGGGTTGAAAGTTATTCTGCATAGTGGGGGCGGAAAATTTAAATCACAAATGAAAAAAGCTGATGCTAGCGGTGCGCGTTTTGCCGCTGTTATTGGTGATGACGAGGCTACTGCCGAACAAGTCAGTATTAAATCATTGCGTACGACTGCGGAGCAGGTCAGAATCAATTTTACTGAAATGGCCGTGTTTTTGAAAACATTTAATGAAGATGGAAGGTAGGAAATAATGTCTGTACTGGATTTGGAAGAACAGGAAAAGATAGATAAGCTGAAAGCCTGGTGGGCTGCCAATGGCACCACATTGTTGTTGGCAATAGCTGTGTTTACAGCGGCCATGGTTGGCACTCGGATGTGGAATAACTATCAAGGTGAACAAGCACGTCAAGCAGCTGATTTATACGCTGTTCTTCAGCAGCAGGTTGAAAAGAAAAGTGAGCTGGTAAAAATAATGGATGCAGCCCAGTTGCTCACGGAAGGTTTTGCGGGGAGTGGTTATGCTTCACGCGCGGCACTAATTGCAGCGCATGCCGCTGTGCAGGCAGGTGATAACGCGGCTGCCAGCAAGATGTTGCAGTGGGCAGTTGATTTCGCTAAAGAACCTGAAATCAAGGATTTGGCTCGATTACGCTTGGCCAGTGTGTTATTGGATGAAAACAAATATGAGCAGGCATTGGGCTTGTTAAATACACAACATGGTGTTTCCTTTACTGGATTGTATGCAGATTTAAAAGGAGATGTATTGGCAGTTTCAGGCAAGTATAACGATGCGCGTGCAGCTTATCAGCAAGCCCTGGCTGGTATGAATACGCAAGGAGGATACCGCAGCGTGATACAGATGAAGCTTGATGCCTTGCAAGAAGATTAAACTGAGTGGCGGATTGGCTGTTGATTACAAATCGTATTTTCGTGACAAGTAAGTGGATAAAGTGTGTTTTCGTTTCACTATTATTGCTGTGGCTAGGAGCATGTGCGAACCTAAGTGATTTTGGTGGGGGACATTTCACTGATCTTTTCAGCAGTGATGAAGATGAAATAGAAATTGATGAAGCTGAAATTGCTGCATTGCAAACATTGGTTCCCATTCAGCCTTTGTGGCAAAAGAAACTGGCTGCCAGCAAAACCGCAGTTTTTTCACCTGTTTATGATAATGGCGCCCTCTATGTAGCAGCAGAAGATGGCCGTTTGGTAAAACTTGATCCTGCCACAGGTCAGGAAATCTGGCGCGTAGAAACAGATTCTCAGCTTTCCGGAGGGGTGGGAGCTAACTACGGAATGGTTTTACTGGGTACTTATAAAGGTGAAGTACTGGCTTTTGATGAGGCTGGTAATGCTTTATGGCAAGCACAAATTCCTGGTGAAATTCTAAGTCCTCCCAAAGTGGATAGCGGTGTCGTTGTCGTACGCACAGGTGACAGCAGACTTTTTGGTTTGGATGCAACAGATGGAAAACGCATTTGGAGTTATCAAAGTGTCATACCTTCTTTGACAGTACGCAGTTTTGTTGGGGTATCAATTGCGCGTGGCGCTATTTTTGCTGGATTTCCCGGTGGCAAGTTGGTGGCGTTGAATTTATTTACGGGAGAGGTTGGCTGGGAAGTCACTGTGTCACAACCGCATGGCGTTACCGAACTGGAGCGTATGACAGATATCAGTAGTTTACCAGTAGTGGATGAGAATCAGGTATGTGCAGTGGCTTACCACGGGCGTGCTGCCTGCTTTGAAATGTCCACTGGTAATCAAGTTTGGGCAAGAGATGTTTCCAGCAGCATGGGAATGATGATCGATAATCATTATCTCTATGTTAGCGAAGAGCATGGTACGGTGATAGCCTATGACAAGAGTAGTGGTACCGTTGCCTGGAAACGTGGAAAATTAGGTAGTCGCAAGCTTTCCGGTTTAATGATTGTCAGAGGCAATCGATTGGTTGTGGGGGATGATCAAGGATTTGTCACCTTGATCAATCGTCAGGATGGTTCGCTATTGGCTCGTTCACCTACCGATGGCGGCACTATCTTGTCGCGCGCAGAATATCTGCCGGATGGCTTTGTAGTACAAACGCTCAAGGGCGGTATCTTTGCCTTTGCGCTCCAGTAACGGGCTTCTCTAGTTACCAAATCAAGCATTTTTCATAGCGTTATGATATGAAACCCACTCTTGTCCTGGTCGGGCGTCCCAATGTTGGTAAATCAACACTATTCAATCGGCTGACACGTAGCCGCGATGCGCTTGTGGCGGATATTCCTGGCTTGACGCGGGATCGTCATTATGGTCATGGCAAGTTGGGGCTGAAACCTTATTTTGTGGTGGATACTGGTGGATTTGAGCCAGTCATAAAATCTGGGATTTTGCACGCGATGGCGCAACAAACCCTGCAAGCGGTAGATGAGGCTGATGTGGTGCTATTTGTGGTGGACGGTCGCCAAGGCCTGGCTTCTCAAGATAAGATCATTGCAGATCAGCTGCGTAAAACTGGTCAACGTATCATATTAGTTGTCAATAAAGCTGAAGGCATGCACGCATCACCAATGATGGCCGAATTCCATGAATTGGGTTTGGGTGCACCGCATAGTGTGTCAGCATTACATGGGGAGCACCTGGGAGAGTTAGTTGATTTTGCGCTGGAAGATTACGCCTATGCCGCTGCCGATGAAGCTGAATCAGCACGCCTCAAACATCCTGCTATTGCAATTGTTGGTCGCCCAAATGTAGGAAAATCTACACTGATCAATACCCTGTTGGGAGAAGAGCGGCTGATTACATTTGATCAACCAGGAACGACCAGAGATAGCATCTACGTTGATTTTGAATATGATCAGCGACCCTATACTTTGATTGACACTGCCGGATTGCGTCGTGCAACGAAGGTTTGGGAAACAATTGAGAAATTTTCGGCCATCAAGACTTTACAAGCAATTGAAGCTGCCAATGTGGCGATCCTGGTACTGGATGCACATAGCGGTATTTCTGAACAGGATGCGCGAATTGCCGGATTTATATTGGAAGCAGGGCGTGCGCTGGTTGTAGTCATCAACAAATGGGATGGGCTAGATGATTATCGGCGCGATCAGATCAAACTGGAGTTTGGGCGTAAGCTGGCGTTCCTGAATTTTGCCAACCTGCATTATGTTTCTGCATTGCATGGGACTGGTATGAAAGTGATCATGCCTTCAGTTGATACTGCTTATGCAGCGGCAATGGCGCGTATTCCAACCCCTAAACTGACGCGTGCCATGCTAGCTGCTGTTGCCAAACAACCTCCACCGCGTGGTGGCATGTCGCGCCCCAAATTGCGGTATGCACATCAAGGGGGTGAAAACCCCCCCTTGATTATTATTCACGGTTCCATGCTGGAACATGTGCCCAAGACTTATCAGCGCTACCTTGAAAACACCTTTCGTGAGGTATTCCAGCTGCAAGGTACACCACTCAGAGTGGAATTTAGAGTTGGCCATAATCCTTATGCCAACAAGAAAACTCCTCTTACCGAGCAAGAAGCACGGCGTGCACGTAGTCGCCGCCGTCGCAATCGCAAAAAATATGGCTGATCGTTAGGTGGTACCATTGCAATGATGATTTTCGCTATAAGCAAGCTTTAACAGCCGATCCAATAGTGATGATCTGATTTTTGTTGTCACGCCATTTGCTCCAGCATGGATATGGAGCGGCTATTTTATGAAAAAATTATATACCGCTGATAATTTGTTCGAAGCACGTATGATTCAGGACTTGCTAGAGAGTGCTTATATTCCGTCAAAATTGCTTAATGAATATGCTCAAGGTGGCGTTGGTGAAATTCCATTCACCCATGCCTACCCAGAAGTATGGGTTGTGCGTGAGCAGGATTATGAACGTGGCCGCAAAATTGTGGTGGAATACGAACAAGCGCCCCAAGTGACAGGACATATTTTTTGCCCGCAGTGTGGGGAGGAAAATCCGGAAAACTTCCAATTGTGCTGGCATTGTGGCGCAGGGTTAGAAATAGTGAAGGAACAACAGTTTCTTCCGGATACTTAAATGCTGCTAAAAAGGAATGATCTGCATTGTCATTTCTACATCAAGAATATATCTGCAATACTTCTAAGTTTCGTATAGTTGGTTCTAATGAGAGCTGACGACATCTTCCTAACATTTTTCAGAGTGATTTAGATCGTTTGTGTCGCTAGTTTGGTATGTTCATTTGACGTATTTGCGCCGATGCGTCAGCTTGCCGATCACGACAAAGAAGAGTGGTACAAAAAATATCGCGAGAAAAGTTGCCGCTAGCATACCGCCAAATACACCGGTTCCAATTGAATGCCGGCTCGCTGCACCAGCGCCAGAGGCAATAACCAATGGGAAAACTCCGAGTATAAAGGCCATGGAAGTCATGATGATGGGACGAAAACGCAGGCGAGCCGCTTCCAGTGCAGCTTCAGTGGGGGATGCACCGGCGGCATAACGTTCGTTGGCGAATTCAACGATCAAAATGGCATTTTTGGCAGCTAGTCCAATCAGGGTAATGAGTCCGATTTGAAAATAGATATCGTTGGTTAAGCCGCGTGTCCAAATGGCCAGTAGCGCTCCTAAGATACCAAAAGGAACCGCCAGGATAACGGCGAATGGCACCGACCAGCTCTCATACAATGCGGCGAGCACTAGAAACACCATCAGCAAAGCAAAGGCAAAAATTTGTACGGATTGTCCTTTTGCATGTTGTTCTTGGAAAGAAATACCACTCCAATCAAATGCGTATCCTTCTGGAATCAACACTTCGTTGGCAATTTTTTCCAATGCAGTCAGTGCTTGTCCGGAGCTGTAACCGGGCGCAGCGCCTCCTAGCACTTGTGCAGAGTTGTAACCATTAAAGTGAGTCACCGGATCGGGTCCGCTGTTAAATTTGATCTTCACTACAGAATCCAACGGAATCATAGCCTGGGTAGCATCATCATTTTGTACGCGTACATAGATTTTGCTGATATCAGCTGGCGTGGCACGATCTTCCGGCGTGGCTTCTGTTTGCACCCGGAAAATGCGCCCATATTTGATGAAATCATTAATGTACAGATTGCCAAAATAAGCTTGCAACGTATCAAATACATCCGAAATTGGCACACCGAGTGCTTTGACGCGCTCACGATCAATTTCTGCAAATAGCCGTGGAGTATTGACACGAAAATTTGAACTGGCAACAGCAATAGCCGGATCTGCCAGTGCACGCTGGATAAATTCCTGGGTAACAGCAGCGAATTCAGCGAAATCTCGACCGACTGGGTCTTGCAATTGCACTGAAAATCCACCGGTGGAACCTAATCCTCGGATAGAAGGTGCATTAAAAGCCAGCACGCGTGCTTCAGGAATGGTGGTAAATTTCTGAAAAGCTTGTGCGATCAAGCTGCGCGCATGTTCAGCATCCTCTTGACGTTGGTCCCAAGGGTGCAAGATAACAAACATGGTGGCTTGATTGGTACCACGTGTACCGAAAACAGAGTCTTGCCCAGCAAGTGCATCAGTTGAGTGCACAGCGGGAATAGCCAGAAAATAATCTTCCAGATGACTGACAACTTCAGTCATGCGCTCGATGGAAGCACCATTAGGTAGCTGGACAATTGTAATGAAATAACCTTGATCTTCTTCTGGTAGAAAGCTGGTTGGAATGGTTTTGGTTAGACCCAGAATGATGGATATGAGCAACGCGAACAGGATGATGGCCAGTAGCGCACGTTTCAGGATGCCTGCGGTTACATGCACGTAACTATTTTCCATGTGTTCGAATAAGCGGTTAAATACTTTCCAGAAGCCACGTTTGGATTCGCTACCAGGTTTAAGCACCAATGCACATAATGCTGGACTCAGTGTGAGTGCGACAAATCCGGAAATAGCAACTGAGACTGCGATAGTAATTGCAAATTGTTTGTACAACTCGCCGGTGATGCCACCGAGAAATCCGACCGGTACGAACACTGCGGCTAGAACCAGCACGATGGCAATAACTGGCCCAGTGACTTCGGTCATGGCTATTTTGGCGGCTTCTTTAGGCGATAACCTGCCTTTGGCCATATGACGTTCGACATTTTCTACCACGACAATGGCGTCATCCACCACAATACCAATGGAGAGCACCATGCCGAACAATGTTAATGTATTAACCGAGAAGCCTAGTGCATGCATGCCGGCGAAAGTACCAATTAGAGAAATAGGTACGGCAGTTGCTGGAATCAGTGTGGCGCGCCAGCTTTGTAAAAAAATGAAAACAACCAGGATGACCAGTAGCGTTGCTTCAAGGAGTGTGAAGATTACTTCTTTGATGGAAACTTCGACATAAGTGGTGGTATCGTAGACCAGGCTATGTGACACGCCTGCCGGGAAACTTTTGGTCAATTTATCCATTTCCTGCCGGATCAATTTGACGGTATCCAATGCATTACCGCCCGGCGCCAGATATGTGAGCAGAAGCGTGGTAGGTGTACCGCTTAAACGCCCTTGAAGATCATAAGATTGAGCACCCAGTTCTATTTTGGCGACGTCTTTTAAGCGCACCATGGAACCATCCGGATAGGCGCGAATAATCATATCTTCAAATTCTTGCACTTCGCTCATACGCCCACTGGTGATCAATGGGAGCGTCAGTTGCGTGCCTTGTGGGGAAGGTTCACGACCTATTCTGCCAGCCGGAAAATCCCGATTTTGTTCACGCACAACGGCGGCAATATCGGAAGGAATCAATCCACGTTGTGCCATGCGTGTGGGATCAAGAATGATGCGCATGGTGTAATCTTGCCCCCCAAAAATGATGGCGTCTCCTACACCTGGTAGGCGTTTGATGTTGTCCAGAATACGCAACAGGGCAAAGTTTGACAGAAAAATGTTGTCATGTTCAGGATTGGTAGAGTTCAAACCGACGATGGCCAATAAATCCGGCGACATTTTTTTGACGGTGACACCTTGTCGTACTACTTCTGGCGGCAGTTGTGGTTCAGCCAGCCGTTGTCTATTTTGTGTTTGTACTTGAGCAATATCCACATCCGTTCCAATTTCGAATGTGAGCTTCATGGTCATGTGCCCATCGTTTGTACTGGTCGATTCGTAATACAGTAGATTATCGATTCCAGGTAATTGCACCTCGATCGGACGCGCAACAGATTCCGCCACAACTTCCGCACTGGCACCAGGATAATCGGCATCAATTTGCACAACTGGCGGGGTGATTTGTGGAAATTGTGCGACAGGTAGTTCCTCCAGGGAAACTAGTCCAACGACAATGATAATGATGGAGAGCACCGCAGCAAAAATAGGGCGGTCAATAAAAAAATGTGAAATCATGCTGATTCCGAATGTGTGATTGACAATGTCAATTGATAGATAGTTGTAGCTAATTATGACGTAAGAACCTGTTCAATATCTTGCTGAAGGGTGCGTTACGGCGTTGAAATTGAACTCAAAATACTCACATACTTCAAGTATGCTCCGCTTTCTCGTTCAATTTTGCCTTGCACTGCATCCCTTGATCGAGATTTTGAACAGGTTCTAAGAAAACCAGCAAGTGAATAATATACTTACTTGCTGGTTTTTTTGTAACGCAGTGTTTGTCAGGAAAATACCGAAGCTATCTGATTGTTTACCGAATCAAATTCACTGGGTTGATTCGTTTTTCAGCAGCTTGCGGAATTTTCCAGAATATTATTGCGGGTTTTCTTCTGTTTTGATTTTGCTTTCGACCGATTCTTCTTCAACAGCGTGGTTATCATCAAGTTGCTCATCGCTGCGGCTTGCGCGTTTATCTTCACGATGTGTGATTTTGCCAATCAATACAAAGAAGAGCGGCACGAAGAATATCGCGAGGAAGGTTGCTGCAAACATGCCTCCCAATACGGTGGTACCAATAGCTGTTCGGCTGGCGGCACCTGCACCAGATGATATAGCAAGTGGAAATACTCCCATAATAAACGCCATGGAGGTCATGATGATCGGACGAAAACGAACGCGTGCTGCTTCTAGCGCTGCGTCAACTAATGAATGTCCATCGCGATAGAGATCGTTGGCAAATTCAACAATTAAAATGGCGTTTTTGGCGGATAACCCGATTAGAGTAATCAATCCAACCTGAAAGTAAATGTCATCGGCCAAACCACGCCCCCAGATTGCCAGCAATGCACCCAATACACCAAAAGGTACCGCCAAAATAACCGCAAATGGAATGGACCAGCTTTCATATAGAGCTGCCAGTACCAGGAATACCATCAGCACGGCAAACGAGAACACCCATATATTTTGCCCACTATCTGCTATTTTTTCCTGATAGGTGATACCACTCCAGTCAAGTGTATATCCATGAGGCGTCAATACTTCATCAGCAATTTCCTGTAGTGCATTTAGTGCTTGTCCGGAGCTGTAGCCTGGAGCTGCGCTGCCCAATACTAGAGCTGAGTTAAAGCCATTGAAGTGGGTAACGGGATCTGGACCACTGTTGAATTCGGTAGATACAACAGAATCCAGTGGAATCATGGCACTGCTCGTATCAGATTGTGCGCGCACATAAATGTTGCTGATGTTAGCCGGGTTGGAACGGTACTCAGGAGGGGCTTCAGTTTGCACACGGAAAACACGGCCAAACTTGATGAAGTCATTCACGTATAAATTGCCAAACAAGGCTTGCATGGTATCGAATACATCTGAAATCGGTACACCCAGGGATTTGGCGCGTTCCCGATCGATATGGGCATACATTCTGGGGGCGCTGACACGGAAGTTAGTGCCTGCTACACCAATGGCGGGATGTTCCATAGCTTTACTGACAAACGCATTGGCTGTTTCAGAAAATTTTGAAAAATCTCCCCCACTCGGATCTTGTAATTGAATTGAGAATCCGCCGGTAGCACCCAATCCGCGAATAGAAGGGGCATTAAAAGCCAGTATCATTGCTTCGGGAATTTCTGCAAATTTTTCATAAGCACTACCAATCAGGCTTTGAACATGGTTTTCTGCGTCTTTTCGTGTGTTCCAATGATGCAGGGGAACAAACATGGTGGCGTGGTTGGGTCCACGACTACTAAACACAAAATTCATTCCTGCCATAGAATCTGTCGAATGAATGGCTTTATTGGATAAAAAGAAGTCTTCTATTTTATCCAGTACTTTTTGTGTACGAGAGAGAGAGGCACCATCTGGCAGTTGCACGATGGTGATGAAGTATCCCTGATCTTCTTCCGGCAAGAATCCTCCTGGTACCACCTTGAATAGATGGATAGCAGAAAATATTACAATGGCAAAAATGGCTACACCAAGTATTGATCTTTTGATGAGGGTGCCCGCTGCACTAACATAACGTGTTTGTGTCCAGTCAAATGCCTTGTTGAAAAAATTCCAGAAACGATTGGTGGAAGTGCTTGGTTTAAGCACAATAGCACATAGAGCTGGGCTGAGTGTTAATGCCACAAACCCGGAAATCATGACAGATAAGGCGATTGTCACCGCAAATTGTTTGTACAATTCACCGGTGATGCCACCCAGGAATGCGACTGGTAAGAAGACAGAGGCCAGTACCAGCACAATTGCGATCAATGCACCAAACAATTCCTGCATGGCTTTGATCGCAGCGTTCTTAGGTGTTAGGCCATTGGCCATATGGCGCTCAACGTTTTCCACGACCACAATGGCATCGTCCACCACAATACCAATGGAGAGTACCATACCAAACAGTGTAAGCGTGTTAATTGAGAACCCTAGCGCTTCCATCCCGATGAAAGTTCCAATCAGGGAGATGGGGGCCGCAATGGCTGGAATTAAGGTGGCGCGCCAACTCTGTAGAAAGATAAATACCACCAGCACCACCAGAAACAATGCTTCGGCCAGTGTTTTGACCACTTCCTGAATGGAGACTTCAATAAAGGTGGTGGTATCGTAAGGAATGTCATAGGAAACGCCCTGAGGAAAATCTGCAGAGAGCTTGTCCATTTCACTGCGAATACGTTTTGCTGTTTCCAGCGCATTAGCACCAGGCAAAAGATAAGTGATTAAGAAGGTATTGGGTTTTCCATTCCAGCGCCCTTGTAGATCGTAGGATTGTGCGCCCAATTCTACTTTGGCAATGTCTTTCATCCGCACCATGGAACCATCTGGATAGGCACGGATAATCATATCCTCGAACTCCTTGACTTCACTCATGCGCCCTTTGGTCATAACAGGAAGGGTGAGCTCGGTTTCTGTGATGACTGGTTCGCGCCCGATTCGTCCAGCGGGGAAGTCACGGTTTTGTTCACGTACCGCAGCAACTATGTCACTGGGAGTGAGGCTGAGTTGGGCCATGCGAACCGGATCCAGGATAAGTCGCATGGAATAATCTTGACTACCAAAGATGGAAGCATCTCCCACGCCGGGGAGGCGTTTGATGTTGTCCAGCACCCTGATCAATGCGTAGTTTGATAAATAAACTGTGTCGTGCGAAGGATCGGTTGAGCTGAGTGCAACTACTTGTAACAAGTCGGGAGATGTTTTCTTGACAGTGACTCCCTGACGAATAACTTCTTCCGGTAATTGCGGTTCGGCCAATTTTTGTCGATTTTGAGTCTGGACCTGTGCGATATCAATATCGGTCCCGATCTCAAAAGTCAACTTCATGGTCATGTGGCCATCGTTGGTGCTAGTGGATTCGTAATACAGTAAATTATCGATTCCAGGCAGTTGTACTTCAATAGGGCGAGCAACAGCTTCGGCCACGACTTCCGCACTGGCACCCGGATAATCCGCCTCAATTTGCACAACTGGAGGGGTAATCTCCGGGAATTGGGCAACTGGCAGATCTATTAATGACACTAGACCAACAATAACGATGATGATGGACAGTACCGATGAAAAAATCGGTCGTTCAATGAAAAAACGAGAGTTCATAGTACGCCTTACGCGAATTTATTCTGAATGGCTGCTTGGAGTAACCATGGAGGTTTCTTGTGAAGATGGGGCCTGATAGGGAATGGTTTCCACAGGTGAACCGGGTTGAAAGCGATGCATGCCTTCAACAATGATCTGTTCGCCTGGTTGTAGGCCACTTTCGATGAGCCAATCGCTACCATGCCAGGAGCTTGCGACAATTGGCCGTAATTCCGCCTTGCCATCTTTTACAACATATACGAACGAACCAGTTGGCTGTTGTTGCACAGCACGCTGAGGGATCAGAATTGCTTCTGTTCTGCTATAACCTTTGATACGGACTTTAACAAACTGCCCCGGATAAAAATTGGATTGCCCTGGTGCATTTTTGGCAGATGGATTGGGGAATGCAAAACGTCCTAACAACATGCCTGTTTCGGGTCGTATGACAATATCTTCAAAATCCAGTATGCCTTCTTCTGGATAGATGCTGCCGTCAGTGAATGTGATGACGCCCCGTAGCTGGAAAATACTTTCAGGTCTTTCCAGTTTGTTTTCTGCTAATTCTCGCCGGATGCGCAATAGGTAGCTTTCAGGAACGTTCACATTGACGTACATAGGATCCAATTGATCAATTGTTGTGAGTAAACTGGATTGTGCTTCAACTAATCGTCCTTCGTAGAACTGGCTGCGGTTAATGCGACCTTCTACCGGTGCTGTAATTAATGTGTTATCCAGATCAAATTTTGCTTTGATGACGTCGTTTTTTGCTGCTTCCAAAGTTGCTTTTGCACTGCGTACCTCAGCAATGGCATCATCAACGTCTTTTTTGCTGACTGCTTTTTGTTTTAACAAAGGTTGCACTCGTGCCAGATCTTTATTGGCTTGCTCCAACCGAGCTTGTGCCTGGGCAACCATTGCCTTACTGCCTAAATAGGCTGCCCTGAAAGGAGTGGGATCGATTAAATATAGCTTGTCGCCTTTTCTGACATTACGGCCTTCAATGAAAAATATTTTCTTGATGATGCCATTGACCTGGGGGCGAATTTCAACTGGCCGAAAAGATTCTGTTTGTCCAATGAATTCAGGTTCATCTGCGATGGTGCTTGTAGTAGTTGTAATCACCTGAACTTGCGGAACAGAAGGAGGGGGAGCTTCAGTTGGTTTTGAGCACCCTGCTAGCAGAATGAGTAGCAGTGAAAAACCTATTACGCTTGAGTTGCCCGGCATAGTAATGAATTGACGAAGCGTTGGATACATAATTATTCTCAGTAACTCTAAAAATATTCTGGGTTAAAGCAGGAGGGCGATTATGCAGATGAAAATGATACCTTAGGAGTCAATGGAAATTATCTGCGTTGCCTATCTGTATTAAAAATTAGCCTAAAATGCTCATTTCTTTCGTAAAAATACTGTTTTTACTGATTTTGTTTGAGCTGATTATCTCATTGATGTTTCACAGCAGCTTCCTAGTTATGCTGTAATAAGCCTGTCGTTGAAATGGGTAGTAGTGTCTCAGCATCCTCAGTCAACCAGCCTCCACCCAGCGCTTTGTATAATTGAACAACAGAGACTAAGTACAGGTGACGTGCTGTAGTTAAAGCCGTTTCTGCATTGAATAGCTGCCGTTTTGCAAGTAGTACATCAACATAGCTGGTAATGCCTCCTTCGTAGCGCAGATTTGCCATTTCTAGTGCCGAATTCAGTGCTACAACTTGTTCTTGTTGTGCTTTATGCTGATCTTTTGCTGAACGAATAGCTGCTAAAGCATCTTCAACTTCTTTGAACGCGGTCAAAATAGCCTGCTCATATTGTGCTAATGCCTGTTTTGCTTGAGCTTCCGCAGCGCGCTGTTCGTAGCCAAGGGATTGAGCATTGAGTATGGGGGCTGCGAGTCCAAAGCCAGCTGCACCGAATTTGCTGTCAGAATCTAACAAGGTTGATAATGCTGGACTGGAAAAACCAAAGAAACCAGTTAATGTTATTTTAGGAAAACGTGCTGCTTTGGCTACGCCTATTCTGGCGGTAGCTGCGTGTAGTGACTGTTCTGCTTGCAAAATATCAGGACGTCTTTGTAGCAGTTCGGCAGGTAAACCTGCAGGTATTTCAACGGGAGTGGTTTGTTCATCCAATGTGTAACCACGCATGATTGAGGTTGGTCTTCTGCCGGTGAGAACACTGAGCTCATGTTCCTTTTGCGCGATTAGTCTTGTTAAATCTGCAACCAGTGCGGCTGATCGAGCACGTTCTGCTTCAAACTGATCCAAATCAAGTTGAGTTGCCATGCCTTCCTGCAGTTGCGCGCTGGAAATAGCAACTGATTCTTCCCATGAGGTAAGGGCGTGCTGTGCAATGCTTAATTGTGTATCGAACTGCAATAAATCAAAGTAGGATTGCGCAACAGAGCTGACAAGTGATAGCACGACTGCACGACGATTTTCTTCGCGTTCCAGCAAATCAGCACGCGCAGCTTCATTGGAGCGGCGTATTCTGCCCCAGATATCTATTTCCCAATTTAGGATAGATTGCCCGTAGTAGTTATAGGGAGTAGGAAAACCCTTACGGCTGAATCCGCCCAAAGTCTCTATTGGTGCGGTGCCATCTACTGTGATACCAGGTAAAAAATCCATACGAGCAATGCCTAAACGTGCTTGTAGCTCTTCTACACTGGCTGCTGCCTGCTGGAGATCCTTGTTTTCTGTGAGGGCTAAATCAATTAATGATTGCAGTTTTTGATCCTGCAATAATTCCCACCAGGAGAGATTGGCAATTGAGCGTCCTTCGGTTTGAGAGAGCCGAAATTTTTCTCCGGTATCAATCTCGGGACGGGAGTAATCAGGCCCCATTGCGCAAGCTGTGAGTAGCGTACTTAAACACAAGAGCGTTATCAGTGTTTTGTATCGCTGCAGAGTTGCTGAGGTAAGTTTTTTACACCTGAAGCAGGTTGTTTTAGTAGCTTGGAAAGCTGTGGATAATGTTGTACTTAGTATCCAATATCGTAAACTCAAGTGTGGCGACATGCCATTGCCTTTGTAAACTTTTGATAGGTAAATAACGTAATTATTATGATGCTTTGTGTCGCTGTCTGAAAATGATATGAGTCTTTATATATCATTTACTAATCAGTGAGATCAGAAATTAAACAATAAATTGCGTCTTGTTGCGTTATTGTAAAGAGGAATAATCATATCGCATTAAATAATTCTCGTTAACTTAATGATAACTTAATAAATAGCTTTCTGGATAACACCACTTGAAGTGAATAACTGATCACCTAGAATCTATAACCAATATTAAACAAGTAACGAGTATCGAATTTTTCTTTTCCAGGTGCAGGTTTACTGAAATAGTCTACCTGTATTTCATTGACAAATTGGAATCCATACCAAAGTGGTACGCGGAAACCAGTACGTGTTCGGATGAATAAATCACTGGAGGCAAGTCCTTCATGCATATAGAAATAGTTGCATAGCTCGACTCCAGACCCATTGATCATAGTTAACAGACCAGCGGCCAGCAACATCACTTCTATCTTTTATACGGGTACAAGCAGCAGGATCTGTCGCTAATCTTCTTTGGCATTGGTAAGGATAGTCATAAAAATCGACGTTGACGTAATCAGGACCTGCTTCAACTGCTAAATTGAGATCGCCAGTTGCGAAAATCTGGTAACCTGCACCAATACCGAACGCAGAGCGCAATTTAATATCTTGCAGGCGGTCGTTAGTGAATAAACCATGCGCGTAACCGTACCATGTATCGGTAAAGAAGTGAGCATAGTCACCGTATAATTGAAAATTACGTGCGTTGAGTACAGTTTCCTTGCTACCGTTGGTATCTCTTGATTTGCTATTGGCGTAATTGAATTGCCCCCAAAAGAAACACGATCATCTCTTCCTCTAACAACTATATCGGTGTTAAGGTTATAAGATTGACGTTGTGTGTTTCCCGAAAATAATGCACCTCCCGCATTCACTTGACCGGAAAGAAATTTCTTATTGATCTCGGTAATTTCGGCTAAAGGAATCGGTTCTGATTGATAGACACCTTCTTGTTTGACAGTGAATGTATTATCTGGAGAAATTTCGGTAATGCCGGTTATTTCTTCCTTGTTGCTGAATGTGAGCAAAACTGGCTGAGTAGTACTAAAACTTTCAATGGAGTCCCACTTGATAGTTATCTTGTCGGAGTACTCCGTTTTTATTTTCAGCGTATTACCACTTTTATTGATAATGGTACCGGTGATTCTGTCACCGTTTTTCAGCAAGATTTCATCCGCCTTTGCTGATAACGAGCATAAAATTGCGGTGATATAAAATATAATCAGCAGTTTGCTTTTCATTATTTTTTTAGGTAACTGATCTAATAGGGTATTTCAGAGTGCTGACTTAACTGGAGTGAAGCTGATAGATAAATCTGTAGATGAAGTAGCAGGTTGAGGATGTTCTTCTGAAATCTGAGCCGATGCAATCTAAATTGTCAAAGAACATCCCGAAACTGATAATAATATCGATTTATTTTTCTTCGCCTTTTTCAGAAGAAGTATCTGCATTAATTGCTTTCATGCTGAGTCGTAACCGCCCTTTGTCATCCGCTTCCAATACTTTAACTTGGATAGTTTGTCCTTCTTTCAGATAATCAGTGACGTTTTCAACGCGTTCATTGGCAATTTGTGAAATATGCAGTAAACCATCTTTACCTGGCAAAATACTGACAATCGCACCAAAATCAAGTAATTTGAGTACAGTGCCTTCATAAATTCGGCCGACTTCCACGTCAGCCGTGATGTCTTCAATCCGTCTTTTTGCTTGTGCACTTCCTTCGCTATTGACACTGGCAATTGTTACCAATCCGTCATCAGAAATATCAATAGTCGTTCCGGTTTCTTCCGTCAAGGTACGAATAACAGATCCGCCTTTACCAATGACATCACGAATTTTTTCCGGATTGATCTTGAATTTGATAATACGTGGAGCATGTGCAGATACATCATCTCTGGCAATGGGCAGAGATTGCTTCATGATATCCAGGATATGAAGCCGTCCTTCTTTTGCCTGTAACAAGGCTACTTGCATAATCTCCTTAGTGATTCCCTGAATTTTGATATCCATTTGTAGTGCTGTGATGCCTTGCTCGGTGCCTGCTACCTTGAAGTCCATGTCACCTAAATGATCCTCGTCTCCCAGGATGTCTGTTAACACTGCGAATCGATTGCCTTCCTTGATTAATCCCATTGCAATTCCGGCAACATGCGCTTTTAGCGGAACGCCAGCATCCATCAATGCCAGACATCCACCACAAACAGAAGCCATTGAGCTGGAGCCGTTTGATTCAGTTACTTCTGACACAACTCGTATGGCGTAACCAAATTCTTCCGCCGGCGGCAGAACAGCAAGCAAGGCACGTTTTGCCAAGCGACCATGGCCGATTTCACGTCGTTTGGGTGAACCTACTCTGCCGGTTTCGCCAGTAGCGTAAGGAGGCATGTTGTAATGCAACATGAAGCGATCAGTGTATTCTCCTTGCAATGCGTCAATTTTTTGTTCGTCACGAGCAGTTCCCAGGGTTGTAACAACCAGCGCTTGCGTTTCACCCCGCGTAAATAATGCTGAACCGTGAGTACGTGGCAAGACACCATTACGAATGGTAATAGGTCTGACAGTACGTGTTCCTCGACCATCAATACGGGATTCACCATCAAGGATGCTGTTACGCACGATTTTGGCTTCCAGTGAAAAAGCAATTTCTTTAACAGCCTGTTCACTTGGCCCTTCATCCGTACCAATTTTTAATTCTGAGAAAACACGTTGCCAGATTGCGCTGATGGCCTCAGTTCTAGCAGATTTTTGCTTTATTTGGAATGCTTCGCGCAAATCCGCCTCAGCTAGCTGTGCTACCTGATCAGCTAAGGCAAGATCTCTTTCTGTTGGTTGCCAATCCCATATCGTGACACCGGCTTCGTCTGCCAATTCATTGATCATGGTAATCACTTGCTGCATCTGCTCGTGGCCATAAGTTACTGCACCAAGCATAATGTCTTCAGAGAGTTCGTCTGCTTCCGATTCAACCATAAGCACTGCATTTTGTATGCCGGCTACCACCAAGTCCAGCTGCGATTCCTTGAGTTGGGATAAAGTCGGGTTAAGCACATATTCATTGTTGATGTAACCAACACGAGCAGCTCCAACAGGACCATCAAAAGGGATACCGGAAAGCACCAGTGCAGCGGAAGCACCAATCATTGCTGGGATATCAGTATCAATTTCAGCTTCTGATGACAAAACAGTGGCAATGACTTGTACTTCGTTGTAGAAACCATCAGGGAAGAGGGGGCGTATCGGTCGATCAATCAATCTGGAGGTGAGAATTTCTTTTTCAGAAGGGCGTCCTTCGCGTTTGAAAAATCCACCGGGAATACGTCCGGCTGCATAGGATTTTTCCTGATAGTCAACTGTTAACGGAAAAAAATCCTGTCCAGATTTTACGTTTTTGTTGCCTACAGCAGTAACGAGCACAACAGTATCATCGATGGAAACCATGACGGCACCATGTGCTTGTTTGGCGATTTCTCCTGTTTCTATGGTGAGTGTATGGTGTCCGTAGGTGATGCTTTTTTTTATCGGTCTCAATTAGTAATCCTTCTTTGGTCAAGCTCGATATATGAATACATATATAGTTAATATTGAATCAGCTCGAGTTGCTTGGTTTGAAGCGCAGATAAATAGTCGAAACTACTCATCTGGCTGCGATGTAATATTATTTGTGACAGGTAAATTACGAGGCAGGGTGTAATTGCCACATCATTTTATTTTCTTAAACCGAGGCGTTCGATTAGCGATTGGTAGCTTTCACTATTTTTTGATTTTAGATAATCCAGTAATTTACGACGTCGGCTAACCATACGTAACAGCCCACGACGAGAATGGTGATCTTTGACATGTTCTTTAAAATGATCAATAAGGCTATTGATTCGTGTCGTCAAGATGGCTATCTGTACTTCTGGCGAACCAGTGTCTCCAGCTGTTCTTTGATAATCCTGTATTACCTGGCTTTTTTGCTCGGTTGTTACTGCCATTTATTTTCTCCTACTTGGAAATGAGTTCAGATGCTTAATCAGGTAGCGATTTTACCCTTTAATAAATTGCTTGCCAAATCAAATCAAATCATTGTAGCTTGTTGATGATTCTGGGTTGGGGACTGTATAAAACTTTGCCAGAATTCTTTGATTGGTGAGCCAACCTGTTGTTTGATCATGTTAAAAAATAGCAAATAGACCATAACATTGTTATTTCCCGATACAAAAACTAGAAAAAATTTCACCCAACAAGTCGTCACTGGTAAATTCTCCTGTGATGGATGATAAAGCTTGTTGTGCAAGGCGTAGTTCTTCGGCCAGCAACTCCAATTGTTCAGCGGTATGTAACCAGGTGGCTGCTTTTTCTAACTGCTCTTTGGCGTGTGCCAAAGCTTGCAGATGGCGATGGCGTGCCATATAAGCACCTTCCCCTGCAATATTGGCTTGCCAACCAACCATCTTAAGTAGTGTTGTCCGCAACAATTCCATACCTGCTCCGCTTTTGGCTGAAAGATAAATACTAGTTGCTGAAGCATCTTCTTCGATATGAGGAAGTTTGCCGGATAAATCAATCTTGTTGTATATGGTGAGTATTGGTAACTGTTTTGGCAGTTGTGTGAGTACGGAACGATCTTGAGTAGTGACACCATAACGACTATCTACTAATAGTAATGCCAGATCGGCGCGTTCAATTGCTGCATGCGTGCGTGCGATTCCATGTTGTTCCACAATGTCATCGGTTTCTCGTAATCCGGCAGTGTCAATTAAGTGTAACGGAACCCCTTCGATTTCAATGGATTGGCGGATGGTATCGCGTGTGGTACCGGGTATTGCAGTTACAATTGCGGTTTCATCGCCCGTAAGTTGATTAAGCAGGCTGGATTTGCCGACGTTGGGTTGGCCGATCAGGACGATTTTGATGCCTTCTTGTAACAAATTACCTTGACGGGATGCTGTCAGTACTAGTTCTAGTCTCTCCTGAATTTGGCTCAATTGTTCTGTAGCTTGAGCATTCTGAAGAAAATCAATTTCCTCTTCTGGAAAGTCCAGCGTGGCTTCAACCAGTACACGTAAATTAGTCAGAGCACTGACTAATTGGTGTATGGTTGATGAAAACTCTCCATGCAATGAGCGGATTGCACAACGTGCTGCATTGGTTGTGCTTGCTGCTATTAAGTCAGCGACACCTTCTGCTTGAGCAAGATCAATTTTTTCATTGAGATAGGCACGTAACGTAAATTCGCCTGGTTCTGCCAAGCGTGCACCCAATTGAAGACAACGTGTGAGCAGTAAATTAATCACAGCTGGGCCGCCGTGCCCATGTAATTCCAACACATCTTCGCCGGTATAGGAATGAGGGGAAGGAAAGAATAATGCAATTCCTTGATCAATAATTTGATCGTCATGATCAAGAAAGGCGAGCAATTCTGCGTAACGTGGTTGGGGTAGTTTGCCCAGAATGGCTTGGGCAAGCGATTTCAGATTTTGTCCTGAAATACGGACGATGCCGATGCCACCACGGCCGGGTGGCGTGGCAATCGCAGCAATAGTGTCATGAGTTACCATGTTAAATTTTTGGAACGTTGTCTTTTTTCATTTTCATGAGCCATAACCATGACAACGCTATCAATGGGACTATCGCTTACGCTTTCTTTTCCTTCTCACCGTTTTCTTCGGGTACTCAGTAGATGTTTGAGGTGTCACTGGTTTGTCATTAACAGTGGTAGCGACATCCTCTCCTTTTTCTTCCGAATCAGCTGCGGTTTCCTCAGAATTTTCTTCTGTATCTTTGGCTGATTTATCAGTAGAAGTAGCTGGGGATTCGGTGTTTTTTGTGTCGTTTGCAGCTTCTGCTGTGGCGTCTTTCGCTGATTTGGTGCCATATAATTGAGTGATTTTCCATTGCTGCAGAATGGATAACATGTTGTTAACCAAAGAATACAATACCAAACCAGCCGGGAAGAAAAAGAAAATCACGCTAAAGGCAAGCGGCATGATTTGCATCAATCTTGCCTGGATCGGATCTGTTGGTGTTGGATTAATTTTAGTTTGCACAAACATGGAAATACCCATTAAAACTGGCAACAGATATTTCGGATCTGGCGAAGACAAATCGTTAATCCAGAGTGCAAAAGGGGCATAGCGTAATTCAACAGCGGCAAGAATAGTCCAATATAGGGCAATAAAGACCGGAATCTGCACTAGTAGTGGGAAACATCCTCCCAAGGGATTGATTTTTTCTGCCTTATAGAACTCCATCATGGCTTGATGCATACGCTGCCGATCACCCTTGTATTGCTCTTGAATGCGTTGCAGTTTCGGAGTGACAAATTTTAACCGTGCCATGGAACGATAGCCAGCTGCTGATAAGGGGAAAAACAGCAATTTGACGGTAATCGTTAGAAGAATAATAGCTATCCCCCAATTACCGGTCCATGACTGATAGAAGGACAGCAAGCGGAATAGTGGCTTGGCAATTACGGTCAACCAGCCGTAGTCAACTGTTAGTTCCAATCCGGGTGCAAGTTCAGCTAGGTTATCTTGTTCTTCCGGACCGGCATACAGTGGAACAGTGGTGGCAACAGTTGCACCTGGTTCGATGGCGCCAGCTGGCACAATAACCCCTGCTGTATAGAGATTTGCGCTCTGCTGTTTGGCAAAGAATTCACGCGGAGTATTATCTTGCGGCAACCATGCTGTCAGGAAATAGTGTTCCAGCATAGCGATCCAGCCATTGTTGGCATTAGATGGATATTCTGCTTTGCCCTTGTTGATATCTTCAAACGAAATTTTTTGATATTTGTCTTCGTCAGTGTAAACAGCTGCGCCCAGGAAGGTGCGCAACATCATGGTATGTGTGGGAGGAGGCACATCATCACGCAGCATTTGAAAATAGGCGTATGGACGAATGGTGCTGTCACCTCTGTTTTCTACCTCGAAACCGACATCAATGACATAACTATCACGGTGGAAGGTGTAAGTTTTTATAACTTGAACACCTTGATCTTCAGGTGCACGCAGGCGCACAACGATTTTGTCTTCCCCAGCAGATAATTCGTAGTTACGAATGCTTGATTCTGGCTGGTAAACCGTTTTATGGTTGGGCAGACCTTCTCCTACTAGGCCGGATTGGGCAACATAAGTGCGTGAAGCTTCACTATGCAGCAATGAATACGGTTCATTTTCATCTTCAGAAGAAGGTTGTTGCAGCAATTTTAATTGCCGTAAATCGCCACCTACGGTATCAATTTCAGCGATAACTTTGTCTGTAACGATACGAATTTGTTCGCCACTGGCCAGCAAACGTGGAGTAACCGCATCTGTTCCGGCTTCAACAGTGGGTATCCCGTTTTCATTCGATCCAGCTACTTGTGACGCTGTCAGTTCGTCACTGGGAGCAGGTAGATCCGGATCATGTTTGGGTTGAGTTGTGTTTGTTGTTGAATCTACTTCAGCTACAACAGGGGGCGGGGCATTGAATTTTTCTTGTTCTTTTACCCATGCATCCCATAAAAAAAGTAGTGAGGTTGAGAAAACAATGAGTAGTACAATTTTTTTATTGTCCATTTTTTAACTGAAGCTCGGAATGCGAAAAACTTTAATAAAAACGCTGTAAGAATGTGATAAACGGGACAGTTATCATGAGCGTGTCGATTTATGGTACCGGATCGTATCCACCTGGATTCCAGGGGTGGCAGCGCAATATTCGTCGTATACCAAGCCATAATCCCTTTGTCACACCATGTTTCATCAGTGCTTCTTGCATATAGTGTGAGCAGGTTGGATAAAATCTGCAGGAAGGTGGGATCAAGAGGCCGATACTGTATTGATAAAGTTTAATCAGGCCAATAATCAGCTGTTTTATCATTATTTGGCGGCTTTATCTAAAAGCGTTGTTGCTTCTTGGTATATAAGTGAGCTATTGAATGATTCTACTGAACGTTTGAGCTGAATCACGCAATCCACACCACAAATTGCCTGTCGGTGTTTGCGAAACACTTCTCTGATTAATCGTTTGATACGATTTCTCTTAACCGCTTTCCGTTCCGTTTTCTTGGCTACGATTAATCCAAGGCGCGCACACTCTTGACTGGTCATCTGTGATTTTATGTATAAACGCAGATGGGTACTTTCAAACACAGTCCGGTTTCTTAGTACGGCACGAAACTCGTCGGCTTGTCTCAATCTACATTGCTTGGGTAAAGATTGAGCAGATCGAATTATCAAACAACGGCTCGGGCAATAAATTTACTTGAATTTATGCGCTGAGCTTGACGCGACCTTTTGCACGACGTGCGCGGATGACAGCTCTGCCCCCACGTGTTTTCATACGAGCGCGGAAGCCATGAGTGCGTTTTCTGCTAATAACGGATGGTTGGTAAGTACGTTTCATTTTTATAAGATATCTATTTTTACTGTGATTGAACTAGAAAAATACAAAGAAAAGCAGACAACTATATTTTATCCTGCCATACCTCTTTTAGAACCGAGCAGTATATCTTAATTTGGTAGGTTTTCGCTATATACGTTTTTACAAAATTGTTATGAGCTTCCTGGTTTGAATGATATGGTTTGATTTTTGTCTGAAACAGACTTGCGGTTTATATAGGGTTACTGGATTGTAATGTTGTTGCGTGACGACGTTAGCACCTTTACACTCTGGCATTGATAAAAACAAGTGAAGCATTGGTGACAATAAAACAGCGACCAGTTATACAAGATATAAGGAGCGACAATGATGGCCAATCAGTACATACCGGATCAACGATTACAAGAAAGGCGTGCTGCCCCTTCGTTTGTATGTCTTTATCAGCTTGGTATCAAGCGGGGTAGAAGGGTGGCACAGCGGCGTTCTGAGCGTGGTGTCATGGCTTATGTAGATCAGTATGGATGGCGTCTGGTTGCTTGTGTAATTGCCATTGTGCTGTTGAGTGCAACAGATGCTTTCTTAACCATGAATATATTGGCTGGCGGTGGCGCTGAGCTGAATCATTTCATGGCAGCATTGATTGAGCAGGGAATGCAACAATTTATATTTGCCAAGTTGGCTTTGACTTCGTTAGCAGTCATCATGTTGACTATCCACCATGAAGCAAAACTTTGTGCTGGGTTCAGATGTCGTCACCTGATTTATTTGTTCCTCTTTGGATATGTTTGTTTGATTGGTTATGAATTGTTGCTGCTGCAACTCATTGATATAGTCAATGGCTAAAAATGTAGAGGCAGGTCACCCATCTGTTGATATTGACATCATACATTTTTTAGCAATATTGCTGGAATAGCATGGAATCGGTCGCTCGCTGGTTAATTATCGCCGGAATTGCTTTGTGTGTTATTGGTGGAATATTGTTTGTAGCTCCTTGGTTATTAAATTGGTTTGGCAAATTGCCAGGGGATATTAATATCGAAACGCAGCACAGCAAGATATTTATTCCTATTACCTCGATGCTGATTATTAGCGTGATTTTGAGTGTCATTATCAATTTATTTAAATAATTAAATTTGTTTTGGATCTACGATTCAGGTGGTTTTTAGAGCTTCTCTAACTTAAACTCAGGTTGTCTATGAATATTGCCTTTATTGGTGGCGGAAACATGGCGCGTGCCATGATTGGTGGCATGATTCAGCATGGATATGATGCTGCGCAAATCAGTGTGGTAGAGATTGATGCACAGCAGCAACAGCAACTTGTTGAAAAATATGGTGTCACGATCACCGCATCGATCGCAGAAGGTATCCAGGATAGCGATGTCGCTGTGCTGGCTGTCAAACCGCAACAATTGCACGCCGCCATCAGTGAAACCGCGCCATCTTTTCAAAATAAATTAGTTATTTCAATTGCTGCAGGTATTCGTACTAGTGATCTCAGCCAATGGCTGGATCAGCATGAGTTCATTATTCGTGCGATGCCAAATACGCCTGCTTTGGTTGGTAAAGGCGTAACTGGTTTGTATGCGTTGCCACGTGTCAGTGCCCAACAAAAAGAACAGGCCAGCAAGATTTTAGAAGGAATCGGCGCTGTTGTTTGGGTGAGGAAAGAAGTGCAGCTGGATGCTGTCACTGCCTTGTCAGGCTGTGGTCCAGCGTATGTTTTCTATTTTCTGGAAGCCATGCAGCAAGCTGGAACGGAACAAGGTTTGGCTGCTGATGTAGCGAAACAATTGGCCGTCCAGACTTTTCTGGGCGCAGCTCATCTGGCGGCGCAAAGCGATGATGCGTTGGAGACTTTACGCGCGCGCGTAACTTCGAAAGGAGGGGTGACTGAACAAGCACTACTGAGCATGGAGCAATCCAATATTAAGGGGGCATTTATTCGTGCCATGCAAGTTGCAAATGAGCGTTCCAGGGAAATGGGAGAAATGTTAAGTGAAAGACAAACCGGCGCGTTAGATGCAATCAAACCTGATACATTTTTTGCTCCTAGAAGATAGTCAGGTAGATCAGATACTAAAAGCCATGTCAGCTTGCAATCAATATAACGAGAATTGCTATAACTTTTAACGAGAAATTATGCCCAATCAAATCATTATATTTTTGCTGGATACTGTTCTTGGTTTATTTTCGCTGGCGTTATTGTTGCGATTTTATGTGCAGTGGCTACGTATTCCTTACTACCATCCGATTACCAGATTCTTAGTTACTATAACTGATTTTGTTGTTCGTCCAGCACGTCGCTTTATTCCTAGCTGGCGAGGATTGGATCTCTCAACCTTTGTTCTGGCTTGGCTAGTGCAATTCATTATTTTGATAGGCATTAGCTTGCTGGTGGGAACACGGGCAGGCTTGTTTGCATTTTCTTTACTGGCATTGGTGAAGCTTGCCGGCATGACGCTTAATATCTTGTTTGTCATGATTATTGTGCAAGCTGTTTTATCCTGGATTAATCCAAATAGTCCACTTGCACCGATATTGGAAAGCTTTGTTGGGCCAATTTTGGCGCCTTTCCGTCGATTTATTCCCCCCATTGCTAATCTTGATCTATCTCCTTTGTTTGCTTTGTTGCTATTGCAGGTTTTCATGATCGTTGTAGAGAACTTGCAACGCCAGATCATGCACGCATTTTGATGAGTTGGTTTCATCTTGACAGCAACTGTAAACTAACATTAAAGCTATACATTCAACCGGGAGCCAAGCAAACTGAAGTAATAGGTTTGCATGGCGCAGCGCTCAAAATAAAGTTGGCTGCACCACCAGTAGAAGGCAAGGCAAATAGCACGTTAATAGCATTTTTAGCAAAGCGTTTTAATGTGCCACGAAAACATGTCATCTTAAAACGAGGTTCACTTTCTCGTCATAAAACGGTTGAAATCTATCAGCCGGCTAATAGTCCTGAAATGCTGTTGAGCGCGATAAAAATCAAATAATTTAATTTGTGTTGTATCCATCTTCACTTTATCAGGCGTAACATAATGTTTTTATCCAGCCTCAGAACCTGTTCAAGATCTCGATCAAGGGATGCAGTACAAGGCAAAATTGAACGAGAAAGCGGAGCATACTTGAAGTATGTGAGTATTTTGAGTTCAATTTCAACGCTGTAATGCGCTCTTCAGTAAGATATTGAACAAGTTCTTAGTGCTAACGGATTCATGTTTGCGATAAATGGAGAAGATTGATGTCAGATAAAAATATACAGGATCGCGCTGCCGGAGCCATTATGGGCGCATTCATCGGAGATGCGCTGGGAGTGGGGCCACATTGGTATTACGATCTTGCCGAGCAGCAGCGTGATTACGGCAACTGGATCAGTGGTTATACCGATCCCCGGCCGGAGCGCTATCACTCTCAGCTAAAGGCCGGGCAGCTCTCACAAGCTGGATTTATTCTAAAGCTGACTATTCAGTCACTTTTTGAGCAGGAAGAGTACGATGCAGAAGATTTCTGTCGTCGTATGGATGAAGAATTACTCCCATTACTGGATGGCACACCAGTAAATGGTCCAGGGGGGTATACCAGCCAATCCATTCGTGAAACCTGGCGTAGACGGGTACAGCAAAAACTACCATGGAGCCAGACGGGCGGGCATGCGGATACCACCGAGGCAGCAGAACGTACTTTGGCTATCGCGGTGCGCTATGCCTGTCAACCGGACAAGCTGGCGCAGGCTGTAACAGATAACACAGTATTAACCCAATCGGATGAAATGGTTGTTGCCATGACGGTTGCTTATGCGGCTGTGTTGGGGCAGCTGATACAAGGCCATCCGCTGGATGCTGATTTATCCGGCAAATTAATGGAGTTGGTAAAGAGTGGCCAACTGCCTTTTCATGCAATAACCAGCGATAATTTGCAACCACCTCCTGTCGGCGCAGAGCCACCACGCGCCGGTCGTTTTTCCTCCCCGGATGCGTTGTTGACACCTTCTTATATGGCGCGCGCGGCCGCTGATCCAGATATTCGTATTGAGCCAGCCTGGAAAGTATCCATTGTGTATGGCATGCCCTGTGCGATTTATCACTTGTTACCTGCGATTTATTATTTGTCAGCACGTTTTCATAATGATTTCGAATCAGCGGTGTTGCATGCTATCAATGGTGGCGGACAAAATTTGTCGCGTGCAATGTTAACTGGTGCACTGGTTGGTGCGCAAACTGGTTTGTCGGGTATTCCACCTCGCTTTTTGGATGGACTAGAGGATGCAGCTACGCTGCGTCAATTGGCAGAAACGCTTGCCAGCAAGGTCAGTGAGAAATGAAGTGAGCTGATCGCAGTGTGATCAGATTTTTACCCTGATCATGTGAAACTCAAAGGAGAAGAATATGGAATTCGGTATCGTCGGATTAGGGCGCATGGGGGGCAATATGGCTCGCCGCCTGGCGCAAAAAGAAATCAAAATCGCCATCACTAATCGCAGTTTTAATGTAACAGAGGCACTGGCCGGTGAAACTGGGCATACAGCATGCAAAACCTATGCTGATCTTGTTGCTGCACTTGAAAAACCACGTATTATCTGGCTCATGCTACCTGCAGGTGAAGTAACCGAGACAGCGTTTTCCACATTGTTACCGCTGTTGTCGCCTGGCGATCTGGTAGTGGATGGTGCCAATGCGCATTGGCAGGATGACATTCCGCGCGCGGCACGTTGCGCGGAACAGGGGATAGAATTTGCTGATGCCGGCGTGTCTGGCGGTGTGTGGGGGCTGAAAAACGGTTATTGCATCATGTTTGGAGGATCAGATGCCGCTGCCGCGCGTTTGAAACCCTATATGGAAGCATTGGCGCCAACGCCGACGGATGGCTGGCTTCACGCCGGTCCGGTGGGTTCAGGCCATTATGTGAAAATGGTGCATAACGGCATTGAGTACGGCATGATGCAGGCCATTGCCGAAGGGTTTGCACTGATGAAAGATAAATCCGAATTCAAGCTTGATCTGGCGGCAATCTCGGAATTATGGCGCCATGGCAGCGTGGTGCGTTCGTGGTTGCTGGATTTATCTGCTGATTTTCTGGCAGAGGATCAGAATCTGGAAGAAATTGCGCCTTTTGTGGCGGATTCCGGTGAAGGGCGCTGGACGGCGCTTGCTGCGCTAGAGCAAGGCGTGCCAACGCCGGTAATGAGTCTGGCGTTGATGATGCGCTTTGCTTCACAGGGAAAAAATGATTACGCCGCTAAAATGCTTGCCAAAATGCGTCACGGCTTTGGCGGGCATGCTATTAAAAAGGATTGAGTGATGGACGCTGCAAGAACGGATCAGTCCCAAAATGAACCATGTTCGTTTGTTATTTTTGGTGCGACAGGCGATCTGGCCACACATAAACTGTTGCCGGCATTGTTTGATCTGGAGCGGGTTGAACGTCTGGTAGACGATCTATCTTTTATCGCCCTTGCGCGTCGTAGCTGGACGACTGATGACTGGCTCGAACATGTCCGTACCCTGCTAAAGGATAAGATTGAGCAATCATCTATCCCTCAAGAGGTGCTGAATCGATTTTTGGCGCGTTTTCGCTACTTGCAAGCGGATCTGAACGATACTGAATCTTATCGTACCCTCGCTGCTGATCTGACAGCGTGCGGATCAACCGGTTCAAGGACAGTATTTTATCTGGCAATTCGCCCAGCTGATTTTGTGACGGTTATCAAGAATCTCAAGGCGGCTGGGTTGAACGAACCTCGTGGCATGAATCGGGTGGTGATTGAAAAGCCATTTGGGGAAGATCTGGAATCGGCCCAGGTACTGAATCGTGTCTTGCATCAGAATTTTGATGAAGAGCAGATTTATCGCATAGATCATTTTTTGGGCAAGGAAACGGTGCAAAATCTGCTGGTTTTCCGCTTTGCCAATACCATCATTGAACCATTGTGGAATCGTAATTTCATTGATCACGTGCAAATTACAGTGGCCGAATCAATCGGCATTGGAAAACGTGCGGGGTATTATGATCGTGCCGGTGCTTTGCGTGACATGTTGCAAAATCACCTGATGCAACTGCTGACGGTGGTCGCAATGGAACCACCTCCTGCGCTAGAAGCGGATGCGCTGCGGGATGAAAAGGTCAAGGTGTTGCGTTCAATTCGTCCAATCGGCAAACGGGCAGTACATGCACATGCTGTACGAGCGCAGTATACGCATGGCAGTATCGACGGGCAATCGGTGGTGGGGTATCAGCAGGAAGAAAATATCGAACTGGGTTCAATTACTGAAACCTTTGCAGCGGCCAAGTTCTATATTGATAACTGGCGTTGGCGCGGTGTTCCGTTTTATTTGCGCACCGGTAAACGTATGCCCAGGCAGCATTCAATGATTGCCATTCGTTTTAAACATCCCCCACAGCAACTCTTTCGTGAAACACCGCTGGAATCAATCGATCCCAATTGGATATTGCTGTCGATCCAGCCGGAAGAATCCATGCATATGGAAATTCACGTCAAGCAACCGGGGCTGGACATGAATACGCGCGTCATGCAGATGAATGCCAGTTTTCTCAAAACAGATGAACAGACACTGGATGCTTATGAAACTTTGTTGCTGGATGTAATTGAGGGGGATCGCTCATTGTTTATTCGTTTCGATGAAGCTGAATGGGCCTGGCGTGTAATTGATCCGATCCTGAAATTCTGGACAGTTGAACGCGAATATATTCCAACCTATCCTGCCGGCAGTTGGGGACCAGCAGAAGCAAACCGCTTGTTTGATAGTGATGACCAGATCTGGCGCAATGAATTGTAAAAACCGTACTGCACTTCTTTATGGTGAAACACTGTCACGGGGTGGGTAAATAACAGTGTGGTCAGGCTGGATGTGTGCGCCTTCAGTTAAGTGCGCCGCTTCGATGCGATCATGCCCCATCAGATGAAAAACCGTCTCACCGCGCGCCAGAAAATAATCCGTAACAATCCGCCGATGACACCGCCACCAGACCGCTTCCGCACACATCATGGCGCAACGATGCGTGCGTCCGAGTTCAATCAATCTGTTTAATCCTGCCTGAAAATCAGCTGATAGTGTGTAATCTGCATAATTATGAAAACTCTGGTTCTCCCAGAAACCATTGGTAGCAGGAGATACCGTTTTGGATTTACCACGCAACCCGCCCAGCTGTTCGATGTATTCATAATCAATACCAAACGCAGCTAAACTATCAGGTAACGTATCCCGGTTGTATTGCGGATTGGTGCGCGAGCGGGGAACTGTGCGTATATCTGCCACCAATGTAACTTCTGCTACGCGCAGCAAAGCAACAAACTCTTCCAGAGTACGAGTAGAGTGTCCGATGGTATAAAAAGGCAGATTCATTTCTTTGTCCGAATTGTCGTTGCAGATTGAATGTTTGTGGGCAAATCGACTTCTTCCAGTTGAATATATATTCGCAGTGTACGCTTTGTTGTTGTGCATTACATTATTTGTGATAGTGGCAAATAACCGAATTCATTCCTGATTCACCAAAAGGATGAGCGCACGAGATCGTATTTGTCACCATAGATGAGCGTGCTACATTATGGTCTTGAACAATAGTTTGGTTTGTAGCAGTGTGAATCTGGTGGCAGAATGCTTAGGGCATACTAGTGAATAGTAAACTTATGTAATCTTCAATCACCTTTTTTTCACAAAAATGACGAAAGCAGCCATCATTCCCTCACTTCCTTCATGTATCGGAAGGATGTGGCCTGGGGAACGACGTTTTGCCGAACGCCTTGAGCAAAAGTTGGATGATAACTATAAGATTTGGTATGACGTGCGCATTGCGTTGATAAAGGAGCATCCTGATTTTGTTATTTTACATCTGCAACATGGTTTGCTGATTCTGGAAGTCAAAGATTGGAAGCTAAGCACTATCATAAAAGCTACACTTGGGAACTGGGATATCTTGGGCACGCATGGCCCTAAATCAGTAACCAATCCGCTTGAGCAGGCGAGACGATACACGATAGAAGTTATCAATAGCCTCGAACGTGATTTGCAGCTTGTTTACCCACGAGGGCATATTTATCAAGGAAAGTTGCGATTCCCGTGGGCTTTTGGCGTTGTGTTTTCCAACATTTCCCGTAAGCAGTTCACAGAAAATTCATTTAGCGACGTCATCAATCAACATCAAGTTATTTGTTCGGATGAGATGTTCGAATCAGTGGATGAAGCATTTTTTCAGGAACGTCTTTTGGGGATGTTTCAATACAAATTTCAAAACAAGCTGACACCATTCCAGATTGATCGAATTCGCGGAATTCTTTATCCGGAAATTAGGATACTCGTTAAACAACAGACTTTATTTGCTGATGATCTTGAACTGCCTATCATGGCAGTGATGGATTTTCAACAAGAGCAACTTGCCCGTAGTCTGGGGGATGGGCATCGTGTTATTCACGGTGTTGCTGGCTCAGGCAAGACGATGATTCTGGGTTATCGTGCTGAATATCTTGCTGGTATGTTGGAAAAACCGGTGCTGATTTTGTGTTTCAGTGAACCGTTATCCAGATGGCTCAAGAGTTGGATGGATATGAAGGGGTTGTCTGAAAAAGTTTTTGTTCGTCATTTTCACGGTTGGTGTTTCGATCAATTAAAAGCATATAACCAACCTCGCCCGGTTGAGAAAGGAGAAGCTTTTTTTCCTGCATTGGTACAACGCGTGATAGACAGTGTTAATTGTGGTCGCATCCCGACTGGTCAGTACGGCGCAATTCTTATTGATGAAGGACATGATTTTGAGCCTGATTGGTTCAGGTTGGCAGTAAGAATGATAGCGCCGAAGAGTAATCACTTGCTCGTATTATATGACGATGCCCAATCAATTTTTAAACGGTCAAATCGTCGCAACTTCAGCTTTAAGAGTGTTGGTGTGCAAGCTCAGGGCCGTACAACGATTCTAAAAGTAAACTATCGTAATACTCGGCAGATATTGGAGTTGGCAGCACTGATTGCCAAGGATATTCTTGATCCAAAGGCAACAGATGATAATGGTGTGCCATTGATATGGCCGGTTAGTTGCGGTCGTGAAGGACCTCTTCCTTTGATACTCAAGCTGCCATCACTCAAAGAAGAGGCAGCAGAAATCGCTCGTCGTATGGTTCAAGCTCGCCAACACGGAGTTGCTTGGCAGGATATGGCAATTATCTATCGTACGTGGACGGTAGGGCAAATTTGTGTCAATGCGCTGGCACGAGTCAAAATCCCTCATCAATGGCAACAGCGCGATAAAAAATCCTATTCGCCGACAGCAGATGTCGTGACAGTGTTGACCATGCACGCTAGTAAGGGATTAGAGTACCCATTTGTTGCAATTCCTGGTATGGGGGCGTTATTCGCCGAAGAGACTGATCTCGAACAGGAAGCGCGACTATTTTATATTGCTGCTACGCGAGCTACCAATCAGTTGTTGGTGACAGGCAGTAGTGATTCCGTGTTCATGCAGAAATTGTATTCCGCTGCATCATCGCAGACTTCAGTACAGTAAATCTCAATACTAATAGTTCTTAGAATCATTGTTCAGCGTAGTCACATGGTGATTCATGTGAGGATTTCTTAAATTCCTGCATTAAACCCGGTTTGTCGCCAAGCTTCGTAAAGAACAACAGCAACGGAGTTGGAGAGATTCAGGCTGCGTGAGGCGGGAATCATGGGAATGCGGATGCGGCGATCCTGTGAGAATTGCTCCATGACTGTTGCGGGAAGCCCTCGGGTTTCAGAGCCAAATAGAAAAACATCATCAGGCGTGTAGTCCACCTGGTTGTAATGTTGTGTTGCTTGGGTGGTCACCGCAAAAATTCGACAATTACCTATGTGACTGAGACAAGAGGGCAGATCATCGTGCACGGTGAGGCGAGTCCATTCGTGATAATCCAGTCCGGCGCGCTTCAATTGCCGATTACTTAAATTAAATCCCAACGGTTTAATTAAATGTAGCTGCGCGCCAGTGTTGGCGCATAAGCGAATGATGTTGCCGGTATTGGGCGGAATTTCTGGTTGATGGAGAATAACTTGTAGCATGGTGAGAACTCATCAGGATTAAGGGGTTACTGAAGATGCAATTTGGGTGAGTATTCCCGAAATGCTCGCGCCACCACCCAGATTTGAACGCTGGCAGCACCTTGGCGTAACACAACCTTGGCCAATTCGTTTAACGTGGCGCCGCTGGTCATCACATCATCGACGAGAGCAACTCGTTTTCCAGAAAAGTTTTGCTGGCAAGCGAAAGCACGGCGTACATTTTGTTTTCTTTTTTTCCAGGGAATTTCAGTTTGTGAGGAGGTGTGACGAGTGCGAGAACAGGCGTTGGAGAGCAATTTACATCCTGTTTTTTTGCATAGATAGCGGCTGATTTCTAATGCTTGGTTAAATCCTCTATCGCGTAACCTGGCTGGATGTAGCGGCACGGGAATAACATAATCAGGTAAATTATTTTGTGGCAGTTTTGCTAATAGCAGTTTCGCTAGGATTGGCGCCAATGGTAAATTGGAGCAATATTTCAGTGCTTGTATGAGTGCATCTACTGGATAGGTGTAGCGCAAAGCAGCTGTCACCTGATCCCAAGCAGGTGGTCTGCGTAAACAGGCACCACAGGTTTGTGAAGTGGGTACAGGCAGCAGGCAAGTTGGACAATGGGTCGGTGATAGTCTAGGTAATTCGTGTAAACAAGCGGTACAAATATCTTGATAACTAGCGGCTTGGCACAGTACGCAGTGTTTGTAACGCAACAATTGCCTAAAATCTGGGCACCTGTTCAAAATTGAAGAAGAAAAAATTGACAACGCAAAATGTATCCATGATGATCAGCTGATTCATTATAACTTGGAGTAGGCTCACGCCGAGCATGATCATGGAATCTGGAACCGGTTTAATTTCTGAAAAACAGTGTGGTTGCGCACACACGTCCGCTGATTCAAATACACAACAAAATCCTGCAGCACGTTGGTCGGTGGCAGCTGTTGAGGCGTTATTAGGGTTACCGTTTAATGATTTGATTTTCCAGGCACAGACAGTGCATCGCCAGCATCATGATGCCAATGGTGTGCAGTTATCTACCTTGTTGTCAGTCAAAACCGGTGGCTGCTCTGAAGATTGTGCCTATTGCCCGCAAGCCGCGCGTTATCACACTGGAGTGGAAAAACAGGCGCTTTTGTCACGCGAAGAAGTCGTTACAGCGGCTACTAAAGCTAAGGAAAGTGGTGCCACTCGTTTTTGTATGGGCGCAGCCTGGCGTGGTCCTAAACAACGTGATATCGAACAAATGACTGAGTTGATTAGTGCCGTCAAAGAACTGGGAATGGAAACCTGTGCCACCTTGGGTATTTTAAAACCAGGCCAGGCGACACAACTCAAACAGGCTGGCTTGGATTACTACAATCATAATCTGGATACCTCTCCTGAGTTTTATGGGGAAATTATTACCACACGTGAATATCAGGATCGATTGGATACACTGGAAGAAGTACGAAGTGCCAATATCAATGTGTGTTGTGGCGGTATTGTCGGCATGGGAGAATCACGTACTGCCCGCGCCGGCTTGATTGCACAATTGGCCAATCTTGATCCCTATCCCGAATCGGTACCAATCAACTATCTGGTACAAGTAGAAGGCACTCCTTTATATGGCACGCCGGAACTGGATCCATTTGAATTTGTTCGTTCCATTGCAGCGGCGCGCATTACGATGCCCAAGGCAAAAGTGAGGTTGTCTGCTGGTCGGCGGCAAATGTCAGAAGCGATCCAGGCATTATGTTTTCTGGCAGGTGCCAATTCCATCTTCTATGGCGACAAACTGTTGACAACCGGCAATCCGGATGTGGAGCAGGATACCGCTTTACTGGAAAAACTAGGTTTGCATGCGTTGTAATTGTTGTCATGCTGCCAGATTTAACTGAAGCGCTGCAGCGGCGTAAACAGGAAAACTTATATCGCACGCGTCCAATCCTGGAAGGCCCTCAAGCGCCACATATCACGATAGATGGACAAAATTTTCTAGCGTTTTGCAGTAATGATTATCTTGGATTGGCCAATCACCCAGCATTAATCGCAGCAGCCACAGAAGGTGCGCAGCGCTATGGTGTCGGGGCGGGGGCCTCTCATTTAATCAGTGGTCATTCGCGTGCACATCATGCGTTGGAAATAGCACTGGCAGATTATGTCGGACTGGCACGTGCGTTGTTGTTTTCCACTGGTTATATGGCCAATATGGCGGTGGTGACAGCGCTGGTTGGACGGGAAGATACTATTTTTGCTGATCGTCTTAACCATGCTTCACTCAATGACGCGGCGTTGTTATCACGCGCGCGTTTCCTGCGTTATCCCCATCTTGATCTGGCTGCGCTGGAGAAACAGCTAAAGACCACTCAAACACGCCGCAAACTGGTGATTACGGATGCAGTGTTCAGCATGGATGGAGACCAGGCCCCAATCGCCGATCTGTTAGCTTTGTGTCAACGTTTTGATGCCTGGTTGCTGCTGGATGATGCGCACGGGTTTGGTGTACTGGATGCACAAGGTAGAGGCAGCTTGTATGCACATCAAGAGGTGGATCGAACAGCGCCACATCTGATTTACATGGCGACTTTAGGTAAAGCAGCCGGTGTATCCGGTGCATTTGTCGCAGCCTCAGCGTCAGTGATTGAAACATTGATTCAACACGGGCGCACTTATGGCTATACCACAGCCGCTGCACCGTTGCTGGCGCATACTTTGCTAACCAGCTTGCAGTTGATCAAACAAGACAGTTGGCGACGTGAACACCTGAAGCAGCTGATCACACAATTACGCCAAGCGCTGCAGTCGCTACCTTGGCAATTGTTGCCGTCTAATACTCCTATACAGCCGTTGCTGGTAGGAGAAAATCAGCAAACAATGCAACTGGATCAAGCATTACGTGCACGTGGTATCTGGGTACCAGCTATTCGTCCACCGACTGTGCCGCGCGGTATGGCACGATTACGTATCAGTTTATCTGCTGCGCATACCGAGGCTGATGTAACGCAATTGAGCGCTGCTTTGCATGAACTAGCTGGTGTGCTGGCATGACTCAATTACATGTTGAAATCAGCGGAAACGGGCCTGATCTGGTGTTACTGCATGGTTGGGCGATGCACAGCGGGGTTTGGGACAATGTGGCGGCACCCTTGTCACAGCATTTTCGCCTGCATCGAATTGATTTGCCAGGTCATGGAAGCAGTCGAGCATGTGCCCTGACTTCTTTGGAACAAATGGTTGAACAGGTTATACAACATTTGCCTGCGGATTGTATTGTATGCGGTTGGTCACTGGGTGGGCAGGTGGCGATGCGGTTGGCAATGCAATTACCGGAGCGTATTCAACAATTGGTACTGGTGGCAAGCACACCTTGTTTTGTCAAACGCACTGATTGGGCATGGGGTATGGAAGTCGCCACTTTGAATTTATTTATGAAAAATCTGGCACATGATTATGTGCAGACGCTTAACCGGTTTTTAACGCTGCAAGTTCGTGGCGGCGAAGATCAAACCCGGGTATTGGCACAATTGCGCAAGAGTGTGCTGAATGATGTGCCACCGGAGGCAACAACGTTGCAGGCAGGCTTGAAGATTTTGCAAACCAGTGATTTACGAGCTGAATTGAAGCAGATCAAGCAGCCAGTGCTGCTGATTCATGGCCAAAATGATGCCATTGTTCCTGTTGAAGCCGCCAAGTGGATGCAACAACAATTTTCCCAGGCGCAGTTGAAGCTGTTTTCTCATTGTGGCCATGCCCCCTTCTTTTCTTTTCCTGAACAATTTGTGAGTTGTTTTGATGTTATATGATCATGTACTCGATAAGCGCATGTTGCGCCGCTCGTTTGAACGGGCTGCTTTTAGCTATGATCAGGCCGCCGTGTTGCAGCGGGAAATATGTGATCGTATGCTGGCGCGTCTGGAATATATCAAATATGTACCGACGAAAATTATTGATGCAGGCAGTGGTACTGGTTATGGCACACGTAAACTGATCGAGCGTTATGCAGCTACCCAGGTTATTCCTATGGATATTGCGTTAACAATGCATGAGCGGGCACGTGCGGTTAAGCTAGAAGAAACACCACGCTGGCAACGCTGGTTACCGTTTAAACGCCAGCAATCTGACGAATATCTCTGTGCAGATATTGAACGCTTGCCTTTGGGTGATGCCAGTGTCGGCATGATCTGGTCCAATCTCGCCATTCAGTGGTGCAATGATCTCAAGCAAACGTTCACGGAGGCGCATCGTGTGCTGGAAGATGGCGGTTTGTTCATGTTTAGCACGTTTGGTCCGGATACCTTGAAGGAATTGCGGCAAGTATTTAAAGAAGTGGATTCATTTAATCACGTCAATCGTTTTATCGATATGCATGATATTGGCGATATGTTGGTCGGCAGTGGTTTTTCGTTGCCGGTTATGGATATGGAATATATCACCCTGACTTATGCAGATGTCAGGAGCGTTATGCAAGATCTCAAGGCAATTGGTGCGCGCAATATGACATTAGGGCGACGACGTGGCTTAATGGGCAAAACTGCCTGGAAACAAGTGGTTGCACAATATGAAAAACTGCGTCAAGACGGCAGATTGCCGGCGACTTATGAAGTGGTATATGGCCACGCCTGGAAGCCAGAAAGGCAGGCGGTGCAGTTGAAACCGGAAACACGTCGTAGATTGGGCTTGGAGCCGTAAGGAGTATTTTTGCACAATGGCTACAGGGTTTTTTGTTACCGGAACCGATACCGGCATTGGTAAAACAACAGTTAGCTGTGCGTTGCTGCATGCTTTTTTCACACAAGGATATACCACAGTTGGCATGAAGCCAGTGGTGTCTGGCCAGGAAGATGGCGTTTGGCAGGATGTGGAATATCTGAAAGTAGCCAGTTCAGCCAAGTTGCCACAAGAATTAATTAATCCGTATGCTTTTGTAGAGCCCATTGCACCGCATATTGCTGCTCAGCAAACTCATACACGCATTGATCTGAGCCATATTCGGCAATCCTGCGAAAAGTTATTGGCTGCAGCGGATGTAACAATTGTTGAGGGAGTTGGAGGATTCATGGTGCCGCTCTCTATATCTGGTGAATCTGGCGCGACTGATCAACAGTACGACACCAGTGATTTGGCATGTGAGCTGGGTTTGCCGATTATTTTAGTAGTGGGAATGCGTTTAGGGTGTTTGAATCATGCATTATTGACAGCGCATGCTGTTGTGGCAACTGGTTTGCCGCTGGCGGGTTGGGTAGCCAATCAAATTGATCCAGCGATGTTGCAGCCAGCAGCCAATTTGCAGACATTAACTGAATGGCTGGATTGTCCGTTGCTAGGTGTGCTGCCATATCAGCGGCCACCTGATCCGCAACAACTGGCACAATATTTGGATATAGACAGGTTGTTACGATGAGCTTCTGCTTTTAAATTATCTGTTTAAATTTTTCAGTTGCTTTAACCAGTTCGGCACGAATGCCTGGTTCCCAAGCGGAGTGACCAGCACCGTCAACAACGATATATTCTGCTTGTGGCCAGGCCAGGTGGAGATCGTATGCGCTGGTAATCGGACAAACTGCATCGTAACGCCCCTGGACGATGACTCCCGGTAAATGATGCAGTGTGTGGATGTTATCCAATAGGCTATTTTCTGGCAGGAAAATATTGTGCTTGAAATAATGTGCCTCAATTTTTGCCAATCCCAGTGCAACAGTATTGTCAGTGAAATGATTCATGACTTCCGGATTGGGCAGCAGGGTTGAACAGCTGCCTTCATAACGACTCCATGCCTTCGCTGCCGGGAAATGCACATCGGGATCAGGATGAGTTAATAGACGATAGTAAGCAGTGAGAATATCTCGCCGATCTTCTGCTGGCAGGCGGGAGGCAAATTCGTACCACACTTCCGGGAAAAAAGTTTGTAATCCGTACAAAAACCAATCGATTTCTTTAGGGCGGCACAAGAAAATTCCGCGTAATATAAATCCTAAACAGCACTCAGGATGTGCTTCGCCATAGGCGAGTGCTAATGTACTGCCCCAGGATCCACCGAAAACTAGCCATTGTTTGATGCCCAGTTGCTGCCGCAATTTTTCAATATCTTTAATCAATAAGGGAGTGGAATTGTCTTTTAGTTCACCCAGCGGTGTGGAACGTCCTGCTCCGCGTTGATCAAATATAACAATGCGATAGTGGGCAGGGTCAAAAAAACGTCGATGATCGGGCGATGCGCCTGCACCTGGTCCACCATGCAGAAAGAGTACAGGCACACCATCCGGATTACCTGCTTGTTCCCAGTACATGATGTGAATACCATCCACTGGCAGTTTGCCATGGTCATAGGGTTCAATTGGTGGAAAGAGTTCGGTGCGTGTCATAGGTTGTTCCATATGGCTGACTATGTTGGTCTTCAGAAAACGCCTGATTGCATGAGTTTTTCAGATATTTTAGCATCTTGCTCTGATTAGTCGCTTAGAACCCGTTCAATATCTCGATCAAGGGATGCAGCGCAAGGCAAAATTGAACGAGAAAGCGGAGCATACTCAAAGTATGTGAGCATTTTGAGTTCAATTTCAACGCCGTAATGTGCCCTTCAGTAAGATATTGAACAGGTTCTTAGATGTTTAGTCCCACGGTGTGCTGGAGTGGATCAAAGATAAAACGATCTGGCTCATTTATCCAGATTCTCCAGATTAAAAGTACGGTATAGTCACTGCTCTTATTGCAAGTGTGGAAATAGATTGAACAGAAGATAGGCTAAGCAAAAATAGAAACGATGAGCGTGTCAGGAATCAGAATCAAAAACATTGAAAGTGAGTAAGTTGTGAGTGAATCTTCTCGCGATAATTCACCGCAATCGAGGTTAGGTTTGGTTCTAACGGGAGGCGGGGCGCGAGCTGCTTATCAAATAGGGGTGTTACGAGCAATAGCTGAAATGTTACCTCCGCATGCACGTAGTCCTTTTCCTGTTATTTGTGGCACCTCTGCCGGGGCGATCAATGCGGCGGGCCTGGCAATGGGAGCCACGCACTTTTCCACCGGTGTTAAGCGGTTGGAAGCAGTATGGAGTAATTTGCATACTGCGCATATTTATCGTTCGGATTTAGCGGGGGTGTTATCTAACGCGCTGCGTTTTACTGGTTCGGTGATATCGCGCAGAATGGCTGGCAAACCGGTTTCTTTGTTAGATAATGCACCGCTTCGTCAGTTGTTGGCTTGTCATTTACCGTTTCGGGGAATCCGCCGCAGCATCCACGCAGGTGCATTGCATGCGCTGGGAATCACCGCCTGGGGTTATGCTTCTGAACAATCTGTCACCTTTTACCAAGCTAATCCGGATGTCATTCCCTGGAAACGCGCACAGCGGGTGGGGGTGCCATCGCGTATCGGTATTCAGCATTTAATTGCGTCCGCTTCCATTCCCATTATTTTCCCGGCAGTCCGGGTCAATCGTGAATATTTTGGGGATGGTTCCATGCGCCAATTTGCACCACTTAGCCCTGCCTTACATCTGGGAGCGGATCGTTTGCTAGTGATTGGTGTCAACGAGGAGAAGGAAGCAGAGTGTGCGCGCATCAAGGTGATGGGTTATCCGCCTCCGGCACAAATTGCCGGGCATATATTAAATAGTATTTTTGTGGATGGTTTGGATGCAGATCTTGAACGTTTGCGACGTATTAACCAAACTCTGAGTCTGATTCCTGAAACACAGATAGAGAATATTTCTATCTTACGCATGATTGATTGTATGGTGATTACGCCCAGTGAAAAAATAGATGAACTGGCGCAAGCATATGCCAAGAGTTTACCGCGTGTAATTCGCTATTTTTTCCGGGCGGCGGGTGCGATGGGCCCTAAGGGTTCAGCCATGCTGAGTTATGTGTTGTTTGAAGCCCCCTTTTGTCAAGCGCTGATTGATTTGGGTTATCGAGATACATTGCGACAACGCGATGAAGTTTTCTCATTTATTTTTGGACAAAAAGAGTAACGAATTGTTATGGAAATAACTGATTCTCAATTTTGGGTGGCTGTTTTTCAGATTATTGTGATTGATGTTGCGCTTGGTGCGGATAATGCCATTGTGATCGCACTGGCTTGCCGTAATTTGCCAGAAAGCAAACGGAGCCAAGGAATATTCTGGGGCATAGCCGGAGCAATTGGCATCCGTGTTTTGTTAGTCTTTTTTGCCTTGCAATTATTAACCTTGCCCTATCTTAAGATAGTTGGTGCTTTTTTATTGTTATGGATTGCTGTCAAGCTGTTGCTACCCGAACCAGCACATGGGAGTGATGCTGTTGCGCAAGAACAAGGGGGCGGCGCGACGACATTACCAGCTGTCATTAAGACAATTATTGTGGCTGATACAGTGATGAGCCTGGATAATGTAATGGGAATCGCAGCAGCTGCCGGAGACGAGCTAGTGTTAGTGATATTTGGCCTATTGTTTAGCGTTCCTATTATTGTCTGGGGAAGCAAGCTATTGATGCAGTGGATAGAACGCTTTCCTGTTATTGTGGTTTTCGGCGCTGGTTTGTTGGGATGGGTAGCAGGTAAATTGCTGGTGACTGATGCAATCAGCTCAGTGTGGGTAGATCAACATGCTGCTTATCTGCATTGGCTTGCGCCAGCAGGTTGTGCTTTGCTGGTTGTGGGTATTGGAAAATGGCTAGCCGCGCGTGCCCTCAGAAGTATGCCTGTCACAGTTCATTTATCGGGTAGAGAGTGAATAATAAGTAACTCATATATGCTCATTTGATTAACTATTATTCAAATGGCTATGGTTAATAAAACTACGTGCAAAGGAGAAGGCTATGTTAAAAATGTTGTTGCCAGTTGATGGTTCGGAAGCTTCTTCTCGAGCTGTTGAAGAATTTGTCAAGCGGCTCGATTGGTATCATGAGCAGCCGGAAATTCATTTGTTGAATGTGCGCATCCCGCTGACGGGTAATGTCTCTATGTTTGTGAGCAAGGAAGAGATCGGAGATTATTATCGTGAAGAAGGGTTGAGAGGACTGCAACAAGCACGTGACCATCTGGAAGAAAAAGGTATTGCTTACCGGCATCATGTTGTTGTGGGTGAAATTGTGCCGATGATTCTGCAATTTGCAGAGGAAATACAGAGTGACCAGATTGTGATCGGACCACGTGGCTTGGGGGTTGTAAAAGGTTTGTTGCTGGGTTCTGTTGCCAGTAAATTGATTCAACTTTCAACTGTTCCAGTATTGTTACTTAAATAATCACAAAAACTGACCGTATTCTTTCTTCATTTGTTGCAGTAAATAACTTGCTGCAATTTTCTGCTAAAAACAGGATGAAGGAAGATAATTTTGCGATTACGAGTGTTGGGTTGTAGTGGTGGAATTGGTACAGATTCCTATACTACAGCCATGTTGCTGGATGATGATGTTCTAATTGATGCCGGAACCGGGGTTGGCACATTGGCGCTAGATGATCTGTTAAAAATAGATCATGTATTTGTTACCCACGCCCATCTGGATCACATTGCTTTTATTCCCTTTTTAGTGGATACCACTGGCAGCTTGCGCGATCGTCCTCTGATTGTGCATGCACTGCCATCCACCTTGCAGTGTCTGCAAGCGCATATCTTTAATGATCATATCTGGCCGGATTTTTCCTGTATTCCCGATGCCAACCGCCCTTATATGCGCTATGAGCCAATTGCTGTTGGCAAAACAATTACATTAGGTTCGCGCAAAATTACTCCCTTACCGGCCGATCATATTGTACCGGCGGTAGGTTTTCAGATGGATTCCGGACAATCCAGTCTTGTATTTACTGGTGATACGACTGCAAGTGATGCATTGTGGGACGTGATCAATCAAATTACCAATCTGCGTTATCTAATTGTTGAATCTGCTTTTAGTGATGCTGGACAAGAGATTGCGGTTCACTCAAAGCATTTTTATGCCTCTCTGTTAGCGAAAGAACTGAATAAATTGCAGCATGCTGCCGAAATATATATTACGCATTTACGCCAAAGTGAAGCAGAAGTAACCATGCGTGAGATTTCTGCTGGTGTTAAGCACTGCAAACTTCATCGGTTGATGAATAATCAGGTATTTGAATTTTAGGATAGTGTGAACATGAATATTTTTCGAGTATCTCAAGCCAGTTCAGCCGCAGCTGTAGCTAAACCATCATTTGATTCTGCTGAACGTTTACGAGCTGTGATTGATCGTATCCATGCGGCAGGCAATGTTGATGAAATTATATTTGAGGTGAGTCGGGATATTTGTGAAATATTTAATGCAGATCGATTAACAATTTATACGGTGAGCGGCGATAGGACCAATCTGGTCTCGCGTGTAAAAACTGGCCTGGATTTTTGTCAGGATCTCAGGCTACCCATTACAGAACAAAGTATTGCTGGTTTTGTAGCACTGCATCGGAAGCCAGTTAATTTCAAGGATGTGTATGACCAAAATGAATTGCGTCAGCAAGGAGAACATTTACGTTTTTTGCAGGAAGTAGATAAACGTACTGGTTATCGAACCAAGCAGATGCTGGTCATGCCCATTTTGAATGTCAGTGATAACGATTTGTCTGGAGTTGTGCAGCTGATCAACCACAAATCAGATGAGCCTTTTTCGCAACAAATGGTGGATGATTTGAGCGAAATTTGTCAAGCACTGGCAGATGTATTCAAGCAGCACCGTATGCAGCAGTTGCTAGGTCGGACGCGCTACGACAAGTTAATCGTCAACTCAGCCATTAGTACCAGTGAATTTGAACTGGCGACCAAGCGTGCACGCGAAACAGGACGTGATCTGGAAGATGTGTTGCTTGATGAGTTTGGCATTGAGACCGCGCAAATAGGTGAAGCATTGGCTGCTTTCTTCGATGTCAAATATGAGCGCTTCAAAGCTGATCGGATCAAACCAATGGATCTGCTGAAAAATCTCAGACGTGAATTTGTTGAAAGCAATAATTGGTTGCCGATTGATGATGGTAACAATGGACTGGTCGTGCTGGCGTTGGATCCTGAGCGCATTAAATCTTTGCGTATCGTGAATCAAATTTTTCCAAAGCGTAAGGTTGTTTATACAGTTTGTACCCAACGCGAGTTCAAAGCGACACTGGATCTATTTTACGGAAGTACGGAAACCGAAAATCTTGGCGGCAGCATTGACGACATGCTCTCCAATTTGGAGGAAGAGGTAGAAGAAACCAAGGAATCTGAAGCGGATGAGGTTTCAGCTGCTGCAGATAATGAATTGGTCAAGCTGGTGAACCGCATTATCATGGATGCCTACAAGATGGGAGTATCGGATATTCATATCGAGCCTTTGCCTGGCAAAGGAAAAACCGGGATACGCTTTCGCAAGGATGGATCCTTGATGCCTTATATTGAGATTCCTGCCAGTTACCGTAATCCCCTGGTGACTCGTCTCAAAATCATGTGTGATCTGGATATTTCCGAGAAGCGCAAACCGCAGGACGGCAAGATCAAATTCAGAAAATTTGCACCACTGGATATCGAGTTGCGGGTTGCAACAATTCCTTCCGCAGGTGGGGTGGAGGATATCGTCATGCGTATTTTGGCAGCTGGTGAGCCGATTCCACTGGAGAAAATGGGATTTACATCCACTAATCTGGAACAATTAAAATCAATTGTCAGTAAGCCTTATGGATTGTTCTTTGTCTGTGGTCCAACAGGCTCCGGTAAAACAACCACTTTACATTCCATTCTCAAATATTTGAATCGACCAGAAACCAAGATCTGGACAGCTGAAGATCCGGTGGAAATTACGCAGAAGGGATTGCGTCAAGTACAAGTCAACGCCAAGGCAGGCTTAACTTTTGCCACCATCATGAAATCTTTTTTGCGTGCCGACCCTGACATTATCATGGTGGGCGAGATGCGTGATAAGGAAACCACCGGGATTGGCATTGAAGCCTCACTTACCGGTCACTTGGTGTTTGCGACGTTACATACCAATAGTGCGCCGGAATCCATCATCCGTTTGCTGGATATGGGCATGGATCCATTTAACTTCGCTGATGCTTTATTGGGAGTGCTGGCGCAGCGCCTGGCTAAAAGTTTATGCAAGCAATGCAAAAAATCGTATGTCGCCAGCCAGGAAGAAATCCGTGCGTTACTGCGAGAATATTGTGAAGAATTAAAACATACCGAGCGTTTTAAAACTGATCCGGAAGCAGCTTTTCGAGAAATAGAAGTGCGCTGGGTCAAACAATACGGGGATGAAAAAGGACAGATCACACTTTATGAAGCGGCAGGTTGTGAACATTGCTCAGACACTGGTTACGCAGGGCGAGTGGGTTTGCATGAATTGCTGACAGCGACAGACGCACTCAAGAAAAACGTACAAGAACATGCGCGCGTCACCGAGATGCTAGCAACCGCATTAAATGAAGGCATGCGTACTTTGAAACAAGATGGCATTGAAAAAGTTTTGCAAGGAATGACCGATATTCGTCAGGTGCGTATGGTATGTATCAAATAATCAATAAAAGACATCTTGCCGCTGTGATCGCCATGGGTAAGAAGCAATCCAGCGCAGTCGCTACAACAAAGAAAATTGGTAATTTTTTGCGTATTCAGTTACCACTGGATCGCCACCCAACAACTGGGCTGCCACGTCGCGTTGCTCCTCGCAGTGACGTCCTTCGCGATGACAATGTAAAAAGCCGTCCTTGCGCGTCATTGCAAGAAGATCGGAGGTCGACGAAGCAATTCAGTATCCTATTATCATGTCTTTGCGAAACGGCGCAGCTAGTGAGGTATCCTATTCCTTCCCATCTATATTTTGTCCTTGCGAACGCTGCAAGCGTGAAGCAATCCAGTCTATCCGTTAAAGCATCCCCTTATTTCTTCTATTCCGCTACACTTCATGCATGGATCACGATCACAGCTATAAATTGCTCTTCACCCATCCTGAAATGGTAGCGGACTTGCTACGTGGCTTTGTCAAGGAAGACTGGATCAAAGAATTGGACTTCTCCACATTAGAAAAAGCTAGCGGTAGCTATGTCAGCGATGATCTGCGAGATCGCCACGATGACGTCATCTGGCGAATACGCTGGAAGAACGTTCAGGGCAACCATCAGAACAGCGCCTGGCTGTATGTCTACCTGCTGATTGAATTTCAATCTTCCGTAGATTGGTTCATGGCTGTGCGCATTATGACTTACGTTGGCCTGTTATATCAGGATCTGATCAGAAGCAAGGCAGTTAAAACCAACGAACCATTGCCACCTGTGCTACCCATCGTGCTGTATAACGGCGATCCACGCTGGCAAGCCCCAGTCGACATTGCAGACCTGATCACCCCTGCGCCGGGCGAACTGGATCGCTATCGCCCCCATCTGCACTATCTACTACTGGACGAAGGCAGCTACCATGAACATGAACTGGCAGAACTACGCAATCTGGCCGCTGCATTATTTCGGTTAGAGAACAGCCGCACCCCAGAAGATGTCCAACAAGTGTTACAAGCGTTGATTGCCTGGTTACAATCCCCGCAACAAAGCAACTTGCGCCGAGCATTCACTATCTGGTTGAAACGGGTATTCTTACCAGGCAGAATGCCAACAGTGGCATTTGACGAAATTCAGGATTTACAGGAGGTAACAAACATGCTTTCAGAACGTGTCAAAGACTGGACAAAAAACTGGAAACAACAGGGAATTGAAGAAGGATTGCAGCAAGGTGAAGCTGGAATATTATTGCGCCAATTAGCGTGGCGTTTTGGCGCTGTGAGTGAAACAATTAGTGCTCGTGTCAAACAGGCAGATTCGCCCACCCTGGAACTTTGGAGCAAACGCATACTAACCGCCCAAACCATCGAAGAAGTATTTGCTGATTAGCCATTATCGTGCCTGGATCGCCACCCAACAACTGGGCTGCCACGTCGCGTTGCTCCTCGCAGTGACGTCCTTCGCGATGACGAAAAAATGTCTACCGCAACAATAAAATACGTCGTCCTTGCGAGAAGGCAGGGGGCCGACGAAGCAATCCAGCACAATCGTATCAACGCAGGAAACCAGTCACCTTTATGCGCTTCTACTGGTAGCATTGCTGGATCGCCACAGCCTTGCAGGCATAGGATGACAGCATAAAAAAACAGTCATTGCGATCGCCGTGAGGCGGGAGCAATCCAGAACAGCCATATCAAGAAAGGAAGCGGTCACCTTTGTGTATTTGTTGATATTATTACTGGATCGCCACCCAACAACTGGGCTGCCACGTCGCGTTGCTCCTCGCAGTGACGTCCTTCGCGATGACAATGTAAAAAGCCTTCCTTGCGCGTCATTGCAAGAAGATCGGAGGTCGACGAAGCAATTCAGTATCCCATTATCATGTCTTTGCGAAACGGCGCAGCATCCCACTTTTCTCATTATGTCGTCCTTGCGAACGCTGCAAGCGTGAAGCAATCCAGTCTATCCGTTAAAGCATCCCCTTATTTCTTCTATTCCGCTACACTTTAAGCATGGATGATCACGATCACAGCTATAAATTGCTCTTCACCCATCCCGAAATGGTGGCAGACTTGCTGCGTGGGTTTGTCAAGGAAGATTGGATCGAAGAACTGGATTTCTCTACCTTAGAGAAGGCCAGCGGCAGCTATGTCAGCGATGATCTGCGAGATCGCCACGACGATATCATCTGGCGCATACGTTGGAAGAACGTTCAGGGTAACCATCAGAACAGCGCCTGGCTGTATGTCTACCTGCTGATTGAATTTCAATCTTCCGTAGATTGGTTCATGGCTGTGCGCATTATGACTTACGTTGGCCTGTTATATCAGGATTTGATCAGAAGCAAGGCAGTTAAAACCAATGAACCATTGCCACCTGTGCTACCCATCGTGCTGTATAACGGCGATCCACGCTGGCAAGCCCCAGCCGACATTGCAGACTTGATCACCCCTGCGCCAGGCGGATTGGAGCGCTACCGTCCGCACCTGCACTATTTGCTGCTGGACGAAGGCAGCTACCATGAACATGAACTGGCAGAACTACGCAACCTGGCCGCTGCATTATTTCGGTTAGAGAACAGCCGCACTCCGGAAGATGTCCAACAAGTGTTACAAGCGTTGATTGCCTGGTTACAATCCCCGCAACAAAGCAACTTGCGCCGAGCATTCACTATCTGGTTGAAACGGGTATTCTTACCAGGCAGAATGCCAACAGTGGCATTTGACGAAATTCAGGATTTACAGGAGGTACACACCATGCTTTCAGAACGTGTCAAAGACTGGACAAAAAACTGGAAACAACAAGGAATTGAAGAAGGATTACAGAAAGGAAGACAGGAAGGATTGCAGGAAGGGAAAATGGATTTGTTGCTACGCTTACTGGAATGGCGTTTTGGCGCTGTGAGTGAAGCAATTAGTACCCGCGTCAAACAGGCAAATTCGCCCACCTTGGAACTCTGGAGCAAACGCATACTAACTGCCCAAACCATCGAAGAAGTATTTGCTGATTAGTCATGCATTCTTATTTCTGGATCGCCACCCAACAACTGGGCTGCCACGTCGCGTTGCTCCTCGCAGTGACGTCCTTCGCGATGACGATGTAAAAAGTCGTCCTTGCGAGAAGGCGTAGCCGACGTGGCAACCCAGTCGTTGGGAAGCAATCCAGTACAGCCGTTTCAACGGAGGAAAGCTTTCGCTTTTGTGTATCTTGCTTATGTTGTCGCTGGTCTTGCTGCATTCATTCGTTCAATAGTGCTTTATATAGAGCGATTAATAATGCGTATAATAGAAGTTTGTAACGTACGATTAAAGGATTAAAAAATGAATGCTATTAATGCAAACGATCTCAAAACCAGAGGCATTGCGGCGATCGAAGCGCAACTGGAGGAGCAGCCGGAAGCGATGATTGCTGTGCGCGGCAAAAATCGCTACGTCGTCATGCAGCTGGAACATTACTATTATTTACGAGAGTGTGAATTGATTGCCGCGCTGGCAGAAACACGCGCAGACCTGGCTGCCGGACGTTATGAGCAGGCATCGCCGGAAGCGCATCTTGCACGGCTGGATACACTGAAGTAAACAGTGGGTTATTCCCTGATCTTTACGGATGCTTATAACCAGCGGGCGGCACGCTGGTTAAAGCATCATCCTGATTTGCGTGCACAATATTTGAAAATGCTGCAAATCCTCGAAGCAAATCCCTATCATCCTTCCCTGCGGTTGCATGCATTGAGCGGCAAACTGCAGGGAATATATGCCATTTCAATTAATCTTTCTTATCGGATTACACTGGAATTCCTGATTGAGGACAAGCGAATTATCCCGATCAATATTGGAAGCCACGATGTTGTTTATTAACCTGTGAACAAGATGAGGCAGCGATTTCCCGCATCCGGTTTTTACCTTGAACAAAGCAAGAAAACGGTTTGTTGCACGGGGAGAGGTGAGAAAGGCGAGGGGTGGCAGCGTGTTCGCTGCCTGAATGTCTACTACGCCTGGCCATTGAACAGCAAGCCTTGAATTTTTCCCAGTGCGCCGGCAATTTTAATTGCTTCTTCCGAAGGAATCTGGCGAATCACCTCTTGCGTTTGCACATCCACAATTTTGACCACCGTTTTACCAGTGTCCTCATCAATGGAAAACTTCAGATTTTGCGTTAGCGCCTGCGTAAACTGCTGAATCTGCGCAACCGCCGCTTCCACCTGCTCCGGTTTGGTTGTCTCGCCCTTGGCTGGTACAGTAGCTGATTCACCTTCGCCCACCAACCGAACCACCGGCTGCACCGGCATCGCAGCCTGCACCAAATCAGCCGCTACACCTGCTACATTCATATCCATATTTCCCTCCTTTTCTTAATTACTACCACTAACAAAAACCACATCTTTGCCCGTCTTTGCGAACGCCGTGAGGCGTGAAGCAATCCAGTTTTTATGCTGTTTGTTACTCTGGTGCTAGATTGCTTCAACCCATTGGGTTTCGCAATGACGCTGAAGAAACTGCCATTGCAACAACGAAGTATCCCGTCTTTGCGAAGCAGTGAAGCTGCCGAAGCAATCCAGTCCAACCATTCAACGAAGCAGCCCAACTTTCCGCTTCCATCACTCCTATTCACACAATTTCTTCGTACAAATCCCGCCATTGGGGATTTTGTGCTTCAATCAAAGCTAATTTTCTGGCACGGTTGCCTGCCTTGATTTGTTTCTCCCGCAAAATCGCGCTTTCCATCGAGCCATGTTGTTCATACCAAACCAGCAACTTGCAGCCGTATTTCTTGGTGAATCCCTCCACCATGCTTTCCCTGTGCTGCCAGGCGCGCTGGACAAGATCAGAAGTCACCCCGGTGTACAACGTCCCGTTACGCCTGCTGGCCATGATGTAAACACATGGATCTTTCATTGTTCTTTTCGTCTACCTTTGCGATTGCGACAACAAAGACTTACACCGTCTTTGCGAGGTGGTGGAACCGTCGAAGCAATCCAGCCTTTATGCCTTTTGTTACTCTGGTGCTAGATTGCTTCAATCCGCTGGGTTTCGCAATGACGCTGAAGAAACCATCTCTGCAACAACAGAATTCCGTCTTTGCGAAGCAGCGCAGCTGCTGAAGCAATCTAGTGCAACCGCTCAACGGAGCAAATCCAGTTCCTTTGTTACCACTGCCACTCTGGATCACCACAGCCTTGTCAGGCTTCGTGATGACGAGGTGGTTTGTTGCCATTCCTCTTGCTTACACCGTCTTTGCGAGGCGGTGAAACCGTCGAAGCAATCCAGCCTTTATGCCTTTTGTTACTCTGGTGCTAGATTGCTTCAACCCGTTGGGTTTCGCAATGACGCTGAAGAAACTACCATTGCAACAACGAAGTACGTCTTTGCGAAGCAGCGCAGCTACTGAAGCAATCCAATCCAACCGCTCAACGGAGCAAATCCAGTTCCTTTGTTACCACTGCCACTCTGGATCACCACAGCCTTGTCAGGCTTCGTGATGACGAGGTGGTTTGTTACCATTCCTCTTATTTACACCGTCTTTGCGAGGCGGTGAAACCGTCGAAGCAATCCAGCACAGCCGCTCAACGGAGCAAATCCAGTTCCTTTGTTACCCCCGTCACTCTGGATCACCACAGCCTTGTCAGGCTTCGTGATGACGAGGTGGTTTGTTGCCATTCCTCTTGCTTACACCGTCTTTGTGATCACCGTAGGTGAGAAGCAATCTAGTCTAGTCTTTTGTTATCCTTACCCCTTGTTTCTGGATTACCACGTCGGCTATGCCTCCTCGTAATGACGGTGGAAAAATGTGCTGTCTTTGCGAGCGCGTAAGCGTGAAGCAATCCAGTGCAACCGTTCAACGGAGCAAATCCAGTTCTTTTGTTACCACTGTCACTCTGGTTCGCCACATCCCTACGGGATTCGCGATGACGGTGAAAAGGGTTCGTCGTGTCGCATTGTTTCTTGTAATGCCGGCGAGGAGGCTGTCAAAACACAAAAGCAATCCAGTGCCTGGGTTGTGCTGGCGGCTGGATTGCTTTGTTCACATCACCTGTGAAGGTGCGGTGTTTATCTCAACAACGAGAGTACGTTGTTAGGCAGTGCATTGGCTTGAGCCAGCATAGCCACACCAGCTTGCTGCAGGATTTGTGCACGGGTGAGTGCAGCGGTTTCAGCAGCGAAGTCAGCATCCTGAATACGGCTGCGGGAAGCAGACAGATTTTCACTGGTGGTTTGCAGATTGGTAACCACTGAGCCAAAACGATTCTGCATTGCACCCAAGTCAGCACGCGAGGAGTTGATGGTGGTCAGTGCAGCATCTAAGGAGGCTAAGGCGTCACTAGCACCACTGACCGTAGAAATATCAATAGCATTAACCGCTACACCAGTAGCTCCAATTGCAATAGGTCCAGGATTAAATGCGCCAGAGAATGTAACATTGCCGCTTACGCCAGCTGGAGCGCTATAGTTAAGATTAATTTTAGCTCCTTCGATAATGTTGCCATCCAAGCCCCAATCTTTCAATGTAGCAGCTGTATTGCTACCAACAACGAAGTTGTCTACCGTGATGTTGCGACCATCAGCAGCGCGCAACTCTAAACCTGTTCCAGTATCAACAGCACGTACACCTGTTACTGAAGATTGGGAGTTAATCGCGTCCATTGCCAAGCTACGATTAGAAGAAGCGTCCCCAGTGCCTGTCAAATTTATGGTAATACCATTCAACTCAAAAGTGGAAACACCATTGGCCGAAGCGGTGATGACAGAAGTTCCAGCTGTTCTGACAGTCTCATTGGCCGTAGCTGTCATACCCGCAATATTTTTGCTATTGATTGCATTGGCTAAATCTTTAGCATCGTTGGCAATACTGCCCAGGCTGTGTGCGACACCATCAATAGTGATGCTCTGGCTAGCGGCTGTATTGTTAGCAGTCCCAATACTTTCATTTTGTAAAGAGAAACCTTGGTATTGGCCAAGTGAACTAGAGCGCGCATTGGCAATTTGATCAATAGAAACTGTTTGGCCTGCATTAGCACCCACTTGGAAAGCCTGAGCAGTAAAAGAACCATCCAGCAATTTGGTGCCGTTAAAATCAGTTTGGGTGGCCACGCGATCAATTTCTGCTGCCAATTGAGCGACTTCAGCTTGTAGCGCAGCGCGATCAGAAGCGGAGTTGGTAGCATTGGCAGATTGCACAGCCAGCTCACGAATACGCTGCAAGTTGTTGCCGATTTCGCTGAGTGCCCCTTCAGCCGTCTGTGCCAGTGAAATGCCATCATTCGCGTTACGCACAGCCTGATTTAAGCCACGGATTTGTGAGGTCATGCGCTCGGAAATCGCCAGGCCAGCGGCATCATCTTTGGCGCTGTTAATGCGCAGCCCGCTGGATAAACGCTGCAACGCGGTGTTCAATGAATTTTGTGAAGCATTCAGGCTACGTTGTGAATTGAGTGACGCAACGTTGGTATTGATAATTTGTGCCATTTGTTTCTCCTTCTCTTAAAGGTTGATTACTTATTAAAGTCTTGTGGCGCTGTCTATATAGCTCCACCATTTTTCGGCCTTGCCCTGCTTTGATTTTTGCAGAGTAGCAACCGCCGTGAGAGCTGTAACGGACCGTGGCGAAAAAGGTTTAGGGGAATAAACAGAAAAACAGCTTTTCTTTTTTTAACCGCAACGGAAAGAACAAAGCCAGAAAACCCCTTCTGTTTGTGAATATGTCTGGGGATGGGGGGGGTGGGGGATTTTTGATGAGCACTGCGAGGTGTAATACGATACAGCAGACTTTTTTCAGCGCCATTACGAGAAGCTGTGCGACGTGGTAATTCAGAGTGACAATGGCAACGGAGGAATTGGATTGCTTCGACGGCTGCGCCGCCTCGCAAGGACGCGCAAAGACGCACATTTTTCCACCGTCATCGCGAAGGACGTCACTGCGAGGAGCAACGCGACGTGGCAGCCCAGTTGTTGGGTGGCGATCCAGCAACAACGGCAGCGAGATGGAAAAGATAACTGATTGCCTGCGTTAATGGTTGGCTGGATTGCTTCCCGCCTGCAGCGGTCGCAAAGACAGGCAAAGATGCCATCGCTTCGCAAGGACGATTTTCTGCTTGGTATAGAAATACGGCCACATTGTCATCACCACCACGAAACTAGCAATAACAATAACCCGCCAAACCACCTCTTTTTGACGCTTAAATAATAGAGCGGGTGTTTTATTCTTTGCACATCCAATTTTATTGGGTTGGTGGGGTTGGAGAGGGAAGTATCAGAATCAATAATTCAGCAATAGACAAAGAGAAGTACACATGGAATCCGGATATCAAGAACAGTTTGAGCGAGTAAAGAGATATTTTGAACGATTCAAAAAAATCAATGAAGGTAAGCAGCACAATCAATCATCACCTCACCACGATGATGATGTTTATGCTTTTTTTCAGAATTGCTACCATCTTAAGGATTGGGTTAAGAACGATAAATCTTGCAGCAAGTGGAGTTGTGTTGAAGCATTCATTGAATCAAATAGTAATCTTCGAATCTGCGCCGATCTTTGTAACAGCCTTAAGCATTTAAAACTCAATGACCGAACTCGGTCAAATAAAAAACCTGAATTTTCCGGGAGTAACACTTCAATTAACATCGATGAAGGATTTTCCCAGCAAACAGAAGTGGGAATCTCAATTTCATACAAAATCAAAACTGTGGATGGCGACATCAATGCGTTTGATCTTGCCAAAAAATGTGTTGATATTTGGGAGATCTATATTAATAGCAATAAAAAAACTAGCGCCAAGTCTTGAATAAAGAAAATAGACTGACAAATATTATTGATTTTGGTTTTTGAGGCATCAGCAGTGTAGTGGCTTAGAGCCTGTTTACGATCTTCTGAGTAATAGTGCCAGGAAGGCCAGATGAATGAGCTGCAAGCTGGTATCAAGTTTACGTTCGCAGTTTTTCCATAATCTTCGGCACTTTTCCAGCCAGGCGAAACTACGTTCCACTATCCAGCGCCTGGGCATAACCTTGAAGGTATGCAGTTTGCTGCGTTTGGCGATCTGCACGGTGACAGGTTTGCCCAGAATTTCTTGCACACTTTCGGCAAATGGTGCTCCAGTATAGCCACCGTCACACAGCAAACCTTGCACTTGTCCCAAACTCGATCTGCAACGCTTCAAGGCCTGCAATGCACCGTTACGGTCAGTCACTTCCGCTGTCGTCACTGCAATGGCGTGCGGCAACCCCAAGGTATCAACAGCGATATGGCGCTTGATGCCCGACACCTTCTTGCCGGCGTCATAGCCTTTCTGGTCAGCCGTGTCTGTATTCTTCACGCTTTGCGCGTCCACAATCAAGAACGTGCTGCAAGCGTTGCGCCCCAGTTTCTCTCGGGCCGCGCCAACCTGATTTTTTTAATGCCTGCTCCAGCACGCTCACGCCGTGCTGGTCAGGCTCATTCCATTTGCGCCAATAGGCATATACACTCTGCCATTTGGGAAACTCTCCGGGCAAAAATCTCCACTGGCAACCAGTACGCAGCAGATACAGCACAGCACAAAATACTTCATACAAATCTATTGTCGTGGGTTTGGTGCTGCGCCTCACGCTACGCAATAGCGGCTCTATCTCGGCAAACTTCTCTTTGCTAATATCACTGGCATATTTTGTTCTCTTCATCCACGTATCGTAAGGAATAATGATGAGATCGTAAACGGGCTCTAAGCCATCAGCAACGTGATGATTTAGAAATTACAACAATAGTAGTACGCAAAATTATTGATACTTCTATTGTAGCGGTTGGACTGGATTGCTTCGACGGTTTCACCATCTCGCAAGGACGTTCTCATATGGTTATTAAGAGGAACAACGTGACGCGACGAACTTTTTTGTCGTCATCCTTGCGACCGCCGCGGGCGGGAAGCAATCCAGCACAATCGTATCAACGCAGGAAACCAGTTACCTTTATGCGCTTCTACTGGCAACATTGCTGGATCGCCACAGCCTTAGCAGCTTCGCGATGACAATGTAAAAAGCCGTCCTTGCGACCACCGCAGATGGGAAGCAATCCAGCACGATTGCATCATGCTGGCAACATGCCGGAGAGTTGTTGCGCAGCTATATCAAAGGTGTAGGTGCCAATTAGTGGCATTGATCTGCTCTTTGCCATGAATTCGGCTTTTCTAGCGATCAAGGCATCTGAAAAATCAGCTTGCTTGCCATTAATAACATTAGCTCTTCGATAATCATTCAATGCTTGCCAGACAACCTGGTTATTCTCAAAACAAACACTTTGCTCAACAAGTAATGCCTGGATAACACTGATCAATTTGGATTTTTTAAGCTGGTATTTCCTGCCTTTGAGCGTCCAGATCGTCTCAACCAACACGATATCCGGAATAAGAATAATAGCGTGAGAAGCAATCAATTGAGCAGCTTTGGCAGACTGTGTCGGATCATCTTGCAATAAATACCGCAATAGAACGTTAGTATCCAGCGCGATCATGTAATAGCACTTTGTCGGGATTCTTCATCACTGATATCAAATTTCGGTTTAACATTACGCAGTAAACCGTATGCATTTCCTGATGTTTTTTTCACGAGTGTCAAGTGGCCATCGTAAATAAAAATTTCGACCTCGTCGCCAGGTTGAATACCTAACGTTTCACAATAATCAATTGGCAGTGTAACTTGCCGTTTTGCGCTAACTTTGCTCATATTCTTTACTTATATCAAAAAGTAAAGAATATGCTGATAATAAAATCCTGTCAACCAGGATGCTGATGCAACCAAAGCTTTCTATACATACTGTAGTTTTGACATCATTACTGGATCGCCACCCAACAACTGGGCTGCCACGTCGCGTTGCTCCTCGCAGTGACGTCCTTCGCGATGACAATGTAAAAAGCCGTCCTTGCGCGTCATTGCAAGAAGATCGGAGGTCGACGAAGCAATTCAGTATCCTATTATCATGTCTTTGCGAAACGGCGCAGCTAGTGAGGTATCCTATTCCTTCCCATCTATATTTTGTCCTTGCGAACGCTGCAAGCGTGAAGCAATCCAGTCTATCCGTTAAAGCATCCCCTTATTTCTTCTATTCCGCTACACTTCATGCATGGATCACGATCACAGCTATAAATTGCTCTTCACCCATCCTGAAATGGTAGCGGACTTGCTACGTGGCTTTGTCAAGGAAGACTGGATCAAAGAATTGGACTTCTCCACATTAGAAAAAGCTAGCGGTAGCTATGTCAGCGATGATCTGCGAGATCGCCACGATGACGTCATCTGGCGAATACGCTGGAAGAACGTTCAGGGCAACCATCAGAACAGCGCCTGGCTGTATGTCTACCTGCTGATTGAATTTCAATCTTCCGTAGATTGGTTCATGGCTGTGCGCATTATGACTTACGTTGGCCTGTTATATCAGGATCTGATCAGAAGCAAGGCAGTTAAAACCAATGAACCATTGCCACCTGTGCTACCCATCGTGCTGTATAACGGCGATCCACGCTGGCAAGCCCCAGCCGACATTGCAGACTTGATCACCCCTGCGCCAGGCGGATTGGAGCGCTACCGTCCGCACCTGCACTATTTGCTGCTGGACGAAGGCAGCTACCATGAACATGAACTGGCAGAACTACGCAACCTGGCCGCTGCATTATTTCGGTTAGAGAACAGCCGCACTCCGGAAGATGTCCAACAAGTGTTACAAGCGTTGATTGCCTGGCTACAATCCCCGCAACAAAGCAACTTGCGCCGGGCATTCACCATCTGGTTGAAACGGGTATTCTTACCGGGCAGAATGCCAACAGTGGCATTTGACGAAATTCAGGATTTACAGGAGGTACACAACATGCTTTCAGAACGTGTCAAAGACTGGACAAAAAACTGGAAACAACAAGGAATTGAAGAAGGAAAAATGGATTTGCTGTTGCGCTTGCTAGAATGGCGTTTTGGCGCTGTGAGTGAAACAATTAGTGCTCGTGTCAAACAGGCAGATTCGCCCACCCTGGAACTTTGGAGCAAACGCATACTAACCGCCCAAACCATCGAAGAAGTATTTGCTGATTAGCCATTATCGTGCCTGGATCGCCACCCAACAACTGGGCTGCCACGTCGCGTTGCTCCTCGCAGTGACGTCCTTCGCGATGACGAAAAAATGTCTACCGCAACAATAAAATACGTCGTCCTTGCGAGAAGGCAGGGGGCCGACGAAGCAATCCAGCACAATCGTATCAACGCAGGAAACCAGTCACCTTTATGCGCTTCTACTGGTAGCATTGCTGGATCGCCACAGCCTTGCAGGCATAGGATGACAGCATAAAAAAACAGTCATTGCGATCGCCGTGAGGCGGGAGCAATCCAGAACAGCCATATCAAGAAAGGAAGCGGTCACCTTTGTGTATTTGTTGATATTATTACTGGATCGCCACCCAACAACTGGGCTGCCACGTCGCGTTGCTCCTCGCAGTGACGTCCTTCGCGATGACAATGTAAAAAGCCTTCCTTGCGCGTCATTGCAAGAAGATCGGAGGTCGACGAAGCAATTCAGTATCCCATTATCATGTCTTTGCGAAACGGCGCAGCATCCCACTTTTCTCATTATGTCGTCCTTGCGAACGCTGCAAGCGTGAAGCAATCCAGTCTATCCGTTAAAGCATCCCCTTATTTCTTCTATTCCGCTACACTTTAAGCATGGATGATCACGATCACAGCTATAAATTGCTCTTCACCCATCCCGAAATGGTGGCAGACTTGCTGCGTGGGTTTGTCAAGGAAGATTGGATCGAAGAACTGGATTTCTCTACCTTAGAGAAGGCCAGCGGCAGCTATGTCAGCGATGATCTGCGAGATCGCCACGACGATATCATCTGGCGCATACGTTGGAAGAACGTTCAGGGTAACCATCAGAACAGCGCCTGGCTGTATGTCTACCTGCTGATTGAATTTCAATCTTCCGTAGATTGGTTCATGGCTGTGCGCATTATGACTTACGTTGGCCTGTTATATCAGGATTTGATCAGAAGCAAGGCAGTTAAAACCAATGAACCATTGCCACCTGTGCTACCCATCGTGCTGTATAACGGCGATCCACGCTGGCAAGCCCCAGCCGACATTGCAGACTTGATCACCCCTGCGCCAGGCGGATTGGAGCGCTACCGTCCGCACCTGCACTATTTGCTGCTGGACGAAGGCAGCTACCATGAACATGAACTGGCAGAACTACGCAACCTGGCCGCTGCATTATTTCGGTTAGAGAACAGCCGCACTCCGGAAGATGTCCAACAAGTGTTACAAGCGTTGATTGCCTGGTTACAATCCCCGCAACAAAGCAACTTGCGCCGAGCATTCACTATCTGGTTGAAACGGGTATTCTTACCAGGCAGAATGCCAACAGTGGCATTTGACGAAATTCAGGATTTACAGGAGGTACACAACATGCTTTCAGAACGTGTCAAAGACTGGACAAAAAACTGGAAACAACAAGGAATTGAAGAAGGAAAAATGGATTTGCTGTTGCGCCAACTGGAATGGCGTTTTGGTGCCGTGAGTGAAACAATCAGTGCTCGTGTCAAGCAGGCAGATTCACCCACCCTGGAACTTTGGAGTAAACGCATACTAACCGCCCAGACCATCGAAGAGGTATTTACTGATTAGTCTGCATTCTTATTTCTAGATCGCCACCCAACAACTGGGCTGCCACGTCGCGTTGCTCCTCGCAGTGACGTCCTTCGCGATGACGGTGGTACTTTGTCAACACTTCAGGATTGCCGCGTCGTACTGCTCCTGGCAAAATCAGTAGAAGAGATAGCGTCGTTGCGAAACGGCGCAACCGGTGAAGCATCCCACTTTTCCCATTATGTCGTCCTTGCGAACGCTGCAAGCGTGAAGCAATCCAGTCCCAGCGTCCCAACGAAGAAAAGCAGCCACTCTTTGCATCTCGCAACCATATTACTGGATCGCCACCCAACAACTGGGCTGCCACGTCGCGTTGCTCCTCGCAGTGACGTCCTTCGCGATGACGAAAAAATGTCTACCGCAACAATAAAATACACCGTCCTTGCGAGAAGGCAGGGGGCCGACGAAGCAATCCGGTGTCCCCTTTGTCACGTCCTTGCGAGAAAGCCGGAGGCTGACGAAGCAATCCAGCACTCCAGTGATCTTTACTTCATAGTACAAATTTGTACCTCACTAAACATCTGTACTCACTCAATATATCGCAATAAATCTTTACCAAACCCAGTGGGTTGAAACCATCCATTAATGACGATAACATGCAGCGCAATCTGTTCTATTCATTATAGTTATTGATGAATGAGAATCATTTGTGTTATAAGCAATATGCTGCTTCTACCTGCCTATTCAGCAAATAGACGTTATCACTAGCAATATTAGAAGTCCGCATACTTTTGAAGTAAGAAAAATGAAGACAATTATCACTTATGGAACATATGACGTCCTTCACATAGGACATATTAATCTGTTGCAGCGTGCTAGGGCATTGGGTGACAAACTGATTGTTGCGCTATCAACGGATGAATTCAATCTGGGTAAACATAAATCAGCACTACTGACTTACGAAAATAGAAAAGCAGTGCTCGAAGCTATACGTTATGTTGATCTGGTTATTCCAGAAGAAAACTGGGAACAAAAAATCACAGATATTCAAAAATATAATATTGATGCTTTCGTCATGGGTGATGACTGGGAAGGCAAATTTGATTTTCTTGAGGCATATTGCAGTGTGATTTATTTGCCTAGAACAGATGGCATATCTTCAACCATGATCAGAAATGATTTGAAATAGGTATTCAAAATATGATGCACTTTATACAAAGTGCGGTGGGATCAGTTGCTACACGCCTAACTAACGTAGCACAGCAATTTAATTCAGCAACATTCTATACACTCGCTGGCCTAGCTTATCAACTTGCCAGTCAAAAAAAAAATGCTAATCTAAATTTGTGCCGTGCTGTTGAACTGGCTCCTAGTAGTCTACTGACTCTCAGATTGTATGCTCAAACTGAAAAATTGCTCTGGCAAGCGTTTGAGCGGATAGAAGAACAAAAAATACACTTTCAGAATAATTACAAATACTGGTTCGTTTTGGGCAAGTTGCAGCTGGCCATGTACAGGTTGTCAGATGCTCGCTATAGCTTTGAACGTGCTTTAGCTTTAAATAAATCTTCCGCTAAAACTTGGTGGTTATTTGGCTGGGTTTTACAGCAACTTAAGGAACAATCGGCAAGCCTGTATGCTTACGAGCAAGCGCGTAAATCCAGCTGGCATCCAAATGTAAAACGCTTTGGGGTCGGCTATTGGTTTGCCCAATCCCGCAATTGGATGCAAGCTGTGCATGCTTACACCGGCTTGCTTGAAGCGAGTCAGCCTAATACTAAAACTAAACTTATCGCGCAATTACTGAGGCGACGAGCTTATGTATATCAAAGATTATTGGATTGGGATCGGGCTAGTCGAGATTATCAACAAGCCCTACAGCTTAAACCCAGTAACAGTTTATTTGAACCATTAGCATGGGCTCTTGCTCAGTCAGATCAGTGGCAACAGGTGGAAACAGTTTGCCAGCAAGCACTCCAAAATATACCCAAAATATTTGTAGCTAAACGTAAACGAATACGCAAACTATTAGCGCTTAGTTTAAGTCAAAACCAACCTCGCCAGGCAATAGAACAATTCCAACATTGCTATTCCACCACAGCTTGGTGGCAACGCTATTTTTTGCTACACCCAAAATTATTGTCCTTGAATAATCCGCAGCATCGCCTACATGCCCAACTGGCGTATAACTACGTTCATCAAGCTGGCCGGGCTTGGACGCAACAAGATTGGCATCGAATGATAGAAAATTTGGAACAGGCTATTAAACGCTGGCCGGATCATGAACCGCGTCTTTATGCTGCTTTAGGAGAGGCATTTGCGTGTGTCGGCAAATGGAAAGCTGCCAGTCAAACTTTCTGCCAAATTAATCTTTTTCTGTGGCCATCCAGCCAACAATTACACCAAAGAACAAAAAAACAAACTCAGCGTTTGGTGCTGGAATATGCTGAACATCGAGAAAGATTACCCATCCAGCCTCAACTGATACTCTATGAAAGCTACGTGGGCGGGTATGTTAGCTGTAATCCCTATGCCATTTACCAAACAATGGTCAAGGATCCACAATTCGCGAATTGGACTCATGTTTGGGTGTTGTCCGATCTAAAGCGAGCACCGGAAGATTGTCTCCAGCGTGATAACGTTATATTGGTGCCTCGTAACAGCCAGTTATACCAACGTTACTTAGCCACAGCCAAATGGCTGATAAATAACAACACTTTTCCAGGCTACTTTAATCGTCGTACTGATCAATTCTATTTAAATACCTGGCATGGCACGCCATTCAAAACCCTGGGCAGAGATATTCGAGGCTTTATGGAACATAAAGGGGCTGCGCGCACTTTTTTGCACGCTACGCATATGCTCAGCCCTAACGCGCACACCAGCCACGTTTTGATTAAGCGCTACGATATTGATGGATTATTCCAGGGACAACTACTAGAGCGCGGCTATCCGCGTAATGATTTACTGATTAACGCCACCAAACAGCAAAAACAGTGTTTTCGTCACAAGCTTGGCCTGCCAGAAACTAGCAAACCAGTAGTACTTTATGCGCCTACCTGGCGCGGTACGCTTGGTCATCTGGATGTAGAAAGTCAACGGATTATCACTGATTTACAAATCTTACAGCAGCAACAAAATTGTCAGATTGTTTTCCGTGGTCATCATTTAACAGAGCAAGCCTTGCTCACTGCAGGGTTAGGCAATGTTCACATCGCACCACAAGCGGTGGATACCGCGCAAGTACTGGCTATTACTGATATTTTGATTACTGACTATTCCAGTATTTCCTTTGACTTTCTGCTAACTGAACGACCGATTTTATTCTATACCCATGATCTAGAGGATTATCAAAATCAACGTGGGCTCTATTTCGATATGCACGAAATGCCTGGCCCACAATACGCTTCGATAGAGCAACTTTGTATTGGTTTGACGCAAACGCTTGAACAAATTTCCCAAGATCAATGGCTGCCTACTACGCAATACCGCAAAGCTAAAGAGAGATTCTGCCCACATGACGATGGCCAGGTTACCCAACGAGCCATTGAGTTTTTTTTCAAAGATAATTGCCAGAATGTATTGCCTGCAACGCAAGATGCGCGCCAGACACTATTGTTTTATGCTGGATCACTGATAACCAATGGGATCACCACTGCATTTATTAACCTGATCAAAACAATAGATCCGCAGCGATATCGAATAGTTATCGCAATAGAAGTAACCGCCGTTGGAAAAAATCCGGAATGTATCCAAAGATTGCAACACCTACCAGAATATGTACAAATTATCGGGAGATCAGGCAGTCAGCTGCTCAATACTTACGAACGAACAGCCATTGGCAACTTTAACCGCTATCACACTTTGAATCCTGAGCAGAAGTATCATTATGTACGCGCATTCAAGCGCGAATTTCATCGTCTTTTTGCTGACTGGCAGCCTGACTACGTTATTCAATATGAAGGATATAGCCGCATGTGGGCAGGAATATTGGGTTGTGGCGCACCAGCAGCCACACAACGTATCATATATTTACATAATGATATGCATGGTGAGTGGCAGACCAGACACCCCTATCTGGCGGCAATATTCTGGCTTTATCGCTACTTTAATCGCCTGGTTTCAGTGTCCAATGCCATTAATCAAGTTAATGAAGATCAGCTAGCGCAGTGTTTCGAGCTCGCCAAGGAATGCTTTGTATATGCGCATAATGTCCCTGATTTTACTGATGTGCAAGCAAGAGCAAAGGAATCATTAGAGCAGGATTTTGCAACATGGCTGGCGCAAACGCCTCCCAGGCAAACATTTATTAGTATTGGCCGCCTATCTCCCGAAAAAAATCATGCACTGCTATTAAATGCTTTTGCACAACTGGTCAAAAAATATCCTCAAGCACGTTTGATCATCCTTGGTGAAGGGCCATTACGTTCCGCATTAGAACAACAAATAGTACAATTACATATTTCACACGCTGTTTTATTGCCTGGCATACGTAACAATCCTTTCCCGCTATTATCGCGTAGTGATTGTTTTGTGCTGCCATCAGCTTATGAAGGTTTGGGGATGGTGCTATTAGAAGCAATGGCATTAAACAAACCTATCATCGCGACTGATATTCCTCCAGTGCGTGAGCTGCTTGCTCCAGGTTATGGATATTTAATTGAGCCAAGTGTGGATGAACTAACAGCTGCAATGGAAAAAATTATAACCGGGGCAGGGCAACTGGACATGATTCAAATGGATCAGATAGCTTACAAAAACCAAGCCATGACACAATTTTATGCATTATTGGAACCTCATCTGAAAGAGGCTATTCAATAAATATCAAGCAGACAACCTCAAAATTGCTACTTGGATCGCTAATTTGCGCGAGAAAAATTGTCTGAACGCACTAAAAGTGGGTTGATATGTTATGCTTGGATTATCCAGACATCATATTCAAAAATCTGCAATAGATACACCAAAGATCAGCTAATTCATGTTAGATACCAAAAGTATGCATGCACTCAATAACTATTTAGCGGGTGATTATATTCGTGCCTTAAGGGAATATCATGAACTTGGTTCAATCCTCGGGCACAAGTTTTTTCATGCCAACGTGGCACTCAGCTTGACTCGATTGAACCCGAATCCTGAAATAAAAGCACTTATCCGTGATTTGGCTAACACACAACAATATGACTTGCTGGCAGCATGCTATGCAGATGAACTTGTTGTTTCGCTTACATCGTACCCAGATAGAATTACCACCACGGCAGAAGCTATCGAAACCATTTTGGCGCAAAGCCTCAAACCAGCTTCCATCATTCTTTGGCTGGCTGATGAACAATTTCCACAGCGTGAAAAACAGTTGCCGGCTGATCTACAGCAACTACAAGAACAAGGGCTTGAAATTGCCTGGTGCGAAGATCTACGCTCTTTTAAAAAATTAATTCCCAGCCTGAAAAAATATCCGAACAAAATTATTGTGACTGCTGATGACGATATTTTGTACGACAAGTATTGGCTGGCTCGGCTTGTTATCAATCACATAGCCAATCCGACAGCGATTACTTGCTTGCGTGCTCATTCGGTAAAGCTAAACGCACAAGGAGATTTTCTACCTTATCAAGATTGGCCCAAGCAAATTAGCGCAGAACAACCAGCACAACACCATCTTTTTACTGGCTGTGATGGTGTGCTTTACCCGCCTGGTAGCCTGCATGAACAGGTACTTCAGCAAGAAGAATTCATGCAGCTTTGCCCCACCGGAGATGATCTCTGGTTTTGGGCCATGGCTGTGTTGCAAGGTACAAAAATACAAATTGCTGAAGGTGATAATCTCAGATTACTTCATGTACCAGGCACTCAGCGCGCTGCGCTTTGGCATGAGAATGTTCATGGCGGCAGAAACGATACCATGCTAAAAAACTTGCAAGCAACCTATCCGGAAATTATTACCCGGCTTCTAACCGATATTAATCAATCGGCTCATCAGGAATTGATATAAAACACATGAAACAGCTTGCTCTCTATTTTCAAGCAAATCGTCTGGAAAAAAAAGCACAGTGGCAACAGGCGGCAGCTATCTATAAGAAAATAGCCAGCGTAGCCAAAGATAACAGTGGAAGATTGGCTTATCGACAGGGCATGATGGCAGAAAAACTTAAAGACTGGCCAAATGCACAGCAATTTTTCAGTCAAGCGATAGCTAAACGCCCTCATGACGCCAACTGCTTTTATCATCTGGGGCTGGCTTATGAATACGATAAAAAATATCAGCAAGCAGCAAAAGCACTAGAAAAATCTCTAGCTATTAAGCCTAACAACCCTTATGCATTGCGCCATTTAGGCAAGGTATTGATTTACGGAGGAGATCCAGCTGAAGGTGAAGGCAAATTGTACCAGGCGATTGCATTACGACCAGATATTGATATTTTCTGGCAGGATTTAATCACGGCAATTCGTAGGCAAGGGCGCACCTGGCAAGAAGTAGAGATTTTACAAAAACGTATTGAGCAACAAGGTAAGAATGTACAACTCTATTTTGAACTGGGTGAAGCACAAGACAAAATGAATCGTTTTGCTGAAGCTGCCCAGGCTTTTGCACAAGCTAATGTGATTCGGCCTGGAGATGCCATGTGGCACTTCAGAGAAGGCTATGCCTGGGAACGCGCGGGCAAAGCAGAAAAAGCACAAATCGCTTACACCGCCGCGATTGCTGCTGACAAAAAACTCAACGCCAAAGTATTTGGCATTGGTGTCTTTCACCAGCAACGTGGTTACTGGCCACAAGCTGCTGAAGCCTACACAAAAGCAGCTGCAGCAGACCCTACAAATGCCGAGCTGCAATATCGTCTTGGACTAGCACATGACCGCTGCTACCGGTGGGAACAAGCTACACAATGCTATCGCCGAGCACTAGCTCTGGATACAACTCAGGCTAATTGGCACTATCGACTTGGCTTTGTGTTGGAACGCCAAGAATTGCTGGAACAGGCGGCTCAAGCTTATGAATATGCAGCTACTATCCACGATAGACATACACCTTATTGGTTCTATCGGCTAGGCTATGTGCTCGCCCAAGCTGGAAAATATGAGCAAGCTTGTTCAGCCTTCCTGAACACACGTACACAAGCTAGCTTAGATGCGCTTCCTATGTTACATGCCCAAACGGCCTTATCTTTAGATTATCAAGAAAAACTGAAAGCATCTGTGCAAGCAGTCAACCCACAAGCACAAAGTGCAGCACTACACAGCGATGATCAGGCGGCAGCGTTTTACAAACTGGGCAACCAGGCTGAGCAATTGCAAATGTGGGAAGAAGCTGCCCAAGCCTACCGGTCTGCGGTAGCACGTAGCAATAATCATAACGGTCTGTGGTATTACCGCTTAGGCTATGTATTGATGCATATGGGGCGGATGGAGCAAGCTGTTAAGGCTTTTCTAAATACCCAAGAATATAGAAAATCAGACTCTATTAAAAATACAAAGAAATTGGTTAAAACACCTACAACCAGACAATACACGCTCTATGCAGAGTATTTAAATAACAATGTTCTTGATCCAAAAATTATATTTTACGAGAGTTTTGGTGGAATATGGCTTGCTTGTAATCCATTAAGAATATTTGAAGAGCTAATTAATGATCAGAGTTACAAAGACTATACACATGTTTTAACTATTCAGGATGAAACATTAATAGATAAAAAATGGAAAAGAGAAAATGTAATTTTTGTTAAAAGAAACTCTGATTTGTATATTTTTTATTTAGTTGTTGCTAAATGGATTATCCATAATAGTTCTTTACCTTCATTTTTTATTAAAGGAAGAGGGCAAAAATACCTAAATACTTGGCATGGAACCCCGTTGAAATTCTTGGGGAAAGATATTAAAGAAAGTTTTATGGAACATAGATGGAGTACTAGAAATAGATTGCAAGCAACACATTTAATTCATCCAAATAATTTCACTGAAGATATATTGTTGAAGCACTGTGACATTGAAAAAATTTCTACTGCAAGAAGTAAAGTAACAGGATACCCAAGAAATGATAAAGTCATAAACCCTAATCCAAATAAATATCTAGAAATCAAAAATAAACTAAGAATTTTTGATTCGAAACCAATTGTTCTCTATGCCCCTACCTGGCGTGGAAAGCTTGGAAATTTTCACCTTAACTCCAAAAATATTGTTGATGACATCTCAGCTATGCAGGGTAGTGGCTGGCATCTCATTTTTAGAGGGCACTATTTTTCTGAAAATTTAATAAAAGCCTCTGATGCCACCGTAGATATTGTTCATGCAAGTATTGATACTTCGGATCTTCTAGGGCTAGTTGATGTATTGATAACCGACTATTCAAGTATATTCTTTGATTATCTTTCAAGAATGAAACCAATCATATACTACGCATATGATTTAGAAAATTATGAAAAAAGTAGAGGAATGTATTTTTCACTTAGAAAAATGCCAGGAGTTATTTGCAAAAATAGACTTGAATTATTGCCTTTGATTAAAAAAGTAACTTCTTCTAAGTATATACCTGATAAAAAGCATATTGAGTGTGTAAAAGAATTTTGTAGCCACGATGACGGGAGTGCAACGAAAAGAGTTATTGACTTTTTCTTTAATGAAGATCGTGTTGAGATAAATCAGCTGTCAAATAGAGGTAATGGTATTAAGAAAAATATACTGGTTTATGCTGGTGATTTTGATGACGAAATTATCCATGAAAATTTGAAAAATTGGATTGAAGAGCAGGATCTAGATAAGTGCAACATTTATATATTGCTTGAACCCAATAATATTAATAGCAAACTTAAAAAGGAAAGATTTGAAGAAATTCAAACTTATAATGTTTTCTTTTTGAATAGAGCTGGAAGAAGGTACGCTAACTTAGAACAAGAGTATTTACGTACTAGAAGAGATTTAAAAAGTTTTGATTCGTTAGAGGTAAATGATATTTTGAAAAATCAATATCAACTTGAATATAAAAGATTATTTGGATCATCAGAATTTTCTGAAATGATTATGCTTTCTGATAGAAATGAATTCTGGAATAAGGTGAAAAAATATAATTTTGACTAGCTTACTCTTTAATCGCATTAAAATCGTATGTGGATTTGAAGGTGAATTATAAATGAATGCTGGAACTTGGGCTGTAGTTTCAACCGTTAGAGCTCCTCAATTTATGGTTGATTTTTTTATAAATCATTATCGCAACCAGCATGCAAATGAGATCCATGTGTTTCTAGATGACCCAGATTGTGCTGATTTTGATTGTTCTCTACTCAACGATTCCAGAGTAAATATTTATATCTGTGATGAGAAATTTTGGAACTCTAGAGAATCTAAATATCCTTTAATGATTAAAGGGCGTCCTGAAAATGTTGAAGGCAGACAGTTCTCAAATTACTTAAAGGTCCAGGAAGATTCAACTGTAGACTGGATACTAAATGTTGATGTAGATGAGATTTTAATTTCTAAATATCTAGTTGCGGCAATTTTAAGGGAAATACCTGAAAATATTTTTATGATAGGAGCCAGAACATTGGAAGCTGTGTATCAGGATTTTCCCAGATTAGAGGATATTTTTTCTACTAAACTTTTTAAAAATACTTATACTAAAAATGTCGAATTTGTAAATAAGGAATTTTCTAGAAATTTAAATGCTAATGCGAATGGATTTTGGGGACATAGACATGGAAAAGGTTTTTTTAGAAGAACGGAAGCAATTAGAAAGCTATCTTGTCACTATCCAACACCTTTAAATAACTCTTTATTGCCTAAATTTCAACATAAAGATATAGAACTATTACATTTTGAATGCATGACATTTGAGTTATTTCACGAGAAAAGACTTCGAAGAATTACCGGACAATCTTTAACCACACGGATCAGCGCTAACAATAAGACTCGATTAGAATATTTTAAGGAAGTATATGAAAAATATGGCTTAGAAGGTAGTAAAAAGTTGTATAAAGAAATGAATATCTTTTCAGGAAACAGACTGGATTTAGCTATAAATTCAAATTTTCTAGTTAGTAAAGATATTAACTATCGGCTAAATGAAGATTATAAACATAACGGTATTTTTTCTTATCATAACTCTATTATAATAATGAATTTTGAGAAAAGATTAGCAGAAGCTAAGAATGTCAGCGCTTTAGAAGTGAATGACTGTCCAGTTTTTGTTGATTATGAATTGCCTCAGACTGGCTATGCATATTTATATTGTATTCTTAACAAGAAAAAATATTTTATTCACCCAGGACAAAAAGGTGAGCTTGTTTTATATGAAAATAATAATGCTTATTTTTATAAATATGTAAAAAACAAAGAATTTTTTTCTCTGTTTTTTATTAATGCTTTAGAGCAAGAAAAATTTTTATCGATTAAGCCTAAAGGGGAAGTAGGATTCTGGGCAAATGTATGCAAGGCATGGGAGAAGCTCACTTTTAAAGTTTATGAAAAGAGATACCTTTTGCGTTGATTTCCTTTATTATTCACACGAAATAAGACAGTGAATGCTACCGCTAGTTAGGTTTGTTACTTACCGATTTCACATGTTGGAATGCTGATTTAGCTTTCACCATTTTCTTCTTTCAATTTAGAAATGGAAGGTAATCCCCCCATTTTTACTCTGATTCAAAAGTAGAAAGTTAATTAAGCTGCTTTGGTCAGTTTTTGGATGGGGGTCAGTTCACCATTTGCCATGTTTGATCTTTCATGATTGTATGTCCAGAGCCAAGTACCACATTCTGCCCGCTTGAGAATGTTTAGAATTTGGATATCAGTAGACTTTGACTTCTTCATGCAGAATCTCCTTCGTGACAGATTACGAGAAAATTCTACTTTTGACATCAGCTAGTTTGTGGGGGGATTACCACCGCGAAACTGGCCACGTAGCAAACCTGAAAGCTTGGGCTGAGGAATACCCAAAATCTCCGCTGCCCGTTGTTGCGTCAGATGACGATGGCGGATAATGTCACCGATCTTGCTGGCCAGCCGAGCCTTAACATACATGGCCTCTGCATCGGCCAACTGTAAATCTGCGTATACGTTACCGCTGGTCTCTTCAATTTCAATCATTCTCGATCTATCATACTGGCTTCAATCGCTGTCAAACGTGGCTTGATAATCTGGCCTTGGAGTTGCATGCAATACCTCGTATTGATTTCTTCTGGAAGCAGTGCAGCACATAAACAGCTTCAGCATAACGAACGGTATAGATTGCCCGATAAGTATCTCCATGAGAATCCTCAACTACCTACAGAACACTCGCGCCACCAAAACCTTTCATGGGTTTGGCATCTGGAAAAATGGGGATAGAGCACGGTTCTCACCTCTCAATCAAACAATTCTCTTGGCTTCATCATCATCCGGGATGCGACATTTAGGAATTGCTTTTAAATTAATATTTAGCGAATGCAGCACTTTAAATACCGTTTCAAACTGAGGTTTTGAGCCTGCACGAAAGGCTTTATAAAGACTCTCACGACCAAGGCCTGTGTCCTTAGCCAGTTGAGTCATACCACGTGCTTTTGCAACGTAACCAATAGCACGTAGTAATTCATTGCTATCACCTTCAGCCAGCACTTGCGTTAAATATTCGGCAATATCCTCGTCATCACGTAAATAATCAGACACATCAAATTCAGCAATTTCATTTAAAGGTGTTTTTTTACTCATAGCCGTTTTCTCCTAGATCATTAGCCAGCTGAATGGCTTTTTGAATATCTTTGCTCTGTGTTGATTTATCACCACCTACAAGCATCAAAATGATGATACTGCCTTGCTGGATGTAATACATGCGCCAACCAGAACCAAAAAACTCACGCATTTCAAACATACCTTCACCCACGGGCTTAACATCGCCTAGCAAGCCTTGCTTGGCTTTATCTAAGCGACGAATTAAGCGGATTCTTGTGGAGCGGTCCTTCAAACTGTCCAACCACTTATCAAATTCATCTAATCTTTTGACAATATACATAGTTTTTGTATCCTAATGAATACACCATGGTAAATAATATTAATCTGGTCAAAAACACACTTACTTACCTACCCAGCTATTCAAATAAACAGATATTCTTTATTGTCAGTAGAAAAAATTCGATAATCAATCCAATATTGAAAGAATCGCTTCAACCGCCCGTTCGGCACCTGCGCCCGAACAAGGCTGGATGATCAGTATCGGCGCGCAAATTTGATAGCCGAATATGCCCCTGTTGTGTCTGATTGCCATAATCAAGGTGAGCAAAAGGCTGCTATCGGAAAAGCTGATGCAGTTGGCTAATAATCCTGAAAATCATCAATGCATTGCATCAATGAATGGCGCAACGCTTGCTGCTGAAGCAATAGAAATGGTGTCATTGCGATCGCCATAGGCGAGAAGCAATCTAGCGCACCTGTACAACGAAGAAAACCAGCCTTTTATGATTCTGCTGACGTTGTTTGCTGGATCGCCACCCAACAACTGGGCTGCCACGTCGCGTTGCTCCTCGCAGTGACGTCCTTCGCGATGACGCTGAAGAAACTGAAACTGCAACAACAAAATACAGCGTCCTTGCGAGGGGGCAGGGGGTCGACGAAGCAATCCAGTACATCCGTATCAACGGGAAAAATTACGTCTTTGCGATCGCCATAGGCGAGAAGCAATCCAGCGCAACCGCACCAACAACGAAGGGGGGAAAACAATCACCTCTGTGCGTCTTGTCGTTATTATTTCTGGATCGCCACCCAACAACTGGGCTGCCACGTCGCGTTGCTCCTCGCAGTGACGTCCTTCGCGATGACGATGGTGCTTTGTCAATCTTTTTCTGGATTGCCGCGTTCCCGCCACCTGCTTCATTGCATTCGCAGTCGCGGCTAAAGGCTACGCTTCCTCGCAAGGACATCTTCCGGGGTGCGGCTGTTCTCTAGCCGGAATAATGCAGCAGCTAGGTTGCACAACTCTGCCAGCTCATGTTCATGGTAGTTACCTTCGTCCAGCAGCAGGTAATGCAGGTGCGGACGGTAGTGATCCAGTTCGCTCGGCGCAGGTGTGATCAGGTCTACAATGTCTACCGGAACTTGCCAGCATGGGTCGCCGTTATATAGCACGATGGGTAGTACAGGCGATAGTCAGATCCTAATATGCTACTAGATTGTCGCCTTTGAAAGCAATTTATATAATTGAAAGCACAGAAAATATTGGAGGAATTTAATTATGGAAACACGAGCAGTAACAATTCGAAATGTGCCAGAAGAAATTCACAGAGCTATTCGAGTTCGAGCAGCGCAACATGGCCGCACTTTGCAGGCGGAGATGCTGGACATTTTAGGGCAAGCAGTAAAACCTGAAGGACGTGTCAAACTGGGCGATTTGCTAGAGAGTATTGGGCGTAAAGTAAAGCTGACTGATGAAGAAGCGGCAGGTTTTGAGCGTGATCGTTCATCGGCAAGGGCAACACGTTTTTAATGGTTTTGCTCGATACCAATGTTCTATCTGAACAGTTCCAGGCAAACCCCAATAAGGGTGTCTTGGCTTGGCTGAATGATCAGGCGCTTGAGACGCTTTATTTGTCCGTAATGACCGTTGCCGAGATTCGCGCGGGCGTTGCGGTAATGCCGCAAGGGAAGCGTAAAAAGTTGCTTAGTGAAAAAACATCGAAGAAAATCTTTTACCACTGTTTGCTGGGCGTGTATTGCCGTTTGATATGTCTTGTACAAGAGCTTATGCAAAAGTACTCGCAGCAGCAAAAAAAGCGGGTAGTGGTATTGCAGCAGCAGATGCAGTAATAGCAGCGACAGCTCTGGACGGCGGCTTTATGGTTGCAACAAGAGATACAAGCCCGTTTGAAGCATCAGGATTGAAAGTTATAAACCCTTGGGAGACGATATTTTAGACGATGGTGCAAGCATAGGGCTTCTCTCGCGATGACGGTGATGTTTTGTCAATTCTTCTGGATTATGTCAGCTATCATTTCGGGATGGATTGGCGTGTCAATACCCTTATATTTTAAGCGGCAGTAGCAATATTGTTTATCATGGTGTATTCATTAAGATACAAATGCCATGTATATTGTCAAAAGATTAGATGAGTTTGATAAGTGGCTAGGCAGTTTGAAAGATCGTCCCACGAGAATCCGCTTAATTCGTCGTTTGGATAAAGCTAGGCAAGGTTTGCTGGGTGATGTCAAATACGTAGGTGAGGGTGTATTTGAAATGCGTGAATTTTTTGGTTCTGGTTGGCGTATTATTATATTCACCGAGGTAGTAGTATTGTTTTGATGCTTGGAGGCGGTAATAAATCAACACAAAGCAGTGATATTCAGAAAGCTGTTCAGCTGGCGAGTAATTTGGGAGAAAGCGGTCATGAGTAAAAAAATACTTTTAAATGAAATTGCTGAATTTGATGTGTCAGATTATTTACGTGATGATGAGGATATTGCTGAATACTTAACGCAGGTGCTGGCTGAAGGTGATAGTGATGAACTGTTACGCGCTATTGGCTATATTGCTAAAGCGCGCGGCATGGCTCAACTGGCTCAAGATACGGGACTCGGCCGGGAAAGTCTTTATAAAGCCTTTCGTGCAGGTTCAAAACCTCAATTTGAAACAGTGTTTAAAGTCCTGCATGCGCTCAATCTTAATTTAAAAGCAATTCCTAAAAAGGTTGGTGCGTGAGTTTGATAGCTGAATATGCCCTTGTTGTTGTATCTGGGTGTAAAAGTGAAGGCGAGCGAGAGGTGGCGATCAGGAAGCTGTTGCGGATGGCTGATAATCCTGGAAATAATCAGCGTGCTGCTTCAATGAATGGCGCAGCACTTGCTGCTGAAGCAATAGAAATGGTGTCATTGCGATCGCCATAAGCGAGAAGCAATCTAGCGCACCTGTAGTACAACGAAGAGAACCAGCCTTTTGTGATTCTGCTGATGTTGCTTGCTGGGTCGCCACCCAATAACTGGGCTGCCACGTCGCGTTGCTCCTCGCAGTGACGTCCTTCGCGATGACGGTGGTGCTTTGTCAATCTTTTTCTGGATTGCCACGTCGGTTTCTGACCTCCTCACAAGGACAAGTTTTGTTTGAGTAATGGTACGTAAAAAATGTGGTCTTTGCGAAACGGCGTAGCCGATGAAGCAATCCAGTACAGGCGTATCAACGGGAAAAATTACGTCTTTGCGACCGCCGCAGGTGGGAAGCAATCCAGCGCAACCGCACCAACAACGAAAGAGAAAACAATCACCTCTGTGCGTCTTGTCGTTATTATTGCTGGATCGCCACCCAACAACTGGGCTGCCACGTCGCGTTGCTCCTCGCAGTGACGTCCTTCGCGACGACGAGGCTATTTTGTCAATTTTTATGAGTTACCACGGTCGTGTTGCTCCTTGCGATGACAGTGGTGCTTTGTCAATTCTTCCGGGTTGCCGTGTTTGGTTCAATTGATTTTTTACTGTATGGCGCCACTTTGATTTCTGCTGCTCGCTTGCGTGTTTGGGCAATGTCATAACTGCTTTGCATTCGCATCAGTGTATCCATTGATACACCAAAAGCTTTTTCAATGCGTAGTGCCATTTCTGGCGATAAGTGTGCACGTTCATTCAATAATGCTGAAAGTGTTGCTCGTGAAACTCCCAGTATATTGGCTGCGCTGGTCACAGACAGCGCTAACGGTTCAATAACTTCATATTTGATAAAGTTGCCGGGGTGGATAGGATTTTTCAAGCGAATTTCAATGTGAGTGTTTATAGTCATTTTAGTGATAATCTTCAAAATTAAGATCAACGATGACGATTTCATGTTTATCAATCTGAAATGTCATTCGCCAGTTTCTGGTTACGAATAAGCTCCATGTACCTTTACGATTACCAGTTAGTGTGTGAGCTTTCCAATTCGGTATGGTATATAGCTCGTCCTCTTTCTCCATATCCTGAAGGAAGGACACCATGCGTCTGATCTTAGCGATGGCGTTAGGTGGTAACCCGCTGATATCATCGCTTTCAATAAATCTTTGCAATCCCTTAGAGCCTGTTTACGATCTTCTGAGTAATAGTGCCAAGAAAGCCAAATGAATGAGCTGCAAGCTGGTATCAAGTTTACGTTCGCAGTTTTTCCATAATCTTCGGCACTTTTCCAGCCAGGCGAAACTACGTTCCACTATCCAGCGCCTGGGCATAACCTTGAAGGTATGCAGTTTGCTGCGTTTGGCGATCTGCACGGTGACAGGTTTGCCCAGAATTTCTTGCACACTTTCGGCAAATGGTGCTCCAGTATAGCCACCGTCACACTCTGCAACGCTTCAAGGCCTGCAATGCACCGTTACGGTCAGTCACTTCCGCTGTCGTCACTGCAATGGCGTGCGGCAACCCCAAGGTATCAACAGCGATATGGCGCTTGATGCCCGACACCTTCTTGCCGGCGTCATAGCCTTTCTGGTCAGCCGTGTCTGTATTCTTCACGCTTTGCGCGTCCACAATCAAGAACGTGCTGCAAGCGTTGCGCCCCAGTTTCTCTCGGGCCGCGCCAACGGATTTTTTTTAACGCCCGCTCCAGCAGGCTCACTCCCTCCGCATCTGGCTCACTCCAGATGGCCCAGTACGAGTGCACTGTGCGCCACTTCGGAAAACTGTCCGGCAACAGACGCCACTGGCAGCCACTCTTGAGCAAATATAGCACCGCACAAAACACCTCGTACAGATCCACGGTGCGCGGACGTGTCTTCTTCCTCGCACCCTCCAACAACAGGCGAACCTGCTCAAATTGTTCTCGACTAATGTCGCTAGGATAGTATTTTCTCATCCAGAGAGTATCTACCAAAAAAAAGATTTTGAACAGGTTCTTATGTACAACATTTTTGATTCTCATTAGCTTAGGTTATTGGATGTAGATTGTATCGTGTCAGGCTTCACAATACATAATATTGTGAATGTTAGCCGCTTTTTTACGGTTTTGCTGACTATTGGGTTTGTTGTTTGTTATGAAGTAATAATTGGTTAATAGCCCTGAAAATCATCAATGCATTGCATCAATGAACGGCGCAACGCTTGCTGCTTAAGCAATAGAAATGGTGTCATTGCGATCGCCATAGGCGAGAAGCAATCCAGTTTCTTCGTTATTAGCATCACGCTGGATCGCCACAATCCTACGGATTTCGCGATGACGCTGAAGATTGCTGCGTTCCCGCCACCTGCTTCATTGCATTCGCAGTCGCGGCTAAAGGCTACGCTTCCTCGCAAGGGGGCGTTTGTGTAATACATAAAAATGTGGTCTTTGCGAAACGGCGGTGACGTGAAGCAATCCAGTGTAGGCGCATCAACAACGAAAGAGAAAACAATCACCTTTGTACGTCTTGTCGTCATTATTGCTGGACAAGAATAAAGAATAGGATAAGGGTTTTAATCAGCAAATACTTCTTCAATGGTTTGGGCGGTTAGTATGCGTTTGCTCCAGAGTTCTAAAGTGGGCGAATCTGCCTGTTTGACACGAGCACTAATTGCTTCACTCACAGCGCCAAAACGCCATTCCAGTTGGCGCAATAATAGTCCAGCTTCACCTTTCTGCAATCCTTTCTGCAATCCTTCTTCAATTCCTTGTTGTTTCCAGTTTTTTGTCCAGTCTTTGACACGTTCTGAAAGCATGTTTGTTACCTCCTGTAAATCCTGAATTTCGTCAAATGCCACTGTTGGCATTCTGCCTGGTAAGAATACCCGTTTCAACCAGATGGTGAATGCCCGGCGCAAGTTGCTTTGTTGCGGCGATTGTAACCAGGCAATCAACGCTTGTAACACTTGTTGGACATCTTCCGGAGTGCGGCTGTTCTCTAACCGAAATAATGCAGCGGCCAGGTTGCGTAGTTCTGCCAGTTCATGTTCATGGTAGCTGCCTTCGTCCAGCAGCAAATAGTGCAGGTGCGGACGGTAGCGCTCCAATCCGCCTGGCGCAGGGGTGATCAAGTCTGCAATATCTGCCGGGGCTTGCCAGCGCGGATCACCGTTATACAGCACGATGGGTAGCACAGGTGGCAATGGTTCGTTGGTTTTAACTGCCTTGCTTCTGATCAGATCCTGATATAACAGGCCAACGTAAGTCATAATGCGCACAGCCATGAACCAATCTACGGAAGATTGAAATTCAATCAGCAGGTAGACATACAGCCAGGCACTGTTTTGATGGTTGCTCTGAACGTTCTTCCAGCGTATTCGCCAGATGACGTCATCGTGGCGATCTCGCAGATCATCGCTGACATAGCTGCCGCTGGCTTTTTCTAATGTGGAAAAGTCCAATTCTTTGATCCAATCTTCCTTGACAAACCCACGCAGCAAGTCTGCCACCATTTCGGGATGGGTAAAGAGCAATTTATAGCTGTGATCATGATCCATGCATGAAGTGTAGCGGAATAGAAGAAATAAGGGGATGCTTTAACGGATAGACTGGATTGCCACGTCAGCCTGCGGCTTCCTCGCAAGGACAGGTTTTATTTGAGTAATGGTACGTAAAAAATGTGGTCTTTGCGAAACGGCGTAGCCGATGAAGCAATCCAGTACAGTCGTATCAACGAAGGAAGAAGTGTTGATACTTCTTTAAAGCAGCCAGGTATTTTGTGACAACCTGTAAATTGTTTGCAGATAATTTTATGTGTTATGGCCTGTGAGTTATTCTGATTGTACTGTTTTTTCCTTATAGCCGATATAACAAGAGTATGAGCAGAGTTACCTGGAAAACGATGAAAGATTATCTGGAAGCCAGTGGGGTGGTCATTACACCGGTTACACCGCGTGAAGTTATCAAACAGGCTTTCTCTGCGAAACTGTTTGAAGATGGGCAAGTATGGATAGATATGATGTTGCATCGCAACCAACTCTCACACACTTATGATTTCAGTAAATTTGCTCAGATATTGGAGGTTGTCAAGGAGCGTTATCTGCCAGCAATGGAACATTTGCATGCCTGGCTTATCGCCCAAATAAACGCATGAAGAATCATACTGGACTAACCGAAGCTGAAATTGAACAGCTGATTACTGTTTTGCATCGTTGGCCGCAGATTGAACGTGGGGTACTTTTTGGCTCACGTGCAAAAGGGATTGCTCGCCCCAATTCTGATATTGATTTAGCTTTATATGGCGATGTTGATGAATTGATTGCTGAACGTGTCGCTCTAGAAATGGATGAATTACCTTTGCCTTATCTTTTTGATGTCAAGGCAGTGTGTCAGTTGAACAATCCGGAGTTGATCAAACATATTCAGCGTGTTGGTGTGGAAATTTATCGTAACGTACAGAATGCTGTTATATAAGACTATTTCAGGGTTGCCACGTCGCACTGCTTCTCGTAATGGCAACAATAAAAATGGTATTTTTGCGAACGCCATTGGTGAGAAGCAATCCAGCACAACTGTTTCAATGAGGGGAATCAGTTATCTCTCGCATTCCATCAGCATTATTATCAGATAAATGTGTAAAGAAAATCGACATTTGCTGTTTTTATCGATTGTGTCTGAGTGCATCGACGATTTGCATGCGAGAAGCTTTCCAAGCAGGGTAGAGGCTGGCGATGAGAGTGGTGATAATCGCCAATGCCAGTGCTTCTAGCAGCATGTCGGGGGTAATGAGGATTTCTCCAGTATAACCACGTGCCATGCCTGGTGGAGGCGGCATGGGGATGCCAACAGCAGAAATGATGGTGGCAAGTAGTAATCCGATTAGCATACCCAATATGCCACCGATACCGCCAATCAGTGCGCCTTCACACAGGAATTGACGCAAAATGTCGATTTTCTTTACACCTAATGCCATGGCGGTACCGATTTCGCCAGTACGCTCCATCACATTCATGGTCATGGTGTTGGAAATGCCTAACAAGATAATAAGTGCGATAATCAGCTTGATAGCTTGCACCTGTTTAGAAAATAACACCGTGGTTTTATTGTAGAAATCAGCCAATTGATACCAAGGCACAATTTCAAACTGCTCTGGCGATAGCTGCTCGCGTAGCGCTGCCAATACTGCATCAGTTTGCGCAGTATCATGCAGCAACACTACCCAGCTGTGCGCGCCTTGGGTCCGCAGCAACTGCTGTGTAGTACTAATTGGCAGGCGCAGTGCGTTATCGTCGTAAGATTTTGTCACGGTTGTAAACAGCCCACCCACCGTCATTTCAACTGCGTTGATTCCACCCGTTGCTGTGTTCACCAGCAACACCACCTGATCACCCACCGCCACACCTAGATTGCGCGCCAGCCCTTCGCCCATAATCAAGTGATGCGGCTGCTCGGCTGATAAATGGTCGCCAGCTGAAAGCTTGAGCGCATTACCAAAATATTCCTGTTCTGCCGGATCGATCCCTTCCCCCATAAAAGACAGCGTGGCATCGCCATAGCTGAGCAAGCCACTGAATCCCAAACGCGGTACTACTGTTTTAACAGGATGGCTGTTATCTGGGAGTGTAAAATTTTCCGACAATTTTTGTCTCAAATTGTCTACAAACAAGAATCGGTAAGGATCTGCCTTGCCAGCTTCAAAATAACCATGCTTGACAATTTGCATATGCCCCAGTTGCGAGTGGATGGTTGATTCTCGCATATCCTGATAGATCCATTCAATAAAACCGCTTGCCAAAAGTAAGGCTACGATGCCAAAAGCCGTTGCTCCAATTGCAAGACCGCTGCGTCGTTTGTGGCGGATTACATTGCGAAGAGCTATTTTGAATCGTGACATAAATTTCAGGCAGAATTGTTATCAAAAGCTAGTGTACTAGGGTCTGATCGCAAATCAATGATGAAATCGGCTAGAAAAATAGGCTGATATCCAATAACAATTAATATTTAAAATTGGTATTCTCTAAGAGCCCGTTTACGATCTCATCATTATTCCTTACGATACGTGGATGAAGAGAACAAAATATGCCAGTGATATTAGCAAAGAGAAGTTTGCCGAGATAGAGCCGCTATTGCGTAGCGTGAGGCGCAGCACCAAACCCACGACAATAGATTTGTATGAAGTATTTTGTGCTGTGCTGTATCTGCTGCGTACTGGTTGCCAGTGGAGATTTTTGCCCGGAGAGTTTCCCAAATGGCAGAGTGTATATGCCTATTGGCGCAAATGGAATGAGCCTGACCAGCACGGCGTGAGCGTGCTGGAGCAGGCATTAAAAAAATCAGGTTGGCGCGGCCCGAGAGAAACTGGGGCGCAACGCTTGCAGCACGTTCTTGATTGTGGACGCGCAAAGCGTGAAGAATACAGACACGGCTGACCAGAAAGGCTATGACGCCGGCAAGAAGGTGTCGGGCATCAAGCGCCATATCGCTGTTGATACCTTGGGGTTGCCGCACGCCATTGCAGTGACGACAGCGGAAGTGACTGACCGTAACGGTGCATTGCAGGCCTTGAAGCGTTGCAGATCGAGTTTGGGACAAGTGCAAGGTTTGCTGTGTGACGGTGGCTATACTGGAGCACCATTTGCCGAAAGTGTGCAAGAAATTCTGGGCAAACCTGTCACCGTGCAGATCGCCAAACGCAGCAAACTGCATACCTTCAAGGTTATGCCCAGGCGCTGGATAGTGGAACGTAGTTTCGCCTGGCTGGAAAAGTGCCGAAGATTATGGAAAAACTGCGAACGTAAACTTGATACCAGCTTGCAGCTCATTCATTTGGCTTTCTTGGCACTATTACTCAGAAGATCGTAAACGGGCTCTTAGAACCTGTTCAAAATCTTTTTTTTGGTAGATACTCTCTGGATGAGAAAATACTATCCTAGCGACATTAGTCGAGAACAATTTGAGCAGGTTCGCCTGTTGTTGGAGGGTGCGAGGAAGAAGACACGTCCGCGCACCGTGGATCTGTACGAGGTGTTTTGTGCGGTGCTATATTTGCTCAAGAGTGGCTGCCAGTGGCGTCTGTTGCCGGACAGTTTTCCGAAGTGGCGCACAGTGCACTCGTACTGGGCCATCTGGAGTGAGCCAGATGCGGAGGGAGTGAGCCTGCTGGAGCGGGCGTTAAAAAAAATCCGTTGGCGCGGTTCGTACCAGACAGGGGCGCAGCGCTTGCAGCACGTTCTTGATCGTGGACGCGCAGAGCGTGAAAAACACGGACACGGCGGGCCAGAAGGGTTATGACGCTGGCAAGAAGATCTCTGGTATCAAGCGTCACATCGCAGTTGATACCCAGGGCTTGCCGCATGCCATTGCGGTGACGACGGCAGAAGTGACTGACCGCAAAGGGGCGTTGCAAGCCCTGGAGCACTGCAGACCAAGCTTGGGAAAAGTACAAAGTCTGCTGTGCGATAGCGGCTATACCGGAGAACCATTTGCTGAAGGCGTGCGAGAAATTCTAGGAAAACTGGTTACGGTGCAGATTGCCAAGCGCAGTGAATTGCATACCTTCGCCGTTATCCCCAAGCGTTGGGTGGTGGAGCGCAGCTTTGCCTGGCTGGAGAAGAATCGACGGTTGTGGAAAAACTGCGAGCGTAAACTCAATACCAGCTTGCAATTCATTCAGCTGGCATTCCTGGCTCTTTTGCTTAAAAGATTTTGAACAGGCTCTAAGAAATCTCTGATTAGCCTCGAATCTCGTCATTAACGATCGCCGCAGGTGGGAAATAATTCACTGCATCAATGAAATCAACATCTTATGGGTTGCTGTGGCGCTGCACTTTTCGCAATGACGAAGTTGTGCAGAGGTGCTCTAAATGAAATAGACAGTTAAAGTTGCTGCTTAACATTTGATAGACTGGATGAAAATGAACAAATTTGATTATAAAACCGCATTTTCACGCAACATAGGTTGGGTCACAGAGGCTGAGCAATCGTTATTATGTAACAAACGTATTGCAATTGCTGGAATGGGAGGGGTTGGGGGCGGACATCTTTTGACATTAGCTAGACTGGGAATTGGCGCTTTTAACATAGCTGATTTTGATACGTTTGAGCTTGCCAATTTTAATCGCCAAGCAGGCGCAATGGCATCTTCTTTGGGCGAACCTAAAGTGCAAGTACTGACTGACATGGCGTGTGACATCAATCCAGCTCTGAAAATCACACAATTTCCGGATGGTGTAAACGAAGTAAATCTGAACAATTTTTTGCAAGGCGTAGATTTATATATTGATGGACTAGATTTCTTTGCGTTATCTGCTCGTAGAGCTGTTTTTGCTGCTTGTCATCGGTTGGGAATTCCTGCTGTTACAGCTGCTCCTTTAGGTATGGGTGCAGCTGTATTAATTTTTTTGCCGAACAAAATGTCTTTCGAACAATATTTTTGTTTGGAAGGGCATACTGAGCAGGAAATGCTGATTCGTTTTCTGCTAGGCTTATCGCCAGCTATGCTGCAGAATGGCTATTTGGTAGATCCATCACAAGTTAATTTTCTGCAGCATAGAGGCCCTTCTACTGTTATGGCATGTCAGCTTTGTTGTGGTCTGGCAGCAACTGAAGCGTTAAAAATTTTACTTGGAAGGGGAGAGGTGGCTGCTGCACCGCATGGTTATCATTTTGATGCCTATAAAAATAAATTTGTAAAAACTTGGCGGCCAGGAGGAAATCGCAATCCTCTCCAGCAGATTGGCCTTGGAATAGCACGCAGGATGTTTGCGCGCATGCAATTTGCGGGAGGTGATAATGTCTGATCATGATGTGTTATTGGAAATTCTCGATACAGCGCGTTGGGCGCCCAGCGGGGATAATACGCAACCTTGGCGTTTTGAGATTATTAACCATAAGCATATAGCAGTGCATGGCTATGATACGCGTGACTGGTGTTTGTATGATTTTGCGGGGCGTGCCAGCCACATGGCGCATGGTGCTTTGCTGGAAACCATTCGTATTGCAGCTACTCATTATGGGTTAGAAGCCACTTGGCAACATCGGGCAAATACTCCGGATACCGCACCGATTTATGATGTGAAATTTGAACCGAATACAGCATTGCAATCTGATGCACTCTATCCATTTATCAAAACGCGCACTGTTCAAAGACGATTAATGAAAACGACTCCATTAACCGCCATTCAACGCGCAGCAATACAAGCAGCGGCAGGTGAAGAATACACAGTAAAATTTTTTGAAACTTGGTCAGACCGTCGCAAAGTAGCCAGCCTGCTTTGGCAAAATGCACATATTCGCCTAACCTGCCCGGAGGCGTACCAAGTGCATAAGCAAATCATCGAATGGGGCGCGACATTCAGCCAAGATCGCATACCTGAGCGTGCTGTGGGGGTAGATACATTAACCGCCCAATTAATGCGTTGGGTCATGCAAAGCTGGGAACGTCTCGATTTTTTTAATCGCTATCTGTTTGGAACAATTGCACCACGTATTCAACTGGATTTTCTACCAGCAATGTTTTGTGCGAGTCATTTATTGATTCAGGCAAACAAGACGCCACAAACTCTGCTTGATTTTGTTGCGGCTGGTATGATGATGCAGCGCGTGTGGCTAACTTGCGCAGCCAATAATCTGTTTTTGCAACCAGAGATGACCCCGGTTATTTTCAATTGGTATGCAATTCAGCAAGTACAACCATCCCAGTTGGAGAAGATCAACCAGGAAATAAATGAACTGGCAGAAAAATTCCACGCATTGGCAGATACAGCATCGCAACAAGCTGTTTTTATGTGCCGTATTGGTGCTGCTTCATCACCAGCTTCACGTTCCATACGGTTACCGTTAAGTAAACTTATGTGGAGCGCTGAATAGACAGGAATGTCGATTTTTTTTACACTTTTGATATTTTAAATATAAAGAATCTGTAAGTATCTGATAATAAAAATATAAATATATTGGCACGTATCGTGCTTTATTAAAAGATAGGGATGTCCCTAAGAATTAGTATATATGGAGGTAATGATGGAATTTAAGAAATTAGCAGCAGTAGCAACTCTGGTAGGTTCAGCAGCAATAATGAGCGCACCAGTTCAGGCTGAAGTTCTGGATGCTTGGCAACTGAATCTTCCGGGCTACGCAGGTGTAAGTAATATTGGTCATTTGGTTGTGTCAGGTGGTCTGACTACTGTAACTCAGCAGTTGAATGCAGCTGGAGAGATTGAAGTTGGATCAAAATTTAATAATTTCGGTGGGCTGTACTCGATAACCTATACACCTGAAAGCTGTGTAGGTGGGTGTGATTTTGGAGCGCCTGATCCTTTGCCGATTACGATTGAATATAATTTCAGTGGTTTGACTGGTACGGTTACGAGTTATGACTTGACGACTGGTGCGGTTGAGTATGTATTTGATGCTGGTGTAGGTACGGCTGAATTGAATATAGTGGGCGATTCTAATGTACTTGCTACGTTTGCTCCTGCGGCTCCATCGGGTGGTTCACTGGGTAATTTTCATGGTGGAGTAAATATAAGTGGTACTTCAAACTTGCTATTTGCATTGACATCAGTATCAGATGATTCCCTTTTTCAAGATAAAGATGGCGGAAATCTTCTACCAGGTAATGTGTTTTTTGCTATAGATACTACTAACCAGATTTTTACTCCAGCTTCTGCTCCGGCTGCATGTGACACCTTTGGAGTAGGTGGACTCTGCTCTCAAATTGTTGTGACACAACAGGGCAAGATTGACGCGTTAAGATCGAGCAGTGAAATTCCAGAACCTGCGACATTGGCTTTGTTGGCTCTGGGTATTTTAGGAATGGGTGCTGTGGCACGTAGAAAAAATTAAATTATTATTTCTACTGTAAAAAAGCTCCGTAACACGGAGCTTTTTTACGATTCCATAAAAACTGAGATAAACTATTTTTTACTGTAAGTGAACAGGTTGTTTGATGGTGTGTAAATTTTTATCTTGTCTTTGCAAGAATGCAAAATAATCCCAATAGCCATAAAAAACTGCTGTTTTATTCACCATGTTCTCACGTTCAAATATTTTGTGTACTTTGGGTAGATTGCACCAGGCCACTCCCGGGAAGAAGTGGTGGTAGGCGTGCATTGCGAAGTTGAGGTTGGGTAGTAACAGTTTTTCCCACCAACGTAGAATAATAAGTGGGGAGGACTCGATAATTCCAGCGTGAGGCAGGTTATACACATGTTCGCAAATCGCACCCAGACGCACAATCAGCGGCATAAATGTCATGAGCGGTAGTAGCCAATACACCAGAAATACAGGCCACAGTTCAAAATAGGTCAACAGAATAGACAACCCAATGTAAAAAGTAGGCCGCAGCCATTTCGGTGTGAGGTGCAGTCGTTTGTAAACCTGTTTATTTTCCAGGCGCTTGCCCTTTATAATCTTGTAAAAACTTACGCCACACAAATCACTTAATAATAGCTTAATCAAATGCAGAGTTGGCATGGGAAATGTCCAATCTGGCCCAGCTTTGCGCAAAAAATCTGGATCATCTTCAGTGAAATAATGCTTGTGGTGGGATAAATGGACTTTGGCGTAATCTTCTACTGTAATTCCTATAGGGTAGGCTGTCAGAATATTAGCGATAATATCTCCGTACCGCCCCCGCAAACCAAGCTGGTGTACTTGCTCATGTACTAACAATCCCAAAATATTAAAACGAGTGGCAATAATTGGTAGGGCCAGCAATGTCATCCAGATATTGTTGACGTGAATAGCTAACGCAATCGTAGCGATAATAACAATCCATGCGCCTAATGCTTGTATAAAAAATGCTTTTGGCTGCGCACCGCTGAGCGCTCGAATCTCTTGGCGTGCCTGTGCAGATAAATGACTGTGATCCCCTGTCAAAGCAGGTGGAAGCGTACGTGACTGATTCATAAAGCACCTCGTTTGATTCACATATTAGATAAACAGAGAAAAGTGTTTTCCCCTGTTTATGCAGCGGCATAACCGTGAATTAATTGAGAATTAAGGTGCTTTGAAAGATTTGTCATAAGCATTTCTTGTGCTTTTACCGTTGCTTTCGCAGGGAACAACGCAACGTGGTGATCCGGTGGTAGTGGAAACTGAATGCGCAAAAAATTACCGATTTTCTTTGTTGCAGCGATTGCACTGGATTGCTTCACCGACTACGTCATTTCGCAAAGACGCCGCTTTCGCGAGGAGCAGCGCGACGTGGTTATCTGGAAGAATTGACAAAGAGGCACTGTCATCGCGAAGCCTCCAAGGGTTGTGGCGATCCTGTGATGTGGCAACTGAATACGCAAAAAATTCCCGATTTTCTTTGTTGTAGCGATTGCGCTGGATTGCTTCACCGACTACGTCATTTCGCAAAGACGCCGCTTTCGCGAGGAGCAGCGCGACGTGGCTATCTGGAAGAATTGACAAAATGGCGCCGTCATCGCGAAGCCTCCAAGGGGCTGCGGCGATCCAGTGATGTGGTAACTGAATACGCAAAAAATTCCCGATTTTCTTTGTTGTAGCGATTGCGCTGGATTGCTTCACCGACTACGTCATTTCGCAAAGACGCCGCTTTCGCGAGGAGCAGCGCGACGTGGTTATCTGGAAGAATTGACAAAGAGGCACTGTCATCGCGAAGCCTCCAAGGGTTGTGGCGATCCTGTGATGTGGCAACTGAATACGCAAAAAATTCCCGATTTTCTTTGTTGTAGCGATTGCGCTGGATTGCTTCACCGACTACGTCATTTCGCAAAGACGCCGCTTTCGCGAGGAGCAGCGCGACGTGGCTATCTGGAAGAATTGACAAAATGGCGCCGTCATCGCGAAGCCTCCAAGGGGCTGCGGCGATCCAGTGATGTGGTAACTGAATACGCAAAAAATTCCCGATTTTCTTTGTTGTAGCGATTGCGCTGGATTGCTTCACCGACTACGTCATTTCGCAAAGACGCCGCTTTCGCGAGGAACAGCGCGATGTGGTTATCTGGAAGAATTGACAAAATGGCGCCGTCATCGCGAAGCCACAAGGCTGCGGCGATCCAGTGATGTGGCAACTGAATACGCAAAAAATTACCGATTTTCTTTGTTGTAGCGATTGCACTGGATTGCTTCACCGACTACGTCGTTTCGCAAAGACGTTTTTTTCACTGTCATCGTGAAGCCGACAATGCCATTTGTAAAGATAAGACAAAATACGAAAATTTTGGTCGGTATGTTTCCAGAGCTGGAAATTATAGCTTAGCGTAATGGCTGATCTCTTGGGCGAATTGGCGGAAATCCTGAGGGGCGTGTTGGCTGACTACGTAGACGATTTCCCAGTTGATTGCTTCATACTGGTGTATCGCGATGTTTCTGAAACCGACCGCCTTTTTTAGTTGCTGGCTGGTGGTTGGTGAAATAATGTTTGCTTCTTGCAGCAGGGTAAATACGTTACCCATTGTTCGCGGTGCCGGGCAATTGGTTTGGCTGAGAAGATGGCTGCCGATATCAACGCACAGTTGTATGGCGCGTGTGAGATTAAGCACCAGGATATCTTGCAGATCAATGTTTTGTTTCAGCTCGTCAATATGGCGTGGCTGCTTTTCTTCAATACGTTGTACGCAACGTCTGAGTGATTCCAGCTTTTCAGTTAGTACGGTTGTATCCATCTTGCATCCATCGGTCGCGCCTTTCCTTCAATATGCGTTGTCGCAGTGGGAGAAAATCAGCCACATTCAGCAGGTGGCGGGTAAGCAGCTGGGCGTAGGTATTGTGATCACCGAGCAGGCGTTGGCCTTTGAGCACTTCTCCCAGTATCGGCTCGGGTGCATCATTGATAACGACGATGTCTACCGGACGATCCAGCTCAGTGCTGATAGTTTGTGTGAGCTCCATTTTAAAGTGGCTGCTGACTGGCTCGGTAGTCATGATTGCTAGGTCAATATCGCTGCCAAAGTGTTTTTTGCGGGTTGGATCTGCTTGCGAGCCAAATAAGATTGCTAGTTTGATTAGAGGATAACGTGACAACAGGGCGGTCAACTGCTGCGCAAGCGATGAATCGTCGTTGGATTGTGATTGCATGATAGTTGTGATTCAGGGCAGATATTTAATGGCAGCCACGACAATACCGCCAACAGTCAGTGTGGTGGCAAATGACCAGATCATGAAGCGATCGATACGTCTGGTTAACGATTCAAAACGCTTATCGGCTTGTTCAAAGCGTTTGTCCATCTACTCAAAACGTTTATCAACTTGTTCGAAACGCCTGTCGATCTGCTCAAAACGTGCATTCATTTCAGCTATCAGCGATTCAAAGCGTTTATCAACCTGTTCAAACCGCTTATCGATCTGCTCGAAGCGTTTTTCCATTTGCTCGAAACGCTGATCCATGCGTTTGAAGCCTTCCTGCATCAGTTCGCGCTGATGTTTTAATCCTTCTTCCACTCGCAGGGTTCTTTCCCTGATTTCCAGTTCGTAGTGGACATTGTTGTTTATTGTCTTTGGTTGTCGTTCGGTGATTACTTCGCCAATCAACTCCCTGATTTCGGTAATGTCTTCTTTTGTGAGTGCCATAGTGATCCTCAATACAATCTCAAAACAGTTAAAGCATACCAGAGATTGCTACTTACCTAAGGAGCCTCTGTGCAACCTCGAATCTTATTATTGCGAGCGAAGTAATTCATTGTATTAATAATGAGATCAACATCTTATGGATTGCCGCGTCGCTGCGCTCCTCGCAATGACCGAGGTTGTGCGGAGGCTCCCTAAATCATCAATGAAATGACTCTGAACCGTATCCATAAATCTCAAGAAATAGTTGGTTATGCAGGAATCCTGGTCTTATTTCTGATTTGATATGTAGTGATTAGTTCTTATAGCTTGTGCTCAATGTCCCGTTGAGAGGCGCATTGCGGCGTTAAAATTGCGCTTGGGATACATATGAAAAAGTATGTTCCGCTTTTTCGTTCAATTTTGTCTTGTGTGGCCTCCTTTGGTAGATGGCTTGAGCAAGTTCTGAATAACTTTTGCAAGCCATCTATCTTGTTCTTTTGCACCGGTAACCAGAGATGCTTTAAAACAAGGCGTGTTATCTTTTAGGTTTTGTCTTTATGCGGGTTGGTAGTGGTTTTGACGATAGTCAGGTGTAGATTGATAAGAGGGGAAGAAAGTAGTAGTCGTATATTTAGTTTGGATGCGTTGAGTAATTTCTTTTTCTTGATTCTGAGAAAGAAATTGCGGGTAAATGCTTCTTGTATTTTGATTAAGTTGTCCTGCTTGAGTGATGATTTGTTGCTTCATGTATTCCAGATTCAATTGTAGTAACACGGCTGGAGCATTGACGCGCGGGCAGGTGCGTAGTTCTCCTATTTGCTGGAAACCAAGCATGCGTTTGTAGAATGCGGCGTGGCGAGGGTTAATTTCTATGAAAGCGTCGTCAACGTTGTGAATGTTACGGGCAAAAATGTAAGCAATATGAAACAGAGAGGCAAAAATCTCTTTTGAGCTGCTTTCCGAGTCGAATGCCAGTTTGGAAAGTTCACATAATCGACGATTACGCTGGCGAAACTGATTCAGTTCTGTTTGATAGAGCGTGTCAGCAAGCAGTTTGTTATGGGTGTCGATGGTGAGGGTCATGGTGCCAATGAGCTGTTGTGATTGGCGTGCTTCAAAAGTGTACTGATTGGAGGAGTTTGTAAAAGCGCAGGCATTATTAGTTTGGTAGCCGCGCGAGGCGTACATGCGTTTGATGAGTGTGGTGGCTTTGATGCGTTGCTTGAGTGAGTTAACTAGGTGGATGCTGTAGCCATTTCGTTGTAGCAGGCAATTCAGTGGGGGGTGTGTAGGGGGAGTCGGTTGTGTTTGCTGGTGCGGGGTTGAGTATGTTCGGCTGAGATTAAATGCGAGTGAATCAGGATAGGAAGGGTTGAGGGTGATATGTGAGAGGTGAATATTCTTTGCAGTATTTGTTGGTGTCGATCGATGTGCAATATGCATGAATTGTGCTCCTTGAAGACAAAATAGCTAATTGCCTTTATACGTAGCACAATCCATGCCATCATAAAAAATGATGGTAAATCAACTACTTGTAATCACTGTTGCTATGAAGAAAATAAGAAATTGTCGTTATAATCCACATAAAAATAATGAATAATCATAAGTAATTGTTTTATAAGCAAATTATTTGTCTCTTTTGAGAGACATGAAAATGAGAATCATTATTACAAATAGGTAAGAATGCTATTGATCGTAATATACAAGCGGGTAAGGTGCGCAATACTGGGGTTGTCGGATTGCTACGTCAGTTAAAAATAACATGGTGCGGTTGCTGTGAAACTTGATCGGATCGATCGGATTATGCTTTCTTCTTGATAAGAGCCTGTTCAAAATCTTTTTTTTGGTAGATACTCTCTGGATGAGAAAATACTATCCTAGCGACATTAGTCGAGAACAATTTGAGCAGGTTCGCCTGTTGTTGGAGGGTGCGAGGAAGAAGACACGTCCGCGCACCGTGGATCTGTACGAGGTGTTTTGTGCGGTGCTATATTTGCTCAAGAGTGGCTGCCAGTGGCGTCTGTTGCCGGACAGTTTTCCGAAGTGGCGCACAGTGCACTCGTACTGGGCCATCTGGAGTGAGCCAGATGCGGAGGGAGTGAGCCTGCTGGAGCGGGCGTTAAAAAAAATCCGTTGGCGCGGTTCGTACCAGACAGGGGCGCAGCGCTTGCAGCACGTTCTTGATCGTGGACGCGCAGAGCGTGAAAAACACGGACACGGCGGGCCAGAAGGGTTATGACGCTGGCAAGAAGATCTCTGGTATCAAGCGTCACATCGCAGTTGATACCCAGGGCTTGCCGCATGCCATTGCGGTGACGACGGCAGAAGTGACTGACCGCAAAGGGGCGTTGCAAGCCCTGGAGCACTGCAGACCAAGCTTGGGAAAAGTACAAAGTCTGCTGTGCGATAGCGGCTATACCGGAGAACCATTTGCTGAAGGCGTGCGAGAAATTCTAGGAAAACTGGTTACGGTGCAGATTGCCAAGCGCAGTGAATTGCATACCTTCGCCGTTATCCCCAAGCGTTGGGTGGTGGAGCGCAGCTTTGCCTGGCTGGAGAAGAATCGACGGTTGTGGAAAAACTGCGAGCGTAAACTCAATACCAGCTTGCAATTCATTCAGCTGGCATTCCTGGCTCTTTTGCTTAAAAGATTTTGAACAGGCTCTAAGAAGATATACCAGATTACTTTGATTGCAATTGTGGTGTAACGTAACTGCAACAAAATAATCCGGAGCATTTTTGCTTGGTATATTAATTAGGTGGTAGTTAGTTGACTGGCAGAAGAGTGTTGTTTGTTGGGTCTACCTTTACTTTGATCTTTTGACCATTGGTATCAATAATTTTTATCTCGACGATCAAGTTTCCCTGTTTTCTTTCTACTTCAGCTTCCTTAATGTTGCCAGGATAAGCTGCAACAGCAGTTTGAATGGCTGCAATCACCTGGCTGGCCGGTAATGCTTCGTTGCTGGCAAAGGCATGATTGAATGGAAAAAGCATAATACTGGCAAAAGTAACTGCTGCTGTGATCTTGTTCATTTTCGTCATTTCCTTTCAGCTGGTTGTAAGTATTTGTGCTGGTTTTTGCATTGAATGAATCAATTGAGTGCAACTATTTACGTAGAGTACATTTTTGATGGTTGGTTTCCAGATAAATGACGATATGGTAATCCTGCACGTTTTTATCTGCTGATCTTTTTTGGATAGGTTCATAGGAATTTAAAAGGAATATTATTTGGTATTTTTTGTCCAACGGGCCAAATGAGTTAATAAATTAACATCATAAAATGGATTTGCCTGATTCTTTTGTTGAGGATTGTGACTTGAATGATTGCTTGTTGAGCTACAAGTCTTTCAAGTAAAAAATAATAAGAGCAATTAAATAAGTTTAATTTTGTAACGCAATGATTTTTAAGTATTTTTTAAATAAAATTAATGCAAAAAAAGACTTGATTCTAGAAAAATCAGGTCTATAATGCGTGCCTTTGGAAATACCGGTAGCGAACAGCGCATAAAAGAGGTCATCATGAGAAGTAAGGTAAACCTGTTTGTTTCAACTGATTGGATTCAAATTCATATTCCCGAAACGTAGCGATCCCTGGAGGAACCTTCATGAAAAAACTGTCCACCGCAGCTGTACAACAGCAAACAGAAAACATCATTTTCGATACGCATCCTGAAGTCAGTATCGATCTTTCCCTGGTAAAAGCTAAATTAGCACAAGAAGGTTACCAGCATCCTTTCTTGATGCTGGATACTGCTATTGTGCGCAATAAAGCGCGCCGTTTTAAAGCAGCGATGCCGCGCGTACATCCGCATTACGCTGCAAAAGCCAATCCTGATCCACGCGTATTGAAAACCTTGATTGAGGAAGGTGTCGGGTTTGAAATCGCTTCAATTGCAGAGCTTGATCTTTTGATGAGCTTGGGTGTGCCAGCTGTCGAGATTTTTTACAGTAACCCGATGAAATCACGTGCATATATTCAGTATGCCGCCGAAAAAGGGGTGGAATGGTATGTGATCGATAGTATGGAAGAACTGCGTAAGATTGTCAGTATCAAGCCAGATGCCAAATTGTATTTGCGCGTTGATACCCCTAATATTGGCAGTGATTGGCCATTGGCTGGCAAATTTGGCACGCATTTGGTGGATGTACGTGAAATTATTGATGAAGCAGTGAAGTTGCATGCAGATTTAGCTGGTGTGACTTTTCATGTGGGTTCCCAGTGTCGTAATCCACAAAATTGGCGGGTAGGAATTGAACGTGCCAAAACAGTATTTGCCAGCATGCGCGAAGCAGGGCTCAACCCACGCTTGCTGAATCTGGGTGGGGGTTATCCAGTACGTTATGTTAAACCGATTCCTGCGATTGAAATTATTGCTGAAGTCATCAACGAAGCCATAGCAGATTTGCCAGAAACCATACGCATTATGGCGGAACCAGGGCGTTATCTGGTGTCTGATTCAGCCTGTTTTGTATGTCGTGTTGTTGGAACAGCGGTGCGCAATGGCAAACGCTGGATGTATTGGGATGCGGGTATTTTCGGTGGCATTATCGAAGTAAGCGAAGGGTTGCGTTATGAAATCTTGACGCAGCGTACAGGATCACCAGTTCCCTGGTCCATTGCTGGCCCGACTTGTGATTCTGTTGATGTACTGATGCACGATGAAATGCTGCCGGAAGATATACAGGAAGATGATTTTATCTTTATTCCTAATGCGGGTGCGTATACAACATCATATGCGAGCAATTTCAATGGCTTCCCGTTGCCGGATGTGGTAGTAGTTTAAGAATTAAGAAAAGAACGTTTCGGATGACAAAGAAGTTGGCAGAGTGTGTGTGTGCGCTGATCGAATTTGTCATCCGTCGTTTTTTACCCATCCATTTGATCGAGCGTTAGTACGGTGTGATGGTGTCGCAAGTGATCTTCAATGAAGGTGCTAATAAAGAAGTAGCTGTGATCATAATCGGCATGACGACGTAAAGTAATAGGTTGTCCTGCTTGTTCACAAGCTGCTACGAGATAATCAGGATGCAATTGCTTGGCCAGAAATGGATCAGCCATGCCTTGATCAATAAGAGGAGTAGTTGGCAGGTGATGGCCTGCTGCGATTAAGGCAGTTGCATCATGCTGATGCCAATCCTCTGGTGATTCTCCCAAATAGAGGCTAAAAGCTTTTTCTCCCCAAGGGCAGCTGGCAGGAGCGGCAATAGGCGCAAAAGCGGAAACCGATCGATATAACTCAGGATGGCGCAAGGCTAAGGTAAGCGCGCCATGTCCTCCCATGGAATGACCTGTAATGCCAACTTGTTCTGGATTGACTGGAAATTGTTCCAGTATGATGCGGTACAACTCCTGTGTCAGATAACTTTCCATACGGAAATATTGAGACCAGGGTGCTTGAGTAGCATCTAAATAGAAACCGGCACCCGCACCTATTTCCCAATCATCTCCTTCCCCAGGAATACCCGTATTGCGTGGACTGGTATCCATGCTGACCAATACTAATCCTAATTCAGCGGCATAGCGTTGTGCACCTGCCTTAATCATGAAGGTTTCTTCGGTACAGGTTAAGCCCGCCAGAAAAAACAGCACCGGCAAACGTTGTTTGCCTGCTTGTGGTGGCGCATACACTGAGAAGCGCATAGGTAAGCCAATCACTTCCGAATGATGCTGGTAGTAGCTTTGTGTACCATCAAAACAGCGATGTTGATTGCGAATTTCCAGTTTAATTGTCATGGTTTAAGTCGTTAATAGATGACTACTGAGCGTATGGATGCCCCAGCTTCCATCAATTTGAATCCTTCATTAATATCTTCCAGCTTCAAGGTGTGAGTAATCAGTGGATCAATGCTGATTTTGCCATCCATGTACCAGTCAACAATACGTGGCACATCTGTACGGCCACGCGCACCACCAAAGGCTGTGCCTTCCCATTTTCTGCCTGTAACCAGCTGAAAGGGGCGGGTGCTGATTTCAGCGCCAACTTCCGCCACGCCAATGATAATACTACGTCCCCAACCTTTGTGCGTGCACTCCAATGCCTGGCGCATCACATCGGTATTGCCGATACATTCAAAGCTGTAATCTGCGCCGCCATCTGTTAGCTGGATAATCGCATCCACTACATTTTCTACTTCATTTGGGTTGATGAAGTGAGTCATGCCAAATTGCCGGCCGAGTGCTTCGCGTTGTGGATTGATATCAATCCCGATAATTTTGTCGGCGCCAATCATACGTGCGCCCTGGATTACGTTGAGGCCAATCCCTCCTAAGCCAAATACAGCAACATTCGCGCCGGCTTCTACTTTGGCGGTGAACAGGACGGCACCAATGCCGGTAGTAACACCACAGCCAATGTAGCAAGCCTTGTCAAAGGGGGCATCTTCACGAATTTTGGCAACGGCTATTTCGGGCACCACGATGTAGTTGGAAAAAGTCGAAGTGCCCATGTAGTGCATGATAGGCTGACCGTTTAATGAAAAACGTGAAGTGCCATCTGGCATCAGGCCGCGCCCTTGTGTGGTACGGATAGCCTGGCATAAATTGGTTTTGTGGGAGCGACAAAATTTGCATTCTCGACATTCCGGTGTATACAAAGGAATGACATGATCTCCCGGGCGCAGCGATTTAACCTCTGCACCGGTTTCAACTACAATGCCAGCGCCTTCGTGCCCAAGAATAGCTGGAAAAATGCCTTCCGGATCTGCTCCGGAAAGCGTGTAGTAATCAGTATGGCAAATACCGGTTGCTTTGACTTCAATCAGTACTTCACCTGCACGTGGAGCAGCCAGATCAACTTCTTCAATAGTAAGAGGTTGGCCAGCCTGCCAGGCAATTGCTGCGCGTGTTTTCATTAAAAATTTCCTTTACCTTTAGAGTAATTGTTTCAAGCAAGTATTTTTGGAGGGAGCTTTAAAACAATTATTGTATGTGACTGGGCTAGTTGTGCAACTGGATTCGGAAATAAATAGTCGAAAGGTGATTTTTAGATTTCAGGGTAATTAAAATTGGGTATGATTTAATGGTTTATATACCAGTTTTCCAAACTGGATACAGTTACAAGGAGGATGCATGAAGAACCCAGCACCAATTGACAAAAAAGCACAAATCAATTTTTGGTATGTATTAATTGCCGTATTCAGCATTCTTTTTATTCAGAATCTGTATACACAATATACAAAAGTGGAACCGATTCCCTATAGCCGTTTCCAGGCATTGCTGGAGCAAAATAAAGTAGCGGAAGTAGCTATTACCGATCAACAGATTTTTGGCAAACTCAAAGATTCAAGTAGCGAAAAATACACTGAGTTTGTCACCACCCGAGTGGAATCAGATTTGGCAGAAATGTTGGAAAAATACGATGTCACTTATACCGGTGTCGTGCAGAGCACCTGGCTGCGCGATATTCTGTCTTGGGTCATCCCAATGGCCATTTTTATTGGGATCTGGCTGTTTATCATCCGGCGTTTGAATAAAAACATCATGGGTAGTGGCATGATGTCGATTGGCAAAAGCCGTGCCAAGGTTTATGTGGAAAAGGAAACCAAGGTTACTTTTGCTGATGTAGCGGGTGTGGACGAAGCCAAAGAAGAATTAATAGAGATCGTCAATTTTCTTAAGAACCCGGATGAATATAGTCGGCTTGGTGGGCGAGCTCCCAAAGGTATTTTGTTAGTGGGGCCACCTGGAACCGGTAAAACTTTGTTAGCACGTGCAGTGGCGGGTGAAGCTGCTGTTCCCTTTTTTTCTATTTCCGGTTCAGAGTTTGTAGAAATGTTTGTCGGTGTAGGTGCTGCTCGGGTGCGAGATTTGTTTGAGCAAGCACGTCAAATGGCACCTGCTATTATTTTTATTGATGAGCTGGATTCGTTGGGGCGTGCCCGTGGGGTCGGTGGATTTGGTGGTGGTCATGATGAAAAAGAACAGACCTTAAATCAGTTATTGGCAGAGTTGGATGGCTTTGATCCTTCCAGCGGTATTGTATTGCTGGCCGCAACGAATCGCCCGGAAATTTTGGATGCTGCGCTGCTGCGTGCGGGGCGTTTTGATCGACAAGTGTTGGTTGATCGTCCGGATAAAAAAGGTCGACAGCAGATTTTGGCAGTGCATATTGGCAAGATTACTCTGGCATCAGATGTAAATACCGAACAGATTGCAGCGTTGACACCCGGTTTTACTGGTGCAGATTTAGCCAATTTGATTAATGAAGCGGCATTACTGGCGACTCGGCGTGGTGGGCATGCGGTGACGATGGATGATTTTAATAATGCCGTCGAACGTATTGTAGCTGGGTTGGAGAAGCGTAATCGTTTGCTAAACCCTGTTGAAAGACGCACGGTTGCTTATCATGAACTGGGACATACTTTGGTAGCACTCGCCTTGCCAGGCACAGATGAAGTGCATAAAGTCTCGATCATTCCGCGTGGTATCGGTGCGCTGGGCTATACGATTCAACGCCCCACTGAAGATCGTTTTCTGATGACGCGCCAAGAGCTGAAAAATAAAATGGCAGTGCTGCTGGGTGGGCGTGCTGCAGAACAATTGATATTCAGTGAAATTTCTACCGGGGCTTCAGATGACCTGGCACGCGCGACGGATATTGCGCGTGCGATGGTGTTACGTTATGGCATGAGTGATGCTATTGGGAATGTGGTGTATGACCGGGAGCAAATGTCGCATCTTCCTGATAATTATCCTGTGCCGAAAAGCCGAGATTATAGTGAGGAAACAGCGAACAAGATTGATATGACCATACGGGCATTGCTGGATCAAGCATTTGAACGTGCGATTAAGATTTTGGAGCAGAATCGCACATTGCTGGATCAGACTGCACAGCAATTGCTGGAAACTGAAACCTTGAACCAACCAGAAATAGAGGTATTGAAACAGCAGATCTTAGGTGAAGCAGCATCTTCAGCGTAGTAACACCAGTTTAGGTATGGCGTCACTATTGATCCAGACAATGGCATTTTGCCCAAATAGCTGGCCAATTGTGATAATGGTAGGGAGATCAATGCCTAATGCAAGAAAGCTTGCTTCAGCTGGCCATTTTCCAGCAGGATCAATGCTTTCACCTGCATAAATATGCTTGGTATAACGAGAAAGTTGTTTGTGTAACCGGGTCATGGCAGACTGGTTTGCTGCAGGGGTTGCGATGCGACTTGCTGGATTGCAAGCAGTCAGGTAAGTTGCGGTGCGAATGTTTATTGTGTGCATATAGGTTGCCAGCGATTTAGATACTTTACCGATGTGTAATGTCATGCTGCAATCAGATGTAATCTGCGCCTGGTACTGAGCAGCTAGATAAGCTTGGATCATATTTTCAGGAAGAGTGGTTGCATGAGTTGTTTGTAAAATGATTGAATGCCATGCTGCGTGTTCTGAGGGAGATACAAAATCATATTGGTTTTTTTGAGAATTTTTCACTTTCACTGGTTGAAGATAAATGAAATTTATTATTTCTATCTTGTTATGGGGTGTGGTGAGTTTAGCTTGGGCAGTAGAGCCGGCTTCGCCACTTGAGATTCCTGATACGCTGGAGCAGCGGGTCAAGCCTTGTATTATTTGTCATGGTGATGCAGACAGAGCTGGACGAGATGCTTATTATCCGCGGATTGCCGGCAAACCAGCTGGCTATTTGTTTAACCAGTTGCGTAATTTTCGTGATGGCGAACGCTACTATCAAGCGATGGCTATTTTACTGGAAGATTTGTCAGATGAATATTTGCTGGAAATTGCACATTATTTTTCAGATCTGCAATATCCGTATCCCGATCCTGTTGCCAATACATTGTCTGCCGAAGAAACCAAAATGGTAGAAACACTGATTTATTCAGGAGATGCCAACCGGGGTATTCCAGCTTGTGATGCTTGTCATGGTAAAGCTTTGACTGGTACTAAACCTTTTGTACCCAGCTTGCTTGGTTTGCCACACGCTTACCTGGTGGCGCAATTTGGTGGTTGGCGTAATGGCGGGATTATGCGTGGTCAAACACCAGATTGTATGTCAGAAATAGCCAAAAAAATGACGCAAGAGGAAGTCAATGCATTGGCACTATGGCTTCCTACGCAACCAGTGACGAGTGACTCTGCAGAAGCGGAAGAGCTGGCGCCAGAATTGGCGCAGCGTTGTCAGTCAATCTTTTCTGCGGAAGGATTTGTTCAATGAAGAAAATTAATATATTTAGATTTGTCAGGAAATGGCAAATAACTGTTGTTGTGGCTGGTTTGATGATGCCATTGTCTGTGATAGCTGTGAGCCAAACTGCCGATACTGAGCAAATCAAACGTGGAGAATATCTATCACGGGCGGCCAATTGTATGGGATGCCATACTGCTCGGGGAGGGGAGCCGTATGCTGGGGGGCGTACATTAAAGACACCATTTGGAGAATTTGTAGCGCCCAATATCACACCAGATAATGAAACGGGTATTGGACATTGGAGCAGCGAGGATTTCTGGCAGGCGCTGCATTCAGGCAAGGCGCGTGATGGTAGCTATTTGTACCCGGTTTTTCCTTATACGGAATATACCAAGGTTACACGCGAAGATGCCGATGCGATGTTTGCCTATTTGCATTCGCTGAAACCGGTTGCACAGACCAATCCACCGCATAAGATCAAATCTCCTTACGATAACCAGTTTTTGCTGTTTTTGTGGCGCATGTGGTATTTCGATGAGGGTGTCTACCAGCCGGATACCTCCAAAAGCGAAGAGTGGAACCGCGGTAACTATCTGGTACAGGGATTGGGTCATTGTAATGCTTGCCATACACCACGCAATGTCTGGGGAGCAAGCCAGAATAGCAAGGTGGCAGGTGGTGAAATAATGGGCACCCACTGGTACGCACCCTCATTGATTTCTCCTCTGGAAGCTGGTGTGGGAGAGTGGTCAATAGATGACATTGTGAAACTGTTATCTACCGGCATCAATGAACATGCGGTTACTTCTGGACCAATGGCAACTATTGTGCGACAAAGTTTGCAGCATTTAACACCAGAAGATATGCGAGCCATGGCGGTTTATCTGCAATCAATTGGTGAAAAGCATATGGAAAATGAGACACCTAAAAAAATTCCTCCTATGCCAGATCAGGTTAAACGATATTTAGATATGGGAGAAAGGGTGTATCAGGAACATTGCCAGAGTTGTCATGGTGTATCAGGCGAAGGTGTGCCAGGGATTTACCCTCCATTAGCGGGTAATCGTAGTGTCACTATGAAATCGCCCCATAATATGATTCGCAGTGTGTTGTATGGTGGCTTTCCTCCGACGACAGCGAGTAATCCTCGACCTTATGGTATGCCTCCCTTTCAACATATCATCCGTGATCACGAAATTGCTTGGGTGATTTCTTATATTCGTAATGCCTGGGGGAATTTGGGTAGCTTGGTGAAACCGGAAGAAATTGATGATAGCCGCGGCAATGAATTTTAATGCTGTGATTAGGTTAGTGATTCAGTGCGCTTTAGCAATCTGAGTTGGCAAGGAAAGCAATAATTCCGAATGGTAAAGGTGGAAATAGTATAAACATGCAGCAGAAGACTGAAGCAGTAAATGCTGCCGGCGCTTACTACAATCAACATATATTTATCACTGGCGCAACCGGTGCTCTGGGAAGTGCTCTGGCACTGACCTATGCACGCCCGGGGGTTATGTTGTATCTGCACGGTCGTCAGCAAGATCGACTACAGCAGATAACAGATAAATGTATTGAGCGCGGTGCTCAAGTTACTCCCTGTCTATTAGACTTGCGAGATTTTGTCGCTTTACAGGATTGGTTGCAAGCATTAACCGAGCCGCTGGATCTGGTCATTATTAATGCCGGTATGAATACGCATGCAGCTGCTGGAGAACTGGAGTCATGGGATGAAGTAGCGGCGTTGCTGGATGTTAATTTGAAAGCTGCCATGTTAATTGTCCATTTAGTTTTGCCCGCCATGCGTAAGCGCGGCGCAGGACAAATTGCACTGATAAGTTCGCTAGCTGGCTATTTTGGTTTGCCCGCGATCCCTGCTTATAGTGCTAGCAAAGCAGCGCTCAAAGCCTATGGAGAAGCATTGCGTGGCTGGCTGGCTCCGGAAGGTATTCACGTGAATGTCATTATGCCTGGCTATGTGGAATCACCGATGTGTGACGCAATGCCAGGGCCCAAACCATGGGTATGGTCTCCTCAGCAAGCCGCACTAGCGATTCATCGTGGGTTAATACGTGATCAGGCTCGTATCAGCTTCCCCTTTCCACTTAATTGGGGTGCCTGGTGGTTGGCAGCATTGCCATCCGCACTATCGCACCGAATTGTGCGCTGGTTGGGCTATGGTCGTCGCTGATAAAAAGGTGATTTGGCTACTCAGTTTTTTGTGCACTAAACTGTCATTGTTTGATCAAATTGTATGAGACTCCGCTGAAGAATCTATACAATAGTGTTGTTCGGAAATGTAAGTTTTTCAGAAAAATATGATGGTGCCCAGAAGAGGACTCGAACCTCCACACCCGAAGGCACATGGACCTGAACCATGCGCGTCTACCAATTCCGCCATCTGGGCGATGATTACTGTGTTGTTTTCTGAATTGTGAACCAGACAAAAAACAACGCGCGAAGATCGCAAATTCTATAGGAAACCCTTAATTTGTCAATTAAGAGAAAAAGTAGCAAGAAAAACAAGCTGCGAGAACTTGATCCGTTTCTAGAGCGCGAGCAAGCGCGTTACGGTACGGCTGCCGCACTTCCCAGCCGAGAGTTTATTCTGGAGGTGCTGGATAAGCAAGGGGTTCCCATCAGTGAAGCCAAGTTAGTAGAGTTGCTTGGCATTACCTCGAAAGAATCTGAATTCTTCCATCGCAGATTAGCTGCCATGATCCGTGACGGACAAATCATCTGTAATCGTAAAGGCGATATATGTGTCACGGATAAGCTGGAGTTGGTGAAAGGAACGGTACAGGGGCACAGTGATGGCTTTGGTTTTTTGATTCCGGATGATGGTAGTGCTGATTTGTTTTTGACACCCAAAGAAATGCATAAGGTACTACACGGCGATCGTATCATTGTCAGAGTGTCTGGTAGTACAGATCGGCGCGGGCGTCGCGGATGCAGGGTTGTCAGGGTGTTGGAAAGTGCGAATACGCAGCTGGTTGGTCGCTTGTATGAGGAACATGGCATTTGCTTTGTGGTGGCGGAAGACAAACGTATCAATCAGGATATTTTGGTACCTAAAGAGCATACACTGCGTGCACATGCGGGGCAGGTGGTGGTGGTGAATATCATCCGGCAGCCAGGACCAGAGCGTTATGCTCAGCCCATTGGACATGTGGTTGAAATCCTGGGTGATTATGCAGCTCCTGGAATGGAAATCGAGATCGCACTACGCAAGTTTGATTTGCCTTATGAATTTCCGGAAGAAGTACTTGCTGCCAAATTTCCCAAGAAGGTATTGAAGAAAGAGTTGGCAGAACGAGAGGATATTCGTCATTTACCGCTGGTTACCATCGATAGTGAGACCGCCAAGGATTTTGATGATGCGGTTTATTGTTGCCAGGAGGGCAAGGATTTTAGGCTGTTTGTTGCCATTGCGGATGTGAGCCATTATGTACAACATCAGGATGCTTTGGACAAGGAGGCGTTTAATCGCGGCAATTCGGTTTACTTCCCAAGGCGAGTGATTCCAATGTTGCCGGAGGTGCTTTCCAATGGCTTATGTTCTTTGAATCCACAAGTAGATCGCTTGTGTATGGTGTGTGAAATGGTGTGGACAGCTGAAGGGAAGCTGAAGGAATATCGTTTTTACCCAGCAGTCATGTTTTCCCATGCACGCCTGACTTATACCACGGTTGCCAAATTGCTCACACAACCCAAGAGCAAGGTAGCGCAAGAATTACAAGAGTACATGCAACTGCTGCCACATGTGAAGCTGTTGCATCGGCTCTACAAAATATTGTACCGAGCACGTAAAAAACGCGGTGCTATCGATGTGGATACGCTTGAAACAGCGATGCTTTTCAATAACCAGGGCAAAATTGACAAAATCTATCCGGTCGAACGCAATGATGCGCACCGGTTAATTGAAGAATGTATGTTGGCAGCTAATGTTTGTGCTGCTGATTTTTTGCAGAAGCATCAACAACCAGTTTTATATCGAGTGCATGAAGGGCCGACGACAGAGAAGCTAGTTGCGTTACGTGAGTTTTTGAAGGAATTTGGTTTGCAGTTGCGGGGAGGGGATAAACCGCAAGCTAAAAATTATGCGCGTGCGCTGGACCGCATTCGTAAGCGGCCGGATGCGCAATTACTGCAGACCGTGATGTTGAGATCGTTGAGCCAAGCATTATATAATCCAGACAATATTGGCCATTTTGGGTTGGCCTATGACAAATATACGCATTTTACTTCGCCCATTCGTCGTTATCCCGATCTGCTAGTGCATCGCGCTATTAAGGCAGCGTTGGCTGGTAAACAGTATGAACCTGGTGATTGGCATGAAATTGGCAAACATTGTTCGCAGACCGAGCGTCGTGCTGATGAAGCTACACGTGAGGTTGAATCCTGGCTGAAGTGTTTTTATATGCAGGATAAAATTGGAGAAAGTTTTGCAGGAGTCATCACGGGTGTCACTGCTTTTGGTTTGTTTGTGACATTGGATGATATTTATGTTGAAGGATTGGTTTATATTTCAGAATTGCCCAGTGATTATTTTCGGCATGATCCAATCAAACACATACTGCGTGGAGAACGCAGCGGCATCAGTTTTCGGCTAGGTGACAATTTGCGTATCAAGCTAGTGCGAGTTGATCTAGCGACTCGTAAAATAGATTTTGTATTGGCAGATAATCACACGCGCAGAAAGCGTTCAAGTAAATAATTTCTTTTCTCTCTCTCTATTGATAAGCAGCATAACCATGAGCCGTTCTCAGTATATTTTTGGCTTTCATGCCATTACCAGCCGTTTGCGCCAACATTCGGATAGCATCAAGGAAATTTATCTGGATGCTCATAGACAGGATCAACGTGCGCGTGATTTAGTGAAATTGGCTAAGACGGCTGCTACGAGATTGATATTATGCGAACAGGATCGTCTTTCGGGCATGGCTGGTACTACGCATCATCAAGGGGTGGTTGCGCATGTTATGCAGTTGCAACAATACGCTACAGTAGAAGACTTACTGGATGAATTGACAGAGCCTGCGTTGCTGTTGGTGCTGGATGGCATCAAGGATCCACACAATTTAGGCGCGTGTTTACGTGTTGCCGATGCATTTGGTGTACATGCAGTTATAGTGCCCAAAGATCGAGCAGTTGGGTTATCAGCAACGGTACATAAAGTGGCCTGTGGTGCAGCGGATACCGTTCCTTTTTTTGCGGTAACTAATTTGGCCAGAACGTTACACACATTGAAAGAAGCAGGTATCTGGGTGGTGGGTACCACTGCTACAGCATCGGATTCATTAGATGCAGTAGCGTTGACGCGACCTGTTGCCTGGGTATTGGGAGCGGAAGAAAAAGGAATACGCCATTTGACTCGCGAAACCTGTGATCAGCTGGTCAGTATTCCTATGCGTGGTAGTGTGGAAAGCTTGAATGTATCCGTGAGTGCTGGTATCTGTTTATTTGAATCCTATCGACAATATGCCCAGAAAACGAAGCATACCTAATGAAGCGATTAGAGCTATTCTTCGTCGTTCACAGCTGCTTCATTGGGATCAGTTACAAAGCCAATGCGTGCTAATCCAGCTTTGGCTGCAATACTCATTATTTTAGCGACTAATTCATAATGTGCTTCACGATCTGCACGAATATGTAATTCGGTTTTGTCGGATTGCTTGACTGCCTCAGTAAAGCGAGTGGGTAACTGCTCCAATGTGACAGATTCTCCTCCCCAGTAAAAATTGCCATCAGCACGAATAGAAAACTCAATATTTTCTGTTTTGTTTTGGCTAGGTGTACTGGATGCTTTAGGCAGATCAATTTTGACCGAGTGAGTGAGTAGGGGAGCGGTGATCATGAAGATGATCAGCAATACCAACATGACATCCACCAACGGGATCACGTTGATTTCAGTCATGGCTGGTTTACTTTGATAGCGAGGAGAGGAATCACCGAAAGCCATTAATGTCCCTCTCCGCTGATGATATTTGCTGCTACCAAATTAACTGATTCAGTTGTAGCTGCTTGTTTTTGAGTGGCTTGTGGTTGTTTGTTTTCTTCGGTGGTTTTATTGCCAGTTGCCATGATAGTGTAAAGATCATGGGCAAAATCATCCAGTTGTGCCATCCAGACGCGATTGCGTCGTATAAAGGCGTTGTAGGCTAATACAGCTGGAATGGCGACAGCCAACCCCAGTGCGGTCATGATCAACGCTTCTCCTACTGGCCCCGCTACTTTGTCCAATGTACCTTGGCCGGTCAAGCCAATTTGAATCAAGGCATGGTAAATTCCCCAAACCGTCCCAAATAATCCGATATAAGGGGAGGCGGATCCTGCCGAAGCAATAATAGTTAATCCATATTCAATTCGCGCGGCTTCCTGATCCAGGTTGTTACGCAAGGAACGCGTGAGTAGTTCGTTTGTACCACTTGCGGCAGCTAGTTTTTCCAGTCCATGTTTTTTTGAACGAGTGAGGGTCGCAAGAGCTGTTTTAGCTAATCGGGCAAAAGCGTGATTATCGGGCGTTGCGCTAATCTCTGTTTCAAGTTGAGAGATAGAATCAATGCGCCAGAATTGTTTGAGAAAAGCTTTTGCGCGTCGGGAAGCAATGGTGTTACTAATGCTTTTGGTTATGATCAGGTACCAACTTGCCACTGACAATGCCAGTAATAATACTAATACACCCATTCCGATGGCATCAATTTGTGCCATAAAATTAGAAAAACCTAGCGTGTTTTCCATCCGTTAACTTCCTTCGATGACAAAATTAAAAGGTTGTAAGGCTATTGCAGATACTGCTTGCCCATCGCGCATTGCTGGTCGGCAACGCCAAGTTTTGACTGCGGATAGTGCAGCGTTGTCCAGTCTTGAGTGTCCGCTGCTCTCAATTACTTTAGCATTACTGATACGACCTGTTTCATCCAATTCTACCTGAAGAACAAGTTTGCCTTCTTCTCCCAGACGACGAGAAAGTGCTGGATAAACAGGGCTGGCGAGGTTTGGACATGATACTGATAGTTCGGATGACAATTTAACAGGGCCAGCCGGCATTTGTGATGGTTGTGCCGCAGCAACCGTTTCAGGAACAATTTTTTGTTCCTGTTCTGGATCCGGTATCGGTTCTGGTTTGTGCTCTTCAATTGGAGGAGCAACAGGTTCTTGTGGCGTCACTGCCGATGCTTTGGCAACCAGTTGTCGCTTGGGTTGAGGTTGTACTTTTCTAACAGGCGGCTTAGGTTTGATTTGAGGAGGCGTATGTTCCGCTTTCAATTCAGCCTTGGGCGCTTGGGAAACTTGCTCTTGTTTCTCGGGTGGGCTAATAAATTCCGCATACAGCGTAATGGTATCTGGAGTGGAAGTGTTAAAATGATAATTCCATATGCCATAAAGTGCAGCAGCATGCGCTGCTACTACTATCAGGAAACTGATCAGTGATATGCCAGTGAGAGCTGGTTTGTGGTGATTTTTAGCCATGCTGTAAATCCGTCATGTTCTGTATGCCTGATGCAGAGTCGTTGATTGAGAATCGATTGAAAATTATAAGTTGATAGTCAGGCTAATGTGCTTGGTACGAGTTACGAATGCTATCAGAATCGATAACGATTATCAATCTCTTCATCATTGTAAGAGAGATTTTAGAGCAGCTTGTTGGCGGTTGCAATGCGACATATTGTCGCAGTGTATTTAAATAAGAATTACGTCATATTGTTCTTGTGTGTAGGAAGAACCTACTTGCAGACTGATGGGCTTGGCGATGAAATCACCTAATTGAGCAAGGCTTTGCGATTCTTCATCCAGGAAAAGATCAATCACTTGTTGTGAAGCAACAATACGGTATTCTTTGGCATCGAATTGGCGAGATTCGCGCAGTAATTCGCGCAATATTTCGTAACAGATGGTTTGTGCTGTCTGAATTTCTCCACGGCCCTGACAAGTCGGGCAGGTTTCACACAGAATCTGTGCCAGACTTTCGCGGGTACGCTTGCGCGTCATCTCGACCAAACCTAGTGCAGTGAAACCATTGATGGTCATTTTTGTACGGTCTTTTTGTAGGGTTTTGTTGAATTCAGCCAGCACTGCAGCTTGGTGTTCTTCGCGATCCATATCAATGAAATCAACAATGATGATGCCGCCCAGATTGCGTAAGCGTAATTGACGTGCAATGACTTGAGCCGCCTCAAGATTGGTTTTGAAGATGGTGTCATCAAAGTTTCGTACTCCGACGAAGCCCCCGGTATTGACATCCATGGTGGTGAGCGCTTCGGTCTGATCAATGATCACGTAACCGCCGGATTTTAGATCGACTCGTCTGGTGAGAGATTTTTCAATTTCCTGTTCAACTCCATATAGGTCGAATAAGGGGCGTTCTCCATTGTAGTGGCTCAACTTTTCCACATCGTTGGTCATGTATTCCTGTGCAAAAGCAGCCAGTTTCTGATAGGTTTCGCGTGAATCGACCCGCACGCGATAGGTGTCCGCATCAACAAAATCGCGTAGTACTCGGTGACTCAGATCAAGATCCTGATAGAGTAGTGAAGGGGGAGAAACAGTAACTGATTTTTTTTGGATGTCTTGCCAGAGCTTGTGTAAATAGACGATATCAGCCTGTAGTTCATGTTCCTGCGCTGTTTCAGCCATGGTGCGGATAATATAGCCACCGGAAGAATCAGCGGGCAAAATATTTTGCAATTTCTGCCGTAGTGATTCGCGCTCATCATTATCTTCAATACGCTGAGAGACGCCGATATGAGATTCTTGCGGCAAATAAACTAGTAGTCGTCCTGCTAGACTGATCTGGGTGGAGAGTCTGGCACCTTTGACACCAATAGCATCTTTGGTTACCTGGACCAAGATGTTGCTGCCTTCTGATAGCAGCTGTTCTATTGGTTTGTTATGTGCAGGATCACTGGTTCCATGTATGTCTGCAACATGCAAAAACGCAGCGCGTTCCAGGCCGATATCGATAAATGCGGATTGCATGCCAGGCAAGACGCGGCTGACTCGCCCATTATAGATATTACCGACAATGCCACGATTGCTGGTACGTTCGATGTGCAGTTCTTGCGTAATACCTTGTTCAATAATGGCGACTCGTGTTTCTTGCGGTGTGATATTGATGAGAATTTCGTTACTCATATTGGTTTTATCTAGAAGATGGGAATGCCTGTTTCTTCCAGTAACTGCGAAGTTTCAAACAAAGGCAAGCCAACAACACCGCTATAGCTGCCATTAATATTAATGATAAAAACTGCTGCTTTTCCCTGAATAGCATAAGCACCTGCTTTATCGTGCGATTCATTGCTGGCGACATAGGTGCGGATTTCTTGTGGACTGAGATCACGAAATCGAACGGTGGTAGTCGCTAAGCGTAATCTTGTTTCTCCCTGAGACACTAAACCAACTGCTGTATGCACCAAATGCTCTTGTCCAGAAAGCGCCTGCAGCATTTCTTCTGCATGTGCAGCATCCTTGGGTTTTCCCAAAATACGGCCATCTAGCACCACAATGGTATCGGCGGCCAATACCGGTTGTATTGGTAGATTACGTTCTTTTAAGCGCAACCAACCAACTTCTGCCTTGGTACGGGTGATTCTGTAGATATAGTCGACAGGTGTTTCTTCCGGCTCGGGTTTTTCATCCACGTCAATTGGACGAGATAAGGTTTCTCGCATGAGTAATATAGTATGCCGGACGCCAATCTGTTTGAGTAGATTGCGTCTACGAATGCTGCGCGATACCAGGTAAATACTGTCATATGCTGTAATCATACTTAATTTGTATATTTAATTTGGACAGTTTTTACTATCAATAATGTTATGCATATGTGATAACGGCTACTTGATTGTCCTATATTATGCACGATGGTAGGGGTGATTTCGAGTAATAGAAAGCGCCCGGTAAAGCTGTTCTGCCAATAATATTCTGGCTAATCCATGCGGTAATGTCATGGTGGAAAGTGCCAGTTTTTCATGTGCCATTTGCTTAATGCTTTGGTGTAATCCATCTGCGCTGCCAATAATAAATGTGACATCTTGGGCAGATTGCATCCAATAGGTTATTTGTTTGGCCAGACTGATAGTGGTGCATTGTTTTCCCCGTTCATCTAGCACGATAATGTGATTCTGAGGAGGCAATGCGCTACAGATACGTTCACTTTCAGCCAGTAATAATCGCTCGATACTTTTACTACTTTTGCCTACACGTTTCTCAGGTTTTATTTCTATCAGCTGCATCGCCGCCTCCTTGGGCATACGCTGGCTGTATTCTGTGTAACCTCTTTGAATCCAGTCTGGCATTTTGTGACCAACAGCCAGAATGTGGAATTTCATGATTTATATTTTGCTGATTTTTTTGAATCAACAGTCTTGTTGATATTTCTGGAGATTCTCTTTAAGTGCAGGAAGCGAAGTTGCCACGGAATCGGCTATGCAGGCGAAGGTTAATTGTATGTAACAAGATCTTCTTGCGATGTCTGCCAAGTAGATTCCCCCCAAAGTTCCTCCAGATTATAGTAACTGCGAATGGCAGGTTGCATGATGTGGACGATAATATCGCCCAGATCGACCAGCATCCATTCTCCTGTTTGTTCTCCTTCAATGCCATAAATGGTACCACCAGCTGCCTTGATTTTTTGTTGTACATGGCTGGCTAGTGCCTTAGTTTGGCGGGTAGAGTCAGCGCTGGCGATAATGATCGTGCTAAATAAGGCAGTAAGTTTGCTGGCGTTAATAACACGAATATCCTTGGCTTTAAGATCTTCCAGTGCCGCGGTGGTTACTTGCAGTAGTGTATCAGATGATTGCATTGTTCTTAGTGTAAAAATGATGTTGGTCTATATAGTGCAGTACTGCTTCAGGTAACAGGTAGCGAGCACTGTGCCCAGAAGCAATCAAATGTCTAATCTTTGTAGATGAAATATCCAATAAAGTAGTAGATGGAATGAAAATATAGCCATTGGCCGAATTTTTCAATGCTGTGGCAGTAGTAACTACACGGTGTTTATAGATGGCTTTCAATTCATCGGGTAAATCAGACAAGGTATTGAGGGCGGTTCCAGGGCGATTAGTAATAATAAGGTGACATAGCTCAAATAGTTCATGCCAATGATACCAGAGTGGTAATTTGATAAAAGCGTCGCTGCCGATAATAAAACATAGTGCTACTGGCTTGTCTGTTGAGTGATGTGTTTGGTATTCCTGCCTGATTTCTCGTAATGTTTCAACACTATAAGTTGGTCCCAGTCGTTTTATTTCACGGTCATCAACTGAAAACAGGGCGTTGTGATGAATGGCTGCTTGTAACATTGCAGTACGGTGTGCGCTGGATACGAATGGCGCGTTACGCAATCGAGGGCTACCAGCAGGTAAAAAAAAGAGATGATCTAATTGCAGGATGTCGGATAGCTCTTCGGCTATTCTGAGATGCCCGTAATGCACCGGATCGAATGTTCCCCCGTAAATTCCGACAAGTGAATAAGGTGCGGTCATTGTTTGCTGAGCGCGGCTGATTAATTGTAATTGGCCAGCCAGAAGGTTGGCGGTGTCATTTAATTTAGAAAAGTGCCAACCGCATATCTGTCAGAATGTTGCCTAAGTGTGTGGTAAAGCGTGCTGCTGCCGCTCCGTCAATAACACGATGATCATAAGATAGCGAAAATGGCAACATGAGACGCGGTACAAATGTATCATTTTGATAAACTGGTTTTAGGCTAGCACGAGACACACCTAAAATAGCCACTTCTGGAGCATTAATAATAGGGGTAAAACCAGTTCCACCAATTCCTCCCAGGCTTGAAATGGTGAAGCTCGCGCCTTGCATGTCGCCAGGAGTCAATTTGCCTTCACGTGCCAGAGCAGATAATCTGGCAAGTTCTTCAGCAATACTAATTACCCCTTTCTGATCTGCATCGCGGATGACTGGCACAACCAATCCATTGGGCGTATCAACTGCAAACCCTAAATGATAGTAATGTTTGATAATCAGTTGTTTTTCTGTTGTGCTGCTATCCAAAGAAGCATTGAATTCGGGGAATTTTTTCAGTGCAGCAGTGACAGCCTTGATAAGGAAAGCCAAAATAGTCAGTTTGGCTCCTTTATTCTGCCAGGTTTCGTTGTGTGTTTTTCTGAGTGTTTCCAGATCCGTGATGTCTGCTTCATCAAACTGAGTAACATGCGGAATCATGACCCAATTGCGGTGCAGATTGGCGCCTGAAATTTGGCGAATGCGCGACAGTGGTTTCGGTTCGATCGGGCCGAATTTTGCAAAATCTACATGCGGCCAGGGTAGTAAGTTGAGTGAGCCACCCGCACCTTGATTGCCAGCCAGTGTTTGCTTAACAAAAGCTTGGATATCTTCTTTAAGGATACGTGTTTTTGGACCTGTACCAGTAACTTGGCGTAAATCGACGCCTAATTCTCGAGCAAAGCGCCTGACGGAGGGGCTGGCATGTGGTTTGTCTTGTGTAGATTCCGGATCAATCTTTGGCAGCGATGGTGGCGGGCTAATTGGTTGAGCAGTTGTGTTGGCTGAAGATTTTACAATCGGAGCGACTTCAGGTTCTTTCTGAGGTGCAGGTTGCTCTGGTGGTATTTCTGTTTTTTCTTCTACTGCTTCTACCTCTGCTTCTGCTTGAGTAGCAGTAACTTCCATGGTTAAAATTTCAGAATCCTTGGAGACGTTGTCGCCCACTTTTAGCAAGACTTCTTTAATTGTTCCGGAGTAAGGAGCCGGAACTTCAACAGTAGCCTTGTCAGATTCCAGTACGATCAAAGGATCTTCAGCCTGTACGCTATCGCCAGGCTGAACCATGATTTCAATCACTGGGATATCTTCAAAATTCCCAATATCTGGAACCAATATTTTTTTTACTTCAGCCACTTGCACTCCTTAATTCTTGCTGCAACAAATATTGTCAGAATGAAACACAATTATTTTTTTACTCGTAAAGCAGTTACTTATACCTTGGTTGGATCAGGTTTCTCTGGGTCAATTGCAAAGGTTTGGATCGCTTGTGTCACTTTAGCGGCAGGTATTTTTCCTTCATCGGCCAATGCTTTTAGTGCTGCAACGACGACATAATGACGATCCACTTCAAAGAAATATCTTAATTTTTCACGTGTATCTGATCGACCAAAACCGTCTGTTCCCAAGACACAGTAACGATTCGGAACAAATTCCCGAATCTGATCCGCCACAATTTTCATATAATCAGTCGAGGCAATCACTGGGCCTGCCCGGTTTTGCAAACAGGTAGCGACATGTGAAAGTTTGGCTGGTTCTTCCGGATGCAATAAGTTCCAGCGTGACACACCCAGCGCTTCACGTCTTAGCTCGGTAAAGCTGGTAACGCTCCAAATATCAGCAGTAACTTGATAATCTTTCTCCAGGATATCGGCAGCAGCAATCACTTCGCGAAAAATCGTGCCTGATCCCAATAATTGTACTTGCAGTTTGTTTTTCTGCGTTCCCTCGCGGAAGAGATACATGCCTTTTAGGATATTTTGTTCCGCTCCTTCAGGTATGGCTGGATGTGAGTAGTTTTCGTTCATTACAGTAATGTAGTAATAAACGTCTTCCTGCTCCTGATACATACGCCGTAGTCCGTCTTGAATAATGACGATCAATTCATAAGCAAAGGCAGGATCGTAGGATATGCAATTAGGAATTGTGGAGGAAGCCAAATGACTGTGGCCATCAGCGTGCTGCAATCCTTCACCATTCAATGTTGTGCGACCAGCGGTTCCTCCCAGTAAAAATCCACGGCAGCGCATGTCTCCTGCAGCCCAGGTGAGATCTCCTACGCGCTGGAAACCAAACATGGAGTAATAAATGTAGAAAGGGATCATTTGCACATTGTGTGTGCTATAGGCGGTAGCTGCTGCCATCCAGGAAGCCATGGCACCTGCTTCGTTGATTCCTTCTTGCAAAATTTGGCCGCTGCGATCTTCCTTGTAATACATCAGTTGATCGGCATCTTCTGGCGTATACAATTGCCCCACCGAGGACCAGATGCCCAGTTGACGGAACATGCCTTCCATACCAAACGTACGCGATTCGTCAGCGACGATAGGGACTACGTGTTTCCCGATGTTTTTATCTTTCACCAGGATATTAAGCATGCGAACAAATGCCATGGTGGTGGAAATTTCACGACCTTCACCACTTGCTTGAAGTAGCTTCTCAAATGCGGATAACGGCGGAATTTGTAATGCTTCTGCTTTGCGTCGACGGTGATGAATGAATCCACCCATTGCTTGTTGGCGCTCACGCATATAATTGTATTCAGGTGATCCCTCTTCAAATTTGAGATAAGGGATCTCATCAATTTTGTCATCCGGAATGGGTAATCCAAATCGATCGCGAAATGCCTTGAGCGAAGTTGTGCCCATTTTCTTTTGCTGGTGAGTGATGTTTTGCGCTTCTCCGGCTTCACCCATGCCGTAACCTTTAATTGTTTTGGTCAATATGACGGTAGGTTGGCCGGTGTGTTTCATTGCTTCGCTATAAGCGGCATAAACTTTATGCGGATCATGCCCTCCTCGGTTGAGTCGCCAAATATCATCATCCGACATATTGGCAACCATCTCCAGCAATTCCGGATACTTCCCGAAAAAGTGCTCGCGCACATAGGCACCATCGCGCGATTTAAAGGTTTGGTATTCGCCGTCAACACATTCCATCATGCGCTGTTGCAATAAGCCTTTAGTGTCGTTTGCTAACAAAGGATCCCAATAAGAACCCCAGATAACCTTAATGACATTCCAGCCAGCGCCTCGGAAAGTACTTTCCAGTTCTTGAATAATCTTGCCATTGCCACGTACAGGGCCATCAAGGCGTTGCAGATTACAGTTGATAACAAATACCAGGTTATCCAATTTTTCTCGTGCGCCAAGCGAGATTGCTCCTAGAGTTTCTGGTTCGTCTACTTCACCATCTCCAACTAGCGCCCAAACTTTCCGTCCCTCGGTTTTGGCGAGACCGCGTATGCCGAGATATTTCATGAAGCGCGCTTGGTAGATGGACATGAGTGGGCCCAGGCCCATCGAAACAGTGGGAAATTGCCAAAAATTTGGCATCAGCCAGGGATGAGGATAGGACGGCAAGCTGTTTTCACTATCGTCTACTTCCTGGCGAAAATTATCCATTTGTTCGCTGGTCAATTGATCCAGCAAAAAAGCACGCGCATAAATACCGGGTGAAGAATGCCCTTGGACATAGATCAGATCGCCTTCTTGCTGATCGTTGGTAGCGCGCCAAAAATGGTTGTAGCCCACATCATAGAGAGTGGCGGCTGAAGCAAAGCTGGCAATGTGTCCACCTACATTGGTATGGCGATTAGCACGTAACACCATTGCCGCCGCATTCCAGCGAATATAGGAGCGAATGCGACGTTCCAGAGCATGATTGCCAGGTGAACGTGTTTCTTTGCCTGGTGGAATGGTGTTGATATAAGCGGTATTAGCACTGTAAGGCAGATAAGCGCCGGAACGACGTGCTTTTTCTACCAGTTTCTCCAGCAGGAAGTGAGCGCGTTCTGCTCCTTCGTGAGTCAGCACTGTCTCCAAAGCGTCCAGCCATTCTTGCGTTTCCTGAGGATCAATATCCAGTGGATCCATATTGCGATCTGCTCCTTGTTTACAAAACGAGTTCAAAGTTATTGAATAGTCGCATCAAGCGTGTATCTGTGTTCTGAGTCTGGTCTGTTCAGCGGCTTCAATCGTGTTATGCATTAACATGGTGATGGTCATGGGGCCTACTCCACCGGGAACAGGAGTAATGTAGCCCGCTTTTTCCTTCACACCTGCAAATTCGACATCGCCACAAAGCTTACCATTTGCCTGGCGATTGATACCAACATCGATCACTGTTGCACCTGCTTTGATCATATCACTGGTGAGCAAGTTTGCTTTGCCTGTTGCCATTACAACGATATCGGCGTGACATGTATGGTCAGCTAATCTTTTGGTTTTTGAGGTACAGATTGTAACAGTGGCATTTTTTTCCAAGAGCATCAGTGCAACTGGTTTGCCAACGATATTACTGCGTCCCACTACAACAGCGTGCTGCCCTTGCAATGGTATGGCATGTTCTGCCAGCATAGTCATGATACCGAAAGGAGTGCACGGTCGAAATAGCGCATTGCCTGTTGCTAATGCACCGATATTGCAGGGATGAAAACCATCGACGTCTTTTTCAATTGCAATACTGGCTATGACTTCATCAATGCGAATATGTTTTGGTAAAGGCAGTTGCACCAAAATACCGTGAATTTTAGGATTGACGTTTAAATCCTGTATTTTTTGCAAAATGGTAGCTTGGGTTGTATCACCGGAAAAATTGAAAACTTCAGAATGTATGCCAAGCGCTTCGCAGGTTTTGGCTTTGTTGCGCACATAAACACGTGAAGCTGGATCATCTCCTGCCAATATGACGGCCAGACCAGGTTGCATCCATGTTTCTGATAGCGTTTGAGCGCGTTGTTTTAGTTGTTCGCGTAATTTATTGGCGATCAATTTTCCATCAATGATTGTTGCGCTCATAAAATCTCGAAGCTGTTAAATAGGAAAAGCAAGTAGTTAATTTATTTAATTAGTTGATTGGAGTAACACACTTTAAACATATTGCTTGTTGGTTTCCTGTTTGGGCAGAATAATGTAATGGTTTACTCTTGTTTAAATATCAGCAATTAGTCGGTATCGGATTGATTATCTTTCTTTACTTTATAGCGATAAATCATCAGGCCGATTAAAAATATGGGAGTAATAAACAGAAAAGCGGATAGCAGACCTACCGCCAAAATCGTAATGTCATCACTTTCCGGCAGATAGATGGTGACGAACCAGATGCCTGCCATGGCAAATAACAAACCTCCCAGCAGTAAAATTTTCTTGCCGTTTTCATAGTAGTTCCATAGTCCTTTGGATACTCTGGATTCACCAACGTAGTGATCAAAAACTTCTGCCAGACTACGATCACCTGGCTTAGATTCATAACCCAAGGCAAGCGCCAATGCTTCATCACCGTCATCCAGCACTGACATTTTTCTGACGAATGCGATTTGTTTTTTTGCGTTCTTAACTCTGGCTCCATCTTTAAGCATCATATGATTGAGTGCCTGGAATGCTTTTTCGCGTGCATCAGCTGTTGTCTCTTCGTATTGGTCATAAAATTGTTGCATGACTCCAACCAGGTACAGCTGAATAGTTAAGTTTTTGAACTGAGGTGCAAAATCATATTTTTTGTCTTTGATCAACGAGGCCTGCTCTGCTAATACTTCTTTTGCATGCGCGACACAGGCTTCAAGCACTTCTTCTCCGAATTTCTCTTCTGTATTTTTCATTATGAACTGATCAGAACGTTATCTGTTGAGATAGTAATCTTATTCCTTGATTATATACTGGCTGCGTAACCCATCCAATTTGCAAGCTGTAAAAAGTGAATCCAGTCATAAAAACTATATTAAAAATGTGTATCAATATTTTATCTGATGGATTTTGGGGATTAATTCTACTGGACGAATCGCGCAAACAAGTTTACAGGCAAGTCGTTATAATGTGAACTTATTGAATTTTTTTGTTATGACAACCACAACACCTTCCAATTTTAGAGCGCACTGTGCGCAGCTGTTGTTGCAAGCGGCAGCAAAAATCCTCCCGGATGAAGTAGCAATATCAGTCGAGTTACAGCGTCCTAAATTGGCTGCTCATGGAGACTATTCTAGTAATTTAGCGATGAAGTTGGCTAAGCGTGTGCGCCGTAATCCACGTGAATTAGCACAGCAGCTAATTGATGCCTTGCCAACTTCTGTACATGTAGAGAAAGCTATTGTTGCTGGGGGGGGATTCATCAATTTTTTTCTGGAAAAAACAGCAAAGCAACTGTTTTTGCTAGAGGTGTTGCAAGCAGGCAAGGCATTTGGACAGAGCAAGTTGGGCGCAGGAAAGAGTATTCAAATTGAATTTGTATCTGCCAATCCTACCGGTCCTTTACATGTTGGCCATGGGCGTGGTGCAGCGTTTGGAGCCAGTTTGGCAAATATCATGGCAGCTGCGGGCTATGCTGTTACGCGCGAATTTTATGTTAATGATGCTGGCCGTCAGATGGATATTCTGACGTTATCAACCTGGCTACGTTATCTTGCTTTGTGTGATTTCAATTTGCCCTTTCCCGCGCTTGCTTATCAAGGGCAATACGTAGTCGCTATGGCTCAAAAACTGCACCAAATGCATGGCAAACATTATGCGCGCTATGCTGCAGCAGCAATGCAACAGCTGGTTGAGGTAAGTACAAGTACAAAGGTAAACGCAGAGGGAGAGGATGCCCATCTGGACGCATTGATAGCGGTCGCCCAATCTATTTTAGGAGAGGATTACCGGTATTTACATGATTTTGTCTTGACAGAACAGCTAAGTGATTGCCGTGATGATCTGCTGGAGTTCGGGGTTGAATTTGATAACTGGTTTTCGGAGCAATCACTATTTACCAGTGGCAAAGTGGCGCAGGCAATACAGTTGTTGGCTGATAAAGGGCTGTTATATCAGCAAGATGGCGCGCGTTGGTTTCGTTCCACTGAATTTGGGGATGAGAAAGATCGGGTCGTACAGCGTGAAAATGGACAATATACTTATTTTGCGTCGGATATTGCCTATCACCTTAGCAAATATGAACGTGGCTTTGATGCCATGCTGAATATCTGGGGAGCAGATCATCATGGTTATATTGCTCGAGTGAAAGGCGCTATTGAGGCGTTAGCACTTGATCCGAATAAACTTGAAATAGCGCTGGTTCAATTTGCTGTTTTGTATCGAGGTGAAAATAAAGTGCCGATGTCTACACGGTCGGGTGAATTTGTTACTTTGCGACAATTACGCCAGGAAGTTGGAAATGATGCGGCGCGTTTCTTTTATGTATTACGCAAAAGTGATCAGCATCTAGATTTTGATCTTGATCTAGCCAAATCACAAAGTAATGATAATCCTGTTTATTATGTTCAGTATGCACATGCACGTATTTGTAGTGTGCTTGCACAATGGGGGGGTGACACCAATTTGCTGAACAGCGCAGAGACAACCTTGCTGATTGATCCGGCAGAGTTTTCCTTGTTGCAGAAGATGATCGACTTTCCGGATACAATTGAGTCAGCAGCAAGAGAGCGAGCACCTCATATGGTTGCATTTTTCTTGCGGGAATTAGCAGGTGAATTTCATAGTTATTATAATTCAACGCGTTTTTTGGTAGCAGATGAGTCACTTACAATAGCGAGATTGGCGTTGATTTCAGCTATTCGTCAACTAATAGCAACGGGATTATTGCTATTAGGAGTCTCTGCACCTCATGAAATGTAGCGAAAGACAGATGGAATACGGAAAAACTGATGAGTAGAAATTATAAATCCAGGAACCTGGCCAGAACGAAGAAAAAGGGAAACCCTTTGTGGCTCGGTATGTTTATTGGTTATACCTTGGGTTTGATGAGTGCGATTGCTGTGTGGCTCTATATTAGCCAAGCACCTAGTCCGTTTCTTGCTCAGGAGAACCCGGGAAAAGTATCTTCTCAGAACCAATCAGGTGAAAAGCCGACCTCGCTACTGGCGGATAAAGGTAGTGCGCCACGTTCAGATCAGCAAGAAACCAATAAACCGCGTTTTGATTTTTACAAGATTTTACCAGGAGTGGAAGAGCCACCATTAGAAGATACATTGGAACGAATTCCCTTGCCGCCTACTACAGTAGCAACTGAAAAAAAACCAGAGAAAGTGCCGGAGCGGGTGGCGACGCTAAAAGAAAAATACTATTTGCAAGCCGGTTCTTTTATGAATGCGGGTGATGCGGAAAGAATGAAAGCTGAGCTTGCCATGTTGGGAGTGATGGCTTCAGTGCAAATTGGGAAAACAGGCAATAATGCAGTGGTTCATCGTGTGCGCATTGGTCCATTTGCCAAAATGGAAGAATTGGATCGAGTACGTGCCTCGCTGCAATTAAATGGAGTTACTACTAGTCTTGTGCGGGGCAACGGTTAAGGAAGAGTTAAGAATTTGCTGAAAACTCCTTAGAGCCTGTTTACGATCTTCTGAGTAATAGTGCCAAGAAAGCCAAATGAATGAGCTGCAAGCTGGTATCAAGTTTACGTTCGCAGTTTTTCCATAATCTTCGGCACTTTTCCAGCCAGGCGAAACTACGTTCCACTATCCAGCGCCTGGGCATAACCTTGAAGGTATGCAGTTTGCTGCGTTTGGCGATCTGCACGGTGACAGGTTTGCCCAGAATTTCTTGCACACTTTCGGCAAATGGTGCTCCAGTATAGCCACCGTCACACTCTGCAACGCTTCAAGGCCTGCAATGCACCGTTACGGTCAGTCACTTCCGCTGTCGTCACTGCAATGGCGTGCGGCAACCCCAAGGTATCAACAGCGATATGGCGCTTGATGCCCGACACCTTCTTGCCGGCGTCATAGCCTTTCTGGTCAGCCGTGTCTGTATTCTTCACGCTTTGCGCGTCCACAATCAAGAACGTGCTGCAAGCGTTGCGCCCCAGTTTCTCTCGGGCCGCGCCAACCTGATTTTTTTAATGCCTGCTCCAGCACGCTCACGCCGTGCTGGTCAGGCTCATTCCATTTGCGCCAATAGGCATATACACTCTGCCATTTGGGAAACTCTCCGGGCAAAAATCTCCACTGGCAACCAGTACGCAGCAGATACAGCACAGCACAAAATACTTCATACAAATCTATTGTCGTGGGTTTGGTGCTGCGCCTCACGCTACGCAATAGCGGCTCTATCTCGGCAAACTTCTCTTTGCTAATATCACTGGCATATTTTGTTCTCTTCATCCACGTATCGTAAGGAATAATGATGAGATCGTAAACGGGCTCTTAGAGCCTGTTCAAAATCTTTTAAGCAAAAGAGCCAGGAATGCCAGCTGAATGAATTGCAAGCTGGTATTGAGTTTACGCTCGCAGTTTTTCCACAACCGTCGATTCTTCTCCAGCCAGGCAAAGCTGCGCTCCACCACCCAACGCTTGGGGATAACGGCGAAGGTATGCAATTCACTGCGCTTGGCAATCTGCACCGTAACCAGTTTTCCTAGAATTTCTCGCACGCCTTCAGCAAATGGTTCTCCGGTATAGCCGCTATCGCACAGCAGACTTTGTACTTTTCCCAAGCTTGGTCTGCAGTGCTCCAGGGCTTGCAACGCCCCTTTGCGGTCAGTCACTTCTGCCGTCGTCACCGCAATGGCATGCGGCAAGCCCTGGGTATCAACTGCGATGTGACGCTTGATACCAGAGATCTTCTTGCCAGCGTCATAACCCTTCTGGCCCGCCGTGTCCGTGTTTTTCACGCTCTGCGCGTCCACGATCAAGAACGTGCTGCAAGCGCTGCGCCCCTGTCTGGTACGAACCGCGCCAACGGATTTTTTTTAACGCCCGCTCCAGCAGGCTCACTCCCTCCGCATCTGGCTCACTCCAGATGGCCCAGTACGAGTGCACTGTGCGCCACTTCGGAAAACTGTCCGGCAACAGACGCCACTGGCAGCCACTCTTGAGCAAATATAGCACCGCACAAAACACCTCGTACAGATCCACGGTGCGCGGACGTGTCTTCTTCCTCGCACCCTCCAACAACAGGCGAACCTGCTCAAATTGTTCTCGACTAATGTCGCTAGGATAGTATTTTCTCATCCAGAGAGTATCTACCAAAAAAAAGATTTTGAACAGGTTCTTAAAGAAAGAAGAGGTTGTGAGTAAGTAAGTTTTCAGATTTCTATTCCCAGGAAGGGGGGGAAATACCAAAAAGAACAGCAAATTTGATCGCTTTTTCTTCAAAAGCTTCTTTATTGTTACGGAAGCGTTCATAAGCAAATAACACCTCCCAGATTAAAGGTGCGCCTGTGCCAGCTTTTTCTGCTTTATCTTGCAAGTGAGCAATAAAACGCTCAATTTGTTTGAGTTCAAGGCCAGTATGGTTGTTAGGAATACCTGTAAAAAGTTTTGCTAATTTTTTAAGCCCGCTACTATCAATTTCCTGTACGTTAGAAAAATCAAGCAAGATGTGATTAGAGGCATGGCAGCCATGTCGAATAATCGCATTCTCGGGCAATGCTTCTGCTGTAATTTTTTTAGGAATCTCGAATACAACAGATTGTTGTGTATTTTTGACGCCAAACCACTGTGTGTATTCTTGTTCCAAATTAGCTGAGAGAGGAGCGCCTGTAATTTTTTGGTAGAGTTTTTCAATTTTGGATAAATTATCTGCTCGTTCCGTTACCAGATAAAACATTGCTAACAGTTTCCACCCCACTGTGTCCTTTACTTGATCATTCTCCAGTAGTGCCGCCAGTGTTTGCATCTTTATTTGCATTTCATCGATAATATTCTGGATTTCTTCCAGGGGATCAGGAGGAATTGCGCCAGGCGAAGTAAAGTCAAGTTGCAAGCTATCTACACTCATTTTATTAAACAGTTAGTTGATTAGTTTCTGACACGACCCATTTTGGCGATTTCACGAATATGTTTCAGTCTGCGAAAGATTTGTGCGAGGTGTTGACGATCTCTGGCTTGCAGAACAAAACGCATTGTCGTGTAATCTTTATCATTTTCCAGTGTTATATCGTCAATATTTGAGTCAGCTTTAGCGATCTCAGCGGTGACTCTGGCCAAAACACCGCTTTTGTTCATAACCGTCGTAAATATGCCAACAGGAAAAGTTCTGTCAATAGCTGTTCCCCATACAACATCCAGTTGATTATCTATATTCTTGTGATCCTTGATTTTAATTACGGAAGAACAATCCTGTGTATGAATGGTTAATCCCTGATCTTTCTTTATCAGCCCGACAATGCCATCACCAGGGATGGGATAGCAGCAGCGAGCAAATTTGACTGCCATCCCCTCAGTTCCTTGTATAGTAATGGAGGTCTCGCGATCTATATTGGGTGCTGCGGATTCGCCTGCTGGAGCAGTGAGTCGTTTGGCAATCACAGCTGCAAGCTGTTTGCCAAGTGCGATATTAGCTAATAAAGCTTCTTTGGATTTGATGCCACTTTCCTTGATCAGCTTTTCCCATTGTGCTGCTTCAATCGTTTCCGGATTGGTTCCGAAAGAACGCAAAGCCTGGTTCAAGAGACGTTCTCCAAGCTTGACTGATTCGCTATATTGAATGGTTCTGAGAAAGTAACGAATACTGGAGCGCGCTCTACCAGTAACAACATAAGACAGCCAGGCTGGATTAGGTTTAGCAACCGGTGCGGTGATAATTTCTACGCGATCTCCGCTTCTCAAGCGTGTACGTAGCGGAGCGATTTCACTATTGATGCGAGCCGCTACACAACTATTGCCAATGTCGGTATGCACGGCGTAGGCAAAATCTACCACAGTGGCGCCACGTGGCAGTGTTAATATCTTGCCTTGTGGTGTAAAGACATAGATATCACCAGGAAATAAATCGACTTTGAGATGCTCCAGGAATTCCAGGGAATCGGAAGAATCATCCAGAGTTTCCAGTAATCCTTTCATCCACTGATTGGCTTTCATATATAAATCATCCGTTGCTGTGTCGCTGCCCTGAGTTTTATAGAGCCAATGAGAAGCAACGCCTGCTTCAGCGATGTGGTGCATTTCATGCGTGCGAATCTGGATTTCTAGCGGCAATCCGTAAGGGCCAAGCAGGGTGCTGTGTAGTGATTGATAACCATTGGGTTTGGGAATAGCTATGTAATCCTTGAATTTGCCAGGAATAGGTTTGTATAGGCTGTGCAATGTACCCAGTGCGACGTAACAAGATGGAATATCCTTAACGATGATTCTGAAGCCATAAATATCCAGCACATCAGAAAAGCGCAAGCTTTTGCCTACCATTTTTTTGTAGATGCTGTACAAATGCTTTTCCCGACCAGTTACGGCAGCATCCAACTTGGCTTCCTGCAAACATTGTTTGGTTGCTTCCAGAATTTTTCCAACAATTTCCCGTCGATTGCCTCTTGCAGCTAGAATCGCTTTGCGTAACACTTTGTAGCGCAGTGGATAGGAAAAGCGAAAACCCAGTTCCTGTAATTCCTGATATATATTTTCCAGGCCAAGGCGATTGGCAATTGGAACATAGATCTCCAGAGTTTCACGTGCAATACGATGCTGTTTTTCCGGTCGCATGACTTCCAGCGTGCGCATATTGTGCAAGCGATCAGCCAGCTTAATCAGAATGACCCGTATATCCTGCGCCATGGCCAGCAGCATTTTGCGGAAATTCTCCGCCTGGACATCCGCTTGTGTTTGAAACTTGATGCGATCCAGTTTGGAAACGCCGTCCACCAGTTCTGAGACAGAAGAACCAAATTGCTCGCTAATCTCTTCTTTTGAAATACCAGTATCTTCCACTACATCATGCAGCAGAGCCGCTGCTAGTGTTGTGGTATCCAGATGCATTTTTCCTAGGATTCTGGCAACAGCCACTGGATGGGAGATGTAAGGCTCTCCGGATTTTCTAAACTGACCAGTGTGTGCTTTCTCACTGAAAAAATAGGCTTTTTTCAGTGAGATTACATCTTCAGGTTTGAGGTATTGTGCTACTTCGTCAAAAAGAAGTCCGGCTTTTGAAGAGGTGGCGGCAGTATTATCGAGGGCGTGCAAAATAAACTCCAGAGTAAAGTTTTATGTCATTGCTTATTGGTTGATAATGGTAAGCTATTTCATTTTAGAAGAAACTTCTTTAACTTATATGTTTGCTTCTTCTGATGGATTTGATAGGTACTATACCTTTCTAATTGTTTGCAGAAATTCTAGTATCTTTTTTTTATTTAATGCAAATATGAGCTGGTATTAATGGCTAGCGACTAAGAAAACAAAATCAAGTATTGGATAGTATTGGTTGCCGTATAACCTGATTTCAGTGATAATTGCGTTCCTTGTTCGTGCAAGTAGCCGGGATGGCGGAATTGGTAGACGCACGGGACTCAAAATCCCGCGATGGTGACATCATGGGGGTTCGATTCCCCCTCCCGGCACCAATGATCAATAAAATCAATAATTTATGCAGTTTCTGATCTCGCAAATAACTCATATGGACTTATTTTTGTGGGTGTCACGAATAACGCGATTCGAGGTTTAAAACCGCAAGATAAACCGTACCGTGTTGCAGTGGGTGATGGTTTATTTTTACTGGTTAATCCCAATGATTCGAAATTATGACAATACCGTTATCAGTTTGATGGTGTTGAGAAGGTTCTATCCTTCGGTTCATATCCTCTTGTCATTTTGTTGCAAGTACACATGCAGTAGCGATGCTGCTTTCAACGGCATGGCACCAGTCGGTTGCCCAATGTTGATGGCGACAAGCCAAATAAAAAGTTTAATGCCTATCCAATTGGCTACTTCCATATTGATATTGCCGAAGTTCGTACGAAGGAAGGTAAACTCTATCTTTTTGTAGTCATTGACCGGACATCAAAGCTTGTTTTTGTTCAACTCCAGAACAAAGCCAACCGCAACACGGCAACCGCCTTCTTGAAGGTCGTGATCGAGACTCTTTCCTACAAAATCCATACAATCCTGACTGATAACAGTATCCAGTTTACATTCCCGGCGCGCAAATAAAGCGTATACGTTAAAAACGCAAGAACGCACGCCGTAACATGCCCCACCTCCGATGATATCTGCAATAACATTTCTTTATACTCTTGCAAAGAGTGCTACCACCACATGCACCATGTCTCAGACAAGCCTGATAGAACAACGGACAAAAAACAGAAAAATTTTGTCACAAAACGATAACAAAACAGTAATCAAACTGTCATTTTACGTTTGTATCCTCCCTCCCGATTTGACTCAGTAAGAAATGACCAACAAACATTACAATCGGGATCATAACTTTGAAATTTCCAAAATTTGCATTGGCAGCAGCGATTACCTTAGGAACCACAGGGACGTCATCCAGCACTTTTGCGATTGATCTTTATGTGGATGCTAAACATATATCTGCAAAGCCTGGGCTTGGCCGAGAACGATTAGGCACCTACGAAAAAATCCGGAGCACTCCACCAACAAGCACATCACCCACGCTGGAAACAAAGAGAATCAGTCAATCTTCATCTGAAGATACAACCGCAATAACGGAGGAAAAAGAAGAGTATCCACAACTTGCTGAGCGCCTTGAGACAAATGAAGGACAGCTCGTCAAATTGGATAAAAACGGTTTGCAGTTTGAATCACCCGACAAGAGCTTCAGATTCAAGATTGGTGGTCGGATTCACGTGGATTATACACACAGCAGTAATGATCATTTTTTTAGAAATGGCGTTCCAATTCAGGCCAATGATGGCACAGAACTTCGGCGGGGGCGTATAGAGTTTCAAGGCACTCTCTTTAACGATTGGGGCTTTAAAAGCCAGATCGATTTTGCTGATAACAAGGTTGGTGTCAAGGATATGTATATCTCATACAAGGGGCTAAATCCTGTAAAGATCAATGTGGGTCACCAGAAACAGCCTTTCAGTCGCGAGCTACAGGAGAGCTCCAACGATCTTATATTCATGGAAAGATCATTAATGAATGTGTTAAATGGGCCGGTCGTAGATCGCGCTATTGGCATCAATTTGTCAAATATAGACAAGAATTGGACTTGGCAGCTCGGCCTTTTTGGAGAATCAATTGATGCCAATAACAATAGTTCGGATGAAGGCTGGGGAACCAGTTCACGCGTCACCTTTGCACCTGTTAATGAGAAAACAAGAGTTGTTCATCTGGGTATCGCAGGGAATTATCGTAAACCAAGTAGAAATGGCCAGCTGTTTGGCCCCTCTAACGGCGTAAGATTCAAGCACCAAACCTCACATATGACTGATCTTTTTCCGATTGATTCGGGCACCTTGGGAAATATTGAAGATATCAAGATGCTAGGCTTGGAAGTCAGCGGCGTATATGGGCCGTTTAGCGCGGGAGGTGAATACACACATAGCTGGATTGCCCGTAGAAACAGCTTGCACTCGCTCAACTTCAACGGATGGTATGGAGAAGTTACATGGACACTCACAGGAGAATCACGTCAATACAAAGATGGGCAATTTCATAGAATAGAACCAACCAGCAATTTCAGTTTTTCTAGAGGTGGATGGGGAGCGTGGGAGCTTGCAGTACGCATTGCTGGAGTAGATTTAAATAATGATGCTCTCAAGGCAGGAGAAATGAAAAACCTGACATTTGCACTGAATTGGCACGTTAACAACAATATTCGCTTCATGTTCAATTACGACAAAATATTGGAAATCAAGGATTCACCACTCATTACCGCAAGTGGCGGCAAACCCAATGGCCTGAACACGTTTATGTTCCGTAGTCAAATAGCTTTTTAATTCAAGTTTCTTAACGTCATAACTATTTTAGGAGGTTAAAATGCTGAAATTGTCTAGTATTAAAATAATAGGATTAGTATTGAGTGTGTTATTTGGAACTATTAATACTGCATATGCCGTACCAATTATAAAAATTGATGGTTCTAGCACTGTTTTTCCCATTACTGAAGCCATCGCAGAAGATTTTCAAATAACCAAGAAAGGTGCAGCCAAAGTGACAGTTGGCATTTCAGGAACAGGAGGTGGCTTCAAGAAATTTTGTCGTGGTGAGATTGACATCACTAATGCCTCACGTCCTATCCTGAAAGAGGAAATGGATGCATGTGAAGCTACCAGAGTACAATATGTTGAAATGCCCATAGCATACGACGCATTAACTATTGTAGTGAACCCAAAAAATGATTGGGTTAAAACTATTACTACCGCAGAATTAAAAAAGATCTGGGAACCTGATGCCCATAGAAAAATAATCAGCTGGAATCAGGTAAATCCGGCATGGCCAGATAGACCAATAAATCTCTACGGACCTGGAGCAGATTCTGGCACTTTTGACTATTTTACGGAAGCCATTGTTGGAAAAACTAAATCTAGTCGAGGAGATTACACTGCTTCTGAAGATGACAACGTACTAGTAAAAGGGGTGGAGAATGATGAAAATGCACTAGGGTATTTCGGCTTTGCTTATTACAATGAAAATCAGAAAAAACTTCGAGCGCTCGCTGTTGATGGGGGTAAAGGCGCCATTGTTCCATCTATTAATACAGTAGAGAATGGACGTTACAGGCCATTATCACGCCCAATTTTTATCTACGTGAACATTGAATCGGCAGAAAAACCGGAAGTCAAGGCATTCATTGAATTCTATATGAGGAACGCGCTGAGTTTAGTAAGAGAGGTGAAATATTTCCCGCTACCAGCTCAAGCTTATACTATCAATTTGGAACACCTGAACAAGAAAAAAACTGGAACAGTATTTAATGGCAAGCCAGGAATAGGACTCCAAATTGAAGAATTACTCAAGCCTTAGCTGATTTCTCTGCGAACAAATTTCAACCGCAGTATAAAAAATACAATGAATACCCCGGATAAAGAAGCAATCGTCTTTGTGCACGGTCTACTGGGGTTTTCCGCTTACTCCATCCTTGGCAAGGAAATTCAGTATTTCCGCTCGCTGCACGCACACTTGCAAAACGATCCTCGGCAGATTTTCTTTCCCACTCTTCCGCCCAATAGCGTTATCGAAGTGCGTGCTCAGGCGCTGGCAAATTTTCTGGCGCGCATCTGTGCCGATCGGATTGATTTAATTGCACACAGCATGGGCGGGCTGGACAGCCGTTATTTGATTCATCATCTGGATCCCATGCAATGCACACCGGGTGCGCAGTTTAACCATGCTCGCTACACCGCATCATGGCTCCCCGCTGGCCACCTGTTCGCAGGAATGGATGCACATTATCTGTTGGCAGATCGTAGCTACGATAGTAATGCCATTATTGAACAGGCAGAAAAACAGGGAATGAAGGTGGTTATTCCTCCGAAGGAAAACCGAAAGATACAAAGATCTTACGATAAAGAACTGTATAAACTGAGGCATCTTGTCGAGAATGCTTTTTTGCATCTCAAACAATGGCGCGGCATTGCTACAAGACATGCCAAAAATACTTCTTCTTTCCTTGCTGCTGTACAAATTAGATGTATCGCCCTTTAGGCAAGTATCTCGTGACTATATATCTGGTTTTATAGAAATTTTGAACAATGGATGAGTGCATCTTTGATCATAAAATTGATAAGCGTAGGAGAAACGCCTAATTCTTTGGCGATTTCTTTTTGAGGTACACCGTCTATACGGTGTCTTTCAAAGGCGTAGCGCGTTCGTTCTGGTAATTCCGACAATGCGGCAGATAATTTTTCCAGAGCTTGCTTATCTTCACATATGGCTTCGGGTGATATTTCGTTTGTGTTGAGGTTCTCGTATTCTTCTACAGTGACAATATGTTTGTTTATTAGCGCCTGCTTGCGGTAATGATCGATAGCCAGGTTACGAATTATTTGAAACAGATAATTCAGCTGATCTTTTGGGGAAGAAATAGGAGGGCAGAGGATAATTTGAAGAAGACATCCTGTACGATATCTTCGGCATGATAGCCGCAACTGGTGAATTTACGAGCAAATCTGGTGAGTACGGATAGATTTTCCGTGTAAATTTGAACCCATGATGCAGTGAATGAGCTCCGAGTGTTTGTATCTGGCATGTTTTGGTGCCAACCTTGGTTATTGTTGTTAAAAATGACTCTTTCTGATAGAGCATCAATTGCATATCATGTCTTCGAAGTGTGCGAAAATTATAATGCTAATGATTCCTATTAGCAATTTTTACATTATTCTGACCCGTATTTTTACTGGAAAATAAATGCGGTACTCTTGTTGGCCTTTCAGCTTAGACAGCGAGATGTTAGAGCACGCGAAGGGGTCAGGTCGCGAATTGAGGAAATTTGGAGCTGCTGTTCGTAAGAACAGTCATTCGGATGATAGATCTGACCTCATTTTGTGTGGAGAATTGGTGCGGTCAGGCCATTCTGCGAAGCAGGAACCCGCTGAAGCGAGTCGGGTGAGAGCCTGAACGCCTTAGGAATCCCCGCCCTTCAGGATGGGGAGGATGTCAACGACGCTTGCCTGATTTGTTAGCGGTGAGATCTTGCAGTGAGCCAGATATATATTTATGAATAATACTGGAGACAAGGGTTTGATATGGAATGCCTTCTTCAGTTGCCTTGGATTGAATAGCAACGAGATCCCTGTTTGATATACGAATATTTATTCTCTTGTCTTTCTTGAAGGTAAGGTTGGCTGCAGCCTCGAGTTCTTTTTTGCGTAATTCGGTTAGCGTTGATTCATACTCACCGGACTCCACCGCATCAAGCAACCCTTTCTCTTCCTGTGATAGCTTTTCTTTGTTCATATTTTACCTCCAAGGTATATCCTGGTAAATTTTCTGCTGGGGATAATCGTTTTAAGAAAAATCTCATCCTGGCTTTCTACGTAAGGCACCAGATAGACATAATCATGAATCTGGATCACGAATATTCGTTGATTTGGATAATCCGCAATATTTGGATGAACAATATCATCCAGCAGCCCTCCGTTCAGAATACTGAAGACAGCCTCTTCAAATGACATGCCGCGATCAACAATAAGCTGTTGATTTTTATCAGAGCTCCAGTTGAAGATTTTCATGGACATAATGCTAGCATATATGTGTGCATTTTGTCATCAAGCACAGTAGCACCGTAAAGAGATCAACACCGCAAAAGGGTCAGGCCGCGAATTGAGGAAAACGAATATGTACTGTACTTATGTCCAGACCCCTTCGCTTGTAATTTCCAAATGCACTTTATCACGTGACATCGCGTGGAGATCGCCGCGAAAACATCTATGAAGATGAAGAAGACTGGCTAAAATTTCTCGGAATCTTCCAGACAGTTATCGCAAACTACAACTGGCTGTGCCATGGCTACTGTCTGATGGATAATCATTATCATCTCATTCTCGAAACGCCCGATGGTAATTTGTCAAAAGGGATGCGTCAGCTCAATGGGGTTTATACACAAACCTCTAATCGTCGGCACAAGCGTAGTGGCCACTTGTTTCAAGGGCGGTACAAAGCGATTCTGGTAGATAAAAATCATTACCTGCTCGAACTTTCCCGTTATGTTGTTTTGAACCCGTTAAGAGCCAGGAACATGGTTAGTCGTCTCGAAGATTGGCCATGGAGCAGCTATCTGGCCATGGTAGGAGACACACCCAAACCTGAATGGCTAACAACCGACTGGATTCTTTCCCTGTTTGATAAGCGGAAAAAGATTGCGCAAGAACAATATCGGCAATTTGTTCTGGAAGGCGTGCAGCATCAGCCTGAAATATGGTCGAATCTGAAAGGCCAGATTTATCTGGGTGACGAAACTTTCATTGCTGAAATGCAGAAAAAGATAAGAAAAGAGAAAGACGATTTGAACATACCCAGATAGCAAAGACGTCCGATTGCAAAACCTCTGTCTGACATTGCCGCCCGGTATCCGGATCGTAATGCAGCGATCATTGCAGCGTATCAAACTGGCGCATATAGCCAGCGAGAAATTGGAGAATTTTACCAGCTGCATCCAACGACGATTGGAGCTATTGTTCGCAAAAACGGGAATTCGTGATTATAGACCTGACCCCGTCCTTTGACCCCGTCCTTTGTAGACCTGACCCCGTCCTTTGACCCCGTCCTTGCGCCCGTCGGGTGAGCATGGAAGAAATTGAGAGCAATGATTTCAGCTTGAATATCTCACGCTATGTGAGTACGGCGGAACCTGAGCCGGAAATCATTCTGTCTGATGTATACGCTGATTTGCTGGCTGTCGAACAAAAGATTAGTGAAGCAAAGGAGCGCCATAATCAGTTTCTGCAAGAGCTGGGTTTGCCATTGTTGCCATAAGAACCTGTTCAAAATCTTTTTCTTGGTAGATATCTTTGAATGAGAAAAATACTATCTGAGCGACATTAGTGGCGAACAATTTGAGCAGGTGCGTCTGTTGCCAGACGGTTTTCCGAAGTGGCGCAAAGTGCATGCATATTTCACGATCTGGGGCTAACCGGAGAGTTATGATCAAATCTGGTGTATGCAAGGGAAGAGAGCGGTGTAGCCTGTTGATAGAGATCTGGCAGATTAACCAGGAAACACTGTAATGACAGATGATAATGTTTTAGGGCTGAACGATCCGGAACAAAATGACCCGTTCAGGTAGTTCTGCGGAAAGGTGGGTAATCCCCATTTATCTCACCTCCCGAAGGTAGAAGAAAGAAATTCTACTTCTGGGTATAGTTACTTCGTGAAGAGGGATTACCAATGGCACAGATTTTTTAGTTAAAGAACAAATAAATAATGACCAGTAGGATTGCTGGTACGCCAAGTAGCCATGCCAGTATGTATTTGCCCATTTCAATCTCCTTTAAATAATATTGTTATAGTTAAATGGTTATGAAATGTGGCGCAAGAGTAACAATTGCACCACTATAACCGAGATAGGAACACCGGACATGAAATCTGAATTGTGTGAGTAATATTCAATAATTAAGATCCTGACTCCTAATCCTCTATAAAGGTGGACGTCTCTCGGTAACAAAAAAGAAAATGGCAAGGATTAATCCTACGACAAACACTATCCATGCAATATTATTGCTACGCCAGCAACGCTAGTAAGTCCAAAGATGCCAGCTATCAAAGCAATAATTAAAAATGTAGCAGCTCAGCTCATCATTTTGTATTTCTCCCGAAAGCTGTAAAAAATTTTAGAAAGATTCTGAATACCTCTGTTTATCTTTATTCTGTACCCACAGCTTGTTTAAATTTATCTAGTGCATCAGTCGCAGCTTGTCTGGCGGAATCAGTATTATAAACACTTGATTCCTTGATAGCTTCTTCGAGGTATTTTAAACCTTCCAGGATATGCTGATCTTTCGGATCAGTAGATTTGGCTTCAGTAGCATGATGTCTTGCTTCTTCCGCATGCTCTGCAATCGTTCTCGCATCTACTGCTTCCATGGCAGCTTCAGTATGTTTGATAGCTTGTCGCAGATGTGAGTTCTCAGCCTGCACGCTGACCGAGCCGAATAAGAAAAAGACCAGGACAGCAACATTTGATAACATTTTTTTCATTATTTGTTTCCTCTTTGTTAACTATCGTTTAATTAGTCTTTCTCTAGTTCAATTAACTGGTCGGCTGTATCTACTTCAAACTCTATTTCTGCGTCATCTTCTTTTGTCAGCTATTCCTCAATGCTTTCAATCGTTCCGCTTTGAGCATAGCAACTGTCCATCTGATAATTCGATTACCATTTCCCAAAATAGCTTTATCTTTTTGCTGAGTACTTAAACGTGCCAATTTGTCGAATATGGTTTTCCGGTTAGTGGAAAGACCAGGTGTGGATAACTACCTGTAACGCTTCTCGATTGGTTGACACATGTACTTCTTCTCCTAATTATTAGAGTAAAAAGATTATGGGTAATGCTTTATGGGATTGTGGTAATCCGTTATCCATAATTGGAGGGGCGCGACGTGACACTCAGCAGTTATTACACTTGCTGGCAAAGTCATCCACCTGTTTTTCGGCTTCTTCTTTTGCAATTCCATACTTGGCCTGAATTTTTCCTACCAACTGATCACGTTTGCCGGCGATAACATCCAGTTCGTCATCGGTCAGATCACCCCAGGTTTCTTGGAGCTTGCCTTTTAATTGTTTCCAGTTTCCTTCAATTGTATTCCAGTCCATAATTAAGCTCCTTTATCGAATTTCTTTATTCAAAATCTCAAAATATAGAGAATAGGAGAAGCCAATTAAGTTTCTTCCTTCTTTTTAGGGATTATATGTTTCTGTAGATTTATCTCTGGCTTTATCAATATTCACTTCAATATAACTCTGTATTGTCGTAAAACCTGTGCAGATTAAATCATGATCCTATGGATAGTTAATAGATTCATGTTTACTAGTTGAGTTAGTATTTCTTAACTAATTTGGTAGACGTTTCTGAGTAGAATTTTGGAGTCTCCTTTTGTATGGAGCTCTTGATGAGGAAAAGCAGATTTACGGAAAGTCAGATCGTAGTGGTGATCAAAGACAGTTTCAATCAGGGAACGGCGATCACAGTAGCGTCAGCAATGGAAATTCGTCGCACTGGTTTTTGAGCATATTGAACAAGGTTGCCAGAGAAACCACACATCGTTGATGGCTTGACAACTTCGGGAACTCAGCCTGCAAGTGACAGCATACGCTATCAACAGCCCAGTCGTTGGTGATGCTGCTGCTGGCCTTATCGGTTGTTTTGACACACTGGCACTTCATCATCCAAATCAGAATACATAACAATTATTCAACAAAAAACAGATGCTCAATACATTATTCAGAGGAAACTGCGCAGCTTGATTCAGAATTTTCAGAGATTTTGCTTTTTTAGCTGTCTGATCTTTATCTCTCCTTTTTCACGAAGAAAATCAAGGTACTCTGATCAGAGTTTTTCTGCTTCAAACAGTATGGCCTGCATCGGAAAACGTGTGGGATTCGAGCCGTATTTCATAACAAATGTATCTGCCAGTGCTTCAATAATGTCATCAGGATCCACCTCATCTCGTTCACTAATTTCACTGATAACCGGACTAAATATCAGCCCGCGTGCAAAGGCTCTGGCATCCGGTATATCGTAAACTTGTCGTTGAACCGAGATATTTATTTGCTCAAATCCGGCACGAATCAGCATTTCCTTGATGGGATCAATTTTGAAGGATGAAACAGTATTCTCAAGAAATCGGGGAGTATCCGATGGGAAGAACTGTTTCAAGACTTCAAAAGTCAAGCTGGCGTAAGGGTTATAGTCACGTGAATCCCATACACTGAACAGATACCGCCCACCTTGCTTCAGTACCCGATATGTTTCTCGAAAGGCTTTATCCTTGTCGAAAAACATCACACCAAACTGACAGATTACTGCATCAAAGGCTTGATCATCAAAAGGCAGTGTCACCGCATCTGCAATCCGAAAAGTAATCTGCTCATGCGGAAAGAATTTCGTACGCGCAACATCCAGCATGGCGTCACTGATATCAATAGCGGTCAGTTGTGCGTCTCCAGGCAGCATATTCCGTAGTTGCCTTGTCACGATTCCTGTACCTGATGCAACCTCAAGGACGTCACTAACTGGCCTTCTTGCAACGCGCCTGGCGATATCGGAAGCATATCGCTCAAAAAGTATATGCCCCAGATCACGATCGTACGCAACTGCGACATTACCTATGTACCCTGCCATAAATACGAATCCTCTGTAATAAAACGACTGGTCTTGTGCCTCGAAAATGCAGCCACTGTAAACAATCAGCTCATTTCTTCAGCACAAATTGCCTGAAAGTGAAAGTATATGAGTTGCTGCTTCCATACGCTCAAAACTTAATATTCAGTCCAGCATAGATCGAGCGCCCCATTCCAGGTACAGCAATCCCATGAGGAATACCATTGATACCCATGGTCATTCCCTGTCCGGTATAGGCACCTCCAAGCGGTAAGGCATAGAGGCGATCAAACAGATTCTCCACCCCCAAGTCGGCACGAACATTCTTCCACGTGTAGCTGGTACGTAAATGTGTCAGGAAATAGCTTCCCGTATGAATTTCATTACGCACCGAGGAAACATCGCTTTTGCGAGCAACTCCGACCAGTTCAATAGCGTTGCTCCAGCCACTGTATTGGTGGGTAAGAGTTAACTTGCCGTTAAGTGGCATGATGTTGTAAAGATCATCTCCTGTTTTCTTGTTTTCTCCTCGGGTATAGTTCATCAGGCCACGCACACCAAACTCACCCAGGCTGGTTTTTGCCAGCACAGCACGACCGGAAAGATCCACTCCATAAAGATGGGCAGAATGATTAGCGTACCGCAGGACAACGAATTGATTGTTCGTGGTTGCCCCGGGAACTCGAATCGCATCCACGTAATCATCTACGTAAGTAAAGTACGGTGTAGCCTTGATTTCCCATTCACGTTCGGCTGCATGCAGATCAATTGTAAGAGCGGCGGTATAAGCTTTTTCCGGTTTCAGATTCATGTCGCCAACGTAACCGTTACCATCCCCAACAAAATTATTCATGATGGCAGCCATACCCCAGGTAGACCAGGTATAGCGTTCATAAAGATTAGGTGTCCGTACCTTGCGCGCAAGGCCCAGTTCAAGATCAAGCATGTTATTTGGTGTATAGCGTGCCAATGCTGTCAGATCAACGTTGTTATCATTACGTTTATGGCCATGCGCATTAAAGGCAGCCGAATCAGGAATCTGATTACCCATCATGTTCCCGTAGCCATGAACATTGTCCGCATCCGTTTCCAGATGCTCGTAACGAGCACCCAGCAACGTGGTCCATTGTGGATTGAAATGCCGTTCCCATTCAGCAAAGAATCCCAGCCGATCACGCTTGCCATGATTGATATTCTCAAAATCCAGAGGTGACATGGCACCTGTCCCGGATGGAGGCCACCAGTCACGCAGGGTGTAGTGCTGATACAGTGCGCCGACACGCAGCAGATCATCATCAGTAAGGTAAACATCTCCTTTTAGATTGAAACCAAGCGTGCGGCCACGGCTGAACATCGGCATACCATTCAATGCTGTGCCGTAAATCAGTTGCTTGTCATCGCTGAAATTCATGTAATGATCAACTGCTTCGTAATAAACACGACCATCGAGCGTTCCCCAGTTGTACTGGCCAAGATAGTGCACGTTTATCCGCTTTTGTTCGTTATCCAGCATATCCATACGCTGGTTTGGATAAAACTGGTACGGCACATTCTGATAACCGAACTTCGCCTCCAGCAGATGATTATCTGCCCGCAATGCAAGCCCCAAAGTATGCGTCAGACTTTTGTAGGCGGTGGAACCAACCTCATTCAGTGGAAGCGTGTGCCCTGGCCGCCCCGTGGCTGTTGTTGTCTTAAAATTACCACCAGCCTTGTAATTATCTGCTGTAGTAATTGCCCCGGAATAGTTGATGCTGAAAAATTCATTGGCCAGCGTGGCGGATAGATTTCCTCCCCAGGCATTATTATTACTGCGATAAAAAGAGCCGACTTCCCCTTTGATGAGTGAACGCTGCCCAGGCGCAGCAAATTGAGGGGCAGCCGTTTCCGCAATAATGGTGCCGCCAATACTATCCCCTCCGACACTGACTGGCGAAATACCGGCATATACCTTTATTTTTGCAACATTACCCGGATCAAGATAAGAAAGTGGCGGATTCATATGATTGGCGCAGGAAGCAATGAAATCCATACCATCAATCGTGATACGCAAACGATCATCCGCCAGACCATGAATCACCGGCAGACTGGAAACACCCCCTGCACCATAAAGATGCACGCCTGGAATATCCTGCAACAGAGAAGCCGTATCACGGGTAACAGCGTGCTGGGCCGCAATTTCAGCTGACCCAATTTCAGCTGACGTAGCTGCATCACGAATCTTGCCGGTTTTAACAACAACTTCATTCAAGGTAGTTTGTGCCAATGCCTGCTGCACAGCAAAAAAAGATAATGCGGCAGCCACAACATATGTCAATGGGTTGAAATAATATTTCATAACCATCCTGAATCTCCCATTCTGATGTGTAATCGAACGTGGATTTTGCCGATTCCAGCAAGGGAAAGGAATGTGACAAATTGTCGCAGCAGTCCCGGGTAATCAAAAGAAGCAGATTAAAAGTCGACTGACTTATCACACCATACGGGTGAAAAGCTCCTTTGAAAAAGAGTAAAACTTCACTTTCCTGTTAAAAACGCACAAAAACATCCTTTGGAAATCACCCCGCCACCGCACAAAATCGTCAAGGTTATGCAAAGGTCTTATTACTATTTTATGATTATCATAAATATTTTTTATATTAAAGTATTGAACGCTTGCGGAGATTAACACCTCTCATATATTGATAATGAGAATCATTTCTAATGGATCGGGTTTTAAAGGGTGAAGCTGATCGTTTTTTATGATGAAACTTGTCTTCTACCGAAATGGTTACTTGTAATCCAGCAGACACAAAAATATTCAAAAAGCAGTTTGTCATTTTTTAAGAACTCGACTTTCCTGATCCTGGCTGCACAGGCAATTAACCTTGTTTTTGTATAGGGGGAACATATGAAATATACCTGCTCAACTAGTGATCTTGGATCTTTGAAATTTAATAAGAGAAGAGAAATCATGGACTGGAATACCGTTGAAAGAAACTGGAAAGAACTGAAAGGCAAGCTGAAGGAGAAGTGGGGCAATATAACTGATGACGAGCTGGATGCTATTGCAGGTGAGCGTGAGCAGCTGGTGGGGAAAATTCAGATCAGATATGAAATTGCAAGAGAAGAAGCTGAAAGACAGGTTAACGCTTTTGTCAGGACTATAAAACCTAGTGTAAATGTGCAGGCTTTTCTGATCCGTGGAGGGGGGTTCCATGACTGCTGACATAATGAATAAATTGGAATATCCGAGGCTGATAGCAGTTCCTCTGATCAGCAGCAACGTGACCTTCGCAACCCATCAGGACGATCTCCCGCAGCGGAAATTCTGTTGGACAGGAACAATCTGCATCAAAATCTCATTCAATAAACAGGGGAAGGTTATGAACAAAATATTATCAATCCTGCCAAGTATTTTTATTCTGTCTCTATTTGTGCTCAGTTCGGCTAATGTGCAGGCAGAGGATATCCGTCTGCAGGAAGCAATCAAGCAAACGGAAGCTGTGGTTCTGGCAACAGATGTAAAGGTTATGACCCAATTGGCGCAGGAGGCAAAAGAATATGTCATTGGAGTTAAATCAACAGACCCCAAAAACGAGTATCTTCAGGAAGGATTGAAACACCTGGATGATATTATAAAAGAATCCCAGGCTGACAAGGCTGCAGCAGCCAGAAAGGCAGCTATTGCTGCGTTGGGTGAATTTAATCAGATTGAAAATAAATGTAAGTTAAAGTAAAGAATCCCTGCTTTATTATGGTTCGCGCGTTGATTACCAACAGACTGCTTCGCTAACGTTTTGCAGATGTTATCTGATGAATTGCAGAATTGTTTTATTGTGAGCGGCTTGAGAGTACCAGCCCGCCAAAGAAGCGTTTTTCGATGGTGAGTGGCAGGGCCTGAGGAAGGGTATTGATAAGGGTATTCAGGTTTGCGGTATTGTAAATGCCGCCGATGTGCAAATTGGCAACAGCTTCATCATTCAGGGTAATTGACTGATCAAGATAGCGGGCAATCTGTGGTATGGCAATGGCAAGCGGCAGATCGTCCAATATCAGTTTGCCGGATTGCCATGCTAGCGCCCGATCAAGATCGCCAGATTCTGACTGGGGTGAATCATGAGCACTGTATTCAGCTTGCATGCCGGGAGTCAGGTGGACGTCAAACGCGTTATTGCTAACCACGACAGAGCCCTCGGTAACCGTGACTACAACATTTTCCTGATATTTCCAGACATTGAACGCTGTTCCTGTCACCGTGATCATCCCGTTGGCAGCACTGATCTCAAAAGGATGGCCGGCATTGTGGGCAACGTTAAAAAAGGCTTCTCCATTGCCATTGATACTGACATGACGCCTGTTTCGGAAATTGGCATAAGTGATTTGCGTGTTGAGGTTCATTTCCACCTGTGTGCCGTCAGGCAGGGTGATTTCCTGGCGAGCCTGGTCAGTACTGTAGCGGTGGTACTCGTCAGGTATCCAGTTCAGCAACCAGCCCCCGTAGCCAAGAGGAATGAGCAGCAGAGCAGTCAAAGATAGTGCCACTGCAGCGCGTTGCCATTGCCAGCGGGGAGGCTGGGCAATACGCGGAATGTCAATATGAATATCCTCTTGTGGCGGCTCGGCCGCTGATACGGTAGGTGCGAGGTGTTCACTTAATGACCAGACTCGCAGGATTTTGTCATAGGCCTGTGCATGAGCCGGATTCTCCTGAAGCCATTGTTCCAGAGCTTCCCGATCCTGCTGGTTGCACTCATCTGAGTGTATGCGCATACACCAGTCCGCCGCTTTTTCTACGACGTCAACATTGCCATCTTTTTGGGAAGAGCGTGACTGCATATTCATGCGAATAATTTTACCTTAAAGCCTCTGGCTTGGTATGGTTATCATAGTTCATTATTAATCTGTAACGTATTGTAGACACCTAAATTTATGATGAATCTTTCCGAGTATATGAACCAGGAATAATTCTCCTGTTCTTCTTTCTGCTTCCAGATTAAAAAGATTTCATTGCGGGCTGGATACACATCTTATAAAATGCGAATAGTTCTCATTAATATTGTGTGATCGGAAGGTAGAAAATGACTGTACCGGTTGTCAGGCTGGCAGCCTTGCAGCAAGCGCGTGATTTATACAATAATCATCATGGTTGGCTGCAGAAATGGCTGTATTGCAAACTGGGGAATACTTTTGATGCGGCAGATATTGCCCAGGATGTATTCATACGAATACTGACTCGCCGGCATCCACCGCAAATAGAGAAGCCACGAGCGTATCTGTCTTCCATCGCACGTGGTCTGGTCGTCGATCATTGGCGCCGGCGCGAACTGGAGCAAACCTGGCTGGAGATACTGGCAACGCTACCCGAACCTGAAGCTCCCACTCCTGAAAGCCGCCTGATTTTTCTGGAAACACTGATCGAGATAGATCGAGTGCTTGATTCACTCAAACCGGCAGTGCGCACCGCTTTTCTGCTGGCACAAATCGACGGGCTGAGCTGCCCGCAAATCGCAAGCCAGTTGAATGTCTCCCGGGCAACGGTCGAACGCTATATCGCCAAGGCATTACGCCAGTGCTACGCATTGCATTTCGAAGTATGACCGGATGACACGCACACCGCCTGTCGAGCAGGAGAATCTGCTGCAAACCACTCCTCTTCCCGAAGATATCATCGAGGCCGCTATCAACTGGTCGATCAAACTCGATTATAACGACCCCACCCCTGAAACCCGTCAATCCTTTGAGCAGTGGCTGCATGCCGATCCGCTGCATAAGCTTGCCTGGCAGCGAGTGCATTCCCTGGATGATTTCAGAAATGACTGCAAGAATCTTCCTTCCAGACTGGCGTTTGATACTCTGCAGGAAGTGGACAGCAAGCGCCAGTCACGCAAACAGAATCGCAGAAACGCGATCAAGCTGCTATCTCTGGCGAGCATCACCTTCGTAACCGGTTGGGGAGTGCGTGAACATACTCCCTGGCAGCGTCTGCTGGCGGATGCCAGTACTGCTACAGGCGAACAGCGTGCGTGGCATCTGGCTGATGGTACGGTAGTCATGCTCAATACCGACAGTGCGGTCAGCTTTGATCTGACAGATGCACAGCGACTCATTGTTCTGCAGCGGGGTGAGGTGCATATCACAACTGGTTCCGACAGAGAAATAGCCGCTCAAACCGGCAGAAAGCGCCCGTTCCGGGTACGCACGCCATTTGGTGAATTGCAGGCGCTCGGCACTCGTTTTGTCGTACGGCTGAACGAACAACATGCCCGCATCAGTGTGCAGGAAGGAGCAGTGGAACTGCATCCGGCTGCCGGTGGTTTATCAGCCATCGTACAGGCCGGTGAGAGCCGCCGGTTGACCGGAAGCAGCATCCTGCCTGCGGCAGATCGGCATTTTGAGGAAGATAGCTGGGTTAGCGGTATCATTGCCGGTAAAAATATTCGGCTGGCCGATCTGGTGGCTGAGCTATCGCGTTACCGCCCTGGCTATATCACTTGTGACGAGCGTGTGGCTGATCTGCCAATATCGGGTATTTTCCATGTAAAAGATACCGACAAGGCACTGCGGTTTCTTGCACAGACCCAACCGATCAGCGTGACATATCGCACCCGTTTCTGGGTGCTGGTGGGCCCGAAGAACTTATAAAAACGGGAGAAGCGTCAGAAAAAATTTTGTAAAAAGTGAGGGGATTTCAATTCTCGTTCGGCCTATCAGGTAGGAGCTTTGTTTATTGATTATTAACCTATCTGACCAAAAACAATATGACTATCTTTCCCCCTCGCAGCATTATCTGCTGTTTTACATCCATCCCTGATCTGGTTCGGTTATTGCATGTTGCAGTATTGTGCAGTGCGATACCGGGTTTTCTTGTATTGAGTGGGATCTGTTTTATACAGCCTGTACAGGCACAGGACAATGCCGCCGGATCGGCTGAAATCAGTACCAGAATATTTGACGTGCCTGCTGGCCATTGGAGAAGGGACCAAGCAGCAGGTAATCGACCAAATGGGGTCGCTGGGTACGACCATTATGTATCTGAACAGCAGTGCTCCACCTACAGGCGGGCCAGTAGGGGTACTGACCGAAGAAGATCTGGATGAAGTGGCCCGTTTGCCTGAAATCAACCGGATCATGCCGGTGATTGGTGATCCGATTCTGGTAAGACACCGAAATGTAGACAAACAGATCTATGTGTTTGCCAGTCCGCATATCATGCCGCTGGTCCATCACTGGCAAGTAGCACAGGGGCGCTTTTTTACCGAAGCAGAGGATCGTGAACTGGCCCCTGTGGTTGTCCTTGGCTACCAGGTGTATCGTGATTTTTTTCCTTATTTGTCGAATCCTGTGGGACAGTATCTGCTGATCGGTACTTCTCCATTCGAAGTGATCGGTGTCATGGCTGAGCGAGGTGCGGAATCCGGCTCGCAGAATTATGACGATATGGTATTTATTCCCTATCGGGCCGGCCGCGCACGTGTTTATCAGACACAGGAACAACCTGACTATGTCGTCATGGAAGCCGCCTCAATGGATCGGGTGCAGGTGGCCGAAGATGCGGTCAGAGCTTTGCTGCTGGAACGCCATGGGCGTGAGGATATCCGCATCGGTAATGCAGCCGCCAGATTGAAGGCACAGCTGGAAACACGCGATACCATGACCCGGATGCTGGGGCTGGTTGCAGCCGTATCGCTGCTGGTTGGGGGCATCGGTGTCATGAATGTCATGCTGATGACCGTCCGGGAGCGCACGCGCGAGATCGGCATCCGGATGGCAACCGGTGCGCGAGATTACGACATTCTCAGCCAGTTTCTGATCGAGGCCATGCTGGTAACAATCGTGGGTGGGACAGTCGGTGTGATACTTGGTCTGATCATTGGCGCCCTGCTCATTTTCTGGGAGACCCCGGTTATTTTCTCGTTTGGTGTCATGATCGGTGCATTTTCCTGTGCGGTGATTACCGGGCTGATATTCGGTTATATGCCGGCCCGGACGGCAGCGCGGCTGGATCCGGTCGTGGCGTTATCCTCGGAGTGAGCCACTGATGAACAGGATTGTATTATTTCTGCTGGTATGGTTGCCGGTTGCCTGTACCAGCCTGACGCCGACGGAATCGAATATGCCGTCAGAAGCGCTCAGCGTGCCGGCCCAATGGCGTGCAACCTCTGATCCTGCCGCACCGGATGTCACGCGTGACTGGTGGCGCAGTTTCGGCAGCAGGGAGCTGGCGCAGCTGATCGTTCAGGCACAGCAACAGAGTCTCGATGTCGTCGCCGCTGTCGCACGTGTACATCAGGCCGAAGCTGCTGCCCGCATTGCCGGCGCGCCGTTGCTACCGGAATTATCTGCCAATGCCGATTTCAGCCGCAGGGAGCAATATGGTGATAATGCGTTTCGCAATAATACTTTCTCAGGCGGGCTGGTTGCCAGCTACGAAGTCGACTTCTGGGGCAAGAATAGTGCATGGCGCGATGCTGCACGGGCGATTTTGCGCGCTACCGAATTTGATCACGATACGGTTTCACTGACGGTTACTGCCGGTACCGCCCAGTTATGGCTGCAGACAACGGCATTGTGTCAACGTATCGATATTGCTGAGCGTAATCTGGAGAATGCCAGTCGTTTCCTGGCACTGGTGGAAGCACGCCGGCGGGCAGGTGCTGCTACACTGCTGGATGTGGCGCGTCAGCGCGGGCTGGTAGCGGCTCAACAGCGTATGCTGACTGCCTTGCGTCAGCAGGCAAATGATACGCAGACTGCGCTGGCGGTGCTGCTGGGTCTGCCGGCTTCCACTTTTACCGTGAAAAGCAGCCGACTCGATGCATTGCAGGTACCTTCTATCAGTGCCGGATTACCTTCTGATCTGCTGGTACGCCGGCCGGATATCGCCAGTGCTGAGGCGCAACTGGCTGCAGCCAACGCAAATATCATTGCTGCCCGTGCAGCTATGCTCCCCAGCCTGCAGTTGACTGCCAGTGTGGGGGTCGTAACCCCTTTTGATGGCCCGCTTTACAATGTGGCAGCCGGTTTGATGGCGCCGATCTTTAATGCAGGCCGACTGGCTGCCGGGCGTGATCTCGCCATCGCCCAGCATGAAGAATTACTGATCGGCTATCGCAGCGTCATCATCAGTGCATTTGGTAATGTCGAAGTAGCACTCAATGCAGTAACGGGTTACGACCTGCAGGCAATTGCACAGGCACAGGAGCTTGCCCAGGCACAACGAGCGTACGATCTGGCGGAATCACGCTACAAGGCGGGAGCGGAGACTCTGATGACGCTGCTCGACGTGCAACGCACCCTTTATGCTGCGCTGGATAATGCTGTGCAATTCAAGTTGCTGATGCTACAGGCTAGAGTATCACTCTACCGGGCGCTGGGAGGCGGGTGGAGAACTGCAGATACTAAGCTGAATATTTTATAAGTGGATCTGGATTTGTAGTCATGAGATACGTGTCCAAGGGCCGCACATCTTTAATTCTGATAAAATAGAAGCAGAGGATTGCATCAAAGTATGTTTGAAGTACGCCAAAACTACACCGGAAGCATGTAAGCCATTGTGTTATAGATATATAGGATTTCCCCCTCCCAGTATCACTCGCTGCAATTGCAGTATCATAAAAATCGACTTGAATCCATATGCCCATATGTTGCTGAACCAGGTTAGACAAGGCGATGCAGCCAGAGAAATCACAGCAAATTTATGAAAGTGCCTTGATTGTGTGTTGCATCGCATCAGATTTCCAGTTGTTGTTGCTTGAAAGAAAATTATTCGACCCCTATTAATTGTTCATCCGAATAGTCAGGCACATAAACTTGCATCTGCTTATCTCTGTCAGGCAAGCATGATGATTCTGTCATAGGAAAATGGGTGTAGCTCGAGTATCCTTATCTATCTGTGAATAACAAGATCTTATAATTATGAAGGAAGTAAAAAAAGCTGTATTTCCAATTGCGGGGTTGGGTACCCGTTTCTTGCCTGCAACTAAAGCTGCTCCCAAGGAGATGTTGCCGGTTGTGGATAAACCATTGATTCAATACGCGGTTGAAGAGGCATATTCTGCTGGCATACGACATATGATCTTTGTGACTGGTCGCACCAAGCGCAGTGTGGAGGATCATTTTGATACCGCTTACGAACTGGAGAACGAACTGGAGTTAGCGGGAAAAAATATGTTGCTGGATGTTGCCCGTAGCATTACTCCTGGTGATATGACTTGTACTTATGTTCGCCAATCGCGCGCGATGGGTTTGGGGCATGCGGTGTTATGCGCAAAAGAATTAGTGGGGCAAGAACCTTTCGCAGTATTGCTTGCAGATGATTTAATGATTGGAGAACCTTCTATCATTGCTCAAATGGTGAAACAGTTTGCCGAAAAACAGGCAAGTATTCTGGCAGTGCAGGATGTACCACGTGAACATACCATGCGTTACGGCATAGTGAGTGGACAAAATGTTGCTCCGAATCTGGTAGATGTGAGTGGAATTATTGAAAAACCCATGCCTGATGTTGCACCAACAACATTGGGGGTTGCAGGTCGCTATGTTTTGACGCCAGGTATTTTCAGTGAGTTGGAAAACATGCCCAGTGGGGTGGGAGGAGAAATTCAGCTGACAGATGGTATTGCTCGATTGATGCAACGTGAAAAAGTATTTGCTTACCGATATGCGGGGGTGCGTTATGATTGCGGCAGTAAATTAGGTTTTTTACAGGCTACGGTTGATCTGGGCGAGCGCCATGCAAAAATAGGGAATGAATTTTCAACATGGCTGCGTCAGCGTGACGCGCATTAACCATTGTAATGTATCTTCAGCGAGATCTTGCGCAGGTTCTTATAGCTTTATATGTAGTCGCGTGGATAAAACCTGTTTTCAATCTTTGGTTTAAACTGAACTATCAAGGAGTTCTCATGAATTTGAAATCACTTCTGAATCAACTTGGCCAACATAAAAATGAGCTGGCAATTAGTATTTTATTGCCCACTCATCGAACTTTTCCAGATAACAAACAGGATGCAATTACGCTGAAAAATCTGCTCAAAGAGGCTGAAGATCGACTCAGTGCCCAGCTTGATAAGAGAGAAGTCGAGGCTATTATTCATGCTATTCATAAAGAAATAAATGATCTCAATCATAATTACAACCTGGATAGCCTGGGTGTATTTGCCAGCCGTCATGGTGTGCAAGTTATTCGCTTTCCGTTTTCCACCAAGGCGCGCGTGATTATTGATGATACTTTTGCAGTACGGGATCTGGTGCGAGAAATCAATGAGGCAGTTCATTACCACATGCTGGTTATTTCGCGCACTTCCGCACGTCTGATCGAAGCATTTAATGATCGCCCAGTGCATGAATTTGATGAGAAAACCACCTTGCGGGTAGGCAGTTTCCCGATGGAAAATTCTTTTTTATCGACGGTGAAAGGACCAAGTCGTCCACAAACGCCTAATGAAACCAGCAACCTCAAAGAATTTTTTAATCGTGTAGACAAAGGGTTACAGGAAATTCAAAATCATCCTGATAATAAACGCTTACCAGTTATCGTGATTGGCGATACACGTAATGTTGCATTCTTTAAAGAAGTGTGTGATCAACCTGCCGATATTGTTGGAGCGATTACGTCAGTGCCTGATCTCAAGATTCCTGCTGACAAAATAGTACCAGAAGCGCGCAGTGTGTTAGCTGAATATCGTCTTAACCGCGCTGAAATTGCCATGCAACATATTGTGCAGGCGCGTAATGCTAATCAATTACTAACGGATTTTTCTACTATTTTCCGGGCAATAACAGAAGGCAATGTCGTGCGTTTGTTTGTACGCCAGGGTTATATTCAGCCAGGTGTGATTGATTTTGAGAAAAAAATTGTCACGATAGACGAAGTTGCCACGGCTTCAAATGTGGTGGATGATGTGGTGGATACGTTTATTGAGTTGGCGATGCAACAAGGTGGGGAGATCTGCTTTTTATCTGCAGAACAACTGGGAGCAGAGGCTCCGCTTGCTTTGCAAGCCAAATACTGATTGGTTCCAGCAACATGATCCTGACCATCAATCCTGCAACTGGCAAAACATTGCGTACCTATACGCAACATTCTGATCAAATGATTTTGGATGCATTGGCACACGCGCATACAGCGCAGCTTGCCTGGCGAGAAACTCCACTTGCCGAGCGAGTAGTACTGTTAAATCGATTGGCAGAAATGCTACGTGAAAAATCAGAGCAGTATGCCCGGTTGATGTCTGAAGAAATGGGCAAAACTATTCGTTCCGCCAGAGCTGAAATAGAAAAATGTGCCTGGGCATGTGAGGTATATGCTACCCATGCCACCAGCTGGCTGGCAGAAGAGACGGTTGCAGCTGATGGTCGCAAGCATCGTATTGTTATTGAACCATTAGGCGTTATCCTGGCAGTCATGCCCTGGAATTTTCCGTTCTGGCAGGTTATTCGTTTTTTAGTTCCTGCTTTACTCACAGGTAATGGCGCTCTATTAAAACACGCAAGTAATGTGACTGGCTCGGCACTGGGTATCCAGAAGATAATTAATGAAGCAGGTTTTCCAGCAGGTTTGTTTGCTACGATTTTAGCGACTCATCAGCAAGTTGAGCAGATTATCGCACACCCGTTGTGTCAAGGAGTGTCCCTGACAGGCAGCACAGAAGCAGGCAAGACGATTGCTGCAACGGCTGGTAAATATCTAAAAAAGGTTGTGCTGGAATTGGGTGGCTCTGATCCCTTGATTGTATTGGCAGATGCAGATGTTGCGACAGCAGCAAAGGCAACGGTGGCAGGCAGATTCAGAAATAATGGCCAAAGTTGTATCGCCGCCAAGCGTGTGATTGTTCAGCAAGAAGTACAGGCGGCTTACATGCACGCATTGCTAGCTGAAGTAGAAAAATTGGTGATGGGAGATCCGCTGGCTGAGGAAACAGATATCGGGCCGCTGGTAAACGAACAAGCTGCCGAGAAAATGGAGCAATTTGTGGCGGATGCATTTGAAAAAGGAGCGGTAGTGCAAACAGGAGGGAAACGTCAAGGTGCTTATTTTTTTCCAACCGTGCTGACCAATGTGACTGCGGAAATGGCGGTATTGACCGAGGAAGTGTTTGGCCCAGTGATTCCGGTGATCGTCGCGCAAACTGAGAATGAGGTGGTTGCCTTGGCTAATAATACACGCTTTGGCTTGGGAGCCAGTGTCTGGAGTCAGGATCTAGCACATGGTGAACGAGTGGCACGCAAGCTGGAGGCAGGGGCAGTATTTGTGAATGGCATTACCAAATCAGATCCGCGCATGCCATTTGGTGGTATCAAGGAAAGTGGTCTGGGTCGAGAACTTTCTCGTTGGGGCTTAAGAGAATTCGCCAATATCAAGACAATTAATGTTTATGATGGCTGAGAACCGGTTCAATGTCTCACTGAAGGGTACATTACGACGTTAAAATTGAACCTAAAATCTTATTTTCACGTTTCGAATATACTCCATTTTTTCATCCAATTTTGCTTTGAGCTGATTGCTTTATCAACATTTTTCAGAAGCTCCCTAAACTAAAAATCATAAAAGGAGTTTGTCATATGTCTTTTGAAAAACCTGTACTGGTTGGCAGTTTGCTGGTAATAATTGGTATGGTTGGCATGCCTTGCTCATTTGCGCACACTGGTCATGGCAACGATGAAATGCCAGTTATCCATGACGAAGATACTGCTTCATCGGTAACCGATGAATTGCTGGCGGACGAACGACAAGCCTCGGTACTATTGGATCTAGGTACGCATACTTTTCCTGTTAGCACGAAAAATAAACTGGCACAGCAATTTATCAATCAAGGGTTGAATCTTGCCTATGGTTTCAATCATACTGAAGCTGGTCGTGCTTTCAAAGAGGCTGCTCGATTGGATCCCAAGCTGGCCATGGCTTACTGGGGGCAAGCGTTGGTATTAGGGCCTAATATCAATGCCCCGATGGATGCAAACGAAGAACCGCTGGCAGTTAAATTGATTAATCAGGCCAAAGCACTGATGGCAACTGCTTCACCGAAGGAGCAAGCTTTGATCCAAGCACTGGAAAAACGTTATTCAGGCATGGCTGAAGCGCGTAAGCTCAACGATCAAGCGTATGCAGATGCCATGCGTGGAGTGCATCACCAGTTTCCGGGTGATCCGGATATTGCCGTATTGTATGTAGAATCCACCATGAATCTACGCCCTTGGGGTTACTGGATGCGGGATGGTTATCCGTATGCGGGCACCGCTGACATCGTTGCGCTGACGGAAGATATATTGCGTCGTTATCCCAATCACCCTGGCGCATTGCATATGTATATCCATTTAATGGAACCAACGCCTTATCCGGAGCGAGCTGAACAGGCAGCGGATACACTGCTGACACTTATGCCGCAAGCAGGGCACATGATTCATATGTCTTCGCATATTTATCAGCGCGTAGGGCGTTATGCTGATGCAGTCAGGAGCAATCAGATGGCGATTCAGGCAGATGAAGAATACATTGCGCAATTCAAGGCGCAAGGCTTGTATCCACTGGCTTATTATCCGCATAACATTCATTTTCTCTGGTTTGCTGCTTCCGCCAGCGGCCAATATGCTTTAGCGCTGAAAAGTGCGCGTGATACCGCTGAGAAAATAGATGATACTCTGCTGCAACAATTTCCATTTACCTCCATCTTCCGAGTGTTGCCTTACTGGACGTTAGCACGTTTTGGACAATGGCAAAGCGTACTGGATGAATCGGCACCACCTGCGGATAACGCTTTTCTCACGGGAAGTTGGCATTATGTGCGTGGCTTGGCTTATGTAGCGACGGGCAAATTGAAGCAAGCAGCAACGGAATTGGCACGGTTACGCAAAATTGTTGGTAATTCTGCTCAGCTGGATTATCAACTGCTGTCTCAAAATACAGCATATGCAGTGTTGCGAATTGCACCTGAAGTGTTGGCGGGAGAACTGGCAGCCGCGCATGGTAAATTTGACACAGCAATTACTCATCTGGAGCGAGCGGTGCGGCTAGAAGATGGGTTGGTTTATACCGAACCTTTTGAATGGCATTATCCACCCCGTTTGTCTTTAGGCGCGATTTTGCTGGAAGCTGGGCATCCAGATGAAGCAGAAACCGTATACTGGGCTGACTTGCGACACAATCGCAATAATGGCTGGGCACTATTTGGCTTGCAGCAGGCGCTGCAAGCACAAAATAAAACTACCGAAGCTGAAGCTGTGGCAGCGCGCTTCAAGGAAGCGTGGCAGCATTCGGATATTACACTTTCTGCTTCACGCATGGGGCGATAACAGATCGCTACACGACCCTTGTGCATTGAATCTCTGGATGCGCAGCTTGTGCAGTTCATTGATTGAATGATCGTTCTGCTTTTAATCAATTTCAGTTGCTTGGCTTGGTTTCCAAGCAACTGAAATTGATTTCTTAGGTGTTGCAATTGCCTGCTTTTTCGATGTTCATTCCGCGAGTAGCGTTATAATCAGCTATTTTTGAAAAGGACGGAGGACTGTCCTGAGTGGCTTATGCTTGTTAAACCTGAATTATTTCAAAGAACTCCGCTGTTAAATGGCGAAGATATTGAAGCCAAACGTGAGGAGTTGCGCACTTATTTTCATACCACACTAGATCGTTACGAACAATTGTTTGCAACCTTGCGTAGTGATGAAGCTTATTACATCAAACCGATTTCTCTGCGTCATCCATTGATTTTTTATCTAGGCCATACTGCCACTTTTTTTATCAACAAATTGGTTTTGGCAGGAATGCTGACAGAACGCATTGATCCCAAACTGGAATCCATTTTTGCGGTGGGTGTAGATGAGATGAGTTGGGATGATTTGGATGAAGCCAATTATGAGTGGCCCACTGTGGCGGAAGTGATGGCGTATCGTCGTGCTATGCGCCAGAAAGTAGATGAACTGATTAGTTCCTTGCCGTTGACTTTGCCAATCACTTGGGAAAGTCCATGGTGGGCAATTGTCATGGGAGTGGAGCATGAGCGTATTCATCTGGAAACGTCTTCCGTCCTGATTCGCCAACATGCATTGCAATATGTGCAATCACATCCTGATTGGCAACCTTGTCGTACTCAAGGCAGTGCAGGAAGCGCACCGGAAAATGAGCTGGTTGCAGTGTCTGCGGGCAAAGTACAACTGGGTAAAGATAAAACCGATCCGGTTTATGGTTGGGATAATGAATATGGGCATCATGAGGCGGAGTTGCCTGCTTTTCAGGCAAGCCGCTATCTGGTCAGCAATCAGGAATTTTTAGGCTTTGTCGAAGCAAATGGCTACGCGACTGATGCGTATTGGGAAGAAGAAGGTTTAGCCTGGCGCAAGTTTAGTCAGGCGACACATCCTACTTTTTGGGTGCGACAGGGAGAGCAATGGCAATTGCGTTTGATGACAGAAGAAGTCGCCATGCCGTGGAATTGGCCGGTGGAAGTTAACTACCATGAAGCCAAAGCCTTTTGCAACTGGAAAGCAAGCACAACCGGCCAGCCAGTGCGTTTACCCACAGAGGATGAATGGTATCGTTTATATGATGTCGCCGGTTTGAGCGAAATCCCCCGTACTAAACAGGCGCAAGGCAATATTCATCTGGATTATTATGCCTCCAGCTGCCCGGTAGATACATTTCAGCAAGGTGAGTTTTTTGATGTGATCGGTAACGTTTGGCAATGGACTGAAACTCCTATGCATCCGTTCCCGGGTTTTGAAGTGCATCCGCTGTATGACGATTTCACAACACCTACTTTTGATGATCAGCATAACCTCATCAAGGGCGGTTCCTGGATTGCATGTGGTAACGAATCCATTCGTTCTGCACGTTACGCATTTCGCCGCCACTTTTTTCAGCATGCCGGTTTTCGTTATGTTGTTTCTTCGGCTTCTGCTGAGCATCATAGTTCGCATTATGAAACAGACGAGCTGCTATCGCAGTATGCAGAATTCCATTACGGCGACACCTATTTTGATGTTCCCAATTTTCCGGCGACACTGGCAAAACTGGCGATTACTGCCATGGGAGATCGCCCTGCGCGCACCGCGCTTGATCTTGGTTGTGCATCCGGACGTGCCACTTTTGAACTGGCAAAGCATTTTGAGCAGGTAACGGGCGTGGACTTTTCTGCCCGCTTTATCAATCAGGGAGTGATGTTGGCGCGCCACGGTATTTTGCGCTATACCCTGACTGATGAAGGCGAACTGGTTTCTTATCGGGAAGCCACGCTGGCTGGCCTGGGGCTGCAGGAAGCCAAACACAAGGTGGAGTTCTACCAAGGGGATGCCTGTAACCTGAAACCGATATTAACCGGCTATGACTTAATTTTGGCAGCCAATCTAATTGATCGTTTATATGAACCTGCTAAATTCCTGACGATGGTGCATGAACGTTTGAACAAGGGCGGATTGCTGTTGCTGGCTTCGCCTTATACCTGGCTGGAAGAACATACCAAACGTGAGTTCTGGGTGGGAGGGTTCAAACGCGATGGTGAAAATTTCACCACACTGGATGGCTTGAAAGAGATGTTGAGCACTCACTTCCGCCTGCTGAATGATGAGCCACAACAAGTGCCGTTTGTGATTCGTGAAACGCGCCGTAAATTTCAGCACACGCTGTCAGAAGTCACCCTCTGGGAGAAAATCGTTTGAGTAACAATCCTGATCAGGACTTCGATCGCGCAATTGATCGTGCTGGAACGTTTAGCGTTAAGTACGATGGTCGCCTGTCCATGTTCGGGCAAGCGGAAGTCATGCCGTTATGGGTGGCGGATATGGATTTTGCTGCTCCGGCGGCGGTAACTGATGCGCTGCTCAAACGTGCCACTCATCCAGTGTATGGCTACACACAATTTCCGGATAGCTTATATAAGTCATTAATAAACTGGTTGGCGGTACGCCATGGCTGGCAAATAGAGCGGGAGTGGATCATTTTCTGTCCAGGAGTTGTCCCTTCGCTAAGCACTTCTATTCTGGCACTCAGCAAACCGGGGGAAGCAGTTATTGTGCAGCCACCGGTGTATTACCCGTTCTTTTCGGTGGTGAACAAGAGTGGCAGAAAGCTGTTGTACAACGCACTGCGGCAGGAGCAGGCACATTACAGCATGGATCTGGCAGATCTGGCGCAGCAAGCGGCAACCGCACGTATATTGTTGTTGTGTTCACCACATAATCCGGTTGGTCGAGTGTGGAGTGAGTCGGAACTAGAGAAATTATTAGCGATTGCCAAACAGCATGACTTGATTATTATCTCTGATGAAATTCATGCTGATCTGATTTATCCCGGCAATAAACATCATATGCTTGCCAGTCTGGCCGATGCTCCGGAATCAGTCATTACTGCGGTTGCGCCGAGTAAAACCTTCAATATTCCCGGTCTTAATTTATCCGCTTTGATTGTGCCACATCCGGTATATCGAGCTGCTATCCGGGAGCAACTGGATGTCATGCATGTCAGCGCGGCTAATCCGTTCAGCATTGCTGCGTTTACAGCAGCTTATCAGGGCGGAACAGCATGGTTGGCTAGCTTAATGGATTATCTTGCCGATACATGCGAAATGGTGCGACAGTATTTGCAGGATTATTTACCACAAATCAAACTGACTCTCTCACAGGGAACTTATTTGTTATGGCTGGATTGTCGCAATTTAGGATTATCCGATGACGAACTGAGACAATTCTTTATCCTTGAAGCGGGTATTGGGTTGAATCCGGGCATCAGCTATGGCAAGGAAGGTAGTGGCTTCATGCGCATGAATATTGGTACCCCTAGACATCACATCCAGCAAGCATTGGATAACATACGCAATGCTTGGGTGCAGCGGAGCACTTCCATTCAATAGTTAATTTTTTGCCAACATAAATGTCAGTAGAAAATAAGAAGCGATGCAAATCTTGTTGATTTACACCGCTTCTTGCAGTACAAGCAGCTAGTACACAGATTAGCTTTAGTTTTTGACGGTTACCGTTTCACTAACAACTCCTCCCTCGGCATTACTGGCTTCCACTGTCACACTCAGCGTGCTGCCACGGGGTGCACTTTCCCAGGTGCTCCAGCGATAAAGCAATATATTACCTTGAGCAGATGCAATCGTATTGCCGTCCACTTTCATCGTGATTTGCTTGGTGCGAATATCTGCTTTCACCTTGACGTTTTCAAAGCGACCGACATTTGCTCTGTTTTGGAGACTGAATTGGTTGATTGTTGGCAAAGGTGCTGTGCTGCTGGTATTTTTCACAGTCACTTGAACCGGTGCTGAGCTGCCTTGATTACCTGCCTCATCAAACGCATACGCAATCAAAGTATAGTTGCCATCGGTTAAAGTAGCTGTGTTCCAATCAAAGCTGGTACTTGCATTAGCTTCGGTGGCATTGCTCTCTGCTACTTTGTTACCGTTTACATACAACTCAGTACGCACCACTCCTACATTGTCGGAAAAATTAACACTCACTGGTACGTTACCCGACACTGTGCCACTAGTAGGAGCAGTAATGTTAATCGTTGGTGGTGTCGTATCTGCTTCGATATTTTTCACTGTGACTTTGACCGGGTCAGAGGTACCTTGGTTGCCTGCAGCATCGAATGCGCATGCAACTAGAGTGTAGTCACCATTTGCAAGCTCGCTAGTGTCCCAGGCAAAAGCAAAAGGTGGTTGCGTATCGACAATGGTTTTTTGGCCATTAACGTATAACTCCACACGTACCACTTCTTTATTGTCAGAATAGCTGACATCTACCAGCACATCTCCCGATACAGTGCCGCTGGTTGGCGAGGTAATACGAATGGTAGGCGCAATATTATCAGTGTTGAGTTGTGCGTAAGTGTGATGAACTGCTGCCCCGGCGTTGAGTCGTCCGTGCCCAAAATATTGGTCGTAGCCAGGTTCACCTAGATCTTGTGTAGTGCTGGTCAAAATCTGATCCACATCGCTGGGAGTCAGGTTAGGGTTAGTGGAAAAAAGTAGCGCTGTTGTAGCCGCAACAATTGGACTAGAGAAAGAAGTGCCAGAAACGTTACCATATCCACCACCACGGGTAGTGGTATAAATACTGACTCCAGGTGCAGAAACATCCACTGAAGGACCATAGCTGGACCAACTGGCCAATTTGTCGTTGCTGTCAGTGGCTGAAACAACCAGCAGTGCGCTACTGGGTGCGTAATTCACCAGCCCACTGGTATTGCCTGCAGAAACTACCACCACACCGCCTTTGCTGCGCATGTAGTTGGCAGCTGATTGCACAGTGATACTGCCCGCAGCATTTTCATAGCTGATATTGGCCACGCGTGCGCCGTTATCTGCTGCCCAACGAATACCTTCAGCTATCGCGCTGAAATAAGCATAACCATCAGTGCCAGAGATTCGAATTGGCATAATATGAGCATTCCAGGCTACGCCAGCACTACCAACACCATTGTTGGCAGAAGCAGCTGCCGTGCCAGCTACTTTGGTACCATGCCCGTATACATCATTGGTATCACTGTTGCTGTCATAAACGTTCCAGCCGGGCACCATATTGGCAGCCAGATCGGGATGCGTGTTATCTACTCCGGTATCGAGAATAGCAATGGTAACACCTGCTCCGCTGGCAATATCCCAGGCGAAAGGCGCTTGGATCTTGGGAAGTGCCCAACTTTTGTTAAATGAGGGATCAGAGATTTCCTGAGATGGACCAACCAGCTGATCCAGCTCGACTGCTTTGAAGCGCCGATCTTTTTTGAGTTTGTTCATGATCTTGACTTCATCCACGCCCTCCGGCAGCTCATAAACATGTGCGTTTAATCGATTCAGCTTGCGTCTGGATTTAAAGCCATGGGGGCGGATAGCCTTGTCGAATCTTTTTTCTGACAAACCGGCGCGTGGAATAACCAGCAAGCGGCCTTTGGCCCAGCGTGCCGGTGCTGCAGTATGGCTTGCTCCTGATTGCGTAACAGCTTGCTGATGCTGGCTTGAGTCGGCGTAACTGTCATGGCTAATGGAAAAAATAATGAATAAGAACAGTACCATCAAAAAATGCAATGCATAGTGCACGCGGCACAAGAATAGCAAATGGATTTTTGTATGTAACATGCGTTATCCCTATAAATAATAAGTGGAATGGATCGATCCGGTGGTAGTACGCATGCCAGAACAAAATCATGGCATTTGCGAACTTCGACAGTCCCGCTTTCCTGATAAGCAACTCATCAGGACCGGAAACTTTGCGCCCCAGCCTCGCGACTGGTTAGCCTTTTTCGGTTCGATAATGTGTGTGAGACAGACTAACGACTGTTTGCTAGCCAACCTTTATAGTGACAGATTAGTTTTTTAAAAAACTTGAGGTGAAATAAACATTGATTTGATTTGTATATTGAATATATGAGTTCCTTGTTATTCCATATCTCATTACTTTTTCTCAGAGCCTGTTCAATATTTTACTGAAGGGCGCATTACGGCGTTGAAATTGAACTCAAAATGCTCACATACTTCAAGTATGCTCCGCTTTCTCGTTCAATTTTGCCTTGCACTGCATCCCTTGATCGAGATCTTGAACAGATTCTCAGTAATGAATCGTGTTGTTTTTGCTGCTGGTGGAATTAGGCTAAGTTTTATTTGCTTGCCGCCACCCGCAAAATAGTGTGGAATAGGTCCCATGAAAAATGACCAAAAATACAGTATTGAAGTAGCAGTACACACAGTTTACCTGCCGGACCAATCTGATCCTGCCAGCGAGCAGTATGTTTTTGCTTATACCATTACCCTGAATAACACTGGCAACATGGCAGCACAATTAATCAGTCGCCACTGGATTGTGGACAGCGGAGAAGGAGAAATTAAGGAGGTGCGCGGATTAGGTGTGGTGGGTGAACAACCATTGCTGAAACCGGGTGAAAGTTTTGAATACACCAGCGGTACTGTTATTTCTTCAATTGTAGGAACCATGCAAGGCACCTATCAAATGGTAGCGGAAGACGGCTTTCATTTTCTGGTTGCCATCCCCGAATTCATACTGAGCGTACCGCGCGTACTGCATTGATGAGCCAATATCATTGCTGAAAATGGCTACTGGTACGCTTTATCTGATTCCCACACCCTTGGGAGCGGGCGAACTCAACTGGATATTACCCACCGGTGTGCAACAGCAAATCAGCCGGCTGCAACGATTTATTGTAGAACATCCCAAAACAGCCCGTCATTTTCTTAAACAGCTGAATTTGCAGCAAACAATTCAAACTCTGCAGCTGGAAGTATTGGATAAACACACGCCGGCAACAGAACTGGAAACGCTGCTGGCACCACTGCTTGCGGGAGAGGATGTCGGTTTATTATCTGAAGCGGGTTGTCCGGCAGTGGCTGATCCTGGCAGTCCGCTGGTTCGTTTGGCACATCGCAAACATGTCCGAGTCGTACCGCTGGTGGGGCCTTCTGCAATTTTGCTGGCGTTGATGGCGTCCGGATTAAATGGCCAGCAATTTTGTTTTCATGGCTATTTGCCGATTGACCCCGCAGCATGTGCTAAAAAAATTGCAGAACTGGAAAAAGCATCCATCGCAGCGAATACAACCCAAATTTTCATTGAAACTCCTTACCGCAACCGGAAATTGCTGCAAGCGTTGGTGGAACAATGTCATGCAACTACGGATCTGACAATTGCCTGTAATTTAACCCAACTAGATGAACTCATCCTGACGCAAGCTATTAGTATCTGGCGGCAAGGCAACTGGCCGGATTTGCACAAAAAACCCACCGTATTTTTGTTACATGGATAAGCAACCGCAGTATTTTCTTTGATCAGGAACTACCAGTTCGCCATCGTAAGGAGCGACGTGACGTGGCAATCCAAAAGTAATAGCAGCAGAATGCGCAAAGATGACAGTTTTCCTTTGTTGTAGCGGTTGTACTGGATTGCTTCCCACCTGCGGCGGTCGCAAAGACGCAAGGGAGGAGCAATGTGACGTGGCAATCCAGGAATTACAGACGTTGTTATTTCTTCCTGGTAAATTGCAAGGTGATTTGTTGTTTGTTGGTAGAAGTGGGCCAGGTGAGAGTGAGTTTGACAGCTTGCATGATTTTTTCAAATCCCCCTTCTGATTGTGAGACGGTGTAGTGTGATTGTGCATGCAAGGTAGCAGGAGCTGTGGTTGCCAAGGTCAGGCTGCCGCCCAGTGTGTCATCTTCCAGCGTCAGCATATTCAGTTCCTCCAGTGTGATGGGTTCACCAAAGCCAGAGAGGATAGTGTTGTTTTTAATATAACGTCCACCGGGGCCATCGCAGCTGGGCATGGCCAGGTTGATTTCGGTTTGTAGGTGACCTTGTGATTCTCCCATGTAGTGGTAGGTAACTTGCAGTTGATTGCTAGAGATCAAAAAATGTTTAGTGATTGAACCTGTAGCAGTTGTTGCTTGAAAGGTGATTTCGTTATCACGAGTTGTTGATTGTGGTTGATAGCACAATGCTTCATTATTTAAGCGCTCGATAAACAGGCGCTGGGCATGTGGATCTGGTATCAGATCTTCCGGGTTGATAGTTTGCTTGAAGCTGATGCGGTCGTGAGCAGAAGCAATGCCAGCTTGGTGCTGATGTGAATTTTGCTGTGCATTGTGCTGAATCTTGCGGTAATAGTGTTCCGTTTGGCGAGTGAGAGTATCTCCAAAGTTATGTTGGAGAAGGTAGCTGTCTAGTTCGCAGATACTGGCGTTGGCATCTGCCTTAAGTACGATTTGCAGGGTGTGGTTGTGCAAATAGATTTCAGTGATGCCATCCAGATCAGTATCTTCCTGGTATTGGGCCGGGCGAGGTGCTTGCTGATCAAGTAATGTTTCTAGTGCGAGCAGGTTGTTGTAAATAGTGCGTCGAAGATGGGGTAGATATAAGCCACCAAACATGCCATGCCAGTAAGCATCATTAGCTTGAGCCGCATACAAATGTTGTTGCATGGTGGCAGTGCGTTGCTTAATTTTTAATTTGGCGTAGCGCGCAGAAAGTTTGAGCATGCGTTTATGCATCCAGTTGGATTCGGGGTAACGCGAGAAAAAATTTTTCCAGATGCCGCCGCGTAGAAATGGCCGAGTATGCTCATATTGGCCAGTGGATTTTGCTTGTTGCACCAAATCATCGTACAGATGCGCCGGTTCGGCGAGCAAGGTCCACTCATTCATTTCAATGTAAGAAGTAGTAGGCAGATAGATAATGCCGCGAGTTTTTTCGCTAGCGTGATAATCGCGATAATGTTGTGTTTGGATGTGAGGTGAGGCCAGTACACCTTGGATAAATTGTTCCAGCCAGCCTTGTTCATATACCCATTGGTAAGTTTCTGGCCAGATACCAAATTTTTCAATGTCATCAAAGTAAATGGCAGCCGGCTGATGACCAGGTGTTGCCTGATCTAGCAGGGACTCTATATAGGCAATGGCATCTGTTGCTGGTGAGAAAGGGAGCCGATAGCGCATCGCTTCCGAGATTGGGAAAAGATCAAGCGTATGATGGTCTTCTTCGGTGGTGTAATAGCCATTCAGTTCTGTTTTGTTTTTACCAGCACAGTAAAAGTGGTAATCATCCACCATGACATAGTGAATGCCACAACGTGCTAATGCGGGGGTGACAGTGGGTTCCCAGACACGCTCTGTTAGCCAGGCACCACGAGGAGTTTGCCCCAGATTTTTTTTGAGTTTGCGAGAAAGCTCTTTGAGTTGGCCAATACGATCTCGTTCGGGAATGGCTGCTAACACAGGTTCAGTATCACCAGCGCCGAATACTTCAATTTGCCCACGTTTGACCATTTCGCGCAGCAGAGCCATATCTTTGGGATAGTGCTTCAGTAAAAAATTCAGTAACCAGCCAGAAAAATGGACGGAAAACCGGAATTCCGGGTAGCGGTGCAAGGTATGCAGAAAAGGTTGGTAGCAGCGCTCGTGTGCATCAATGACAACTTCAGGGAAGTTACCGATTGGTTGGTGAGCATGTACACCAAGAAGCAAAGATACGGATGAAGGCATCGATATATCCTTAAGTGATTGTTAAGGGTAGAGCTGCTGTTCCGATTGTAAGGAATTCCTAAGCGGAATGATACTGGCTGGAAGTTATTTATATTAACTGAATCTTAGATAGCGTAGTCAAGAGATTAAAAATATGAGATCCTTTCAGGAAGTTAAATGAAAGGGGGTTCTCATGACACAATCACATCGCAGGCATGATATTTCAGATCAGGTATGGGCACTGCTAAAGGATCATTTACCGGGACGAGAAGGAGCTTGGGGAGGAGTAGCTACCGATAATCGTCAGTTTATCAACGCTGTTTTCTGGATTATCCGAACAGGCGCGCCATGGAGAGATTTACCGCCGGACTACGGCGGCTGGAGCAATACCCACCGTCGTTTTATTCGCTGGCGTGATAAAGGTATCTGGGAAAAGCTGCTGGAAATCCTGATTGATGATCCGGATTATGAGTGGCTGATGATTGATGCCAGCCATTGCAAGGTTCATCCACATGCCAGCGGAGCCAAAGGTGGTAACCAGACTATAAGTCAGACAAAAGGGGGCTCAACACCAAGATACACCTGGCCGTGGATGCGCATGGTATGCCGGTCAGAATCCTTGTTACACAAGGTACCACTGCTGATTGCACGCAAGCTGGCCGCCTGATCGAAGGGATGGATGCACATTATCTGTTGGCAGATCGTGGCTACGATAGTAATGCCATTATTGAACAGGCAGAAAAACAGGGAATGAAGGTGGTTATTCCTCCAAAGAAGAACCGGAAGACGCAAAGATATTATGATAAAACGCTGTATGAATTGAGGCATCTTGTCGAAAATGCTTTCCTTCATCTCAAAAGGTGGCGTGGTGTTGCTACAAAATACGCCAAAAACACCTCTTCTTTCCTTGCCGCTATACAAATTAGATGTATCGCCCTCTGGGCGGGTATCTTGTGACTACACTATTTAAGATTCCTAACTAAATATTTTTTGCAACAGATTTGAAAACATGGCCCAGTTCATCAACAGTAGAGAAAGCATCGTCACCGAAGCCATCGATGGTCTGGTTGCGGCGTCTGGCGGTAAACTGGCGCGGCTTGACGGCTATCCGTATATACGGGTGGTCGTACGCAATGACTGGGACAAGTCCAAGGTCGCGTTAATTTCGGGAGGTGGATCGGGCCACGAACCGGCACATGCGGGTTTCGTCGGGGAAGGGATGCTGACGGCTGCGGTGTGCGGCGACATCTTCGCCTCGCCGACAGTCGATGCGGTACTGGCAGGCATCCTTGCCGTGACGGGATCGTCCGGTTGCCTGCTCATCGTCAAGAATTATACCGGTGACCGATTGAATTTCGGGCTGGCGGCTGAGCGCGCTCGCCAGTTTGGCTTGATTGTCGAGATAGTCATCGTCGACGATGATGTGGCGTTGCCAGGCTTGCCCCAAGCCCGCGGCATCGCTGGCACCCTTTTTGTCCACAAGATAGCTGGCGCGTTGGCCGAGAATGGCGCCGACTTGGCACACGTCACCGCGGCCGCACGCAAGGTCGTGTCAAAGACAAAAAGTATCGGCATGTCGCTCAGCACCTGCACCATCCCAGGTTTGCCAAAGGAAGATCGCATCCCGTGTGGCATGGCCGAGCTTGGGCTTGGCATTCACGGTGAAGCTGGGGTTGAGCAGATCGAGTTCAAGGGCGCGAGCGAAGCTGTCGCTGCCATGGTCGAGCGCCTGTTAGCTACAATGGAAGAAAAGCCGCATGTTGCTATGGTCAACAATCTCGGCGGCACATCGATCATCGAGATGTCGATCATCCTTAACGAAATCCGGCAGTCAGCGATTGGCGAGCGGATAACCCACGTCATCGGGCCGGCGGCTATGATGACATCGCTCGACATGCACGGTTTCTCGATTTCAATCTATCCCGCCGACGATGCCGAGATCGCCCTGCTCAAGCAACACACACCACTGTCAGCATGGCCAGGGATCTCCCTGCTTGGCCAGGTCACGATTCAAGCGCTTCCGGATGGCTTGACGACAGTTGTTCCGGTGCCCTCGACGCATAAGCCGACCAGAGAGTTTCTGACCAGATGTTGCGAGGTTCTGATCGCCGCCGAGAACGACCTCAATGCGCTTGATGCGAAGTCAGGTGATGGCGATACTGGCAGCACGCTAGCCGGTGCGGCACGCGCTTTGATTAGCGCTGTGGATCGATTACCGCTTGCCGACCACGCCCGGCTTTATCAAGCCATTGGCTTGGAGTTTTCCCAAACCATGGGAGGCTCGTTTGGTGTGCTCCTCGCGATCTTCTTCGCTGCAACGGGCGACGCCGCGTCAAGCGGCTTGCCAATGTACGAAGCGTTGCAGGCCGGACTGCGGAGAATGCAGGAGATCGGCGGGGCACGTCCGGGTGACCGCACCATGGTCGATGCTCTTGCGCCGGCCCTTGATGCCCTAGAAGAAGGTCTGTCTGAAGCAGCGAAAGCCGCACGTGCGGGTGCCAATCGCACTGCTCGCATGAGTAAGGCGAATGCAGGTCGCGCTTCCTATGTTAATGCCAAACATTTGGTCGGACATGTTGATCCAGGTGCTGAGGCGGTTGCGCGACTGTTTGAACACTTAGCCTAATTAACAAAACCGGACAGTTCAGTTAAGAGAGAATAGCTTAAGCAGAGGAAACAATGCACAAAGGAATTTGAATTAGCTGTCATCAGTCTGGTGCTTGGTTAGGGTAATACAGCCATGGAGGTAACTCGTAATCTGGGCAGATACTCTTGAGCAAATACAGCACCGAACAAAACACCTCGTACAAGATCGACAGTTCTCAGACGTGCTTTTCGTCCAGAGAGTATCCGCCCCGAAAGATATTCTAAACGGGTTCTCAGTAAATTGCTCGCCCATATGTTTGCTGGCGAAGCCTGAGATAGTCCATATTTTTTGCCAATTAAAGTGCTGAAGGAGAGTGTGCGACAAATTGTCGCGTGACAATTTGTCACATTGACGATTTGAGTGGCCAGGGTTAATTTCTCTTCCAACGGATATTTAATACTTTTTAGTAATTACTATTCCTGTCGAATAAAAGGGGGTTCATGTGGCTTGGAATGATGAAGAAGATACGACGACTTACCATGTGGTTATGAATCACGAAGAACAATATTCAATATGGCCTGAATACAAGGAAATACCCGGTGGGTGGCGTTCCGTAGGCAAATCCGGGAAGAAAGATGATTGTCTTGCCTATATTGAGGAAGTATGGACGGATATGCGCCCACTGAGTCTCCGTAAGCAAATGGCTGAGACAAAATCTCAAATCAACCCCCAATAATTCCATGGTTTACCTGGTTAAAGATGACCAAGACTCAAATGGATAATGACGTTTCCTCCTGGTTTCCAAGAGTGCGTATTAAGCCGTCAGTAAGATCGCACCTTTTCTGTTTACCGTACGCAGGTGGCAGTGCTTCGATATATCCGACATGGGCAAAGTGCTTTCCTGGAACGATCGATATCAGAGCTGATTTTTCTTTGTTCAAATCATATTGTTCTCGGTTTCATCCTTTTATTCATAAAGCCGCATGATGCAAGCGCTGATGTGTAACGAGACAAATACCGAAAATATCCTGCCAAGACGTATAGTGCAGGTGTGGAAGGTAGATTTGGATGCGCATGCATATCAGTCTGGAGATTTTTATAAAGTTTTATCACAGGATGAACAGTGTCGTGCCCTTCGTTATCAGTTTGTCACGGATCGACAACGCTTTATTGTTGCACGTGGAATTTTAAGGTTTTTGTTAGCAGATTATCTGGATGTGCATCCTCATGAAATCAGGTTTGGTTACGGTCCTGGCGGTAAACCTGAAGTAATCAAACCAGATACACAGCTCACATTTAACCTGTCACATAGTGGTTCGACTGCGCTATATGCGGTATCCCGGGAATGTGAAATAGGGATTGATATCGAAGCGCTGCATTTCGATTGTGCTGCGGAGTCAATTGCCAGCCTGATCTTTTCAGATCGTGAACAGGCGATATTCGATACTTTCCCTGTTGACCAGAAAACAGTGGCACTTCTACGGGGCTGGACGCGAAAGGAGGCTTATGTAAAAGCCAGAGGTACAGGATTGTTTTTTCCTTTGAAACAGATTGAGGTGCCTTTTGGACCTGTTGTCAGTAACTTCCGAATAAATACTGAATACCGCCTGCACACAGAGGGTCATTTTCGGTTGTATTCCTTTAGCGTATTCCCGGGGTATGAATCAGCACTGGTCATAGGCGGCGCTCCTGCATTGATTATGTTTAAAACATGGCCTGAGCAGACTGACGTTATTGAGGTAGCCACAAGGTATTTAGAAGAGAGAAATCATAGTGAAAATGCTGCGTTCCGCCTGTACTGACGAGAATCTGGTCACGCTCTTGCGGCATCGAGTAGATCAGATGCCAGATGCTTGTGCTTACGTGTTTTTAATGGATGGTGAGCATCAGGAGCAATCAATAACGTACAAAGAGTTGGATTCCAGAGCAAGAATGATTGCGGGATACCTGCAAGCCACTCATAAAGCAGGTGAACGTGCGTTACTACTTTATCCATCTGGTCTCGATTACATCGTTGCATTTTTTGCTTGTCTGTACGCAGAACTCATTGCAGTCCCTGTTTATCCACCATCCCGCCATCATCTGCGACGGCTTGAGGCTATCATTCACGATGCCACACCCACTATCATACTGACCACTACCGAGTGGCAATCAAAGTTACAGGGGAATGGCCAGGAAAACTGGGGACAAAACTGTTTTGACTGGCTGGTGACTGATCAGCAGCTGAGTGGGAATGCTACACCTGGCTGGAAAGCTTACCTGCTAAAGCCGGATAGCCTTGCATTCTTACAATATACATCAGGGTCTACTGGAACCCCAAAAGGGGTAATGGTAAGCCATGGGAATCTGATGGCTAATCAACGTGCGATTCAGGCAGCGTTTAAACATTCAGATGATACAGTTGTAGTGGGATGGTTGCCGTTCTACCATGACATGGGTCTGATCGGTAACATTCTGCAGCCGCTTTATCTGGGCGTACCGGCGATCCTCATGTCACCGATGGCATTTCTGGAAAAGCCGATCCGATGGTTGAACACGATCTCAAAATACCGCGCTACTACCTCTGGCGGGCCTAATTTTGCCTACGAGCTTTGTGCCCGGAAAATTACGCCCGAACAAATCAATACGATCGATTTGAGCTGCTGGAATTTGGCTTTTAACGGATCCGAACCGGTACGTTCTACTACCCTGAATCGATTCGCGGATGTGTTTTCCTCTTGTGGTTTTCGTAAGACAGCTTTTTTCCCCTGCTATGGACTGGCAGAAGCAACGTTGTTTGTTACTGGCAGGGCATATTAATGTCGCGTCTCCTGGCTGGGTGTCTATCTCGGTGCTCCGCTGACCATTCTGGGTTCCTTGTGTCTTGAATATTGAGCCTGGGTAATTCAACAAACTGGACAGGATATCATCCTGTGAAGTAATGATCCCATCGCGATCATTCATTTTATTTTGGAGGACGAAAGAAGTGACGATTCAAAACACGTTGACAAAAATTTTCCCGGTCGGGTTGCTTGTATGGTTCTGCTGGTCGCTGCCAGTGAATGCAGAAGCTGACCAGCCCGAGTTTCCAATACAAGAAATTACCGTACCGACCAGTAAAGAGAGTAAGCAGCATCATTTGGCGAAAACGGACGGCGGCCGTCTGATCCTCAGCTGGGTCGAAAGCGACGGGCAAAACAGCACAGTCCGTTTTGTCATTCGCGAGGGGCAGGGCTGGTCGCCTGTACGTACCGTGACCTCAGTCGACGGTAAGCTGGGTGACCCGCCCGTTGTATTCGGTCTCGACGATGGCAGTTTGGCGGCTGCCTGGATGCCTTATGTCAAAGGCGGAAAAAGCAAATATGTGGCAGACATTCTCCTAGCTCGTTCGCAGGATGGTGGCTTGACATGGAGCAAAGCGTTTAAACCTTATGGTGAATCGGCACGTGTCTACGACGCGCAAATGTCGCTGACGGCATTGCCAAATGCCCGCATCGCGCTGGTTTGGACTGATATGCGCGAAACAGGTGATCCTAGGAAAGACGATCGCTACCAACTGATGGCCACTGTGCTTGCGAAGGGGCAACAATCGGCAGGCACGGAGCTGAGGCTGGATGATGATATTTGCTCTTGTTGCCGTGCATCTACCACTGCTGAAGGAGAGAGCCTGTTAACGGTTTACCGCGATCATAGCCAGGGCGAAATACGTGATACCGGCGCTGTGCGCTGGGATACAGACGGTAAGGTGCAAGCACTCTCTGCCCCGGGTGATGGCTGGCGTATCGAAGGTTGTCCAAGCAATGGCCCGGCGGTTGATATGTCCGCTTCGTCGGTAGCCTTAGCCTGGTTTTCCGCTGCTGACGATAAAGGCCGTTTTAAAGTTGCTTTTTCCACAGACGGTGGTAAAAGTTTCACTAAACCGTTCGAAGTCGATGACGATGCCAGAGGTTATGTCAACGTAGCGTTGCTGAGCACCAATGCTGCGCTGGTCAGCTGGCGCAAGAGAGTGGGGCCGGAAGATGAACTTCGTATTGCGAAAGTGACAACGGATGGTATCAGCCGGCAAACCGCTATTTATCAGGGAGATTTTCCGGGTTGGCCCAGTAAATATCCGGACATGGTAGTCCTCGATCACCAGGCTTTCGTTGCCTGGACTGACCCGATAAAGAAAAAAGTGCGTCTTGTCGCGGTAACACTTGATTAGCATGACAGGCATTTTTTATGATGCGACCTCTGGTCGCAATGGCCTTTTTCAGTGTTTCTTTGCGTATCCGCTTGCCTGCTTTGATCTGGGTATGGTCAGCTTGCATTTAAATGAATATGTGGGATACGGTTTATACTTGGACGACGCGTGCAGTGTTTGAATTCAAGGCCCCTTGGACTGAACTGGAAAAACGAGAGGTTCCGCTGGCCGTGCCCAATATCAGCTGGCGAGAACAATCCATCGCTGAGAAATTAATGGCTGAACAGGCAGATCAACATGATTTCGCGGTTGAACGGGTGGTTGCCTTGGCATTGAATCGTATGAATGAAGTGTATGTTTACACCGTGCACAGCTCAAAAGAGATACAGGATAAGCGGGGAGAAACGAGCATATATTTCGATGCCAGTTCGGGTGAGCTTAAACCGGCATTGTTGCCAAGCGGCCAGTACAGTGGCAATACTGTAACCACCTGGCTCAAAGCCCTGCACATGGCCAATGTGTTTGGGCTGCCTTATCGGATTTTTGTCTGTGTGCTGGGTTTGGTCATTGCCCTGTTTTCGGTGACAGGCATTATTATCTAGCTGAAAAAGCGGCGGGCCCGTTTAAGTGTGAGTAGTCGTCAACAGGAATTGTCTTATCTGAATTCGTCAACGCCTCGTCTGCCGTAGTGTGATGAGTAGAACGTGTTGGGCTGTCATAAGCAGTTGTGGCAGGTTATCCGTGTCATGTCTGTTGTTGTTGTTCATGATTGCACCACACACCGCCGCGCGAGCTCAGCAACATTGATTTGCCCATTCCGGATCAATGGTTCGCCCAGGTTGCAGCACCATTGCCAGCCTGGTGCGAGGCTGGTTTGAACGGGGATTGACGGTACCGGTTGGTGCTACCGATCTGGCACAGGCTCAAAATCAGATGCAGCTTATTGGAGATTCTACTGGTTGTTATCTGGAAGGAGCGATTCCTGCCATCGACACGGCGGTGGTAACCTTGTCTCCGCTTCAACTGTCAAACAGATGCTGCCCGTACCCCTCGCCACAACCGCCGGCTGGACTACTGATCCCACGCCCTGATTTACTGGCTTCATTTGCATGCAAGCTGTTGCTATACCTCACATCACTCTTTATCTGACGCTGGAAGGCAGCTTTTGAACGATCGACAACCATCCTCAGCAGAACGCCCCATTGTGAACACCCGCGTCATGATCATATGAGATCCAGCATGGCTGTTCGTCTGGTGATAGTGATCTTGTTCAATCCTCAAGCTGTTCTGGCTGATACACCGGACAAACTGGCAAAATCAGCTTGCGGGCTCGGATTGAATCGGGTGCGACGTTATGTCACATTCCAAATTCTGCTTTTGTTCTGTATAACTTCTCCACATTGAGTATACAGCTAGCTGTATATCGCCAATATCAATTATGAATGTTAGTCGCGACGTTGTGCTCAACTTGATCGCCAACATCACGACGAAAGCGGATTTTAGAATCCAGGCCGAATTCGACCGAGTGAGTACCCAGCCGGACAAAACGATCAGGAGAAAAAAGAATGGAAGAATCCTCTATCACCTTATTGTGGATACTTTTAGGGACAACTCTAAGCAATCCACTGTTTGGGGCTGAAGAAAACCGCGTAGTGAAAGAGGAACAGGGTGTGAGAGAAACGTCTGCTTTAGAATCAGGGCGGGTGTATCTGGCGCAGGGCGTAAAGATGAAATCCGATTCTATGATGCAAGGACAGGAGATTGCAGATGGTTCCGAGGGAGAGGATGCTGGGCAGATAGCTCGTGATGTAGAAGTGGCAGTACCCACAGGGCCTGTCACGCAGTTGCCGGCGATGACAGTCACTGGCGCCCCTGCTTCTCCCGAATTGAGTGGCTACACTACTAACCGTGCCGACAGTCTCACCAGGACGGATCTGTCTCTGAGCGACATCCCCGTCTCAATCCAGGTGGTACCGCATGAAGTGTTGCGCGACCGCGCAGTGACCCAGCCCGGCCAACTGCTAGAAAACGTCAGCGGCGTGCAGACCGAAGCCAGCTACGGTGGGAATCGCGGAATGTTCTTCAATATACGCGGCTTCACGACCCACAGCAGCAGTCGCGATGGATTTCAATACAACGGCAACCTGGTTACTCGCGATGTGCAGAACATCGAACGGATCGAGGTGATGAAAGGGCCATCCGGTACGCTCTATGGCGGCGTTGGTTCGCTAGGTGGCCAGGTTAACACGGTTTCAAAACGACCGCTCTACTACAATTATGGTGCAATCAATCTGCTGTGGGGGAATTACCAGCAATGGCGACCGACCTTTGACATCAACCGCGTCCTGGGTAAAGGTTTTTCCGTGAGATTGAACGGTGCGTACGAGAACAACGGTACCTTTCGTGATGGTAGCGGATTCGAATCATATTCCCTAGCCCCGGCAATATCTTGGCAAGGGGAAAGGACCAGTGTCACATTATTAGCGGAATACAATCGCCTCGACCAGGATCTATTCGACTTCGGCCTGCCTAATCTGCCGAACTTCCGTCACCTCTCTCGTACCCGTTACTTCGGGCTGCGCAAAGGGGACTACCCTGACCTTCCAGGCGATAGCGGACTCAACGAGACTTACGTGGGTACTGCTATCCTCCATCACCAGCTGAGCCAGACCTGGGGCCTTCGGATCGCCACACAGTACCACAGAGCCACTCAGGATTCGACCCAGTCCTTTCCTGACAACTACCTGTACACTGGCGACAATAAGCTACACTTCACCCATTACATGAATGGCCATGAGTGGTCCCGCGGACACGCCGTGCAAGCTGAGTTGCGCGGACAGGTCCATACTTGGAGCTTTGAGCATAACTTGCTATTCGGCACGGAATACAGAAAGATCGTAAACGGGTTTAACAATACCGACCAAACGAGTTTTGTCCTCGACCTGTTTGATCCTGGCATGCGCTCTGCTCATCACGAGCCCATCATTCCTGGTGAAGGTTATAACGAGGGCCGGGGAGACGATATTGGAATTTATGCACAGGACCTATTGACACTGACATCTGCGGTGAAGTTGTTAGCTGGTCTTCGACTGGATCGTTTCCATAACGAAGCCAAGAGCAGTGATTATACGAATAGCGCGAACCAGATGGCGCTGTCTTGGCAGGTCGGTGCGGTGTGGGAATTAAATCCGACAGCCGCGTTGTTCACCCGTGTGGGTCGGTCGCACTCGCCAAATATTACACGCAGTATCGATGCCAGCGTATTTGACGCCGAAGTGGGTACCCAGAAAGAAATTGGTGCCAAATTTAACTTTTTTGACCGGCGACTGAACGCTACGCTAGCAGCCTACAAGCTAACCCGTCGTCACATTCTTACCAGCGATCCGAACGACCCTCTACGAAACATCCTTGCAGGACGTCAATCTAGCCACGGCTTCGAACTTGATGTCAGTGGTGAGTTGACACGGCGCTGGAAGGTAATTGCCAGCTATGCCTATACCCACGCCGAAGTGAAAGCGGATGGCTTCTTCCCGGTCGGCGATAAGCTGCCCGATGTCCCTCGGCACAGCGGCAATCTGTGGACGACCTACGAACCCGGTGGTGTTCTGCAAGGCCTCGGTGTGGGCGGTGGCATCTATGCTGCCTCATCGCGCCAGGCAACTCTGCCGAATTCCCACAAACTGGGGGCCTACGTACGCATGGATACCACCGCCTACTACGACACTGGTAACTGGCGTGCCCAATTTAACGTCAACAATCTGTTCGACACCAAGTACTACTACGGCGGCGCGAGTGGTGTCTACAACTACACCCTAATCCCCAATCCACCGCGCACATTTTTACTAACGCTATCTTACCGCTTATGAGTCGGATGCTGGTGTTTACTCGATTACGATCTGAATGAAACCAGCATCGCTCTGCTTCCACATTCATCTCGTGGTGCAAATAGCATGGTGGATTCAATCAAAGTCGATCCCTTGATTCGGATTTTAGTACAGCAGGTGAGTACACAAAAAACTGCCAAAGGAGGCATAACTCATGAAAATGATTGAACAGTGGTGGACCGAACCCGATGCTGGTGACCAGTCGATGGAGGACGAGCATGGTGAGTTCTGGGAGCGAGTTGCCTCGCAGACCTTTGATGTCAGCCTTACGGACAAAATCCTGCTGGATTTTGGTTGCAACCAAGGTGGATTCCTGCGCAAGCTGTACGACGAACACAAATTCCGCCAGGCCGTTGGCGTCGATTTAGCCCGCAGTTCGATCGAAGTCGCCCGTTCGAGATGTGGTGATCGCCCGATCGAATACATTGCCACCGACACTATGGCCGATTTTGAGAATCGGTTCGATATCGCCATCAGCACGGCGGTGATCTATCTGATAGAAGATCTGAGAGACCATGCTCAACAGATATACCGAGTACTGAAGCCTGGTGGTATCTATTTCGCTACACACCCGGACTACATGAACGACGACGCTGGTACCGAACTGCGAACGGCAATCAATCGCTTCGCCGCCATCAAGGTCAAGGAGCACACCTTGGATGATATCGCTGATGCCTTCATCGGGGTCGGCTTCAAGACCAGCATCAAGCGCATCGTGCCCAAGGGCTACACCTCGCTCTCAAAACCGAGCGCATGGTACCAGAAGGTTATTAACCATGTCGACGCGGAGTATGTCCACAACTATGCCTTCCGCTGTGAGAAGGTACGATGAAAGAGACTGCGGAGGTCTTTAGTGACCACCTTCTTGTGCCATTTTCACTCCCATCATCTTAAACAAGATTAGAGAGTTTCCGACTATGAAAAACATTTATCTATCTGACAGCATCGTCGATCTGAAACGGCACATCCTGGAAGCTGGAGAACGCATACTCGCATTCGGTGCTTGTGGCCCGGAGAATGCGCAGTTTCATCAAGCCCGCTACAAGTTGTACTCCATCGCTAGCTCCGACGTGTCGGTTAGCGACGCGAGCGTGATCGCCGCTGATGCGGACGTTCTTGCTCTAGCCCGCGACGTCTTTCCTATCTCCTGCGACGCCGGTGTTCTCGAAGAATGTCGGATTGCAGAAAATTTATTAGGGGAATCTAACCTGACCTTCGGCAAGATCTATCGCGCCTACCATGGACAGATCTATCAGGGCCTGATGGAGGACGAGCTGACCTGGCTCGAACGAGAAGGTCAGCTGCGCTCCTGTACTGAATCTACTTATCCGTCCGCTGCCACTCAATGCTGTCGCATCGGCTACATAGGCGGTGGCGCGCTGCCGCTTCCGGCCATGCTGTTGGCGCAGCGACTCGGCTATCAGGTCGTGGTGTTGGATCCTCACACCAGATCCGCCGCCTTTGCCACGGAGTTGATTGCCAAGGTGGGGTTGGACCATCTGGTCCGTGTGATTTGTGTCGATGGCAGTAAGTACGATTTCAGTGATTGCGACTTGGTATTCGTGTCGAACTGGATCGCCGACAAGCAACCTTTGTTACGCCATCTGCGGAAGTTCACCAATATCCAGTACTTCATATTCCGCAGCGCGCCCCGTAATAGCTTGGGTTTCATTATCAATGACATGATTGATCCCAATCGTGTGTGCGAACATGGTTTCAGGTTCCGATATCAGACAGAGAAACGACCAGGCCTCTCCCTGATCTCGCTGATATTCAGCCTGCTGAGTCAATCGGAAGCTACCGAATCGACAGAGACCATCCGTCGTGCCGATGACGAGCCAGCCAAGATGGCCACTAGCAGGAAACGACTGGTGGTCGATTCGATCACCGATCTGATCGGTAATACGCCGATCTTGAAATTGAATCCAGCCAAGACTAGCCTGACGAATATCGACTTGTATGCCAAGCTCGAGCACCTCAACCCGTTTGGCTCGATCAAGGATCGGACGGCATGGGCAATGCTACGCCCGCACTTGGGTACTCTGCAGTCCAGTAACAAGCAGTTGTTGGAGCTATCGAGCGGCAATGCAGCGCGTGCACTTCAGGCAGTGGCATCTATCTATGGCAGCGCCCTTGAGACCATTACCAACCGTATCCGTATTCAGGAGATGCGCCGCATGCTGGTAGTACAGGGCGCCAAGGTTTCACCGATGGCGGGAGACGTCGACCCCACCGATGCCATGGCAGCCTTGCTGTACGTCGATGCGCGCGCATACGAGCAGCGCGATCGTTATCTCTATACCGATCAATACCGCAATCCCAACAATGACTGCACCCACTACGCCACCACGGCGCAGGAGATCCTGGAGGATCTCGGGCCGGTCGACTACTTTTTTGCACCAGTCGGCACTGCGGGTTCCAGTATCGGTATCGGCCGGCGCCTTCGAGAAGCGAACGAGAAATTGAAAGTGTCCGGTATCGTTTCGACCAAGGACAGCGCCATTCCCGGCATCCGTCACATGGATGAGATGTTCTACGTCGGCCCCTTTGAGGAACAAAAGTATGATCAGTTAGTTGGCATCACGGCGAGCGAGGCACTTGATGGTATGCTCGCCCTAATCCGTGACTATGGAGTGATGGCAGGCCCTTCCAGTGGCGCCACCTATCTAGCTGCACTGCGCTACCTGCGAGCTATTGATGCCAAGCAGACAGAGCGCAAGAGCGCTGTAATCATCGTCTGTGATCGAGTGGAACTGTATCTGAGCTGGATCGAGCAGATGCGTCCCGCGCTGTTCGAGGATTATGAGACACCCGAGGCAGAGCACGCCACCGTTGCAACCTCTGCGACACTGGGGGCTTGAGATGAGCGGAATCGCTGGGTTCGTTGGGCGCGAGACCCCAGCGACCTTGCGCATTAGGGTAGTCGAGGACATGGTGCAAACCGATGCCATGCAACGGCGCGGGCCAGACAGCCAAGGCACGGTGGTCGCGGATGAACGGGTCGTACTGGGCAATACTCGTCTGCGCGTGACCGATATGCGTAATTCTGAGGCAGACATGCCAATGCAAAGTGCCGACGGTATGCTGACCCTGACCTTCAACGGCGAAATCTACAATCATCTCGATCTGCGGCGCTTGTGTCCGGACTATCACTTCCGTACCAAATCGGATGCCGAGAGCCTGCTCGCCATCTACCAACGTCATGGCCTGGACATGCTAAGCATGCTCGAGGGCATGTTTGCCTTCTGTCTGCACGATCGGTCGGCCAGACGAACGCTGCTGGCTGTGGATCCAACGGGGCAAAAGCCACTGTACTACACGCTTGGAGCCGGGGACGAACTGTATTTTGCCTCGGATATTGAGACCATTTTGCGTATCCCTCATCTCAACTTCAGCTGGGATCGCGAAGGTTTGGCCCAGGCCGCGGGCATCATGTTCGTATTTGGCCCCCATACTCATATCCGCGAGATCAAGAAGCTTGAGGCTGGATGTTGCCTGGTCGTCGAACAGGGTGAACGCCCGCGTCATCGGCGCTATCACAAGATCGTCATCGGTGATGAATTGCAACAGGATGTCACCGCAATCACCGAACGTATTCGGGACGCAGTGGCTGCAGGCTGCACACGCTGTTTCGACCTGGAAATTCCGTATGCCTATTTATTAAGCGGTGGCATTGATTCGTCCAGCGTGGTAGCCCGAGCTAGGAGACAGGGCTTGGAACTGCACACCTATGCTATCGGTTTTCCCGAATCTGGGTTGAGGGCAGCTGCCATCATGCATAACGAGTTCAGCTACTCTCGGCTGGTGGCCGAGGCCTTCGGCACGGAGCACCGGGAAATCGAGGTGACGAGCCAGATCTATTGCGAAGCCATGGACCGCTGGTGGTCGCTATGCTGCGAACCGAACGGTGCACCCGAGGCAGTCTGTCTGTTCCTGCTGCTTGAGCAAATCGCCGCCGACGGTCATCGCGTGGCGTTTTGTGGCAGCGGGCCGGACGAGGTATTCGATGGTTACAGTCATGGACACAGGCTGAAAACCATCCCCTCGAGGCTGGTGGCGGGTGCCTATTTCGATTATTTCAATGCGGTGGGGGATATCGACCTCGGGCAACTAATGCTTGAGGTCGATGCCCGTGCCGCCTTCATTTCCGCCGTGCAGCCCTATCTCGATCTGTACGCGCATGATACGCAGGACAGCCAACAGCTCACCTGCCTGCTCGATTATCACGGCGAGTGCGTGGTCTCCGAATATCGTCAGATAGACATGGCCAGCATGGCGCACAGCATTGAAGTCAGAATCCCACTAGCCGACCAGCAGGTCATTCAAAGTGCGTTTTCCTTTCTACCGAGGCTCAAGCACTATGAGGATTCGGAAAAATGGATCTTCAAGCAGGCGATGTCGCCCTGGCTCCCTAGCACAATCTCGAGCCGAAAGAAGATCGGTTTTCCAGTGCCGCAGATGGTATATGCATCGCCCGAGTTTGAGGCGCGGATGGAGAGTTCGCTAGAGCCGGATAGCGGCCTTGATAAGCTTGGACTGTTTGACATGGCCTATCTCCGACGAGCTTGGCGCGAGCGGAGGAGCCGCGGCTATGACATCTTCTACCGCTTGCACGGTATGGATGTCATCGCTCGCCGCCACTCGTCTTACCTAAGTCCCAAAGACCCGCCGGCATAACAGTGATAAATACCGCTCAATTTAGCATAAATGGAGGCACCCAGAAAAGCTGGCTCGATCTGATGTCTACGTTACCCCTATGTGGATTACGGCACCGACGGCTGGTCGAGGCTGAGCCTCTGGCGGCCCAACTTTACCAGAGGTGGCCGCCTAGGCTGGCAATCCCGTGTCCAGCATAGCGGCCAAGGCCACGCGGCGCGAATGGATCGGCTTAGCAGTGATCGCCCTGCCATGTCTGCTGTACTCCATGGATCTGACGATCATGACCTTGGCACTACCGACCATCAGTGCAACGCTGCACGCCACTAACGCACAGATGCTATGGATGGTGGATATCTATGGCTTCATGGTTGCCGGCTTCCTGATCACCATGGGTACTATCGGCGACCGCATCGGGCGACGGCGACTGTTGCTGATTGGTGCAGCGGCTTTTGGCATCGTCTCGATCCTCGCTGCACTAGTCAAAAGTGCCGGCGCCTTGATTCTTCTTCGCGCCTTGCTCGGAGTGGCCGGCGCAACGTTGGCGCCGTCCACTCTCTCACTGATTCGCAACATGTTTCACAACAAGAACGAACGGACGACAGCTATCGGCATCTGGATGGCTAGCTTCTCGGCCGGAGCAGTGATCGGCCCCTTGTTGGGCGGGATACTGATTACGCATTTTCATTGGAGCTCGGTATTTCTCATCTCCGTACCTGCAATGTTGCTGTTGTTGGCACTGGGTCCCTGGCTGCTGCCTGAATATCGCGATCCGGCCCCGGGCCGTGTCGACCTGTGTAGCGTACTGTTATCGCTAGGCGCCGTATTGGCTGTTGTGTACGGTATGAAAGAAGGGGCAGGACAAGGCCTGAGTTGGTCGCCTGTTTTGTCGCTGGTCGTTGGTGTGGCGCTAGCCGGAGTATTTCTGCATCGTCAGACGCGACTGGCCTATCCCATGGTGGATCTGCAGCTGTTCAGTAGGCCTGGTTTTTCCGCGGCCATGCTCAGCTACGCATTCGGCTTCTTTGTGTTGTTCGGACTCTCAATCCTTCTGACCCAGTATCTGCAACTAGTGCTCGATCTTTCGCCATTCAAGGCCGCCTGCTGGCTTGCACCCTGGGGGGGCGCTTTCATGATTGGCTCCGCCACGGCACCGCGCGTCGCACGCTATTGGCATCCCAACCGCATCACCACCTGTGGCCTGTTGTTGTCGGCATTGGGATTTGCCCTGTTGACGCAAGTAGGTGGTTCGTCTGACAAGGAAGTAATTATTACCGGGACAGTGATGCTGGCGCTGGGGCTGGCACCGCTGTTCACTTTCAGCGTCGAGCTAATCATCGCCCAAGTCCCTTCAGAGAGGGCAGGGGCTGCGGCAGCATTGTCCGAGACAGGCTCCGAACTCAGTGGTGCGCTGGGCATCGCTCTGTTGGGTAGCCTCGCTAGCCTGATCTATCGCATGGAATTTTCTCCCGAATCATTATCAGGCGTGCCCGAAGATGCTCTCGCATATGCAAATGGTTCACTGAGCGCGGCGGTTGCCGTCGCTGACAAATTACTGGAGCCCGCAAAGATCGAGTTGCTTACTGCCTCACGGCATGCATTTACCGCCAGTATACAATTCATTTCCGCAACGTCGATGCTGATCGTACTGGCGGCAGCGCTGATTTCCTACCGTACATCTTGAGTCGAAGCAGACGAGCCAGATCGTTTTATCGTTAACCCATCCCAGCACATCGTGGGACTAAACATCTTAGAGCCTGTTTACGATCTCATCATTATTCCTTACGATACGTGGATGAAGAGAACAAAATATGCCGGTGATATTAGCAAAGAGAAGTTTGCCGAGATAGAGCCGCTATTGCGTAGCGTGAGGCGCAGCACCAAACCCACGACAATAGATTTGTATGAAGTATTTTGTGCTGTGCTGTATCTGCTGCGTACTGGTTGCCAGTGGAGATTTTTGCCCGGAGAGTTTCCCAAATGGCAGAGTGTATATGCCTATTGGCGCAAATGGAATGAGCCTGACCAGCACGGCGTGAGCGTGCTGGAGCAGGCATTAAAAAAATCAGGTTGGCGCGGCCCGAGAGAAACTGGGGCGCAACGCTTGCAGCACGTTCTTGATTGTGGACGCGCAAAGCGTGAAGAATACAGACACGGCTGACCAGAAAGGCTATGACGCCGGCAAGAAGGTGTCGGGCATCAAGCGCCATATCGCTGTTGATACCTTGGGGTTGCCGCACGCCATTGCAGTGACGACAGCGGAAGTGACTGACCGTAACGGTGCATTGCAGGCCTTGAAGCGTTGCAGATCGAGTTTGGGACAAGTGCAAGGTTTGCTGTGTGACGGTGGCTATACTGGAGCACCATTTGCCGAAAGTGTGCAAGAAATTCTGGGCAAACCTGTCACCGTGCAGATCGCCAAACGCAGCAAACTGCATACCTTCAAGGTTATGCCCAGGCGCTGGATAGTGGAACGTAGTTTCGCCTGGCTGGAAAAGTGCCGAAGATTATGGAAAAACTGCGAACGTAAACTTGATACCAGCTTGCAGCTCATTCATTTGGCTTTCTTGGCACTATTACTCAGAAGATCGTAAACAGGCTCTTAGAAATTTTTCTTCGAAAGGAGGAATTTGGTTGTACAAAAATTTTGCCGCTGCAGTATACAAAATTTCAGTGTAGGTGTGTATTGCTCTGATAATTCTAACGGAGTCTGGTTTGTTGGTGTGATTGTTTTTAATGTGGTGAAGGATGCATGTTGTTTTGTTATGAGGCTGCGTGCCGCATGGCTCCGCTTTCACCTGTTGCGGCACCACCGTGGCTGATAGGCTCAAGAATGGAAACGGGAGTTGGTGTCCCCAGTAAATGGTAAAGATTAGCTAAATTTTTACGAAAGGCGAGATCAAAACTTGCCACAGAGTGTGGAGAGTTGTAATCGCCAAACCACCAGAACCAGTCCGAACTTTCACAGGAAGCCAATTGTTGTTCTGCAGCTTGCTTCTCTGCCGGTGTCAGTCGATCGCTTTGCATGACAATATCGTAGCTTTGTTTGGCGGCACATAATAAATCCCATGCTCGATTTTTGTCTGGATCACCGATCCAGGTGGAAAAATTGCCATAGACCCAACTGCCAGCTGCCAGTGTCGGTAATGAGCAAATCTCAGTGGTGTTGGCAGTTAATTTAGCCAAGTATGCTTGATAGGTTGTGGTGCTGATATGGGGTGTTTCTTCCAAGATTCCGTATAAGTCATTCAGAAAATGGTAACCGTTGTAAGGGTAGGTTTCCCAGGCATTTTCTCCATCAAGAATAATACTGACTACCGGAGCTGGATTATCTGTGGGGGTGTGATGGATTTGTTCCAGTTGATGCACAAGATTTTCAGCAGCATCTCGTCCAAACCATTTTGCGTATTCAAAACCAATTAGATCGGAGAGTTGATCATCACGGTAGAAGCACACGATGCTATGATTTTCAGATTGAATACGATAAGGGCGATACAGGTATTCGTTGCGTGCTGGCAAAGGTTGGTCGGGGTAAGATTTTCTCAGGCTATTGGCTAATACCCCTTCGCCACTGGCGCACCATTGGCGGCCGTGCTTACTTAAAATATTCAAAAAAGATTGTGAGATGGAGCCTTCAGCAGGCCAGATTCCACAGGGTTCACTGCCAAAGCGCTGTTGGTGGCTTTGGATAGCAGACTGCAAGTGAAAGGTGACTCGCTCGCGTCCACCGGGGTAAGCTGAATTTGCTGGCAGGCTGATATCAGGTAGGCTATCCCGAGCGGAGTTGAAATCAATCATTAGAGGTGCCAGCGGGTGGTAATGGGGAGTGGTAGAAAGCTCAATTTGGCCAGACTCTGCCAGCTTGCGGTAACGTGGAATGATGTCTTGGATCAGTTTTCCAATAAGATTAAATAGCAAAATACGGTCACCGTGGCTAAACAGTTTTCCTTGTGCCATTAAATCAACAATACATTTGTTTTCCCGACGTACACTTTCCCCTGTCCAGGCGAGGTGATACCACACGAGCAAATCAGCCAGATATTGTCCGGAAATATACATTAGCTCTTTGTCGCCAATTATCTGTAAATGATCGTATAAATCACGTAATTGCTGATAAGCCGGATAAGGCTTGAGCATGGTGGCATGATTGTTCAGAAAGCAGCTGTTCAGGATCAACAAACGTTCATCGGGCGCAATATGATCGAGATCTGGCGTGGCGAGCAAGCGTAATAACGGATCGCGAATAGTGCCACTGGTAAACTGATCTGCATAATCCTCTAGCTGATCAAGTAACACCGGCACAAAATTGACCACTAGGCGAATGCCAGGGTGGTTTTCAAGATGGTGCGCCATGTCGGTGTAATCTTTGATGGCATGCAGATAAACCCACGGCAGCATAAATTCACCCGTTTTGTAGTCGCGATAATCGGGTTGGTGCATATGCCAAAGTAACACCAGATCAAGTTTGGATAAATGATCGGTCATGTTGTCTTAAGGAATATTCAGGGTAAACAAGATTGAATCAGCCGATTGCATGAGCATGTTCGGACAAGAACGGCATGGTTAACGAGTGTGATGGACATGTTGATTTAGCATTTCTGGGACGACTAGAGTAATGCCATTATCTGTAATATGAAAACGTTGTTTATCCTGTTCAGGATGAAAGCCTATTTCTGTATTTTCAGGAATTCGACAACCTTTTTCTACTATGACGCGTCTGAGGCGAACATGTTTGTCAATATGGACATCAGGCAAGATAACTGAATCCTCGATGGTGCTATATTCTCGCACCTGAACATTGGAAAACAAGAGCGAGCACCGTATGGTTGCGCCACTGATAATACAACCACCGGATACCATTGAGTCCAGCGCTTGGCCACGGCGGTGATCATCATCGAATACAAATTTAGCAGGGGGCAATTGCTCCTGGTAAGTCCAGATAGGCCAATCCTCATCATATAGATTTAAGTCTGGTGTCACCGTGGTGAGATTAATGTTGGCCTCCCAATAAGCATCAACGGTTCCGACATCGCGCCAGTAAGGTGCATCCAATATCATGTTGACGCAGCTGTTCTGAAAACGATGTGCGTAGACGCGAGCACTGCTTGCCACCATACGAGGAATAACGTCCTTGCCGAAATCATGTGAAGAATCTTCTAGGTCGTGGTCCAGGATTAACTGTTCGTATAAGAGTTTGGCATTGAACACGTAAATCCCCATGCTGACCAAGGCATATCCGGGTTTACCGGGAATAGGTTCAGGGTGAGCAGGCTTCTCAGTGAAACCAGTAATGCGCCAATCTTCATCGACTGCCATGACACCAAAGGCACTAGCATCTTTTAGCGGTACTTCCAGGCAAGCAATGGTCAAATCAGCCTGTTTTTCCGCATGTTCAGCCAGTATCCTCCCATAGTCCATTTTATAAATATGATCTCCGCCCAGAATCAGGACATAGTTTGGATTGTGTTCGCGAATGATGTCGAGATTTTGAAAGACAGCGTCGGCAGTGCCCTGGTACCAGGTTTCTTCATCGGTACGTTGCTGGGCGGGTAGCAATTCGACGAATTCCTTGAAACGACCATCCAGGAAACTCCAGCCACGCTGAATATGGCGAATCAGACTTTGTGCCTTGTATTGGGTGACCACGCCGATGCGGCGTACGCCAGAATTCACACAATTAGATAAAGTAAAATCAACGATACGAAATTTGCCACCGAAGGGAACAGCAGGTTTAGCGCGCCAGTCTGTCAAGTTTTTCAGACGTGTACCGCGTCCACCAGCCAGTATCAGAGCAAGTGTGTTGCGAGTGAGTGTGCTGACAAAACGTGGATTATCATTCATATGGGCAACCTGCTGTCTTTTCATAATGTTCTTTCTAATTTGCAGTGTGTTGCAAAACCACATACTCTGCATTCGTTGGTGATTATCTTACTTGATCCGAATAACCATTACTAGCCAGGGAATTTCTTAAAAACCATCAGTGTGATCGCTTTTACTTTGAGCTGACAGTCTTGCTGAGGTTTTTCAGAGATCCCCTAGCATTGCAGGGAGCAATCAATTTATGTCAACCAAGTTCTTGCCTATTGCATCCCGGGATTTTGCAGTCGGTGCCGCATTGTCGCGCCTGCTGGCTGCTAGACTCCATAATCCTGATTCCTTTCTGGGAATTCATGCTATTCCTGATGGTGAACGGGTTAGAGTATTTCAGCCGTATGTGTCGCGTGTATGGTTACAAGCGACAACCGGTTTTGAGTTGATGACACGTATCCCCGGGACAGATGTGTTTGAGTGGATAGGGAAAACGGTGGCACGCCCCTATTTGCTGCGTCTGGAGCAGGCTGGAACAGGCGTAATTGAGGAGCGTTATGATCCTTATGCTTTCCCTGTACAGATTTCAGGGCATGATTTGTATTTGTTCAATGAAGGGCGTTTGCTGCAGGCGTACCTTATGCTGGGAGCACACCAAACCAAAAATCAGGGAATCGCTGGTACGCGCTTTGCTGTGTGGGCACCAAATGCAGAACGGGTAAGCGTGGTAGGTGATTTTAATCGTTGGGATGGCCGGATCAATCCTATGCTGATGCGTGGCAACAGCGGGGTATGGGAATTATTCATACCAGGTTTGCCTACGAATACCTTATATAAATATGAAATCCGTAATCGTGCCACGGGCGAGATTGTGTTGAAAACAGATCCTTACGCAACTTGCTATGAATTACGTCCGAGTACGGCTGCCCTGACACCGGTTACAGAACAATACCAGTGGCAAGATAGAGATTGGATGACACAGCGTGCTCAATGGGACTGGTTGCATGCGCCGGTCAATATTTATGAGTTGCATGTTGGTTCGTGGAAACGTCATCCGGACGGCAGCTTTTATTCCTACCAGGAATTAGCTGATCACTTGATTCCTTATTTGCAGGACATGGGATATTCCCATGTTGAGTTGTTACCCATTTCCGAGCATCCGTTGGATGAATCCTGGGGCTATCAGGCAACTGGCTATTTTGCGCCGACCAGCCGTTATGGTAACCCTGCAGCATTCAAGTGTTTTGTCGATCGCTGTCATCAGGCCGGCATCGGGGTGATTCTTGATTGGGTACCGGCGCATTTTCCGCAGGATGGTTTTGCGCTGGCACGCTTTGACGGTACGGCACTGTATGAACATGCCGATCCCCGTTTGGGTTATCACCAGGACTGGGGAACGTATATCTTTAATTATGGGCGTAATGAAGTGAAATCATTTTTGCTGTCCAGCGCGCATTACTGGTTATCTGTGTTTCATCTTGACGGATTGCGTGTGGATGCGGTCGCTTCTATGCTGTATCTCGATTATTCGCGCAAAGCAGGAGAGTGGGTGCCCAATTGTTTTGGTGGACGTGAAAATCTGGAAGCAATCAGTTTTTTACGCGAATTGAATGCCATGGTGCATGAGGAATTTCCAGGTACGCTGACCATTGCTGAAGAATCTACCTCTTGGCCAGGAGTGTCGCGTCCGGTTTATCTGGGCGGGCTTGGTTTTTCCATGAAATGGAATATGGGCTGGATGAACGATACCCTGCGCTATATGCAGCTCGATCCGATTCACCGGCGTTATCATCATAACGAGCTGACGTTCCATCAGTTATATGCTTATACCGAGAATTTTGCATTACCTTTTTCCCATGATGAGGTAGTGCATGGCAAAAAATCCCTACTGGATAAAATGCCGGGAGATGCTTGGCAGATGTTTGCCAATTTGCGTTTGTTGTTTACTTATCAAATAACTTGTCCGGGCAAGAAAATCAATTTTATGGGAAATGAATTTGCACAAGGGCGTGAATGGCGAGTTAATCATGAGCTTGACTGGTATTTGCTGGAACGTGACGCACATCGTGGCATGCAAGCCTTGATACGGGATTTGAATCACCTTTATTTGAATACGCCAGCGCTATATGAGCTGGATTTTTTCGCAGAAGGATTTTCCTGGCTGGATTGTCATGATTCAGAGCAATCCGTGATCAGTTATCAACGGCGTGCCAGTGATGGATCGTTTGTTGTGGTGATTCTTAATTTTACGCCAGTACCACGCATAAATTATCGGGTAGGAGTACCGGTATCCAGAAACTACCAAGAAGTATTCAATAGCGATTCAACCTACTATGGCGGCAGTAATAGTGGTAATGCTGGCGTTATTACACCGACTGGACAACCATGGGCAGGTTGGTCCGATTCCATCAATATTACTTTGCCTCCATTGGCGGGCATTATTTTGATTTGATCATCTTTGTTTTGCTATGTCAGAAAAGGAATTTATTCACTTGACAACTTGTCTTTATAAAGTAGGTGAGTGTGAATAAGTAATTACAAAAAACATTTGCTATTGAGAATTGATTCCGGGAAATAACGCTATGAATAAGCCAAATAAACATCAAGATGTAACGGACAACGCAACAATTGATTTGCCTATTGAGGGCATGACTTGTGCAAGTTGTGTCGGGCGAGTAGAGGCAGCGTTGGCAAAAGTTGAAGGCGTGCGTGATGTGGCCGTGAATCTAGCTACTGAACGAGCAACAGTTCAGCTGGCAAATCCAGTGGATCGTATGGCATTGGTGCAAGCAGTTGAGAAAACGGGATTTGGTGTGCCTGCGGAAACCACAGAGTTGGTAGTAGAAGGCATGACTCGCGCTTCTTGTGTAGGGCGAATTGAGCGGGCGCTAAAAGCGATTCCTGGCGTGCAAGAGGCAAACGTCAATTTGGCCACTGAGCACGCTGTTATACGTGGAACTGCTGCTGCAGATGTTTTAATTAAGGCAGTGACCGATAGCGGATTTTCCGCTCGAATAATCGATACGGCCGCTCAGATTAATGATGAACTCGCTGATAAAAAGGATGCAGAACGCGCATTACTTAAGCGTGATTTGATATTGGCTAGCGTATTAGCATTGCCAGTATTTATTATTGAAATGGGCTCACATGTTGTACCAGGGATGCGCGCTTGGGTAGCTAACACCATTGGCATGCAACAAAGTTGGTATTTGCAATTTATTTTGACAGCATTGGTGATGCTATTTCCAGGAAGAGTTTTCTATGCCAAAGGATTTCCAGCATTGTTACAGCGTGCGCCAGACATGAACTCGTTGGTGGCAGTAGGCACCGCCGCGGCGTTTGGTTATTCAGTTATTGCCACTTTTGCGCCAGATCTACTGCCAGCTGGGACAGTCAATGTCTATTACGAAGCAGCAGCTGTCATTGTAGTTTTGATTTTATTAGGCCGTTTTCTAGAAGCGCGTGCCAAGGGACGTACTTCTGAGGCGATCAAACGGTTGATTGGTTTGCAAGCTAAAGTAGCGCATGTCGTGCGAGGAAACGAGGTTGTTGATATTCCAGTGAGCGAAGTGACGCTGGGAGATCATGTCGAAGTGCGGCCTGGAGAGCGTGTGCCAGTGGATGGTGAAGTGACGGAGGGGCGCAGTTTTGTAGATGAATCCATGATTACCGGTGAGCCTGTGCCTGTTGAAAAAACGGTGGGTAATGAAGTGGTGGGCGGCACTGTTAATCAGCGTGGGGCATTGACTTTGCGTGCAACAGCGGTAGGAGGGCAAACCATGTTAGCCCAAATTATTCGTTTAGTTGAGCAAGCGCAGGGATCCAAGCTTTCCATTCAGGCGATGGTAGATAAGGTAACGTTGTGGTTCGTGCCGGCGGTGATGTTGGCTGCTGCAATTACGTTTCTGGTTTGGCTAATATTTGGTCCTGCTCCGGCATTAACGTTTGCGCTGGTGAATGCAGTTGCGGTGTTGATTATTGCTTGTCCTTGTGCAATGGGTTTGGCAACGCCAACCTCTATTATGGTGGGTATCGGCCGTGGTGCTGAAATGGGTATCCTGTTTCGCAAGGGAGAAGCTTTGCAATTGTTAAAAGATGCACAAGTAGTTGCAGTGGACAAAACTGGAACATTGACTGAAGGGCGGCCAGCACTGACAGACTTGGAAGTGGCAGCAGGTTTCGAGCGTAACAAAGTATTAGCACAGATTGCCGCGGTGGAATCTCGTTCTGAGCACCCGATTGCACGTGCCATTGTAGAAGCTGCTACGCAAGAAGGGATGGCGGTTCCAGCTTTAACCGAATTTGAATCCGTAACAGGTAGGGGAGCATGGGCTATGGTGGAAGATGCGCGCGTGGCAGTAGGCTCTGATCACTACATGCACGAGCTGGGAATAGCGGTTACCGATTTTGCTGAGGTGGCAGAGCGTTTAGGTAGTGAAGGCAAGACTCCTATTTATGCTGCAATTGGTAAGCAATTAGCGGCTATTGTTGCAGTTGCTGATCCAATCAAGCCCAATACTCCTGCAGCCATTGAGGCGTTACATCAGCTGGGACTTAAAGTCGCTATGATTACAGGTGATAACACGCGTACCGCACAGGCAATTGCCAGCCAATTGGGAATTGATGAGGTAGTGGCGGAAGTTTTGCCGGAAGGAAAAGTTGCGGCTGTGCAACGTTTGAAAACTACTTATGGACGTATTGCGTTTATTGGCGATGGTATTAATGATGCGCCAGCATTAGCTGCAGCGGATGTGGGTCTAGCTATTGGCACAGGGACTGACATTGCGATGGAATCAGCCGATGTGGTGTTGATGTCTGGTAATTTACAAGTGGTACCTAATGCTATTGCATTATCAAAAGCAACTATTACCAATATTCGCCAGAATTTATTTTGGGCATTCGCTTATAATACGGCGCTCATTCCCTTGGCAGCGGGGGTTTTATATCCATCGTTGGGTTTGTTGTTATCGCCAGTGTTTGCAGCAGGTGCAATGGCGATGTCAAGTGTGTTTGTATTGGGTAATGCGTTGCGCTTGCGTCGCTTTCAACCTCCTTCTTTGTTTGCTACATAGTGTATTGATCGGCGTATAGCTTATGGTTGGTTCACCACTTCATTTTGGTCATGGCCAAAATGATAGGCATCATCACCAGCAAGCTGTTACAGCTGGTAATGAGCGACGCATTCGGCTGGTATTCTTTTTTACTGCTAGCTATGCGTTGATTCAGGCGGTAGGTGGTTGGTTATCTGGTTCACTGGCTTTGATTGCAGATTCGGGCCATATGGCTTCGGATGCGGCGGTGTTGTTATTGGCATTGATGGCCTATCGTATCGCCAGACGCCCGGCGGATAGTACGCGTACCTATGGCTTTCATCGAGTGAGAGTCTTAGCAGCACTAGTGAATGGTGCAGCGTTGTTGCTGTTGGTTGCCTGGATTATCTGGGAAGCCATTGGGCGTATTTATGTGCCAGTAGCGGTATTGGCTGAGCCGATGTTGATTGTGGCCGTCATCGGTTTGGGCGTGAACATAGCAGGTGCGTGGGTATTATGGTCGGGTAATAGAACGGACGGCAATTTGCGCGGCGCCTGGTTGCATGTAGTTGGAGATCTGTTGGGATCAATTGGAGCAATTGCTGCTGCGATTGGTATTATGCTAACTGGCTGGTCAATACTGGATCCACTTTTGTCTGTGCTGGTTGCTTTATTGATTGTTCGTTCTGCCTGGAGTTTGGTCAGGGAGTCGATACATATATTGTTGCAAGTTGTACCGCATGGTGTAGACGTTAGAGCTGTGGAAGAAAGCTTAGCTCGGCTGCCTGGGATTGAGGAAGCAGGACATTTCCATGCCTGGGTTCTGGCAGACGAAACGATTATTGCAACAGTGCATGTGAGCCCCGTTCGCGAAGTTGATCCGTTTTCCTTGCCTTCTTTGGTATCGTCATGGTTATGGGAACATTATGCAATTGATCATGTGACGGTACAGGTGGACCCGCCCGGACAGCTTGATCGAGCACATCAGTGATTGATTGTTAAATAATGATCGGATGGTGCGGGTGGGTTTGTCGAACTTTTAATACGATATTCCAATCTCATTGTAATTATGCGAGACGCATTGGTTATTATGTTAACTGTTGATGATAATCTGAAATTTGTGGTTTTCTTTGGGGTGATGAATTTATTACGTTGTATGGCGTGATCTGATGTGAAATCAGATTTTAAGTGTGTCTTAAGGATAAAAGGATAAAAGGCGGGTAAAAATATTCTTGATGAATGGATAGATATGCTTAAGTCAGATTCTTTTATGACGATATATAAAAACATGATGTTGCATTAAACCATCAATTATATTTTTGACTTCTAAGACGAAAACAAAATGAAACTTTTTAAAAGCATACCTAATCCGAAAGAGATACGTCGGAATCTTGGTTTAAACCAGCAGGATTTTTGGAGTAAAGTGGGAGTTACCCAAAGTGGTGGCTCGCGTTATGAAAGTGGTCGGGAAATGCCCAAAGCGGTGCGGGAGTTATTAAGGCTAGTGCATATAGAACATGTTGACTTGACCAAGGTGAAAAGAGATGATCTCTTGATTGCAGAGATGTTAAAAGCGCAACATCCTGATTTATATAAAGCACTTAAAAAATCGGCTAGGCAATTAAAAAAATAAGATTTGTAAATCTAATAAATCCTGGGAGAGAGGTTTTTAAACCGGGAAAGCAGATAGAGAGGGTGGAAATACTGGGTGATTTTAAGTTTCAATCCTTTCTATCTTGATTGAACAATGCTGTTTTAATATCATTTGATATCATCCGCTCATCGTACGTTGATGAAGCTGTGGTTGGATTCCTTCCTGATTTGCTTGTATTTGAGTGATGACAAGTTTTTCATTTCAAATAGGCAAGCTTTGGTTAGACAAAGAAAACAAGGCTGCTTTCAAGCTATTCTTATCCCGTTTGATTTTTACTATTAAGTAGCTCACTAGCTGGGTATCTCACAGTAAGTGCGGTGCTATAATTTCAACCATGTTGATTACGCGAAAATTCGAGTTTGACGCAGGCCATCGTATTTCTACCCATCAGAGTCAGTGTCGCAATTTGCATGGGCATCGATATGTGCTTGAAGTCACCATTTCTGGAAATATTATTACCGATGATGCGGTGCCGGAACAAGGCATGGTGATGGATTTTTCTAATGTTAAACGTATCATCCAAGAAGCCTTAGTAGATCAGTGGGATCATGCTTTTTTGGTGTATGCAGGTGATACGCGCGTATTGGAATTTTTGCAATCAATGGATGGGCATAAGACAGTTGTGTTGGAAGTACAACCCACTGTAGAAAACCTCGCATTGATAGCGTTCGATAAATTGCAGCGTGTTTTCCGAGATAGGTATGCAGATAGGCTGGCGTTGGAGCATATTCGCCTATTTGAAACACCTAATTGTTGGGCAGATATAAACCGAGTGGATTTCGATCAAGACTCGGATTCAAGCAATGCTTAAATTTAAGATAAAGATAGTATTTTTTAATCAAAGATTGATTGGTTGTTATGTTTGTTGATTCTCATTGTCATCTTGATTTTCCTGATCTTGCTAATAATCTGGATCAATTGCTGGAAAATATGCGAGCTAATCAAGTCACACATGCTTTGTGTGTTGGCGTTAATTTGGCGCATTTTCCGCGAGTGCGTGCGCTGGCTGAAACATATCCGAACTTATTTGCTTCAGTTGGGGTGCATCCTGATTACGAGAATACCGAAGAGCCTACTGTAGAGAAACTGACAGAGTTAGCTGAACATCCCAAGGTGGTTGCGTTAGGAGAAACTGGTCTGGATTATTTTCGGCTCAAAGGAGATCTTGAATGGCAGCGTGATCGATTTAGATGTCATATTCGTGCAGCCAAGCAGAGTAGCAAGCCATTAATTATTCATACACGTGCTGCTGCGGAAGATACATTACGCGTTATGGAAGAAGAGCGCGCCGATGAAGTTGGTGGTGTGATGCATTGTTTTACGGAATCCTGGGAAGTGGCGCAGCGTGCACTTGATTTGAATTTTTATATTTCGTTTTCCGGAATAGTGACATTCAAAAATGCTGCGACGATTAAAGAGGTGGCGAAGAATGTTCCGCTTGATCGCATGTTGATAGAGACTGATTCTCCCTATCTTGCTCCTGTTCCACATCGAGGAAAAACTAATCAACCTGCATTTGTATGCCATGTGGCTGAGGAGATTGCTCGGTTACGTGAAAAGAGTATCGTTGAAATCGCAGCGGCAACGACTGATAACTTTTTTAATCTGTTTAAGGTGGCATAGAGATGATACGTCAATCTTTTAGGAAACAATGGGTGGCTTCATTAGCTATGTTTCTATTGTGTACCGTGGTTTTGCATTTTCCAGCCTATGCTGGCGTAGATGAAGATTTGATCTCGGCAGTGGAAAATAATCGTACCCATCGAATTAAAAATTTGTTAGAAGCAGGTGCTGATCCTGACGTGCGAGATTTACATGGAGAAACAATGCTGATGTTGGCTGCACGCAACAAGAATCCGGAAATAGGCTATTTATTGTTGGAAGCGGGAGCGAATCCTAATTTGCAAAATAAATATGGAGAAACAGCAGCCATGCTGGCCAGTTATTATGGACAATTAAATTTAATTAAACAGCTTTACGCTAAAGGAGCTAGGATTGATCATGATGGCTGGAATCCATTGATTTATGCTGCTAGTAAAGGCTATACAGAAATAGTTGGGTTTTTACTGGATTATGGCGCGCGAGTTGATGCAACAACAGAAAATGGCACAACTGCGTTGATGATGGCTGCACGTGGCAATTATTACAATGCAGCAGAGTTGCTATTGAAATATGGTGCTAATACTTCTATGAAAAATGAGGCTAATGATACCGCTTTAAGCTGGGCCCAGAAAGGAGGACATACGGATATTGTGCAGCTTTTGTCACACAATGATGCCGCACACTGAGATTTTTCGTAACGTTATTGATGATCAATTGAATAGGGGAGTGTCTGAATATCTAGCTGTGGTCCATCTAATGTTTTCCAGTGAATGGAAGTATTGTCTAGATTGCTGATTTGGATCACTGCCAGAATATCAATTCCCCCATTAGCAGCAGGTGCGGCATTAACAATTGTTCCGCATGCTTGATTGCCGGTATTTGTGCTGAACAGGTGATCGCCTGACGTGACCTGTAGTGAAGAATCTGCTAGATGCGCACGATACATACGACGTTTTACTTTGCCAAGATATTGGGTACGAGCAACAATTTCCTGGCCAGGATAGCATCCTTTGTTAAAGCTAACGCCACCAATAACGTCCAAATTAACCATTTGTGGTATGAATTGTTCCTGAGTGGTTTGAAAAATTGCTGGAATACCTTCTTGAATTTCTTGTTGGTCCCAGTTAGTTGCGCCTACACACTGAGCCTGTTGAGCTAATTTTTCCCATAAGGGAATAGCTTGAGTAATATCTGTCAGAATTTCAAATCTGTTTTCACTATGACAAATGACTTGTCCGTTGATGAGAGCGCTGGAAATATTTGTAATTGACAAGGGTTTAGTGGTAAGTGTTGTTGCTAGCGTATCTTGCAGTAATGTATAGGCTCTTTGGCCGATTATTCCTATGCGGATGTAGTCGTTTGTTTGGTTTTGTATGGTGACTTTAGTACGCAACACAAACATTTTTAGACGTTTGCTGATAGATTCTACTAGTTCAATTGGTAGCTGCATCAGATAGCTATGATCAGCTATTTGCCACAGTAAAAAGCTGCATAGTAGACGGCCTTTAGGTGTGCAATAACCTCCATGAACCGCTTGATTAATGTTAATCGTATTTACATCACAGCTCAGTTGGCTTTGTAGAAATTTCTGTGCTTCTTCACCTGAAAAGTGAATTAAGCCGAGATGAGACAGATCTATAAGTGCTGATTTTGAAGTTGATCCTAAAGATTCCAGAGTAGGTTGATCGAAGTAAATCACCCGGTTTTGTTTAATAAAGGCTTTGTATTGAGTAGATAGAAAGGTAAACCAATCTGGATTCATAAGTAAAACGAAAAAACGATATTAGCAAGCATGGCAATTGATGAATGAATTGTTAGTTCAGTTACAACCTTCCAGACAATTGGCGGGATTGTTAAGTTTGGCTCATTGTACGGCAGCAGGTGTGTTCTGGCCATTGGAACTGCCCATTGTCGTAAAAATTATAATTAACTTGTTGTTGGCTGGTAGTCTTTATTACTATTTGCGTCGCTATGCCTGGTTAATTTCTTCGAATGCTATTACTACATTACGCCTGCTTGGAAAGAATCATTGCGAAATAGAAACGGTCACAGGAAAATCTATTCGTACTGTCATTGATGCTACTTCCTTTGTTGCGCCTTATTTGACAGTACTGTGTTTGAAGAGAGAGCAGACTTATTGTTATCACACGATTGTCATCTTGCCAGATAGTATTGATGCGAATGATTTTAGGCGGCTGCGCGTTTGGTTGAAATGGAAGTGGCAGGCTAATTCCGATTGAATCTTGCCCAATATTTCATTGAAGGGTGCATACAGCATTAAAATCGAATCCAAAAAGTTCATCTGTTTTGAGCATGTCCCGTTTTCTCACTCAATTTTGTCCAACCTGCCTCATATTTATGGAATTCTTGGGCAAACTATGAGAAAACGAAGAGTTGCTAGCTGTTAATCCTCTATTGCGTTGGTACGAACTCAATTCCTTATGATTTGTATGGTTATGATGTTATTTGTTTAGTTTTTGTAATGTTTTTGATTGTGTTGGCTATTATAAATGATTGATTTTCTGATAAGTAGTAAAAATTTCTAGTAGGTTAAATAAAAAAGGACTTGACTAAAAGAGGCAAGGTGACTAGCCTTTCGAATGTATCTGGTATGGCTATTACGGTCTTGCTGGAACAAAAAAAGCAACACAGTCAAGCGAAAACCTTTTTATTGTTGTGGTTATTCGCAAAAAATGGAAAGTGATAAAAAGCATTGATTTTTATCACAAGTTTTAATGTAACAAGGTGTAGTGATGTTAACTTTCAATTATAAGAGGGGAGGGTAAAGTTGAGTATATTTAAAACAGACGAGATCCTGAAAGCGGCTAAAATGCCGCCGGAGGCGATCCATATGTCGCGTATGATTGACGCGGTATATTTTCCTATTCTAATTGTCCTGCTGATTGGCACCTATCACATGCACTTCATGCTGCTGGCAGGTGACTGGGATTTCTGGTTGGATTGGAAAGACCGTCAATGGTGGCCGGTACTGTCACCAATTGTTGGTATCATGTACTGCTCAGCCATCATGTACTACCTATGGGTAAACTACCGCCAACCGTTTGGCGCCACGTTGTGTGTGGTCTGTATGCTGACAGGTGAATGGATAACCCGCTACTGGGGCTTCTACTGGTGGTCACACTACCCACTTAACTTTGTGACACCATCCACCATGCTTCCAGGTGCATTGATGCTGGATTTCACCCTGTATCTGACACGTAGCTGGTTGATCACAGCGTTAATTGGTGGTGCATTCTTTGGTTTGCTGTTCTACCCAGGTAACTGGCCAATCTTCGGACCAACCCACTTGCCAGTTGTTGTAGAAGGTACTTTGTTATCTTTAGCTGACTACATGGGTCACTTGTATGTTCGTACCGGTACACCGGAGTACGTTCGTAAGATTGAACAAGGTTCACTGCGTACCTTTGGTGGTCACACGACAGTTATTGCAGCATTCTTCTCAGCCTTTATCTCCATGCTGATGTTTACAGTTTGGTGGTATCTGGGCAAAGTTTACTGCACAGCTTTCTTCTACGTTAAAGGTAAAAGAGGACGCGTTGTACATCGCAATGATGTGACAGCATTTGGAGAAGAAGGATTTGCAGAGGGGATCAAATAAAATGGGTATCAAAAACCTTTACAAGCGTACAGTGTTAGGGCTTTGTGGCGTTGCGGCCTATGCAATGGCAGCACTGACCATGACTGTAACATTAGATGTTTCTACAGTAGCAGCCCACGGAGAACGTTCTCAGGAACCATTCCTCCGGATGCGTACCGTGCAATGGTATGACGTTAAATGGGGTCCGGAAGTTACCAAAGTTAACGAGAATGCTAAAATCACAGGTAAGTTCCACCTGGCTGAAGACTGGCCACGTGCAGCAGCGAGCCCACATTATGCATTCTTTAACGTAGGTAGCCCTAGTTCAGTATTTGTACGTTTGAGTACAAAGATTAACGGCTCCCCAACGTTTATTTCTGGCCCAATGCAAATTGGTCGTGACTACGAATTCGAGGTTGATTTGAGAGCCCGCATTCCAGGTCGTCACCATATGCATGCCATGTTGAACGTCAAAGATGCAGGTCCAATTGCTGGCCCTGGATCCTGGATGAACATCACTGGTAGTTGGTCTGATTTTACCAACCCGATCAAACTGCTTACAGGCGAGACCATTGATACTGAAACATTCAACTTTGCCAACTCAATATTCTGGCATGGTCTCTGGATGGCCATCGGTATCTTCTGGATTGGTATTTTCGTAGCTCGTCCAATGTTCCTGCCACGCAGTCGTGTTCTACTAGCCTATGGTGACGAAATTCTCATGGACCCAATGGATAAGAAAATCACCTGGGTTCTGGCAATTCTGACCTTGGCGATAGTCTGGGGAGGATATCGTTACACAGAAACGAAACATCCTTACACAGTACCTATCCAGGCTGGTGAAACCAAGATTGCTCCATTGCCAGTAGCACCTAATCCAGTTGCTATCACCATTGGCGATGCCAACTATGACGTACCGGGACGTGCACTGCGCGTAACAATGGAAGTGACCAACAATGGTGATCTGCCAATTACATTTGGTGAATTTACCACAGCTGGTATTCGTTTCATCAACAACACTGGCCGCAAATACCTGGATCCAAAATATCCACGTGAATTAATTGCAGTTGGTTTGAACTTTGATGACGAAAATGCTATTCAACCTGGAGAAACCAAAGAGCTGAGAATGGAAGCTAAAGATGCTTTGTGGGAAATCCAACGTTTGATGGCCTTGTTAGGTGACCCTGAGAGCCGTTTTGGTGGCTTATTAATGTCTTGGGATTCAGAAGGAAATCGCCATATCAACAGTATTGCTGGTCCGGTGATTCCAGTCTTTACCAAGCTCTAATAAACAGTACTGAGGTACTGCGCATTAGTTAACACGGAACCGGTACATCGCCTGTCATACGACAGAGATGTACCGGTTTTTTGTTACAGTACAAATTCTGAACGAAAGCAAATAAGCGACCTATCCTATTTAGTACTTTACGACTGAATAGAAGGAAAATATAAAAATGAGAAGAGTGTATTTACTAAAGACAAGTAAGGAATCGTCATGTTAAAGCGTCTGGTACGACTGACTTTTACCACTTGCATGCTTGCTGTTCTGTGTTATACCAATACCGCTTTGGCGCATGGGAAAGCCTCCTTGGAAGAAGACACCTGTGTACGCCAGGTTGGTGAGAACCTGGTACATCTCAACATCTACCAACCTCAATTTGATCGAGCCGGCCACTACTGTACTGAAGTGCCCACAGCAGGAGAAGCCTATCTGGTGGTAGATCTGATTGACACGGCGCTGCGAGAAATGCCAGTAGGCGTAAAAGTATTTAGAGGCAAAGACAAAGAAGGAGATGTGATTATCCAAGTGGATGCACAGCATCATCCAGATGGTGTAATTAATGGCATTGGTCGATTGGACAAAGGCATCTATTCAATTGCAGTGACAGCTGAAGGTGTACCGCCCTTGAATTTTGATTACATAGTACACGTTGAAACGATTGATTATGGTAAACAGGTGCGCACATGGGCAGCACCAGTATTGGCATTTTTATTTCTGAGTTGGGCACTATACAAACTAATCCGATCAGGTCGTTTGAAAAGATTGTTTGGCTCTGAAGATGAATAAGTGATTACTTTGTAGGCTATAAATAATTGATAGCGTCAATGGAAAGAGGGAGGAAATAATTAAATGATTAAAAAATGGATCACAACCAGCATGAAATGGCTGATTGGCATGTTATTGGGAATGACTTTTGGACTACAGGCGTATGCTCATGGCGGATTGTCCATGGCAGAAGACATGTGCAAACTGACAGTAGGCCCTTACTTCATGCACTTTACAGGTTATCAACCTGAAAGCTCACAAGAACAGGAATTCTGTGAAGACATTCCCAATACTGGTCGTACCATTGTTGCTCTAGACTATATTGATGAAGCACTAAGACCATTGACAACCGAGGTACGCATTATTGTGGATACCGGTGCACCAGAAGGAGAAGAAGGTGATCTGGAGCAAATTACCGTGATGCACATTCCGGCACAAGTTTATGCCAATGGCTCCATTACCTTTGAACACTTTTTTCCGGAAGAAGGTGACTTTGTAGGATTGGTGACTGTTAATGATAACGGTACGGAATATGTTTCACGTTTCCCCTTTGCGGTGGGTACAGGCGGGAAATTTAAACCCAATATGTTCCTGTGGCCATTGTTGATCATTATCATTGGCGGAAGCTATTTCTTCTACTCCCTCAGAAAAGATAAAAAAGAAAAAGAAGAAAAAAAGGCAGAGAGCTAATAGCGCGTATAAACAACGTTATGAGGGATGGCTATAGCTATTATTGCTAGCATCTGTTTTTTTAAGGATTGTCTAGCCTACTGCGACAATATGTCGCATTGCATCTCTTAATAAGCTGATCTAGAATTTTTTAGTTTTAATACGCTTTAATTTTTTTGCTTAAATTATTAATTAATAAGGTATGACATGAGAAAGGATAGTCATTTTAATTCTGTTTTATCAAAGGTATTAGCTTCAATAAAAGCAAGTGCTGTTGTTCTGAATTTTGCTTTAATCGCACTGATTTTTTATCCTAATACAGTATTCGCACATGCTGAGCTGATTAAGTCAGAACCAGCGAGCAGAGCCACTCTTACAACGTCGCCTGAGCAAATAAAGTTATGGTTTAATGAGGAAATTGAGGTGGATTATGCTTCACTTTCCTTGACAGACAAAAGTGGTAAAGTTTTGACGGATGCTAAACCTATGGGATTACCGGATGATGCTAAATCTATTTATTTAGAATTGCCGGAGTTGGAAAAAGGCAGGTATACAGTTAACTATCGTGTATTGTCAGTAGATGGTCATGTAATGGAATCGGAATATAAATTTACTGTTAAGTAAGAAGTAATGGAAGTTGTTGCGGTACTTTTTCGTTGGTTACAACTAGCTGCTAACCTGATTTTATTCGGTAGTTGTGTCTATTTGGCAGTAGCTGGCGCGCGGCAGGCTCTATTTAATAGCTCCTGGGTTTCCCGTTTGGAAAAATTATTTCCAGTATTCGCCGGAATTGTTTTAATTGGTCTTGTCGGAATTCTGGCAACAACCACTGGAAAAGCAACGGGGATTGAATCGGATGTGTGGAATCCGAGTGCTTGGGTAAAAATTGTCCAAAATACTAATATGGGACATATCTGGGCTGCCCGTGCTGTATCAGCTGTGTTTTTACTGGGCGCAGTTATATTTATTGTATTAAATCCTAAACGTGTTAGATGGCACTACGTTATGGTTGCGCTGGTAGCTTCTTTTCCTCTTGTTGCTTCAACTATGGCAAGCCATGCCGCCGCAGATGAGGAGTTTTTATTCTATATTCCGGTGTATGTAACTCATGTCCTGATGGCCGCTGTTTGGTTTGGAGCATTGCCTGCTTTTTTGTTTATTGTTTTTGATCGTCGTCATTGTGAGGAAAAAGGAGCACAATTAGCATTAAATATAGAAAGCCTCAAAAAATTTTCTTTTCTTGCTTTACCCGTGATGATTCTGATCATATTGACTGGACTAATTATGACGGATCGGATGGTTGGAGATCATTATCATGCGTTAGTAGCGAGTACGTATGGTTGGTCGCTACTTATTAAAATATTTCTACTAGTTATTATTTTATCAATAGCTTCTCGTGCTCGTTCGAAGTGGTTACCCTCATTTGAACGTATTTGCGAACCAGCTGACTATTTCAATGTGGGCACGGCGGATAATATGAAGCAAAAATCCTTGTTCTCACGATTATTATTCAAGGCTAGTCAAATTAGAAAAAATAGTGATGCTGATTCGCCTAGTAACGGCGTAGAAAATTTAAGAAAGTGGGTCCGAATTGAGTTTATATTTGCGTTGTTACTAGTATTATTTGCAACTATCCTTTCCAATTCCATGCCCGCCAAGCATACCACGGTAGAAAATTGGCCTTATGCATTTCGCTTTACACTAGATGGAACCTTGGGTATTGGGACATGGGGTGAATTTAGTACTCGATTCTTTCTGGTGGTGGGTGTCATCTTATTTATCGCTGCTGCCGGCGCATTCTTACTGGGAAGGAAAAATGAGCTTTCCCCTAAAAAGTATAATGTGGCTACGGTTTTTTTTGTAATGGGAGGGATAGCTGTAACGCTTCCTCAGTTTGCTATCGATGCTTATTCGGAAACGTATAGAAAAAACCCTATTCCGTTTGACTCCCTATCAATTTCAAATGGGTTGAGTTATTTCTCTGAAAATTGCGTTGATTGTCATGGAATACAAGGTATAGGCAATGGTATCCTGGCCAAAACATTACCTAACGTACCATCGGATTTATTAACGGATCCATTTGTGGCGAGATACACAGGTGGTGATTTTTTTCACTGGATAACTTATGGTATTAAAAATTCAGGTATGCCGGGATTTTCTGAGAATCTAGAAGAGGAAGATCGATGGGATATTGTTAATTATATCCAGGCAGCATCAAGTGGTTACCAAACAAGATGGTTAAATTCAGCGATTGCTTCGCGTAAGACTTCGCCGAAGGCACCTGATTTTCAGTTTTCGACTTACGCTGAAATTACAAGCACACTTAAGGAATATAGACAGGATAAAAATGTTTTGTTAACGTTTTTTAGTTGGCCAAGTTCTATGGAGAGACTGAAAGAATTAAGTGAAAATTATGAGAAAATTAAAAACTTGAATACTGTTATACTTGCTATTCCATTGGATGAGTATAGCAAATCGGTAGCTATTAATTTTGCAAATAATAATTTTGAAGTAGTAAGGGACGGATGGCTCGAAATAAAAGACAGCTATTCTTTGTATAGAAGGACATTAAGTCATCCTGATATTCAGGGAAAAGGAGATATTCCGAATCACATGGAATTTCTTGTTGATCGTTCAGGGTATTTGCGCGCGCGTTGGATACCCAAGGTAGATCAATCTGGCTGGGATAGTTTGTCATCACTCACAACACAACTGCATCAACTTGATCAGGAAAAGGGAGTGGTGGCACATTTACATGATCACACTCATTAACTTTCCAGAGCAGCTTCATAAAAGTAATAGGAAGTAAGTAACAATGGGCAGTTAGTATTTATCCAAGCTATTTGGTGAAACTAAGTAGGTTTAATAGCGAAATTGTAAATTTTGTAGAATAGTTTTTAACAGTAGAGGGAGTGATAAATGAGAAAATTCTTAGTTAGTGTTATTTTTTCTGGTTTGGTTGTGTTATTTGCAGGTCCAGTATGGTCGCATGCGCATTTGGATGCGGTAAAAGGACCACATGGCGGACAATTAGTTACCGCAGGACACTACCATTATGAATTACTAGCTAAAGATGGTGAGTTGCGCTTATATGTAACCGACCATAATAATCACAAGATTCTTACTCAAGGTGGATCAGGTAAGGCAAATATCTTTGATAAAGATGGAAACAAAATAACCTCTGTAGAATTATTACCTATATTTGGAAATTTTATGAAAGGAACAGGTGATTTTAAGATTACACCTGAAACAGTAATATCCGTTTTTGCAGTAGTGGGAAATACTCAAACCAATGCTGCACGATTTTCATCTTTGGTAGAAGGGGCATCATCTTCTAATGATGACGCTGCTGCAGAGGATGAAGAACATGATCATCATCACGACGATGCAGATGATCAAGAAGAAAGTGACTCCGAAGAAGACTAATTATAGAGAGAATTTGTAATTAATTAATCTCTTGGATGTAGTTATTGAAGAGGCAGGGCAGTTTTAGCTCTGCCTTTTTATTTGATTGAAGTTTACAATAACTAAATTGCAGATATTAATTTTCTAGCCAAAAATATTATTTAGTGTATTGGCGTAGTCATATTTTCAAGATATTCTTTCCACATTTCCAAGTAACTGCGTCATCACAACTTTAATTTATTCTGGTTTTACGCTCTTACTTTTGGGTAATGCCAGATGAGTTCTTTGTACTTCAGATGAACTTGTTGAAGTATTTCCTGCACTTTTTGAGTCAAAATAAATTCGGCTGGGTATTCTTGATGCTGATTGCTGTGGCCGGATGTGTGATTGCTTTAGTTATTGCGGTGATTCCGTTGATGGCGGCGCAATTTCTTATTCAGGTAGTGTTACCTGATGGTAATCAGCAGTTGCTTGTTTCATTTACGTTAATGCTAGCATTGTTTGTTTTAGTAATTATCGCTGCTAATTGGCTCAGTCATTATTTGCTGCATCGATTATTGAGTAAATTTCTATTACAAGTTCGTACAGAAATATTTAAAAAACTACTAGAACAGCCATCGTCAGGGTATATCAGCTTCTCAGCTCATAAAATTTCTGCATATTTCTCTAAATATATGGAGAAATTGTATTGCGATATTGCTGCAATAGGTAACTGCATGACACAGGATGCGTTTATTGTCATTGGATTGTTTGCTGTAATGATTTGGCTGAGCCCGGATGTATCCGTATTAGTATTCACTTTGCTGTTAATTGTTTTTCTGGTTAAACAGATATTTAATGTGGATATTTATCAAAGAGAGCAATTAAATCGAAAACAGCATGAAATCTATGGGAGTATGGCCAGTGTACTGCATCACAGCAGAATGGTTTATCTGGATCAAGGGATAAAGCAGGAGATTCGATATATTCGAAATATGCTGAAACAGTTTCAGAATATTTTACTGAAACAAGCGTATCAAACGAAGTTGTTAAAATTGTTGAGCGTTGTTTTTTTGGTGAGTGCTAGTGCCGGAATCTTTTACTATTTACTGCAACAATTAACCTTGAATTTGTTACCTGCAGAAGATGTGATCGCATTTGTGGTAGCCGGATTAATGCTTGTTTATCCACTGAAACAGCTATTAAGTGTCAATTTACCGCTTAAAAACTGTGATGCAGCATTGCGTGCTGTGTTTGCGCAATTGGGCCTCGATACTCAAACAGTCATCGAAGATACTCCAACGCCATATATAAAGACTGTGAAGGGCAAGTTGAGATTTGAAGGTGTTAGTTATAAAGATGATGATCATCTTAAACTATCTTGTTTTGATTTGGAGATTGCGCTTGGTGAAAGAGTTGCATTAATTAATTCAGATGCTTGCGTCAATACATTATTGGCAGACCTTGTTTGTGGATTCAAGCAACCTACTACCGGTAGAATTCTTTTAGATAACATTGATATTTCTCAGGTCGATCACGTGGTGTTAAACAATAACATTGCCTGGGTTGCACCGGATAAAAATTTGTTAAATGATACTGTGGCAGCGAATATTGCCTATGGTAATTTGCGCTGTAGTAGTGAAATTGCGATAACTACCGCAGCACATACTAGTCAAGCAATGGAATTTATTCGCGATTTACCACATGGGCTACAAACAAAACTTGGTTATGATTATTCACTTTCTGATGATCAGCGCCAACGTATCCTGATTGCGCGAGCATTATTAAAGCGACCCAAAATTGTGATTTTAGATGAGCGATCTGGCTATTTTGATGTTAGTCATCCTTTTTTGTTGCAAGCACTCCATACATTGTTAAATAACCGTATAGTCTTGATTATTTCAGCGCGTTCCGTATTGCAACAATTCGCAGATCAATCGTTGGATCCAGCAAATTTAAACTTATCATTTTCTACTGATTCAAATTCGGCTGTAGGTAGATAATTAGGATAACAATATTTTTACGCTACTGTGCGAGAGCAATATGGAAGCATTAGATTCAAAGAACTCATTACATTTCATTATATAGTTCATATCAAGGAATATTTTGCATGAAATTTCTTTTTGATTTTTTTCCAATTATTCTATTTTTCGCCACTTTTAAGATCTACGGCATCTATATTGCAACGGCAGTTGCTATTGCTGCTACTGTTGTGCAAATAGGTTGGGTGTGGGTACGTCATCGTAAAATCGACAACATGCTGTGGGTAAATTTTGTCATTATTGTTTTCTTCGGGGGCGCCACCTTGATTTTGCAGGATGAAACTTTTATCAAGTGGAAACCCACTGTACTGTATTGGTTATTTGCAGTTGTACTTTTGATCGCGCATAAAGGATTTGATAAAAATCTGATTCGAGCCATGATGAAAGAGCAGGTCAAATTACCTGAACCAGTGTGGGGAAAACTCAACGCAAGCTGGGCAGTTTTTTTTAGTGTGGTAGGTGCGATCAATCTTTATGTTGCGTACAACTATTCAACAGATACCTGGGTAGATTTTAAGTTGTTTGGTCTGATGGGATTGATGTTTGTGTTCATTATCATCCAAGCCTTCTTTCTGGGGAAATACATGGAAAAGAGTGATGATCAGAAAATATAATAATGCTAGCTGAGAAAAATATTCAGCAGACTGTACCGCAATATAAACAATCTAGTTACCAGATTGTTGAATTCCCTTCCTTTGCTGATAGATTAGTACAATGGCAGCTTGCTCACGGCCGGCATTCTTTACCATGGCAGGGTACCCGTGATCCGTATGTAATATGGATATCAGAAGTTATGCTTCAGCAAACGCAGGTGAACACTGTTATTCCATATTTTGAACGTTTTATGGCAACATTTCCGAATGTTGCGGCGCTTGCAGCAGCATCGGTTGAGGCAGTATTGGCGTTATGGAGTGGTTTAGGGTACTACTCACGTGGACGTAATCTGCATCGAACAGCGTGCATATTGCAGACACAATATGATGGCAAATTTCCTAAGGATGCAGCTTCACTACAACAGCTGCCAGGAATCGGCCGTTCTACTGCAGCAGCAATTGCTGTCTTTGCTGTTGGGGAACGTGTTGCGATTCTCGATGGAAATGTTAAACGTATTCTTGCACGCTATTTTGGGATTGGTACGTATCCCAGTGAAAAGAAAACTGAGCAACATCTGTGGGAATTAGCGGAGGATTTGTTACCCTCTACACAAGATCATCAAGTGTTGACCGCTTATACTCAAGGGTTAATGGATTTAGGTGCATTAGTTTGCACTCGTGCCCAGCCGCACTGTCAACGTTGTCCATTACAGGTAGATTGTAAAGCTTATCGAGATAATTTGACTGCAACTCTACCTGCTGCTAAACCTAAAAAAATCTTGCCGACTAAAGAAGTTGCTCATTTAATTCTCTTGAATCAGGGACATGTGTTGCTGACAAAACGACCAACTTCTGGAATATGGGGAGGGTTATGGTGTTTTCCAGAAGTAACAGTAGATCAGAATGGTATTGATTATTGTGCGGAAAACTTGTGCTTGCAAGTGGAGAGACAGACAGAGTTAGCCCCGCTAAATCATACATTTACACATTTTAAACTTACTATTTATCCGCAAATATTGCGATTAATATCACATCAATCAAGCTGGAAAAAAAGCGATAGAGAAAATAATTATCTTTGGGTAGGAATTGAAGAGGCATTGACATGTGCTATTCCTGCTCCAGTTAGAAAATTGCTATTAGCTGTGCAGCCTGTACTTCGGACTTTTATGCATGAATGATATTAATGTCACTACCCAGGATTGGAAGAAACAACAACGTATGCGCTTACGTAAACTACGACTGGGTATTTCGGCTACACAACGTGCACAATGGAGTCATGCAATTACGTTGGCTTTGTTAAAAGGTTTTCCTGTTTTTGAGAGACAACGAATCGGGTTTTATTGGCCTTATCAAGGGGAATATGATCCGATTCCGGCTATGGCTCATTTACATACACGTGGTGCTACGTTAGCTTTGCCAAAAGTGATAGGTAAGAATACACCACTTAGATTTATTAAATGGTGGCCAGAAGCAGTGATGAGTCAGGGGAAATATGGCATTTCTTTTCCGGCTAATACGCAAGAAATTGCGATCGATAGCTTAATCGTACCGCTACTTGGTTTTGATGAACAAGGCTATCGATTGGGATATGGTAGTGGCTATTTTGATCGTACGCTGGCTGCTATGAATCCACCTCCATTGACTGTTGGTGTAGCATTTGAAGCACTGCGTTTGCCAACGATTCATCCACAACCGCATGATATTCCAATGGATTATATTGTGACCGAACAATCTATATTTCTGAGAACAAGTAGTGGGCTTACACCGTTGCCAATTGCTGATTGTGCAAGTCGAAATCAAGGTGTTTGAATTTTGTTAATGGAAATTGGGCGATAACTATTCATTATTTCCCCAGCGAGGCATTAAGGTGTGTGGTACATCTAGCTGATCCAATATTCGCGCAACAATAAAATCAACAATATCCTGAATGTTTTCCGGTTGATGATAGAAACCAGGGTTAGCAGGCAATATGACCGCTCCACTATGTGCCAATCTGAGCATATTTTCTAGATGAATAGCAGAAAAAGGTGTTTCTCGAACAACAAGAATGAGTTTACGTTGTTCTTTTAACATAACATCTGCTGCACGCTCAATTAATTTTTGCCCAGATCCAACTGAAATGGCAGATAACGTACCCATGGTGCAAGGACATACGACCATAGCATCAGCCGGATTAGAACCGGAGGCAACCGGCGCGAACCATTCTTCTCGACCAAATACTGTTAACAAACCTGGTGGGATCCCGAAATAATTGTTGAGAAATGTCTCTGCTTCTTTGGGGCGAGAAGATAATGCTAGTGCCATTTCGTGCTGCGCAACAATTTGAGCAGCTTGAGAATAGAGCAAGTAGACGCGGTGTTTTTGCTGTAATAATATTTCTAGTAGGCGCATACCGTATGCCATACCTGATGCACCAGTGAGCGCAACAGTAATTGTTTGGTTAGCTTTCATTGTGTTGTTGGAAAAGGATCAGGATAGTTAACGATGGATGATTCGTCGAGTAGATCAAGTTTGTGTGTAATCCAGGTTTATTAGTTGCATCGATATTGAATATGGTTGTTTTTGTGAATAATAGTAGTTTGTTGCTATCCACAGAAAAGCAGTATAGCCAGTAGCAGTTAGTGATCCTTATTCCTCTGCGGAGGAATCATCCTGATTTTCTAAAGCATGCTTGTTCATAGCGAATTCATGGCGACGCACAAATTCCTGGGTACTGTCAATTCCGCGTAACTGCAAGACATAATTGCGGACTGCAGCTTCTACCAATACGGCTAAGTTGCGACCAGCATCTACAGGGATAGTGACTTTGCGTATGCTGACATTCAAAATAACTTCATCCAGATTGCCAAGCGGGAGGCGCTCATAAGTATTCTTTTTATGATCAGCTGATTTTTCAAGATGTACAATCAACTTCATATTTTTGTGGCGTCGAATTGCAGTTTCACCAAATATGGTGCGGATGTTCAGCATACCTAACCCTCGCACTTCCAGGAAATCGCGCAATAATGGCGGACATTTTCCTTCTAGCGTTTCAGGGCCAATCCGGCGTAGTTCAACCACATCATCTGCAACTAAGCCGTGCCCACGACTGATAAGCTCCAAAGCAAGTTCACTTTTTCCGATACCGCTTTCTCCTGTAATCATGACACCCATGCCCAGCACGTCAAGCAACACGCCATGTCGGCTGATAACGGGAGCAAGCACGCGTGCAAGATAGGTTTGTAATCTCCAGATAATCTCAAGGCTGGCAATTTTGGAACAAATCAGAGGGATGGATTGTTCACTGGTGAATTGTTTAATTGCATACGGAATAGGGGCGCCATCCGTTATGATCAAGCAAGTCAACTGACTTTTTGCCAGTTGACCAAGTTTCTTTTGCAAGGAGAAATCATCCAGCTGTTCAAGATATTTGACTGAAGTCTGGTTGAGTACCTGTATCCAATTAGGATGAACAAAATTGAGGTGGCCGATCAGTTCTTGTGTTGTGTGAGTGATTAAGTGATTTTCAAGTTGACGATCAATCACTGGAGGGGATTCTCCCCACTGTAGACATAATTTTTCTTTATTTTCTTCGAACAGTTGTGTCACGCTAACCTGAGACATGTTCAGGAGTCCATTGAGAAATAAGTTGATGAATTTCCTTAGTATTTTTACTTTGCAGTAATTTCTCTCGGAAATTTTTGTTGCTGAACATTTGTGCCAGCTCGCTTAGTATCATCAAATGTTGATCAGTTGCTTTTTCTGGTACCAGTAAAACGCAAGCGATATTGACTGGTTGACCGTCAGGCGCATCGAAAGGTATGGCTTCTTTCATCCGAACAAGTGCCGCTGCAGCTTCGCGCAATCCTTTGATTCGACCGTGTGGGATTGCAACACCTTGACCCAAACCAGTTGAACCCAATTTTTCTCGTGCGAACAAGCTATCAAAAACCTGGCTGCGCGCGATGTGTAGTTTGTTTTCAAAGAGCAGACCAACTTGTTCAAATATACGTTTTTTACTGGTCGCATCCAGATCGATCAAGATATTGGATTCTGGTAGTAATTGGGTAATGAGATTCATGGAACTTTGAGCTACTTTAGAAAATTTAAGTGGATAAATTTCTGTCTGTTGGAAACAGAAGTATTTTTTATTTGATGATGGGTAGTATTTTAAGCAGTGATTTGCTTATATAAATACATCATACCTACTTACTAGAGTTTTTTGTGCTTGTAAGTAGGTATATATGAGGAGAGAAATGGATAGAATTTATTCAGGTAGCTCAAATTCCTGATCTTTCAACCCGCCTTGGTCGTTACGTTGTCTGATGTTTCTTTCCTTATGTTTGCGGATGTGACGTGTCAGCTTATCTGCCAGACTGTCAATTGATGCATACATATCAGCGCTATCTGCTTCGACAAAAATTTCTTTGCCGCGCAGATGTACTGCTGCTTCAGCTTTTTGTTTAAGCTTATCAACCGAAAGAGTAACGTTGATCGTAATGATATTATCAAAATAGCGGGTAGCTCTCTCAATTTTGGATGAAACATACTCGCGCATGGCGGGGGTGATTTCTACATGTTTACCAGTGAGATTTAAATTCATTATTTCTCCTTATCTGAGAGGATTATGTTCAAGAGTACTATAGAAAACAGTTGAAAGTAGTTAGCTGGGTGCTGCTGTTTTAAAGTTAAATTTTGTGATGAGCGCGTTCATTTGCTTTGTCTGGATGAACATTATCATAAATAGCTATTTGCAAAAATTTTTCAGAGTGTTTTACGCAAATTTGTTGGTGGAATATGCATTAACTCCCGGTATTTTGCAACAGTACGGCGCGCGATGACAATATCTTGCTGTGCGAGCATTTTTGAAATTGAGCTGTCACTGAGTGGTTTTTTACGATCTTCGTTTTGAATCAATTGCTTAATCAGACTACGAATGGCTATGGCTGATTGTGCTTCTCCGTTTTGATTGGGAATATGACTACCAAAGAAATATTTGAGTTCAAAAATACCGTGAGGCGTCCGCATATATTTTTGAGTGGTAACACGGGAGATGGTGGATTCGTGCAATTTTAAGGTTTCGGCAATTTCTCGCATGACAAGCGGACGGATAGCTATTTCGCCTTCTTCCAGAAATGCTTGCTGATGCTCAATAATTGCCTGACTGACGCGGAGTATGGTCAACATGCGTTGTCCGATATTTCTAATAAACCAACGTGCTTCTTTTAGCTGCTCTTTTAATAATTGACTAGTGTCACTGTGGTTTTGTTTCAGGATGTCAGCGTATAAATGATTGACGCGTATACGAGGAACCGCATCAGGATTGAGTTGTACTACCCATTCATCGTTTATTTTGCTGATAATAATATCGGGAATAACATAGCGTGCAGTTGTGGCATTAAAGGCATCGCCTGGCTTGGGGTTAAGCTGGGTAATGAGTTGATAGATAGACTGTAATTGATCATCATCACAGTTGATAATTTTTTTGAGCAAAGCAAAATTTTTGGTCGCGACACTTTCCAGGTGATCACGAATCAGTCTGAGTGCTTCCGCACGTAATGGCGTACTATCGGGTAATGCTGCAAGTTGAATCGTTAGGCATTCTTGTAGATTACGTGCGCCTACGCCAAGAGGATCTAATTGTTGAATAAGTAGCAAAGTTGACTCAAGATCAGTCGTGCTGATGTTAAGTTCGTTAGGAAGCAATTCAGCAAGCTCTTGTATATCTTGAGTGAAATAACCATCGTCATCCAAGCTGTCTATTAACAGTTCGGCCATCTTTTTTTCTTGATCACTACATTGTCTGGTGCTAATTTGCATCAGCAGATGCTCCCGTAGACTAGTTGGTTTGCTAATCAAAGAGGTATAGTCATGCTCTTCGTCACTTGAATGATAGGAGAAAAAAGATTCTTGATTGGTATATAGATTATCATCGGGCCAGTCAGAGAGCATTTCTGCATGCTCTTCATCTTCTTGATGAGCGTTTGTTTCTATGGAAGACAGTGCTTCTTCCTGGTTTGTCACGATCTCTTCGCGGCCCATGCTTTCGTCGCGCTCAAGCAATGGATTTTCTTGCAGAATACGTGAAATTTCCTGATTAAGTTCAAGTGTTGAGAGCTGAAGGAGCTCGATTGATTGCTTCAGCTGTGGCGTGAGAATGAGGCCAGTGGAAAGTTTGAGCTGTAGTGTTGGTTTCATATGATTCAAAGCTGAAAGTGTTCACCCAGATAAACTTCCCTAACGCGTTCATTGTTAATAATTTCGCTGGGTACACCATTAGCTAATACGGCACCTTCGCTAATAATATAAGCGTGATCGCAAATTCGGAGTGTTTCCCGAACGTTATGATCTGAAATCAACACACCAATTCCGCGTGCCTTTAGAAAGCTGATGACTCTTTGAATGTCCATAATAGCAATAGGATCGACACCAGCAAACGGCTCATCTAGCAAGATAAATCGAGGTTGTGAGGCAAGTGCACGCGCAATTTCGGTGCGTCTGCGTTCACCTCCCGACAAACTCATGCCCAGACTGTCGCGCAGATGGCTGATATGCAAATCGTGTAATAGTTTGTCCAGGTGTTGTTGTATTTCGTTTTTTGTAAAGGGTTGCAGCTCCAATACAGCCTGAATATTTTCCGCTACTGTCAGCCGGCGGAAGATAGAAGCTTCCTGGGGAAGGTAACTTAATCCTAATTGGGCGCGCTTGTGGATGGGTAGCCGACTCAGATTATGTTCATCTAGGAATACCTCACCACCATTTAGTGGAATTAATCCTACGATCATGTAGAAACTGGTTGTTTTTCCGGCGCCGTTGGGACCGAGTAACCCTGTAACTTCTCCGCTTTGTACAGAAAAGGAAACATCTGTCACAACTGTACGTGATTGGTAGGTTTTTTTCAGATTTCTGGCGATTAATTTGCTCATATGCCGTTCAGATCAACTGGAATAGTGTTGATGGTGTTATTTTTTTGTATCTGTATCTGTATCTGTATCTGTATCTGTATCTGTATCTGTATCTGTATCTGTATCTGTATCTGTATCTGTATCTGTATCTGCTTGTTTTGCTTTTGGTTGGATGATAACGCGTACCCTGTGATCAGAATGTTTGTCATTTTCCGGTTGAGGTTGGCCTTGTACCTGAAAAAAGTCGCTACTTATGTCATAAGAAATATAGTCTCCTTCTACCTCGTCCATGCCTCGTTTTAAACGTGCACTACCGAATAATTCTATTTTATCGGTTTTATTGTCGTATTCTGCTCGCCGACTCCAGGCTTCAACGTATTCATTGACACCATCACGTTTTTGTCGGTAACTCACCAAATTGCCATGAGCAGTAGCATGCCGATATCCAGTGTTATCTTCTTTCATGATGACTTTATCCGCGCGTAGGATCAACGTGCCTTGGGTTAGTATCACGTTGCCAGTAAATATGCTGGTGCGAAATGTTCCCTTTTGCTTATAGTCTTCAACTGTTGCCCGATCAGCTTCCAGGTGAATTGGTTTGTTACGATCAGCACGTTCAGCTTGAGCACAAGTAGATAGCAATATGAGAAACAGACTGGATAGAAAGGAATGAAATGGCATAAGTTAATAGCTGTACGTGGCTGTAACAAGAGTACATAAGAACCAAAATAGTGATTTGTTCGAGATTTCAATCATAGAGCAGCAGTAACAGAAAAAATCAAACAGAAAAGTGAGGCGTATTTGAAGTATATGAGCATGTTGAGTTCAATTTTGATGCTGTGATATATCCTTTAAATCAGTGAGCAAGCTCTTAGCGAGCCGAACGTTCATCATGTGCTTTGACTCGAGATTGCATCAGTATTTCTCCAGTTTGATTGTTCATAAACATACCAGTTGCACTAAGCGTGCTTTTCATTCTGATCACAGTGACAGCTTGATCGGTTTGGGCAATATCTGCATCCGGAATAAGATGCAGAAAGTCAGTGAGCAGGGTGACTTTATCTTTGTCTGTATCTTCTCCACGGATAACTGTAATGTTATCGGTTAGAAAAATATCTTCTCCATCCTGGGTTAATTCGGCTTGGTCAGAAACGACCCTAAGTAGCGGTTTATCAGGTTCGGTGCTGGTAAAGTGGACATGTTTCAATAATGTTTTATCTTCTACCGGGTAATGGGTTAGTTTTTCTGCTGAAAAAAAGCGGTTTCTTTTAAGTGGGTGATTAACTTGCACCCCATTAAGATTTTCAATGATGTAATCAATTTCCTGCTGTAATGCGTTGCTGTGTGGCCGGTTCTGATTCTGCAGAATATTATCTAGCCAGAAAGTGAGTAACAGCAAGACGATCAACCAGATTGATGGTCTTGAAAATAATTGTGTCATGTTAGGCTATTTTATACATGTGCTTGATGATGAGTATCGGCTGTTTTTTTAGTTGTCTTGATTAAGTGGCCATATTTGAAGTCAGCAACATATTGTTAATACGTGGTTTTTTTAGAATTGAAATTATAACAGTTGCTATGTCTTATAAATATGATGTGTGCTTTTAGTGCTAAGGGTAGCTGCATGTTAAATATTGACGATTCTGCAAGATAAATGCCTGATTTGCACTTTTTGCTTGAATAAGTATCTTAATGTGATTAAGGTCATATTTCACATAAATATAAAGCTGGATCGACTTATGCAAGCAAACGCAATTAATTTTGAAAACTACGAATTACTGCAAGATGAGATATGTGCGCAACGTATTGTGACTGCCAAGGAAAAACTAGGAAAGCGCGCCATTATATTGGCGCATCACTATCAACGCGCGGATGTTTATCGCCATGCTGATTTAACGGGAGATTCTCTCAAGCTTTCATACCTTGCGGCACAGACTGATGCTGATTTTCTAATATTTTGTGGCGTACATTTCATGGCAGAAGTAGCTGATATTCTTTCCAGTGCCGAGCAAACCGTTATCTTGCCAGATTTGTCTGCAGGTTGTTCCATGGCAGATATGGCCAATTTAACCAAAGTAGAGCGCGCTTGGCGAGAATTGGCTGAAGTACTGGATCCGGACGAAATGGTCACACCGGTTACCTATATTAATTCCAGTGCTGATTTGAAGGCTTTTTGTGGGCAACATGGTGGAATCGTTTGTACTTCCAGTAATGCAGTAAAGGTGTTGCAATGGGCATTTGATCGTCGTGAAAAGGTGCTGTTTTTTCCAGATCAGCATCTAGGACGTTGGAGTGGGTACAAGTTAGGATTGTCACAAGATGCAATGCAAGTGTGGGATTTTGATGAGCCAATGGGAGGCTTAACGCCAGAGCAGATTAAAAAAGCAAAAATATTGCTATGGAAGGGGCATTGCTCAGTGCATCAAATGTTTCAGCCACAACACATTATTCGCTTTCGTAATCAGTATCCAGATGGATTGGTGATTTCACATCCAGAATGTAGTTTTGAAGTATGCAATGCCTCTGATTTTGTGGGATCAACTGAATACATTATTAATACTATTCGGGAAGCAGAACCTGGTACTCGCTGGCTTGTTGGAACAGAATTGAATCTGGTGGGGCGAATTGCTGAGGAGTTTAAAGCGGAAGGTAAAATTATTCAGTTCATGTCACCTATGGTTTGCATGTGCTCCACTATGGCAAGAATTGATCCACAGCATTTGGCTTGGTCGCTTGAAAATCTGGTAGAGGGGAATGTGGTTAACCAGATTAGTGTGCCAGAATCTCAAGCGGACTTAGCGAAACTAACGTTGGAAAGGATGCTCGCGATCTCGAAATAATCATTGTGGAATCACAGATTGACAACGTCTTTAGGGAGCATCATATTGTAATCCGCGTTGTGTGTCGGTTATATGCGTCAAAATTTTGCTGTAGGAGTCAGATATAATATTTGTCTCCCCAGCATTATCTTTGGTCTCATTAATCTTTTTCTATAAAAAATACAGTTCTATTTGGTTCTAATTTTATTGCCAAGTGTATAATCTGTCGTTCACAGGTATTATACCTAGGCATGATTCGTAAATTTCTGCATTATATTTTTTTCTTCGGTTCCACTACCTCAGTTACGGCTGATCAAAAATTTCGCGTAATTGCCTGCGAACGGCATGGGATATCGCGTAACAAAATCAGTTCTGGATCACTGAAAGTGGCGTTGACATTACAACAAGCTGGCTACTCTGCTTATATTGTAGGGGGGGCGGTGCGTGATTTGCTGCTGGGCATTAAACCCAAAGATTACGATGTTGCTACCAATGCCAAGCCTGAGGAAGTGCGTGCAATCTTTCGTCGTTCGCGTATTATTGGGCGCCGTTTCCGGTTGGTACATGTCATGAGCAAAGGGGAAATCGTTGAAGTATCCACCTTTCGTGGCAAAGCCGCGACACATAATGTAGCTGAATCAGAGCAAGCAAATGTTTATGTTGATGCGACCGGTCGTGTATTGCACGATAACTTTTTTGGTAATCAGGAAGAAGATGTAAAACGGCGCGATTTCACTATTAATGCTTTATTTTATGATCCGGCAACAGAAGAAATCATTGATTATTTAAATGGTTTCGAAGATATTGTTGCAAAACGACTCAGCGTTATTGGAGAACCTGAACGGCGCTACCGAGAAGATCCCGTACGCATGCTGCGTGCAGTACGCCTTGCTGCAAAATTGGGGATACAGATTGACGCCAGAACGGCAGCACCGATCGGAGCGCTGGCTCCACTCTTGAAGAACGTGCCAGCGGCGCGTTTATTCGATGAAATACAGAAATTACTGTTTTGTGGTCACGCGTTAACAGCGGTAACGGATCTGCACACACGCGAGTTGCATCGAGGATTGCTTCCGATATTGGATCGTGTTCTACAGCAGCCGTTAAGCAAACGTTTTGTTTGCTTAGTATTAAAGAACACAGATGAACGGGTACAACAAGGCAAACCGGTTTCGCCAGGATTTTTATTTGCGGCATTACTGTGGCATGAAGTATTGGCAGTATGGGGTGCGTCCGTGAAAAAAGGCGAAAAAAATATGCCTGCGCTACACAAGGCAATGATGAGTGTGTTGGCAGCACAACGTAGCCGATTAGCTATTCCGCGTAGACATGACGGCATGATTTATGATATTTGGTCCATGCAGCCAAGATTTTTATCACGGGCAGGCCGCAAGCCTTTTCGTTTGCTGGAGCATGCACATTTCCGAGCCGCTTATGATTTTATGTTATTACGTTGCCAAAGTGGCGAGATAGATGAAGAGTTAGGACAATGGTGGCGTACGTTTAAAGATGCTAGCGAAACTGCCAGAAGAACTATGTTATTACAGGAACCTGCCAAAAAACGTCGTAGGAAACGTCGCCCCAAGAAAATTGAAAATACTCAAACAACTGCTTCCGCACAGCAGGATATTGCATGACATCAACCTCATATTCCAAACCTATTCATCGTGTTTTTATTGCGCTGGGCAGTAATCTGGAAAATCCGCTTTCTCAAGTCAGACGCGGCATGTTGCTGTTGGCTGGATTAGAGCATTCGCGCCTGGTGAAACGTTCCTCACTTTATCGTACCGCTCCTATGGGAAACTTGAATCAACCTGATTTCATCAATGCAGTGGTACAGCTGGAAACCAGTTTGACACCTCATCATCTGCTGGATGCGTTGTTGGATATCGAGCACACTTGCGGACGCGTACGTACTTTTCCCAATGCCCCACGTATTTTGGATCTGGATATACTGCTGTTTGAGAATTTACAATATCATGATGAAAAATTGATATTGCCACATCCTCGCATGCATCAACGAGCGTTTGTATTACAACCTTTGCTGGAAATTGAGGCTGATTGTGTCATTCCTGGGCATGGTTCTGTAGCTGAATGTCTAGCAACTTGTACCGAACAATCATTAAGTATCTTGCATCATGAATCTTGAACATTGTCGCTATATCGTTGTGGAAGGGCCGATCGGTGCAGGCAAAACCAGCCTCGCGCGCAACGTGGCTACACGTTTGAATTGTGCGTTGATGCTGGAAGAATTAGAAACTAACCCGTTTTTGGAAAAATTTTATGAAGATTTGTCTCGCTATGCATTGCCCACTCAACTATCTTTTCTTCTACAACGTAAACAACAATTACAGGTAGTAAAACAACAAAATGGCTTTGCTCAATCTGTTGTCAGCGATTTTTTATTTGAAAAAGGGCAGCTGTTTGCTGATGTAACTTTAAATAAAGTTGAGCATGATCTGTATCAGCAAATACAGACACAAATTCCATTCGATATACCAGTTCCTGATCTGGTCATTTATCTGCAAGTGGCTCCCGAAGTGCTTATTAAGCGCATTAAACAGCGTGGTAATGCTTTGGAGCAATATATATCAGAAGACTACTTGTATCGTTTATCAGAACGATACATGCAATTTTTTCATGAGTACGATCGTGCTCCCATTATGATAGTCAATAGCGAACATATCGATCTGGCGCATAGTATGACTGATCTGGATTTATTGCTAGCGCGTATAGATCAGATGCGTAGTGCGCGAGAATATTTTAATGTGGGAGGTAGGTAATGGGGCAGGTAGCTATTAAGCAAATTACCGTATCAACGTTGCAAGATGCGTATCGGGAAAAAGAAAAAATAGCAGTTTTAACCTGTTATGACGCAACATTTGCAACTGTTTTAGAGGAAGCAGGTGTCGATATTTTATTAGTAGGGGATTCGCTAGGAAACGTGATACAAGGCCAATCCAGTACCTTGCCGGTCACGCTGAATGAAATGGTTTACCATGTTCAGTGTGTTGCGCGAGGAGTCAGCAACGCCTTTATTCTTGCTGATATGTCGTTTGGAACCTTTCAAGTGTCTCCCCAGCAGGCTTTTAGTAATGCTGTTCAGCTCATGGCTGCTGGCGCACAGATGGTCAAGATCGAAGGAGGGCGGCATATGGCTGCCACCATTGAGTTCTTAACGCAACGTGGTATTCCAGTTTGCGCTCATATTGGGTTGGCGCCGCAATCAGTCCATCAATTGGGCGGGTACAAAATTCAGGGAAAAACACCTGATAGTGCCCGACAACTGCGCGAAGATGCCTTGTTACTGCAGGATGCGGGCGCGGCTATGCTGGTTATGGAGCTTATTCCAGCAATTCTAGGAGAAGAAATTACCCGTTCACTTGCTATTCCTACTATTGGTATTGGTGCTGGAGCAGCTTGCTCGGGTCAAGTGTTGGTGTTGCATGATATGTTAGGGCTGACCTGTGGTCGTCCACCACGCTTTGTCAGAAATTTCATGCAGGGAGCAGATAGTATTCAGACAGCAGTCGAAAATTATGTGGCAGCTGTTAAATCTGGTGAATTTCCAGCGCACGAACATATATTTTGATAGATGTATTACCAGTTATTGCGAGCTGCTACAGAAAATCGGAAACGAATCTAGAAGGTAATACAGATCATGCAGTATAAAATTGGGTGTTTTTTCATAGGAATCAATTGTTAGGGATTCCTGAGTGGAAATTATTACTGATATCACGGCGCTACGTGAGCGCCTACAGGAAGAAACTTCCATTGCTTTTGTGCCGACCATGGGTAATCTACATGCGGGTCATTTATCTTTGGTGCAACTTGCACAACAGCGCGCCAGTTGCGTGGTTGTCAGTATTTTTGTCAACCGATTGCAATTTGCCCCGCATGAGGACTATGAACGCTATCCTCGTACCCCGCAAGATGATTGTTGTGTGCTGGAAGAATTGGGTGTTGAAGTTGTATTCCTACCAAGCGAAGAAACACTTTATCCCGTACCGCAGCAATTCCAATTAAAATTACCTCCTGTGGCAGATATCCTGGAAGGTGCCTGCCGTCCTGGCTTTTTTCATGGTGTCACTACTGTTGTATTAAAGTTGTTTAATATTGTGCAACCGCAGTTTGCAGTATTTGGTGAAAAGGATTATCAACAATTACAAATTATTCGCGAGATGGTCAATCAACTGAATCTGCCAATAGAAATTGTGGCAGGCCAGATAATACGGACTGAGAGCGGTTTAGCACTGAGCTCGCGTAACAAATATCTGACAATCGAGCAGCAGGAAAAAGCAACTGAATTGGCTGAAAGTTTGCAGGAGATCCGAGCAAGTATTATCGCAGGTGAACGAGATTTTGCGCAGTTGGAACGTTCAGCAAGTGAAAAGCTGCATACACTTAGGTGGAAAGTGGATTATATTGCGGTACGCCAGCAGCACACTTTGTTACCGGCGGCTGCAAACTGTCATTCCAGTTTGGTTATATTAGGTGCTGCGTGGCTGGATCAGACGCGACTAATTGATAATTGCCTGTTTACATTACCTTGATATAAGAATAAACAACCTCGCCTCGAGGAGTCAGGCCCGAAGTAATTGGCAGATTGTTAAAGCCATATCATCTTGCCCATTTCCAAAGGGTGAGTCAGTAAGGGATGATAAGGGTAAACACGTAGATAGTATTGCTGTTTGCCGCATAATTCCGGTTGATGTTTCAGTTCAAACTGGTGCTCCTGGGAGCCAATGGTGCCAGTATATTCCAGTTTAAAATGCTGAAATTCATTCAGTCTGATTTTTTTATGCTGTCTTGCCAGTAGTAATTCAACAATAACATCTGTCGGTTGCAGCCCATTTAATTTCACGGCAACTTTGAAGTGCAGGGTATGTCCGAATTCTAGGTGTTCACAGGGGATATCTAGACGGCGTGAGCTAACACCGTTCCATGCTGTATTAATTCGCGCCTTCCAGGCAGAAACATTTTTTGCAATTGCGAAGTTGTCTTGACTGTAACCTGCGCCTTGTTGACTGGCGAGTGTGTAATATTTCTGGATATATTCTCCTACCATGCGTCTAGTGCTGTATTGTGGTAGCAGTGAAGCCATTGAATGTTTGGCCATATTCACCCATTCAACAGAATAGCCAGATTTACCATGATCGTAATAAAGTGGGATGACCTGATCTTGGAGAATTTCATAGAGAGAGCGTCCTTCTTCGGCATCACGTAGTGATGCTTCCATATTTTCTGAAACAGGTTTAATTCCCCAACCATTTTTGCCGTCGTGACCTTCTCCCCACCATCCATCTAGGATACTCAGATTAAGTGTACCGTTGATTCCTGCTTTCATGCCAGAAGTGCCACTGGCTTCTAGTGGATAAATTGGGTTGTTGAGCCAGATGTCTACCCCAGATACTAACCGTCGGGCAAGGCGTAAATCATATCCTTCCACTAGTAGAATATGCCCTCTAAATTCTGGCATGTTGGCAATGTGGTAAATACGGCGAATAAGTTCTTGCCCGGGTTGATCAGCAGGATGTGCTTTACCAGCAAAAATCAGCACGACAGGACGTTCTGGATTGAGTAGTAATTTGCGCAGACGATCCAGATCGCGAAGGAGTAAGGTGGCACGCTTATAGGTGGCAAAACGGCGTGCAAATCCCAGGGTTAATATATTTGGTTTGAGAGGATCGGCAAATTTGAGCAGACGATCCAAATGCGCTTCAGAGCCATGATTGCGTATATTTTGTTCGGTCAGTCGTGTACGGATGCCATGAAACATCTGTGACTTCAGGCTTTGTCGTATGCTCCAGAAAATATGATCTGGAATATCGTGGATTTTTGCCCAGAATTCTGGGTCATGCTGTGTGGTGCGCCACTGTGGTCCGAGCTGGCGATCAAATAGATCGATCCATTCTTGAGCTAGAAATGTCGGTACATGTACGCCATTGGTAACATAGCCGATTGGATTTTCTTCCGGTTCAATTTGTGGCCACATGTAACTACAAATATTGGCAGAGACATCTCGATGTATTCTGCTAACACCGTTTTGCATCCGGGACATACGAATAGCAAGAGCAGTCATATTAAAATCATTACATTGTGGTGTATGGCCCAATGTCATGAATTCTTCAGGAGAAAGCTTCAGTTCGCTGTAAATATCCCGGAAATAGTGGTGCATCATGTCTTCCGGAAAATGATCATGGCCGGCTGGAACCGCTGTGTGCGTGGTGAAGATGGTGCATGCAGCAACAGCTTCCATTGCACTGGCAAAATCCAAACCTTGCCGCACTAGCTTGAGAGCACGTGCCAACATCATGAATGCAGCATGGCCTTCATTACTGTGCCAGATAGTAGGCTTGATGCCCATTGTGTCTAATGCTGCCACCCCTCCGATACCGAGCACAATTTCCTGTTCGATACGCATGGTCTTGTTGCCACCATATAATTGATGCGTGACTAGACGGTCATTTTCAGAATTTTCTGGCAGATCGGTGTCGAGCAAGTATAAGTTGACATGCCCTATTTGAGCGCGCCATATCTTGATAATAACTGTTCGCCCAGGCAGTTGAATGGATGTTCTTATCTCAGAGCCATCATCGTTCAACACCGGCTTTATTGGTAAATCTTCGAAATCTGAATCGTAGTAATGAGATTGCTGGTTACCTTGCTCGTCAATTGTTTGGGTGAAGTAACCTTGGCGATAAAGTAGACCAACCGCCACAAAGGGGAGATTCAAATCACTAGCAGCTTTGCAATGATCGCCTGCCAGAATGCCAAGACCACCAGAATAAACTGGTAGGCTTTCGTGAAAGCCGAATTCAAAACAAAAATAGGCAACCTGGTCGCGCGGATTGAGATCCTTAATCGGCTGATAGCGAGAAGGCTCTGAATGGTATGAATCGTAAGCTGACAAGACGCTATTGTAGTGGCTGAGAAAGGTCAAATCTTTCGAGGCCTTAAGTAGATCAGATTCATTTACACGCCTGAGGAATGCCTTGGGGCTATGTCCTACAATTTCCCATAAATGTGGATCCAGTCGTGAAAACAGGGCACGAGTTGCGCGATCCCAACTGTACCAGAGATTATTGGCTAGCTCTTCCAGGCGATGTAGGCGTTCAGGAATTTTAGGGCTGACGGTAAGCGTAAACGCTGTGCGTTGGGTCATTGGTTACACTCTCGTAGTAAATAAATGATGCTAATTATAAACGTTCAGATATTAAACAAGTGTTGTCGATAATACTTGAGTTCTTCGATTGAATCATAGATATCAGCCAGTGCTTCATGCTTGCTTTGCTTACTTATCCCCTGAATAATTTCAGGTTTCCAGCGTTTAGCTAATTCTTTTAGTGTACTGACATCCAGATTACGATAGTGGAAATAGGTTTCTAGCTGTGGCATACATCGCGCTAAAAAGCGCCGATCCTGACAGATGGAATTGCCACACATCGGTGAAACACCAGAAGGTATATGTTGTTTTAGAAATTCCAACATACGGTTTTCCACATCGGCTTCGTTTAAGGTGGAGGCCTTTACCTTATCAATCAAACCGGATTTGCTGTGCGTAGATTGGTTCCATTTATCCATACCATCCAGTATATGATCTGGTTGTGAAACAACCAGTACCGGCGCTTCAGCCAATGTATTGAGTTGTGCATCGGTGATGACGAGTGCTACTTCTATAATACAATCCGTATTTGGATTCAATCCGGTCATTTCCATATCGATCCAAATAAGATCGTTGTTGTTTTCTGCCATAATTTTGACTATTGTTTGTGTGAATTTTTAAGGTAAAGCCGTTGTCGTATTATCGTGTTAAATTGATCATGATAAAACGACTGTTACAGCTGTTTTCTACGCTGCCGGCAAGCCGTATAAAGATAAAATTTCAATATATTTGATACAGCTATTTAATTTTCAGGTGGTGTATGCATATTTTCACAATTGTTTTTATTCTTGTATTAACGCTAACAACGCTGATTCAGCTATGGTTAGCCAGACGACATGTACGTCATATTGCAGTCAATCGTGACCAGGTTCCCGAAGCGTTTGCTGCCCAAATAGATTTGTCTGCGCACCAGAAAGCAGCTGATTATACCTGTGCGAAAGTACGGTTGAGTTACCCGAGTATTTTACTGGGCGCCGGTTTGTTATTGTTATTGACTCTGGGCGGTGGATTAGAATGGCTATCTGATTTTTGGTCTACTTGGCTAACTGATCCGCTATGGCATGGAATCGCCCTTATTTTTAGCACTTTTGCGCTATTAAGTATAGTTGAGATTCCTTTCAGGTATTACCGTACCTTTGTGGTTGAAGAGCAGTATGGTTTCAACAAGATGACTCCTGCCATGTTTTTTACCGATCTGATTAAGCAATATACGCTAAGTGTACTATTGGGCACGCCGTTATTGCTTTGTGTTTTGTGGTTAATGGAAAAAACAGGAGGTCACTGGTGGTTGTATACCTGGTTCACCTGGATTGGCTTTAATCTGTTTTTGCTGGCGGTTTATCCCAACTGGATTGCCCCCCTGTTCAATAAATTTTCGCCGCTGGAAAATGACGCACTGAAAACCCGCATTGAAAATTTGTTGCAAAAATGTGGTTTTGAAGCCAGTGGATTGTTTGTGATGGATGGCTCACGCCGTAGCAGTCATGGTAATGCCTATTTCACTGGGTTTGGCAAAACCAAGCGCATCGTGTTTTTTGATACTTTGTTGGACCGTTTAGAAGGTGCTGAGATAGAAGCGGTGCTAGCGCATGAATTGGGTCATTTCAAGCGTCATCACGTAATCAAGCGCATTGCATTGTCATTTGCGGTGAGTTTGTTATTTCTGTGGGTACTTAGCTATTTAATGCAACAACCATGGTTTTATAGTGGTTTGGGCGTACAAGTAGATGAAATTCCATCGGTTGCTATGGCATTACTGCTATTCTTTCTGGTAGTGCCGGTATTTACCTTCTTGTTGCAGCCATTATCCAGTATTTATTCCCGCAAACATGAGTTCGAAGCAGATGCTTATGCGGCACAACAAGCCTCTGCTGTGGATATGATTCGAGCTTTGGTCAAGATGTATCAGGATAATGCTGCCACCTTGACGCCGGATCCATTACATTCTGCTTTTTATGATTCTCATCCGCCTGCCGCTATCCGGATTGCGCATCTTAAGCGGATATTAGCAACAGGAGCTGCAGCATGACCGATGTGTGTGATTTAACCGCGCGAAAGTGTAAGCCCTGTGAAGGAGGAGTACCTCCTTTGACAGAGGAAGAAGCGAATAACTTGTTGCAGCAATTGGGACAAGATTGGCAGCTGATGGATAATAAAATTAGCCGCACGCTATCTTTCAAGAATTATTACCAGACGATGGCTTTCGTCAATGCGGTTGCGTGGATTTCTCACCAGGAAGATCATCATCCTGACATGCTGGTTGGTTATAACCAATGTCGTGTGGAATATACCACTCATGCCATTGGTGGCTTGTCAGAAAACGATTTTATCTGTGCGGCGAAAGTTGATATGTTGCTTGGATCTTGAAAGTAAAGCATACCGATAAAAATAAGCTTAATACGTTATTGATCGGCAGAGTAGTTGCTGCTTATGGTCGCCATTTTGAAGTAGAAACTGCTCATGCGGTTTATTCCTGTGTGGTTCGTGGCAAAAGGAAAGGAGTGGTATGTGGTGATTTGGTTGAAATGTTACCAACCACAGCAGGGCAGGGGATTATCGAAATCATTTTGCCACGTTCAAGCCTGTTCTATCGTAGTGATCACTTTCGCGAAAAACTAATTGCTGCCAATGTTACCCAGCTGATTTTTGTACTGGCAGTAACACCCACTTGCAATTTTGAATTGCTGGATCGTTGTCTGATCGTAGCTGAAGATCAAGGAATTAGATCGCTCATTGTACTAAACAAAATCGATCTACTGGATCAGCACCCAGCCGGGCAGGCAGCTGTGCAAAAATTGATGTTTTATCGGGAATTGGGCTACACCGTGTTAGAAATCAGTGCAGAAACTAATGCTCAGTCACTTGTTCCGTTACTGGCCGGACAAATCAGTTTGCTGGCTGGGCAATCTGGTGTAGGTAAATCTACCTTGCTGAATACGTTGATTCCCTCTGCTCAACAAGCTGTTGAGGAAATTTCTGAAGCGCTGGATAGCGGACGTCACACAACTACTCATGCTCGTCTGTTTCATTTCGATGCGAACAGTAGCATGATTGATTCTCCAGGTTTTCAGGAGTTTGGGGTACAGCAACTGGATGCGACTTCATTAGCGTGGGGATTTGTTGAGTTTCGTCCTTTTTTACAACAATGTCGATTCCGTAACTGTCGCCATATCATCGAGCCAGGTTGCGAATTACGTCAGGCTGCTCAAGATGGTTTGTTCGATGCACGCCGATTGACTGTCTACCATAAGCTAGTAAGGGGTATAAAAGATTTTATACCGGAGAGAAACAAGTCAATCAGATAACTTGTTCTAAGAGCCTGTTCAAAATCTTTTTTTTGGTAGATACTCTCTGGATGAGAAAATACTATCCTAGCGACATTAGTCGAGAACAATTTGAGCAGGTTCGCCTGTTGTTGGAGGGTGCGAGGAAGAAGACACGTCCGCGCACCGTGGATCTGTACGAGGTGTTTTGTGCGGTGCTATATTTGCTCAAGAGTGGCTGCCAGTGGCGTCTGTTGCCGGACAGTTTTCCGAAGTGGCGCACAGTGCACTCGTACTGGGCCATCTGGAGTGAGCCAGATGCGGAGGGAGTGAGCCTGCTGGAGCGGGCGTTAAAAAAAATCCGTTGGCGCGGTTCGTACCAGACAGGGGCGCAGCGCTTGCAGCACGTTCTTGATCGTGGACGCGCAGAGCGTGAAAAACACGGACACGGCGGGCCAGAAGGGTTATGACGCTGGCAAGAAGATCTCTGGTATCAAGCGTCACATCGCAGTTGATACCCAGGGCTTGCCGCATGCCATTGCGGTGACGACGGCAGAAGTGACTGACCGCAAAGGGGCGTTGCAAGCCCTGGAGCACTGCAGACCAAGCTTGGGAAAAGTACAAAGTCTGCTGTGCGATAGCGGCTATACCGGAGAACCATTTGCTGAAGGCGTGCGAGAAATTCTAGGAAAACTGGTTACGGTGCAGATTGCCAAGCGCAGTGAATTGCATACCTTCGCCGTTATCCCCAAGCGTTGGGTGGTGGAGCGCAGCTTTGCCTGGCTGGAGAAGAATCGACGGTTGTGGAAAAACTGCGAGCGTAAACTCAATACCAGCTTGCAATTCATTCAGCTGGCATTCCTGGCTCTTTTGCTTAAAAGATTTTGAACAGGCTCTAAGAGCCCGTTTACGATCTCATCATTATTCCTTACGATACGTGGATGAAGAGAACAAAATATGCCAGTGATATTAGCAAAGAGAAGTTTGCCGAGATAGAGCCGCTATTGCGTAGCGTGAGGCGCAGCACCAAACCCACGACAATAGATTTGTATGAAGTATTTTGTGCTGTGCTGTATCTGCTGCGTACTGGTTGCCAGTGGAGATTTTTGCCCGGAGAGTTTCCCAAATGGCAGAGTGTATATGCCTATTGGCGCAAATGGAATGAGCCTGACCAGCACGGCGTGAGCGTGCTGGAGCAGGCATTAAAAAAATCAGGTTGGCGCGGCCCGAGAGAAACTGGGGCGCAACGCTTGCAGCACGTTCTTGATTGTGGACGCGCAAAGCGTGAAGAATACAGACACGGCTGACCAGAAAGGCTATGACGCCGGCAAGAAGGTGTCGGGCATCAAGCGCCATATCGCTGTTGATACCTTGGGGTTGCCGCACGCCATTGCAGTGACGACAGCGGAAGTGACTGACCGTAACGGTGCATTGCAGGCCTTGAAGCGTTGCAGATCGAGTTTGGGACAAGTGCAAGGTTTGCTGTGTGACGGTGGCTATACTGGAGCACCATTTGCCGAAAGTGTGCAAGAAATTCTGGGCAAACCTGTCACCGTGCAGATCGCCAAACGCAGCAAACTGCATACCTTCAAGGTTATGCCCAGGCGCTGGATAGTGGAACGTAGTTTCGCCTGGCTGGAAAAGTGCCGAAGATTATGGAAAAACTGCGAACGTAAACTTGATACCAGCTTGCAGCTCATTCATTTGGCTTTCTTGGCACTATTACTCAGAAGATCGTAAACAGGCTCTAAGAGCCCGTTTACGATCTCATCATTATTCCTTACGATACGTGGATGAAGAGAACAAAATATGCCAGTGATATTAGCAAAGAGAAGTTTGCCGAGATAGAGCCGCTATTGCGTAGCGTGAGGCGCAGCACCAAACCCACGACAATAGATTTGTATGAAGTATTTTGTGCTGTGCTGTATCTGCTGCGTACTGGTTGCCAGTGGAGATTTTTGCCCGGAGAGTTTCCCAAATGGCAGAGTGTATATGCCTATTGGCGCAAATGGAATGAGCCTGACCAGCACGGCGTGAGCGTGCTGGAGCAGGCATTAAAAAAATCAGGTTGGCGCGGCCCGAGAGAAACTGGGGCGCAACGCTTGCAGCACGTTCTTGATTGTGGACGCGCAAAGCGTGAAGAATACAGACACGGCTGACCAGAAAGGCTATGACGCCGGCAAGAAGGTGTCGGGCATCAAGCGCCATATCGCTGTTGATACCTTGGGGTTGCCGCACGCCATTGCAGTGACGACAGCGGAAGTGACTGACCGTAACGGTGCATTGCAGGCCTTGAAGCGTTGCAGATCGAGTTTGGGGCAAGTACAAGGTTTGCTGTGTGACGGTGGCTATACTGGAGCACCATTTGCCGAAAGTGTGCAAGAAATTCTGGGCAAACCTGTCACCGTGCAGATCGCCAAACGCAGCAAACTGCATACCTTCAAGGTTATGCCCAGGCGCTGGATAGTGGAACGTAGTTTCGCCTGGCTGGAAAAGTGCCGAAGATTATGGAAAAACTGCGAACGTAAACTTGATACCAGCTTGCAGCTCATTCATTTGGCTTTCTTGGCACCATTACTCAGAAGATCGTAAACAGGCTCTAAGTAATCTCTGAAAAACATTAATAAAGCGGGTAGTTTTTCAGAGATTCTTGGAAAATAGTGGAAGATTATTTCAGATCAATTAATTCCACATCAAATATCAGTGCTGAATTGGGGGGGATCACGCCACCTGCTCCTTGTGCGCCGTAGGCCATGGAGGAAGGAATAATTAAAGTACGTTTCCCACCAACTTTCATGCCCAATACGCCTTGATCCCATCCTTTGATCACACGCCCTGCACCGAGCATAAATGAGAAAGGAGCACCGTGGTTGTGCGAGCTGTCAAACTTTATGCCTTTATGATCTTCTATAGTTGGATCGTATAGCCAGCCTGTGTAGTGAACTTGAGCGGTTTTGCCGATATCAGCTTCTTCGCCTGTGCCGATTTGAGTATCGATTTTTTCCAGTGCGGTGACATCGTCAATATTGACGTAATGAGGTACTGCATGCTCCTCAGCTTGAACATTAAGCGTTAGCAGCAGACAACCAGAAAGAACGATTCCTAATAGTTTTTTTGCTTTCATTAATTATCCCTTGGCAATGTTTGGTTGAGTTGAATCAATGATTCAATATTCAGAACGAGCTATTCTTGGTAAGTGCCCGTGAGCAAGAGATAATAAAGCAATTCCCACTTGCTTGTTACTGGAAATGGATAAAGTGGGGTAGTTATTGATGAACAAAAATCCGTTTAGTGCCTTCTGTAATTGAAATTTTGAACAGATTCTAAGCGAGAAAGAGCTGATATAACAGCAGATTGGAATTAAGCGAATGTCCCGGTTTTACGATGTTTAATCAGTGATAAAAAATGTTCCAGTGGGACGGGAGGAGTGAGTAAGAATCCTTGGGCATGATGGCAATTGATCTGTTGCAGAAAATCGAGCTGTGTTTGTGATTGAACGCCTCCAGCGCGTACTTGCATGTTTAGCTCCTTAGCTAGTGCGAGAATGGCTGTAATCATTGCAGTATTATCGATTTCATCGGTGATGTTTTGTATCAGCGAGTGATCCATCTTGATGACATCAATGGGAAGTCGGCGCAGATAATTAAGAGAAGAATAACTACTGCCAAAGTTATCCATGACAATTTTTACCCCTATCCTCTTCAATTCATTCAGAATTTTGGTACTACCGTCAATATCTTGCATCAATACTGATTCATTGATTTCCAGCTCCAGTTTTGCGGGAGGCAATTCTGTGACGTGTAGTGCTTCAGCAACATGGTTGGTGAGCTGAAATTGATCTAGTTCGATAGCAGAAAGATTGATCGCAATGAAGATAGATTTAAAGTGAATGCTATGCCAGTATTTGGCTTGTCTGCAAGCTTCATGCAATACCCATTTACCAATTTTGATAATAGAACCGGATTCGACAGCTAGTGGGATAAATTGATCCGGGGTCAGTAACCCGAGTTCTGGATGGTTCCAGCGTACCAATGCTTCAGCACCAATGATTTTTCCTGTGGTGAGATCAATAATCGGTTGGTAGTGCAACACCAACTCTTTGTCATTAATGGTTTTTTGCAGTGACTGTTCAATTTTGATTCTTTGTAATAAAGGCTGACTAGTTTTTTGTATGTAAAATCGATAGGTGTTGGGCCAGCTTTTTTTCATAAAGGAGAGCGCATCTTCAGCATTGGCCAGCAATTTTCCAATTTCTTTACCATCATGTGGATACAGGCTGATTCCGATGGTCAACGTAATATAGAATTCGAGGCTGTTAATAACAAATGGAGTGGCAGCGAGCGCCAATAGTTGGCCAGCAAATGCTTCTGCTTGTTCCGTATCGGCCAATTCAGATCTGAAGAAAATAAAATTACCACCTTCAGAGCGGGCCAGGAGGCAATTATTATTTGAGTGAACAGACAAACGGCCTGCAAGCTGTTGTATTAATTGATTGCCGACATTGTAGCCATGTTTGCTGTTGATACGCGATAAACGATTGATATTGATGAAGTAAGTGGCCGCCACTGGTTGATCAGTAAGTGCACCACTTGTCAGAAGCAAATTCGCCTTCTCACAAAATAAGTTGTGTCTAGGTAAGCCTGTCAATTCATCATAATAGGTCATGCGGTAAATATGACTATCGGCCTGTCGCTTTCTACGCTGCAAATCGACAAGCTCCATGCAGCGGTCAATTGCTAGCATCAAGCGTTCCGAGTGCCCCTTGGGTATGCAATCACTTGCGCCATGACGTAATGCCGCAAGTGTAATTTGCTCATCTGTTACTGAGGTATACAGAATGAAAGGGATTGTTTGGTGGCGAGATTTTAGCAATTGCAATACTTGTAGGGCATCAAACCCAACCATTGAATATTCCGCGATGATGGCATCCCAACTGGATGTATCTAGTAGCGATTGGATATCAGACAAATTGTTAGCTTGTTGATAAACCAATTGTTTTTGGCAACGATCAAAATCAACGCTGAGCTGCTTGATCTCCGCTTTGGAATAACCAATGATCAAAATCTTGAGTTTCTCGAATAACATAGTGGTGTTTATGTTTCTATGGGCATGTTATCTCATATCGGCTGAATTAGATAAAACTTAATTACGTAAAGAGGCGAGAAAAAAATCTGGCTGCATTGCAATTGGCTGATAAGGTATGTAGTGTAGATTACAAGCGATTGTCACCAATGACTGCTTATATGTTCTTTTAAGATAGCGTTTCTTTGGGAAAACAAATTGCGTTGAATAGTGGTTATTGCGTTCCTAATGGAATTATTTAATTCGTTGACTTCTTGTCGGAAAATTTTACAGAGTATTCAGCGTTCCTGTCATGGATCAAGCAACTGGATCAATCTGGGTAGGGTGGTGTGATATAAATCTCATTAGCTCGTTTCGCTTTGCTGGTGTGATTAGCTTGTAGTAGTACCATGGAACTCCAGTTCGCGCGTGTCACTCTGCGAGCCGTGAATCTAAGAATTAGTGGTAGGAGTTTGTCGCAGTAAACATGCATTCTTTTGTCGGAAAATCTTACACTATTTACTTCTCTTTTTTCCTCTCTCTGTGAGATATTAATAAAATCAATCAAGTATTATTGATGGCATGCTTCGTGCTTGTATTTATACTGCTTAATGCAAAATATTTTTATTAATGAAATTAACCTGGAGAAAAAATGAAATCAATACGGTGGGTAACAGGTGTTGCGGGTGCAATGCTCGTGTTTGCAGCCGCCACTTCGCAGGCAGATGTAGTTCTGAATAACGCTGATGTGACATTTAATGGGCTGGCGTCAAATGGTTACCTTCATGTCCCGGGGGATGAGCTTGGTAATCAGGATCCAGATAAGGGTATTACACCTTTTGTGAACAACAATACTATATATACGAATTCGGAAACCTCCACTACTTTCGATATCGGAGCTGAATGGGAATTTTTGGTAAGGAATGATGGCAAAAATAATACTGAGGATTATGAGGGTTTAACTTTCACACTTTCTGCTGAGACAGGTCAGAAAGCAGGTTTATGGGAGCTAACAGTTTCAGATAACGATCCGAATACTTTGCCATCTATTCCATTCACAATGGATTTTTTGGTTCACATGCATGGTGGAAATAGTAACGCCTTTTATTTTTTTGATGACAGGAAAATTGAAGCAGAAAATGGTGCCGACGGTACGAGTACTTTCGAGATCAAATTTAAGAACAATGGGGGGAACAACCCGGGACTCTCCAACTTTGACATATTTGTTCGTGACGTACGGAGTGTAGAAGATGGCAATGGCGGTGGTGGTAGCAGCGAAGTACCTGAGCCTGCCAGTATATTGTTGTTAGGTGCTGGGTTGTTAGGTCTGGGCTTGATCCGTCGTCGTAAGCTGATCTAATCAAGCACTAGGAATCTGTTCAAGGTTTTGACCTAGCGTTACGAGGAAAGTAAAATTGAATAAGCAAGTAAAACTTGCTCAAAGTATGCAGTGTTTTGAGTTCAATTATCAGTATCAGCCGCAAAACAGAATGGCTGCCTTGCTCTGATCATTGCTATAATAGTAGCTTGTTTGTAGAGGCAGGAATCAAGCAATCCACTTAGAGCCTGTTTACGATCTTCTGAGTAATAGTGCCAAGAAAGCCAAATGAATGAGCTGCAAGCTGGTATCAAGTTTACGTTCGCAGTTTTTCCATAATCTTCGGCACTTTTCCAGCCAGGCGAAACTACGTTCCACTATCCAGCGCCTGGGCATAACCTTGAAGGTATGCAGTTTGCTGCGTTTGGCGATCTGCACGGTGACAGGTTTGCCCAGAATTTCTTGCACACTTTCGGCAAATGGTGCTCCAGTATAGCCACCGTCACACAGCAAACCTTGTACTTGCCCCAAACTCGATCTGCAACGCTTCAAGGCCTGCAATGCACCGTTACGGTCAGTCACTTCCGCTGTCGTCACTGCAATGGCGTGCGGCAACCCCAAGGTATCAACAGCGATATGGCGCTTGATGCCCGACACCTTCTTGCCGGCGTCATAGCCTTTCTGGTCAGCCGTGTCTGTATTCTTCACGCTTTGCGCGTCCACAATCAAGAACGTGCTGCAAGCGTTGCGCCCCAGTTTCTCTCGGGCCGCGCCAACCTGATTTTTTTAATGCCTGCTCCAGCACGCTCACGCCGTGCTGGTCAGGCTCATTCCATTTGCGCCAATAGGCATATACACTCTGCCATTTGGGAAACTCTCCGGGCAAAAATCTCCACTGGCAACCAGTACGCAGCAGATACAGCACAGCACAAAATACTTCATACAAATCTATTGTCGTGGGTTTGGTGCTGCGCCTCACGCTACGCAATAGCGGCTCTATCTCGGCAAACTTCTCTTTGCTAATATCACTGGCATATTTTATTCTCTTCATCCACGTATCGTAAGGAATAATGATGAGATCGTAAACGGGCTCTAAGAGAAGATTTGCCAAAATCCCACTGGCTATTTTCATATCAGCCTCACCGAAGTACGCGTAGAACAAAGCGAATCCTACCTGCTTAGTATTCTCATAATGATCAAAAGATGCGAGAATAGCTATTTCTACAATCTACTGAATACCTGCAGCTCTGTCAGACAATTCCAAATTTTGCAAAAACACCTCCTTACAAGTAAACCATCAACCATTGGCAAAACGAACTGGGGCGCTTTATTATCAATCTATACCGTGGCAAAGTGAGATTCAGTGCCCAAGTGCAATAATTAAAACCTGGATGTTGCCAGGTTCATTTTGATCCAGAACAATCGATTTATCCAAGGCTAATTCATGTTACTGAAGATAGGACTTGTTTTTCCTGGCATAGTCTTGATTTTCTGGGTGAGTGCTATATGTGGAGGGGGCGCCAGCCTGATTTTGATTCCTCTACTTAGTTGGTTTCTTCCTGCTTCTCTGGTTCCTTTTTCACTGACCTTAGGTACATTTGCCAGTACAGCATCACGTATTATTGTTTTTAGAAAACATGTTAATACTCAGATACTTCTTTGGTTTATACCATTCTCTATTCCTGCAGTGGTTTTGGGGGCATGGTTGATCAAGTTTATGAATCCCTTGTATCTTCAGTTTGGAGTGGCTTTTTTTCTCTTACTTAATATTCCGCAGTTATTTCAATCCGAGCAAGAGTTACAAAAAGACGAAAAACCTTACCCAAATTATGTACTGGCACTTGTCGGTTTTCTTTGTGGTTTTGTTTCAGGAGTGATTGGGGCAGTAGGGTTGCTTTTTAATCGCTTTTATTTGCGGTATGGATTAAGCAAAGAAGAAATTATCGCAACCCGGGCAGCCAATGAAGTATATCTGCATCTGATAAAGCTAATTGTCTATGCTTCACTTGATCTGTACTCAGAAACAGCTTTGCACTTGGGCTTGTTAATAGCATTGGCAGCTATCGTATCTTCTTTTTCCATAAAGTTTATCTTGCCACTGATCAGCAATTTTGTTTTTAGAAAAGTTGGATATGGGGCAATGGTGGTGTCAGGCTTTGTCATGCTGTTTAGTACGTCGTCACATATCATTGAGCAGGATAATCTGAGCTTTGTGTTACAACGTAATGAGTATGAAAGTGAGCTTGCAGTTTCATGGCGCAACAGTCATTTTATACTTGAATATGATATCAAGGATGGGGGGCTGGCAATTGAATGGCCAGTTGGTTATGAAGATTTGCCCCAGGATTTGCAACAATATTTTGATGAATTGAAGGATCAATATGACAAAATATTGCTTGAAAAAGCTTTCAAGTTTCGAGGAGTATCAAGCTATGAATTCTATTGTTATAAAAATGGCGTACTGACCAAAATGGATTTTGAATCCATTTTGACAGCAAAATGAAATACGATTAGTAAGTCAGATGGCAAGGTGCCATCAAAATTTTTATAGTGGGCTACACCCATATTAGAGCGTTTTTCTTTTAATTAGAATCACTGGAATTCCCCTGTACGTTAAAATAAGAAAGGATAGGAGGTGAGAGATGCCGAAAGCTTATTCAGAGGATTTGCGCTGGCGGGTAGTGGCGGACACAGAAAAGGGTCTGAGTATCAGGGCCGTGGCCGATAAATATTCAGTCAGCCCCTCATTTGTATCGAAGATAACCTGCCTGTGGAGACGGGAAGGGAGCGTTTCCCCGCGCAAGATTGGAGGTTACCGGCGTCATGCGTTGAGCGCCCATGCTGCAGAGGTCAAGGGCAAGCTTCTGGAGGATAAGGACATAACGCTTGCGCAGCTGCGCGATTGGATTGAAGAGACTTTGGGGGTTCGTGTCCACGTTTCCTCGGTTGACCGATTTATCCGCTCGCTGGGATACAGTTATAAAAAAAACACTGAAGGCCAGCGAACAAGAGCGTGCTGACGTGGCGGCGGCAAGGCTCATTTGGCGAGACTGGCAAAAGACCTGCGATCCCGCTCGCCTGATCTTTCTCGATGAAACGGGAGCAAGCACGGACATGACGAGGCAGTATGGCCGCTGTCCTGTGGGAGAGCGATGCTATGACCATGCTCCCGGCAGTCACAAAACCATGACTTTCGTTGCCGGATTGCATCTTGACGGTTTGCTTGCGCCGTGGTGTCTGGATGCGCCCATGAATGGCGCAGCTTTCCTGGTTTATGTGGAAACCCAGCTCTGCCCTGCACTCAAGCCAGGTGATATCGTCATCTGCGACAACCTGAGCAGCCACAAGGTTGCCGGTGTCCGGGAGATGATCAAGGACAAAGAAAGGTGCAGAAATCCTTTATCTGCCGCCTTATTCTCCCGACCTCAACTCCATTGAACAGGTCTTCTCCAAAATCAAAACCCTCCTGCGTAAAGCCGCCGAACGATCCTTTGATGCTCTCTGGACCGCTATCGGCAGCATCATTGAAACCATCCGGCCCCAGGAATGCCGTAACTACTTCACCAACTCCGGCTATGTATCTAACTAAACGAGAAATGCTCTAGGTTGTGATGTGTGATGACTCAGATCAACTGGTTTTGTGGTTGGTTGTGTAACGCAATTTTGCCAATCGTGCCAGTTCAAAGTGTACAAACACCAGCGCAGTCAGGGTTGGTGCGAAAAAATTGAGCAGTGGTATGAATTGCACCAAACCTGTTATAAAACCTAAACTCCAGCGTGCAGAACGATCAGTGCTGGATAGCTTGGTCAGCTCAGTATGGTTGGCATGTTCTGAAAGTGCATCGTAAAAAAATAAGCGTTGGTTGAGGTAGGCAGCTGCTATCAAGGGAATTAAAGGACCGATTCCAATAAACCATAAAGGTATCGTCACGACCCAGATAATGATAAAGACGCCAACAGCTACAGTGATATTGCGCAAGCTGCCGGTAATTGTTCCTCCTTGCATAGGTGTCAGGTCAGGGTAGTAACGCTTTACGACGAAGCGCACCAATTCCTGCATGGTAAAGAGTGCGGTGAGGATCAGACTGGTTGTGATGGTTAGGATAATAAAGGCAACCAGATTCACAGTTGTTTCTACTCCGTTAGCAATCATTTGCAAACGTGAAGTTTCCAGCCAATTTTGTAGTGAATCAGCGGGAATCGCTGTTAATAGCCAATCTGATGGTGTCCATAAAAATATACCAATTGACCACCAAAAAACAGCCGAAATAAGTATAGGCCAGCTCCATAGCCATAACATGCGTGGGTTGAGAAGATTGATTAAAGCTCTTGAAAGCGCTTTGAGCAGATCGGTCATCAAGAATCTCCCAAATTAGTGGTTAAGTTCCAAGTTCAGAGGGGCCATGGGTAGGATGATGCTGGCTGAGAATTGAGAAGAATACGATACTTTCTGTAATTCGCTAATAATTGTGCTCTGATTAAGTGGTAAAGAAATGAGAATTGCAACCATTATTTAAGAATCTTATCAGAGTATAGGGCGCGTATTTCAAAAGTGAATGTAGAATGGATATATGAGGAACAATGCGTGAGAAAAACCATCTGGCTTTACTTATCGTTACTTCTAGTAGGGATGACCATGAGCACTACCACATGGAGCGATAGGCATAGCCGCAGCCATAACCATAACCATAGTAGCAGTAGCAACTATAGACATAGCAATAACTTTACACGTCACAATCATGGAGGACGTGCTTATGGATATCGCGGCCATAATACGCATCGCACACATCGTCATTATTCAGGCCGATCCAATTTGTCTTTGGGGATTGGAGTAGCCAGTACGTTCGGATCATATGGCCATTTGGGCTATTCTGGTCGAAATATTGGTGTTTATGGGAGTTTTGGCTATGGTCGAGGATATTATCCACGTTACCGCCATTCTTACTACCGGCCTTATTATCGACCTTATAACTACTATTTAGACAGCTATTATTGGTCACCCTACCCGTCAGTTGTATATCCTCCAGTGGTAGTGGTGCCCTCTGAGCCTTCCGTTTATATTCAGCAACGACCAGCACCACAGACTTCACCAGCTCCCTCTACTTCGGCTACCATTAATTACTGGTATTATTGTGAAAATCCAGCCGGCTATTATCCGGAAGTAGAGCGTTGCTCGAGTGAATGGATAAAAGTCCCACCCACTCCGACACAATAAAATGCAGGAGCATGTAATGTCTTATGTATCTAAATTCGTTATTTTTCCGGCTACAATTTTGTTGACGGCTTGTGTAAACATACCCTCTGGGCCTAGTGTGATGGTGCTACCAGGTAATGGCAAGAATTTCGATCAGTTTCGCAGTGATGACTACTTATGTCGACAATTTGCCAGTCAACAGACTGATTTTCAAACACCCAAGGGCTCAGGTGCTTTCAGTGGAATAGAAAGTGCGGCTATTGGCACCGCTTTGGGAGCTGCCGCTGGTGCAGCGTTTGGTGGCGGGCGGGGCGCTGCTGTTGGTGCTGGTGCTGGTTTATTGGGGGGGGGATTGGCGGGCAGTGGTACAGCACAATCATCCAGTACTATTAGTCAGGAGCGTTACGACATTGCTTATATACAATGTATGTATGCCAATGGTCATCGTGTCCCAGTCGCTGCAGGGTTAGTTGAAGGATCAGGTGGCAATGTTAATCAAGGTGCTTATTCCTACTCGCCAGCTACTTCGTCGGGTAGAAACATCCCACCTCCCCCTGCCGGTTATCCACCTGCTCCGCCACCCTATTAATAGTTTGTGTGTGGGATGTATTGCATTGATTTTATGTGTTAAAATAGTAAGTTAGAGTGAAGGCTTGGCTATGTTCTAAGATAGCGATTATGAGCAAAATCAAGAGTTTCAATTCTTAAAAAAATCATCCTGATAAATCTTATTTAAGGAGAAATACATGGCGTCAAAAGCTATTTTTTATCATGCAGGTTGTCCGGTTTGTGTGTCAGCAGAAAATACGGTTGCTGATGCAATTGATACTTCTAAATATAGCGTTGAAAAAGTTCATCTTGGAACAGATAAAGGGCGCATCGCTGAAGCTGAAGCAGCAGGAGTAAAATCAGTTCCTGCGCTGGTAATTGATGGAGCGGCATTCCACATCAATTTTGGTGCTGGTATTGACGACCTTAAATAATAACAATAATTATTTGTAGGTAACTAACCTTAGGGTGGTGGTTACTTATGTATCTTGGAGGGGCTTTCTTGCAAAGCCCCTTTTTGATTTATGGTTGATTTATCGTTGATGACAATTCTAGGGCAGCCGCAAAAAAACCGTCCGTGTTGTGGTGCAGGGGAGAAAGCTGTAAGAATTCACTTGCATCGGGTGGATTAGGTAGGTTTATTTTTTGTTGCGCGAGCAGTTGCGCACAATCGAGGATAGAGAATTGTGGATGAACTGTTAAGAATTGTGCAACTATCTGCTGATTTTCTTCCGGCAATAGGCTGCAAGTTGCATAAACCAGACGTCCTCCTGGTTTGAGTAATTTTGCTGCAGCAGCAAGAATTGACTGCTGTTTTTTCTGGAATTCCTCTATCTTTTCTAGGCTTTGACGCCATTTCAAATCTGGATTACGGCGTAGCGTACCTAATCCGCTGCAAGGTGCATCAACCAGCACGCGATCAATTTTTCCGGCCAAGCGTTTTAACTTGTTATCGTTTTCATGGTTAATGCGTTGTGGGTGAATGTTTGATAGTCCGGAGCGTTTAAGACGAGGTTTAAGATTATTCAGTCGCTTTTCGGAGATATCAAAAGCATACAGGCGGCCACGGGAATGCATGAGTGCTCCCAGCAATAGCGTTTTCCCCCCTGCACCTGCACAAAAATCAACTACCATTTCACCTCGTTTGGGAGCAAGCAAAAACCCCAAGAGCTGGCTGCCTTCATCTTGTATCTCAATTTTTCCGGTAAGAAATAACTGATGTCGTTTAAGCGTTGGCTTATCTTTGAGACGGATACCAACAGGGGAGTAGGGGGTTGGTTCAGCAGCTATCCCCTCCTGTTGTAATGCAGTTAGAACTTCTTCACGTTTGCTCAGTAAGCTATTCACGCGAATATCAAGTGGAGCAGCTTGCTGAAAAGATTGGCCCATATGCAAAATTTCTTCGTCAGAATAAGAAATCTGTAGTTTTTCCACTAACCATTCAGGTAATTCCGCCTGTACAAACAACGATTGTGTTTCCAGCTTGGTTACCTTGATTTGAGAAAGCCATTTGGATTCTTTGTCTCGTATAAGAGGCTGCAGCTGGCGCAGATTCATACCCTGGAATCTACTCAGGTAGGCCAACACTAGTTCGCGAACCGTACCTTTTTCTGTCAATATTTCCAGGAAAAAACGGCGCCGTAGCATACCAAACAGCATTTCTGTAATCATTCTTCGATCATTTTGACCTAACTGTGGTCGATCTTGGAAGAATTGTCGCAATAACACATCTGCTGGTGCTTGCAAGGGAAGTATTCTGCGTGCAGCTGTCACCAGCATATCTAATCTTTCAGGTGTGAGAGACATAGGGAACGAACCAGAGTAAATTATTGTGCAGCGTTATCTGGCTGTGTAGGTTATTTTTCTTACCATCTGATCAATTTCCATTCCATCTTTTTCAGTTGAAATAATTCGCACTGGCAACATGAAATGTTCTGGTGATAGCCATATTTTCTTTTTAAATGTGTCATCTGGCTCTTGTTGCTTGGTAAGCACAATGGTATCCAGTTTGCCTAGCGGGGTATCCAGTGTTTCATGACTGACAATATAATGTCCGGTATGCTGAACGCGGTAATCAGTCTCGTGTATGGTAATTGCTTGTTTGGGAGGATCGGTGAAGGCAAAGTGATAGACAAGGCTGAGTTCATCCAGTGTACCCGGTGTAAGTTTGTCTATGATTTCTCGTCCTTTACGATGATAAACCAGCTGTTTGTTATCCCAGTCAAATTGGACGGTCCGGGCTGGCTTTTCACTACGTTGATCAGAGAAATATAACGATTGCATTCCCTTGTCCGGTGTAATTATTCCTTCACTATGGCGCGAAATGCTGCCACGTTTGAAGAGTTTGAGAAATCCGCTGGCTTTAATTTCGCTGTCGATAGTGTAGTGTTGCGCACCATTTTTGTTCTGTTGTAACAAAGTTTCACGCGCTTTGCCTTGTCCGATGACGCCACTGAGTGTGTAATCAATATCTATCCTTTCAGGTAAATCGGTGGCGTAAACACTACAGCTTATCCAGAAAACAAGCAGAATGGATGGTAACAACTTCATTGTGTAATCTCCGGGGAATAGAGAACGCTCTGACTATTACAAGAGGCGATAGTTGCAGCAGGTTGCGCTGTAAGGTTCAGTTTGTCTTGTAAAACCCACTTGATTGCTTGTGGATAAATACGATGTTCCTGTGCCAGTACTCTGGCTGCTAAAGTTTCCGGTGTATCATTTGCCAGCACCGGTACAGCTGCCTGGATGATGATCGGGCCACGATCCAGTTGTGAAGTTACCAAATGCACGGTGCAGCCATGAATCTTGACACCCTCCTGCAATGCCTGTTCATGTGTATTCAGGCCGGGGAATGCTGGTAGTAAAGAAGGGTGAATATTAAGTAGCTGCCCTTGGTAATGACTGACGAATGGCTCGGACAAAATACGCATAAAACCAGCCAGAACAACCAAAGCGGGTTGGTAAGTATCAATGATTTCCATCAAAGCACGATCAAATGTCTCACGATCAGAAAAATCACGATGATTCAATGCGTGTGTCGGGATGCCTTGTGCGTGAGCAAAAGCTAATCCTGCTGCCTGTGGGTTATTGCTGATGACGGCAGCTACCGGGAGTTCTGCTGCCAGCAGCGCCTGCATATTACTACCACGACCGGAAATAAGGATGACGATTGATTGCATAAGATCCGTTTTCAGGCGATGACAATAGCCGGTGTTTCTGGTTGACGCTGCTTGATTTCACCAATTTGCCACACCGTTTCGTTGCTCGTGTGCAGGCTATCAATAGCCGTCGCCGCGTGTTCCGGTGCAATTACGACAATCATGCCAATGCCGCAATTAAACACACGCAACATCTCTTCATCTGCAACGTTGCCATGCTGTTGCAGCCAATCAAATAATGGCGGACGCACCCAGGTACTACGATCAAGATGTGCCATGACCTGCTCCGACAGAATACGAGGGATATTTTCTAATAATCCGCCGCCTGTGATATGCGCCAACCCTTTGACAGGTAGTTGAGACAACAGGGTTAGTATGGATTTTACGTAAATACGGGTAGGTGCTAGTAGTGCATCAATCAACCAGGTTTCATCCAGTTCAGTGTCTGGTTGTGCCGCATGGTAATCCAGTATTTTGCGGATCAAGGAGAATCCGTTGGCATGTGGGCCGCTGGAAGCGATGCCCAATATCACATCGCCGGCTTGAATAGTGGAACCGTCAATAATTTGCTCTTTTTCCACAACCCCGACCGCAAAACCAGCCAAATCGTATTCACCTTCCGGATACATGCCGGGCATCTCAGCTGTTTCACCACCAATCAGTGTACAGCCAGCTTGCTCACATCCTTGTGCGATCCCTTGAATGACTTGCGCAGCGGTTTCCACATCTAATTTGCCGCAGGCAAAATAATCCAGAAAAAATAAAGGTTCCGCACCTTGCACCAGAATATCGTTGACACTCATAGCCACCAAATCAATACCAATTGTGGCATGGCGGGCGTACTGGAATGCCAGTTTAAGTTTGGTCCCCACGCCATCTGTACCGGATACCAGAACTGGTTGTCGATAATGGGCAGGTAGCTCAAATAACGAACCAAATCCGCCGATTCCTCGCAGTGCCCCTGGCCGTAAGGTTCGCTGTGCGAAAGGTTTAATCATTTCCACCAAATGGTTTCCTGCATCTATATCAACGCCGGCAGTACGGTAGGAAATCTGGTTTTTATCAGAATGGGCAGAATCAGAGGCAGTCAAGTTGAGTTCTCACAATGTTAAGGCTAGAGTGCAATTTTGAAAGCGCAATTTTACCGTATTGAGGCATAATTTACCGCATCATGAATAATCATCACTCTGTAGATACTCGATTCGTTTGGTATTTAGCTCTTGTCGGCGCGACAAGTGCTTTGATTTATCTATTAAATCCCATTCTTACGCCTTTTCTGCTGGCGGCGGTGATTGCCTATATTTGCAATCCGCTGGTGACTTGGCTTGAGATCAAGAAAATACCCAGGACGTTGAGCACTATCTTTGTCATGTGTTTGACAGTGGCTATTTTTACCACTGTCGCGTTGATTTTATTTCCGTTATTTGAAAGAGAAGTGACACGACTGTTTGAGCGCATTCCATTTTTTCTGGATCTAGTCAAAAATCAATTTATCCCCTGGGTAGAGGAACATTTCAATGTTGAATTGCAGATTGATATTGCTTCGCTCAAGCAAATGCTGACAGAAAACTGGAAAAGCGCGGGGGGAGTTGCCGCACAATTGCTGCCTTCGCTCAAAAGTGGTGGCATGCTGGTGCTGGCTTTTTTGATGAATTTGATATTGGTGCCAGTCGTGTTGTTTTATCTGTTACGTGACTGGAATAATCTGATCAAACACGTGAGTGAGCTGGTTCCACCTGTCTGGCAACAACAAGTTTTTGCACTCGCCAAGGAAACAGATAGCGTGCTGGCTGAATTCATGCGTGGAGAAATAGCTGTCATGACAATCATGAGCATTTACTACGTAGTGGGACTGTGGTTGGTCAAGTTGGAATTTGCATTACCCATCGGGTTGATATCGGGCATTTTGGTTTTTGTGCCCTATTTGGGCACTATCACCGGGCTGGCATTGGCAACATTTGCGGCAATTATACAATTCCAGGATTGGAGCAGCGTTTTCATCGTTTGGGCAGTGGTTGGATCAGGACAATTGCTGGAGGGCATGCTGATTACACCGCATTTGGTAGGAGAGCGTATTGGTCTGCATCCGGTAGCAGTAATTTTTGCATTATTAGCATTTGGTCAATTATTTGGCTTCATTGGTATTTTATTGGCTTTGCCAATCAGTGCCGTGTTGTTGGTTTTACTGCGACATTTGCATGCGCAATATATGGAAACCATGCAAGAATGAGCACAATCATGCGTGCTTGTTTGTTATGAACAAAGCGATGCTATTTTTCCGGTGTTATTGCTCGTGAGCCAGCATGAGCCACCCAGTAATAGAGCGCAATGAGCAGTGTGACAAACGCAATGCCTCCCAACCATAATGCGGTTGTAGCGAAGTTATCATCTGCCATAGCTAATACGTCGTCATTGCCGGAGAAAGTGATAATAGCTGCTAGCACCACGCCTATCAGACTTTCACCCACGATCAAGCCTGAAGCCAGTAGCACACTTAGTTGCTTGATTGCGTCAGCATGCTGGTGGAATTTACGTGTTGTGTAGTAATTGAAGCATGCTCCTGCAAGCGCCCCAGCCACCACCATTAGTGTGGTAGCAGTTGGCAGATAGATACCTAACCCCACCCCCAGAGGAGGCAGTCGAATAGCTGTTTGCGTGCGTGTCAGGAACTCATCTATGACAACAGCCACGACTCCAATCAATGCACCCATTGCGAGCAACTGCCAGTCAATGTTGCTTGTAATCACCCCTTGCGCCAGTGCTGTAATCAGGCCAGCTTGCGGTGCAGGAAGTGCGCGTGTTGGATCGCTTCCCGGCGTGCCCACAAAGCCATAAGCTGCTTGCAGCAAATCCAGCACAGGTGGGATGATGATTGCACCTGCTGCCACGCCAATCAGCAGCGCCACTTGTTGCTTCCAGGGTGTAGCACCTACTAATTGTCCAGTTTTGAGATCTTGCAGATTATCGTTGGCGATGGTTGCACCAGCAAAAATGATCGCAGTAGCAAACAATGCATATGCTACCAATGCACGTGCTGCATCATCGGGATATACCTGCCCCAGGCCGAGCATTAGCAATGATGCAACGATAATAATGACCAAAATGCCTATGCCTGACAATGGGCTGTTGCTGGAACCAATCAAGCCAGCCATATAGCCACATACAGCGGCTACCAGAATGGTAATCAGCAAGATAAAAAGCGTTGTGCCAATCACAAGCGGTATTGCGTGCGCATGGAGTTCGCTGGTGTGAATAAAGTGTAACAACAGCCAGATAATGGGAATGGTCGTGACGATAATCACCAGCGCGACAATGGAAATCGGAATATCGAACTCAGTACGCGGCAAGGTTGCCGAGTATCCACTCTTGCGTAAACGAGTAGCTCGCCAGGCATCTTGCAAGCCTTGGATGACTGGTTGTACCAGTTTGATCAGTGCCCAGATTGCCGCTACGCCAATAGCACCTGCCCCCAGAAAACGAACCTTTTCCGACCAGACAGTTTGTGCCAGTTGCATTGCTGAGCTATCTGCCGCATCAAGCAAAGCGCTGTAATAGGGTACTGCCCAACCCCATCCCACCAATGCCCCTACTAACATCGCTAACCCGACCCACAAACCAACTAAATGACCAATCGCGAATAACGCCAGTGATAAGCTGAAATTGAACCCTGTAACGCTACGCATTCCTACGTTAAAGTAGTAGGAAATAGAAGCAGCAAATAGTTTACTGGCTTCAATAACAGCAAATATAGCGGAACTGATACTGCCGATGATAACGGCGCGTAATCCAAGGCGATATATGGCGTGGCCGTGACCATTGTCGGATTGATGAGTAATGGCACCGACCTTCAATACTTCGGCGCACGCTACTCCTTCTGGGTAAGGCAACTCCGAATCGGTTACCAGCGCTCGACGTAGCGGAATGGTGTACATCACTCCCAGCACGCCTCCTGTTAAACAAATGCCAAATGTCATCCAGAATGGAAAATCTTGCCACCAGCCGATCATGATCAAACCAGGCAGCACAAAAATAATAGCTGATAACGTACCTGCCGCCGATGCGATCGTTTGTACGATATTGTTTTCCTGAATAGTGACATGCTGAAATTTACGCAGTATGGCCATTGAAATGACAGCAGCTGGAATCGATGTGGCAAACGTAAGTCCCGCCTTTAATCCAAAATAGATATTGGCAGCAGTAAAGATCAGCGTAATAAAAATGCCAATAACAATACCGCGTAACGTCAGTTCAGTTTGAGGAAGCATGGAATTCAAATCAACAGCAATATACTTGTGAGTTCTTCTTGCATTATGTTACCTCAGCTTTGCTAAAGATCATGTCGTTTTTGGTCGATAATATGAAAACTCTGAACTGTTCTATTATTCTTTGTCATCAATAAGTTACTCTATGGCCATGAGCACCAGCGAAAGCACTGTTCTTACGATAAAGGAAGTTGCCGGGTACTTGAAGGTAACTGAGCGGACGATCTACCGGCTCGCTGCAGCCAAGAAGATCCCCGGCTTCAAGGTGGGCGGGATGTGGCGCTTCCGACAGGCTGACATCGACGGCTGGATCGCCGCCCAATCGGAAAAGCCGGGGGCGAAATGAGTGGCGACTGCATAAAGCCTGAGAGAATGACCGTCTGATGGAGCTGATCGATAACATCAATCGTTTGCTGGGCGACGATCTTAAGCAGACCCTCAGGCCCGGCGCGCGCTTAAAGATCGCTGCCTCATGCTTTTCTATGTATGCTTTCGAAGCACTGAAAGCAGAACTGGAGAAAATTGACGGATTGAGTTTCATTTTCACCTCGCCGACCTTCGTGACAAACGAAGTCACTGACAAAATCCGCAAGGAGCGCAAAGAGTTCCATATCCCTAGGCTCGACCGAGAGCGCAGCCTCTACGGCAGCGAATTTGAGATCCAGCTGCGCAATAAGCTCACCCAGCGGGCGGTGGCCAGGGAGTGTGCCGACTGGATACAGCGCAAGGCCACGTTCAAAAGCAATCGCACTAAAGCGCCCATGCAGCAGTTCGCCTGCGTGCAGGCGGGTGGCACCAATATCGCCTATATGCCGCTGCACGGTTTCACTGCCGTTGATCTGGGCTACCAGCAAGGCAATGCGGTCTCCAACCTTGTGAACAAGACGGACGATGCCCCCTTTGCCGCCACCTACCTGAGCCTGTTCGATCAAATCTGGAGTGATCCCGAGAAGCTGGAGGATGTGACTGTACAGATCTGCGAGCACATCGCCTCGGTCTATCAGGAGAACTCGCCCGAGAGCATCTACTTCCTGATGCTCTACAACATCTTCAACGAGTTCCTCGACGACATTGACGAAGACGTATTACCCAACGACCGCACCGGCTACCAAGACACCCTGATCTGGAACAAACTCTTCAATTATCAGAAGGACGCGGCTACCGGCATCATCAACAAGCTGGAAACCTACAGCGGCTGCATCCTCGCTGATAGCGTTGGCCTGGGCAAAACCTTCACCGCGCTTGCGGTCGTCAAGTATTACGAGCTGCGCAACCGCTCGGTACTGGTGCTCTGCCCCAAAAAGTTGGCTGACAACTGGCTCAACTATAACCGCAACCTCAAAACCAATATCTTTGCCCGTGACCGGTTCAACTACGATGTGCTGTGCCATACCGATCTGTCCCGCACCAGTGGCGAATCCTTCGGTATGCCGTTAAACCGTGTCAACTGGGGTAACTATGATTTAGTTGTTATTGATGAGTCCCATAACTTCCGCAACAACGACGCCTTTAAGGATAGGGAAACGCGCTATCAGATGCTTATGCGCAAGGTGATTAAGGAAGGGGTCAAGACCAAAGTGTTGATGCTGTCGGCTACGCCGGTCAACAACCGCTTTACTGATCTGCGCAATCAGCTGGCGTTGGCTTACGAGGGTGATTCGGAAAAGCTCAGCAAAAAACTGCGCACCAGCAGAAGTGTTGAGGAAATTTTTCGCAGTGCTCAAACTGCCTTTAATATGTGGTCAAAACTGCCTATTGAAGAGCGTACCGCACGGGCAATTCTCGATTCGCTGGACTTTGATTTTTTTGAACTGCTCGACAGCGTCACTATCGCCCGCTCGCGCAAACACATCCAGACCTTCTACGACACCAAGGATATTGGCCCATTCCCCGAACGCCGCAAGCCTTTGTCATTTCATTGTCCATTAAGCGAGCGGCCGGAGGTAATGGGCTTCAACGAGATTTTTGAACACCTTTCACGGCTCAAACTCGCAGTCTATGCACCTGTCAGTTACATACTCCCGAGCCGCTTAAGCAAGTACGAAGAACTCTACGATACCCAGGTAGGCAGCAGGGGTACTTTGCGCCAAGCAGATCGGGAAAAAAGCCTTCAAGCATTGATGACGACCAACCTGCTCAAGCGTCTGGAAAGTTCGGTGGCTGCATTTCGTCTGACGCTGGAAGCGTTGCGTGATAACCATATACGCACGCTGGACAAGATAGTCGATTTTCGTCAGTTGGGTGATGGGGCTAGCGTCGAAGACATAACCGAAATTTTGGCAGAGCTTGAAGCTGAAGGTGATGAGCTACTTGAGCTGGAGACAGACGCCGATATTGGCGGAAAAATAAAAGTGAGCTTGGCGGACATGGACTTGCCCAGCTGGCAGTTTGATTTGAACCAGGATCTGGAAGAAATAGAGAGCCTGTTGGAGGCAATGCAGCCCGTTACTCCAGAGCATGACGCCAAGCTTCAACACCTGAAAGCACATGTATTAAACAAGATTTCCAACCCCATCAATCCAGGCAACAAAAAGGTATTGATCTTTACCGCCTTTGCTGACACCGCTGATTACCTGTACGCCAATCTTGCGCCAGAGCTGCTGGCCAGGCATGCCACCCACACCGCCAAGGTCACCGGCAAGGGTGCACCGCAGTCCACCATCAAGAGCGGCACACACAAGCGCGGCTACGACTTCCAGGAACTGCTAACCCTATTCTCCCCTCGCTCGAAAGAGAAGGCCGTGGTGCTGCCGGACGAACCACACGAAGTCGATCTGCTGATCGGTACCGACTGCATCTCCGAAGGCCAGAACCTGCAGGACTGCGACTACCTGATCAACTATGACATCCACTGGAACCCGGTGCGCATCATTCAGCGCTTTGGTCGGGTGGATCGTATCGGCTCGCCCAACAGCAGCATCCAGCTTGTCAACTACTGGCCCGACATTTCGCTCGACGAATACATCAACCTCAAGGAGCGCGTCGAGAGCCGGATGATGATCGCCGACGTTACCGCCACCGGCGACGACAATGTGCTGTCCGCGCAGGCCAACGACGTGTCGTACCGCAAGGAGCAACTGCGCCGCCTCCAGGAAGAAGTCATCGAGTTGGAAGATTTGAAAACCGGCGTCTCCATCACCGACCTGGGGCTGAACGACTTCCGCATGGACCTGCTCAACTACGTCAAAGCCCACGGCGAACTAAGCAGTGCGCCCAATGGTATGCACGCCGTGGTTCCTGCCAGGCCCGAGATAGGGCTGCCGCCAGGGGCGATCTTCACCTTGCGCAACCGCGCCCTTTCTTCCAAAACAGGCGACATCAATCTCAACCAGCACAACCGCCTGCACCCGTATTACCTCGTCTATATCAGTCGTGAGGGCGAGGTCATTCACGATCACACCGAGGTCAAGCGCCTGCTCGACCTGGTGCGTAGCTGCTGCAAGGGGCAGGACAAACCCATCGTCGACGCCTGCCAGCGCTTCAATCGGGAAACGGTCGAGGGTCGCCAGATGCAGACCTATTCCGACCTTCTGGGCCCATCTATCCGGTCAATGATCGACGTGAAGGAAGAAAAGGATCTGGACAGCCTGTTTAGCGGTGGCAGAACCACAGCGCTGACCAACACCATCTCGGGGCTGGACGACTTTGAACTGATCGCTTTTTTAGTGATTCAATCCGCAGATTACGCAGAAGAACGCAGATGATGACTACGGATGAGCAAACCTACCGAATAATTGGGGCCGCAATGACGGTCCATCGCGCGCTTGGCAGTGGCTTTTTGGAGGCCGTCTATCAAGAAGCGCTGGAGCTTGAGTTAATTGCTCTGAATATCCCGCACCACCGGGAAAAGGCTCTGCCTATTCTTTATCGTGGCACGCCTCTGCAAGCATTCTACAAAGCCGATTTCGTTTGCTTTGACACCACTATTGTTGAGCTGAAGGCGCTGAAGCAACTATCGGGAGTAGAAGAAGCGCAGGTCATTAACTACCTCAAGGCATCCGGCCTGAACAAGGCGTTGCTCCTAAATTTTGGCGCCAGCAGCCTCCAGCACAAAAGATTGGTCTTCAATCTGCGCGAATCCGCGCAATCTGCGGATAACCATGAATAGCGCATTTCTTCAATATCCTGCGGCTGCAGAGTTTGGAAAGGTTATCCCTAAAGCCAAGATCTACGAGCACAGCGGAGCCAACACCCGACTGAAGGATCTGTTCGTTGAGCAGGTCGAGCAGATCGTCTGGCAATACAAGCTCGCTCCGGAGACGATCCACCTGCCAGCGCGGCCCGGTGTGCCAGAGATTCAGATATTCACTATCCAGCTCAAAGGACCGGAACTACATCAGGACGTATTGCGCAGCATCGACCGGGCCATTCCTTTCCCTATCGTGTTTGAACTGACCTTCGAGGGCAAAACGCAGATAATAGCCGCCTACAAACGCCCGAACGAAGCCGACACCAGCCGCTGGGTGCTCTCAGATTACTTTGCGTCAAATTGGTGGCCAATTGATAGCAAGCGCTCGGCAATACCTGTAGCCTTACACCTAGGAAGCCTGTATGAGCAATTGCTCCAGCGATTAATCCCGCTGCCCGCGCGGCCGCAAGAAACGCTGATTGAGCTGATAGCCCGAGTCGAGCAGGTGCAGGCAAAACAGCGCGAGCTAGACAGAATCACAGCGCGGCTAACTAAAGAAAAACAATTCAACCGCAAGGTGGAGATTAATGCTCAATTGCGTGCTTTGAAAAACAAGATTGAAGTATTAACACGCTAAAAAATTAGAGCTATGTGATTTGACTCATCTTTGGGGCGACGATGCTAAAGAAGATTTCGATTTCTAACTACAAGAGCTTTCACCCGACCGAAGCGGTCGAAATTGAACTCGAGACGAGTACCCAGAAGCCCGTGTTCTTCTACGGTCTGAACGGTGCTGGTAAGTCGTCCATCGGCGAAGTAATCCATGGTTGGGGCGAGAAAAGTCCAGATTTCGCTCATTGCGCTGTTGAGACTACAGGTCAGGGGGTGTATCGCCCCGTGGTCTACAACAGTGACTTCGTTGATCGTGTGATTGGTGGTGTAGCTGGAATGCCGGGCATCTTCACTTTGGGCGAACTGGATACGCAGTCGCAAAAGAAAATTGAAGAAATAACACCAGAGATTGCCGCTATTGAAGCGCGGCGCGAAGAGTTAAAGGATCTAACGGCATCAACGGCGAGCTCGTTGACTGCTGCGAAAGATACTGCCTTGACCGAGGTTTGGAAAGCTCATGCCGCCTATAGCAGCGGAGAGCTGCAGCCGTTGATACAAGGCTATGGGAATAATCGACAGAAATTTTTTGACGCACTGAAGGCTATCCAGGTTGCCGAAGATGAAGAGCTGGATACGATTGAAAATTTAAAGAAACGATTGGCAGAGGCATCAGGGACTGAACCCCAGAAGTCCACGCTGAGTTTGAGCCAGCCGGGATTCCAAGCGATAGAGCTTGACGCAATCTGGCAGGAGCGCATCGTTGTATCGGGGCAAAGTAGGTTGGCTCCGCTTATCGAAAAGTGGGGGAACAGCGACTGGGTCAACAAAGGACGGGAGTTTGCACATGACCCGGAGTGTCCTTTTTGCCAGCAGACAATACCGCATGACTTGCTCGCCGAGCTCTCCCAATTATTGGATGGTGACAGGCAAACAAAAATTGATCATATACAAAGCCTCGCCCAGAGGTATGAGGCCGCAATTTCTGCATTAGAGGCATCGGTCAATCAAGCACTTCAAGACCCGTTTGCCAAGGAAGATGCTGGGCTAGCAAGCGCATGGTCTGCGCTCAAGTTGGTCTTGCAGACCAATCTGGTCGCAATGAAAGCGAAAACTGAAAAACCAAGCGAGCTTGCCAGTATTGCTGAATCCAGTCTGGGTGACTTGCTGAATAAGCTCGCCGAAATCAACCAGCGAATTTCGGGATTCAATCAGCGCATCTCTGACCGTGATGCGGAAAAACGCCGCATCACGGCCGAATTTTGGAAGATTCTCCGCCGAGACAGAGCTGCAGCATTTTCTACATACGACGCCATGACCGCGCCGCTTCTCGACCAAAAGGCTGAATACGACAAAGAAGACCGTGAGCTAGAGTCAAAGTTAGGGTCGCTTAACGTAACTCTGACCGAGCTCCGCCAAAAGCAGACAGGTGTGGATGCGGCGATGGTTGCTATCAATCAGCGGCTTTGCAACATGGGCATTTTCGCTTTTTCAATCGCCAGAAAGTCAGAGCAAGAAAGCCTGTATTGCCTAAATCGACAAGGGCAAAACAGTGGTGAATTGAAGTCATTGAGCGAGGGGGAGAAAACCCTGATTTCCTTTCTCTACTACATGGAGCTGCTGAAAGGATCAGAGAAAGAAGGCGAGACGTTCCAACTAGACAAGACCATCGTTGTTATAGATGATCCAATTTCCAGTCTTTCGGTCAACTATGTTTTTGACATCGCAGCTTTAATTTGCAAGGAATTGATCGCACCGGCTGGCGGCCCAAAGGTTCGCCAAGTCATTGTGCTGACGCATAACCTGTTCTTCTTACACGAGCTGATGAAGCAGCTTGGTGTGACCGATAAGAACAGAAAGTGCCAGCTATTCAGAGTGACCAAGAATCCACACACCCAAGTTGGCTTGATAAAATCCAGCGAACTGATGAACGATTATGACGCTCTTTGGTTCATCCTCCGAAAAGCACGAGATCAACAATTGCCAGCTCACATTGTGCCGAACACCATGCGCTGCATCCTTGAGCACTTCTTCTCGTTCAACAACAAGAACGAAGAATTCAAAGCGGCTTTAGGAAAGCTGGAGCAGCAAGATAACCGATTCGTGGCGTTGGCTCGATTCCTGGATAGAGGGTCGCATAAGGACGGCATCAACTTCAGCGTCATGGACTACGCAGACTATGATCTCGCATATTACTTGGAAAAATTTAAAGCCGTGTTCGACGAAGCGGGTTTTCAGCAACATTACGAGGCCCATATGGGTGTCGCTTGAAATAGTATTGAGAATCAAACGTGAAAAATACGATGAACAAATTAAAAATGCACTCCCCCAACCTGACTGAAGAGAACATCGCCCGCATTCGCGATATGTTCCCCGGCTGCGTAACGGAAGCGCAAGGCGAAGATGGCAGCGTGAAGCTGATGGTGGATTTTGACCAGCTTCGGCAGGAGCTGTCCGATGCCATTGTGGAAGGCCCGCAAGAACGCTATCACCTCAACTGGCCCGGCAAGCGCGAAGCGCTGCTGACGGCCAATGCGCCGATTGCCAAGACGCTGCGGCCAGTGCGCGAGGAAAGTGTGGACTTTGATACGACGAAGAACCTGTTTATCGAAGGTGACAACCTGGATGCGTTGAAGCTGTTGCAGGAGACGTACCTGGGTAAAGTGAAGATGATTTATATTGACCCGCCGTATAACACGGGCAATGACTTCATCTACGAAGACGATTTTTCTGAGGAAGTGGCTGCATATTTCCGCCGATCCAATCAAGTCGACGAAGAAGGCAATCGACTCATTGCAAATACTTTAGCTAATGGTCGTTTCCACTCTGATTGGTTGAGCATGGTATATCCGCGCCTTAAAATAGGACGCAATTTACTTGCTGAAGATGGCGTGCTATTTGTCTCTGCCGATTATCATGAGTCCGCGAACCTTCGCAAGATTTGTGACGAGATTTTTGGTGAGCAGAATTTCCAGGCTGATATTTCATGGCAGAAGCGATATACGCGAAGCAACAATACACAGGATTTTACTACGGTCGTTGAGCATATCCTTGTATATAGTCAGTCTGATGCATTTAGGGTAAATCTTTTGCCTCGCACAGATGAAGCTGATGGCCGCTATTCAAACCCAGACAATGATACTCGCGGCCCGTGGAAAGGCGCATCCTTCCTGAATCCTGCAACCCCGGAGCAACGCCCTAATCTTTGTTACCCCATAAAGAATCCAAATACTGGGCAGACTACTACACCCACGACCAACGCTTGGCGTCGCTCGAAAGACGAGTTCGAGCGGCTTCAGAATGAAGGTCTCCTTTACTGGGGAAGTAATGGCGATGCGGCCATCCCCTCAATAAAAATGTTTCTTTCCGAGGCTCGCGGATTAACTCCAATTAACTTTTGGGATCACGCCTACGCTGGAAATACAGACGATGGGACGCGTGACGTTTCATCCCTGTTCGGAAGTAAAGTTTTTGATAACCCTAAGCCTGTTCAACTGATGAAACGCATCCTGGAGCATGCAACCACACAGGATTCGATCGTTCTTGATTTCTTTGCAGGCTCGGGAAGTATGGCTCATGCAGTCTTAGAGCCCGTTTACGATCTCATCATTATTCCTTACGATACGTGGATGAAGAGAACAAAATATGCCAGTGATATTAGCAAAGAGAAGTTTGCCGAGATAGAGCCGCTATTGCGTAGCGTGAGGCGCAGCACCAAACCCACGACAATAGATTTGTATGAAGTATTTTGTGCTGTGCTGTATCTGCTGCGTACTGGTTGCCAGTGGAGATTTTTGCCCGGAGAGTTTCCCAAATGGCAGAGTGTATATGCCTATTGGCGCAAATGGAATGAGCCTGACCAGCACGGCGTGAGCGTGCTGGAGCAGGCATTAAAAAAATCAGGTTGGCGCGGCCCGAGAGAAACTGGGGCGCAACGCTTGCAGCACGTTCTTGATTGTGGACGCGCAAAGCGTGAAGAATACAGACACGGCTGACCAGAAAGGCTATGACGCCGGCAAGAAGGTGTCGGGCATCAAGCGCCATATCGCTGTTGATACCTTGGGGTTGCCGCACGCCATTGCAGTGACGACAGCGGAAGTGACTGACCGTAACGGTGCATTGCAGGCCTTGAAGCGTTGCAGATCGAGTTTGGGACAAGTGCAAGGTTTGCTGTGTGACGGTGGCTATACTGGAGCACCATTTGCCGAAAGTGTGCAAGAAATTCTGGGCAAACCTGTCACCGTGCAGATCGCCAAACGCAGCAAACTGCATACCTTCAAGGTTATGCCCAGGCGCTGGATAGTGGAACGTAGTTTCGCCTGGCTGGAAAAGTGCCGAAGATTATGGAAAAACTGCGAACGTAAACTTGATACCAGCTTGCAGCTCATTCATTTGGCTTTCTTGGCACTATTACTCAGAAGATCGTAAACAGGCTCTTAGAGCCCGTTTACGATCTCATCATTATTCCTTACGATACGTGGATGAAGAGAACAAAATATGCCAGTGATATTAGCAAAGAGAAGTTTGCCGAGATAGAGCCGCTATTGCGTAGCGTGAGGCGCAGCACCAAACCCACGACAATAGATTTGTATGAAGTATTTTGTGCTGTGCTGTATCTGCTGCGTACTGGTTGCCAGTGGAGATTTTTGCCCGGAGAGTTTCCCAAATGGCAGAGTGTATATGCCTATTGGCGCAAATGGAATGAGCCTGACCAGCACGGCGTGAGCGTGCTGGAGCAGGCATTAAAAAAATCAGGTTGGCGCGGCCCGAGAGAAACTGGGGCGCAACGCTTGCAGCACGTTCTTGATTGTGGACGCGCAAAGCGTGAAGAATACAGACACGGCTGACCAGAAAGGCTATGACGCCGGCAAGAAGGTGTCGGGCATCAAGCGCCATATCGCTGTTGATACCTTGGGGTTGCCGCACGCCATTGCAGTGACGACAGCGGAAGTGACTGACCGTAACGGTGCATTGCAGGCCTTGAAGCGTTGCAGATCGAGTTTGGGACAAGTGCAAGGTTTGCTGTGTGACGGTGGCTATACTGGAGCACCATTTGCCGAAAGTGTGCAAGAAATTCTGGGCAAACCTGTCACCGTGCAGATCGCCAAACGCAGCAAACTGCATACCTTCAAGGTTATGCCCAGGCGCTGGATAGTGGAACGTAGTTTCGCCTGGCTGGAAAAGTGCCGAAGATTATGGAAAAACTGCGAACGTAAACTTGATACCAGCTTGCAGCTCATTCATTTGGCTTTCTTGGCACTATTACTCAGAAGATCGTAAACAGGCTCTTAGAGAAAAATGCGGAAGATGGCGGTAAGCGCCGATTTATTATGATTCAAATTGATGAGGACACCCCTAGTGACTCAACAGCTCATAAAGTCGGATACAACACAATTTCCGAAATAAGCAAGGAGCGTATCCGTCGAGCCGGCAAGAAAGTTAGCGGTGGCAAGATGGATGTAGACACTGGCTTTCGTGTTCTCAAAGTCGATACCTCGAACATGGCCGACGTCTACTACGCCCCCGACGCGCTGGACAAGTCCAACCTCGATCTGTTCGTCGACAACATCAAGCCCGACCGCACAGCGGAAGATCTGCTGTTTCAAGTCATGCTGGACTGGGGCGTTGATCTTGCCCTGCCCATTGAGAGGAAGATCATCCAGGGCAAGGATGTGTTCTTCGTGGACGGCGACGCGCTCGCCGCCTGCTTTGACGCGCACGGCGGCATCGACGAAGCCTTCGTTAAGGAATTGGCCACCCATAAGCCGCTGCGCGTGGTATTCCGCGACGCGGGATTCAAAAGCGATGATGTGAAAATCAACGTGGAACAGATCTTCAAACTGCTCTCGCCGGGCACTGAAGTGAAGAGCATCTGAGGCCGCCTATGTCAAAACTCATACCAGACGACAACTACCAAGAGCTGCTAGAGCATATCTCCAGCACCTATACAGCAGGCCGTGCTGCGGCGCTGCAAGCAGTCAATACTCAGTTGGTGAAGACCTATTGGCAGGTGGGGCAGCACATTGTGGAGTTCGAACAGGGGGGCAAAGACCGGGCCGAGTACGGCGCGGGGCTAATCACCAAGCTGTCTGCTGACTTGCGCCTGCGCCACGGCAGGGGGTTCAGCCGTAGTAACTTGATCTACATGCGCTTGCTGTATCTGCGTTACCCAATAGGTCAGACGCCGTCTGACTTATTGAGCTGGTCACACTATGTGGAGCTTTTGATGCTGGATGACCCGCTGGAGCGCGGGTTCTACGAACAACAAGCCATTATCGAACGTTGGTCAGTAGCAGAGCTAAAGCGGCAAAAGGCCTCTTCTCTATTCTTGCGTCTAGCAGCCAGCAAGGATAAAGCGAGCATTCTGCAATTAGCACAGCAAGGCCAGGTCGTCGCACAACCCGAAGATTTACTGCGTGAGCCCTATGTGTTTGAGTTTCTGAAGATTCCTGAGACTGGGTTAGTGTCTGAATCGCAGCTGGAAGCTGCACTTAGCCAGCATTTGCAGCAGTTCTTGCTGGAGCTTGGCAAGGGTTTTACCTTTGTGGGGCGGCAGTACCGCATTACCATGGGCGGCACGCATTATCGGGTCGATTTGGTGTTTTATCACCGTATATTGCGCTGCTTTGTGCTGATTGATTTGAAGCTGGGCAATGTGCAGCACCACGACATCGGGCAGATGAATCTTTATCTGGGCTATTTTGCCAAAGAAGAAAATCAGCCAGACGATAACCCACCCATTGGCATCATCCTGAGCAGAGATAAGGACGAACTATTGGTTGAGTATGCAACCTACCAGATGAACAGCCAGCTTTTTGTGCAGAAGTACCAGCTCTATCTGCCTGACCGCGAAGAACTGCAACGCGAAATTGAACAAACCTTGCGTAAGGTAGAGAAAGAATGACGTTCAAGACCAAGCAACATCCACGCTGGGCATTTGTGCAAGCGCCGATTGCACCATTTGCCAACTTTTCAAAAAGCCACAAACCTTCTGGTTTTTTAATCGGGCCATACGGCTTACGTCCAAATGTTGTGCCACAGCTTGTGGCACAAATGACAAACAGCATACGCTGCTTGTGGAGCGCAGAACCAGCGCCGCACTCTGTAATCCGTTTTGTGGCGCCTACGGACTCCACAAGGCTTGAGGGTATCTTATGAAACTCAAATTCAAGACGCAGGCCTTGCTATCGCTGGGTACGGAAGTAAAGAGCATCTAAAGGGAGAAACAGCATGCAGCCTTACATACCCAGCGCCTTGCCATTGGCCGATCTGGATTACCGCTTGCTTTTGCCGCTGGTGGGCCAAGCCAATGCGTCGCTGGCGCGTTATGACGGGCTGTTGCAGGGTATTCCCAATCCGGCGGTGATGCTGTCGCCGCTGACTACCCAAGAAGCGGTGCTGTCTTCCAAAATCGAAGGCACTCAGGCTACGGTCGATGAAGTGCTGGAGCAAGAAGCGGGGCTGCTTAAAGAAGGTGAGAAGTACAAGGATATCCTGGAGATTTCCAACTACCGGCAAGCCTTGTATTCGGCGCGTGAGTATTTGCAGGACTACCCGATTCGCTTGTCTTTTGTGAGGGAGTTGCACCGTATTCTATTGAACAGTGTACGCGGACAGGATAAGACGCCCGGTGAATTCCGTAAGGATCAGAACTGGATAGGCCGATACGGTTGCACAATGGAACAGGCCACCTTTGTGCCACCGAACCCTTTGCAGCTGCCCGATTTTTTACAGGCGTGGGAGCTGTATCTGGACAGCGACGATGTGGATTTTCTGCTGCAAACAGCGGTTGTTCATGCCCAGTTTGAACTGCTGCACCCATTCAAGGATGGTAACGGGCGTATCGGTCGCATTCTGATCCCGTTGTTTCTGTACCAAAAAAGGGCTTTGTCACAGCCGATGTTTTACCTGTCGGAATATCTGGAAAGTCATCGTGAAGAATATTATCAACGGCTTAAGGCTATTTCCGCAGAAGATGACTGGAATGGCTGGATCGCGTTTTTTCTGCGAGCAGTCACGGCGCAAGCTTCACAAAACAGTGCTCGTGTGGCGGCCATTCAGGTGCTGTATGAAGAGATGAAGCAGGCGATCCATGAAGCGACCCATTCCCAGTTTACCGTCCATGTGCTGGATGCCATTTTTGACCGCCCGATTTTTTCCACGACGGACCTGATTGCACGTACACAAATTCACAAGCCAACGGCCATGAGCCTGATTCGTCAGCTCAAAGCAGCAGGCATTCTACAAGAACTGAGGGCAGGCAGCGGCAGGCGTGCCGCCGTGTTGTGCTTTCCAAAGCTGGTGAACATCGCGGAAGGGAGACGTATTCTGTGAATCAGTTTGTGTATCGTCTGCCAGTCTCTATGAATTTTGTGTATCGAATTTTTAGCATAACGATACACAACTCGACTTGTGTATCGTGGAATCACCATAAAATCCTTTGCGGATATCCGCACATGGAATTTGTGCCACAAGCCGTGGCACTTTCTCAAACGAGGCGCGGATCGCGATGAAACTCAAATTCAAAACCCAGGCCTACCAGACCGCCGCCGTGCAGGCGGTGGTGGATTGCTTCAAGGGGCAGCCGCCCCACCACGGTGGTGTCCGTTACCGCCTTGATCCGGGTGTCTCAAAGGCGGTGCCGACAAGCCCCCAGTCGTCATTCGCAGAGATGGCAGTACCGTCCTCCGTCAGTGCGGAAGAGAAGGAAGCAGCCTTTCGCAATGCCGACCTGACGCTGTCGGATCAGGCTCTGCTCAGCAATATTCAGGAAGTGCAGCGTCAGCAGAACCTGCTGGTTTCTGCCTCTTTGACGGACTTTTACACCTCGAATGCCAAAGGGGAGTCTACCCCTGCAAGGCCGGCCTACATCAAATCAGCAACCGCTATCTCGAATATTCATCTGGATATCGAGATGGAAACGGGCACAGGCAAGACGTACTGCTATATCAAGACCATTTTCGAGCTGAACAAGCGGTATGGCTGGAGCAAGTTCATCATCGTGGTGCCCAGCATCGCTATCCGCGAGGGCGTGGCCAAGTCGCTGGAGATTACCGCCGAACACTTCCTGGAGAGCTATCAGAAGAAGGCGCGCTTCTTCATCTACAACTCCAAGCAACTGCACCACCTGGAGAGCTTCTCGTCGGACGCGGGCATCAACGTGCAGGCGTTCAACGCTACCGGCAAGGATAACCGGCGCATTTACGAGGAGCTGGACGACTTCCAGTCGCGCAGACCCATCGACGTCATCAGTGCCAACCGTCCGATCCTGATCCTGGATGAGCCGCAGAAGATGGAAGGCGGCAAGACCCTGGATTCGCTGGTCAATTTCAAGCCACTGATGGTGCTGCGTTACTCGGCCACCCACAAGACCACGCACAACAAGATTCACCGGCTGGATGCGCTGGATGCCTACAATCAGAAGCTGGTGAAGAAGATCGCCGTGCGTGGCATCGCCGTGAAAGGGCTGGCGGGTACGGCGGGCTATCTTTACCTGCAATCCATCGAGATTTCCAGTAAGAAACCGCCCGAGGCGCGGGTGGAGTTTGAGCAGAAGCTGGCCGGTGGCAATATCAAGCGTGTCGTTCGCAAGCTGGGCAAAGGCGACAATCTGTTTGAGCTTTCCAACGGGCTGGATCAGTACCGCGATGGTTTCGTCGTCTCCGACATCAATGCCAATACCGATACGCTGAGCTTTACCAATGGCGTTGAGCTCACCGTCGGGGATGCGACCGGTGATGTGACCGAAGAAGCAATGCGTCGAATCCAGATCCGCGAGGCGATCAAGGCGCACTTTGACAAGGAGCAGGTGTTGTTCCAGCAGGGCATCAAGGTGCTCACCTTGTTCTTCATTGATGAGGTGGCCAAGTACCGGGACTATTCCGCTACCGACGAGAAAGGCGAGTACGCTCGTGTCTTCGAACAGGAGTACAAGCTGTACCTCAACGAAATGCTTGATCTCGATGAAACGCCCTACGTCAAATACCTCAAAGACATCGCGGCCGATAAAACCCACAGCGGCTACTTTTCCATCGACAAACGGAGTAAAAAACTCACTGACCCCAAGGTCATCAAGCGCGGCGAGAATGCCGGGCTTTCGGAGGACGTGGATGCCTACGATCTAATCCTCAAGGACAAGGAGCGGTTGCTGTCGCTGCATGAGCCGGTGCGCTTCATCTTTTCCCACTCGGCCTTGCGTGAAGGCTGGGACAACCCCAACGTCTTCGTCATCTGCGCGCTCAAGCACAGCGACAACACCATATCCCGTCGCCAAGAGGTGGGGCGCGGCCTGCGCTTGTCCGTCAATCAAAATGGCGACCGGATGGATCACCCGGCCACGGTGCACGATGTGAACGTGCTGACGGTGGTGGCGAGTGAAAGCTACAAAGACTTCGTGACAGCGCTGCAAAAGGACATCAGCGATTCGCTGTCTGCACGTCCACGTGTAGCAGACAAGGCTTATTTCACCGGTAAGACACTGAACACGGCTGAAGGCACGGTCACGGTATCGGATGACCAAGCGGCGGACATCGAGTTTTATCTGATCCAGAACGGCTACGTGGATAGGAAGCGCACCATCACCGAGAAGTACCATCAGGCGAAGAAAGACGGCGCTCTGGAGGATCTGCCGGAAGAGTTGCTACCGCACGCTGAGCAGGTGTTCCAGCTCATCGACAGTGTATTCAGCGAGAGCCAGCTGCCAGACATCGGTGACGACCGCAAACCGAAGAAGAATCCGCTCAACGCCAACTTCGACAAGCAAGAGTTCAAGGTGCTGTGGAATCGCATCAACCGCAAGGCGGCCTACAGCGTCGATTTCGATTCGGATGAACTCGTGCAGAAGGCTGTCAAGGAGCTGGACACCACCCTGCGCGTCACGCCGTTGCAGTACATGATCCAGGCAGGCGAGCAGATTGAACAGGTGACCGATGAGACGCTCAAGCGCGGAGACGGTTTCAAGATTTCGGAAACAGAGATCAAGTATAACAAGCAGTCGATTCATTCTGCAGTCAAATACGACCTGATCGGCAAGCTGGCCGAGGGAACGCAACTGACACGCCGCACGGTGGCGGAAATCCTCAAGGGTATCAACGTCGCGGTTTTTGCGCAGTTCAAGACCAACCCCGAGAGCTTCATCGCCGAGGCGATACGCCTGATCAACGAACAGAAGGCGACAGTCATCATCGAACACCTGGCCTACGATTCGGTCGAGGAAAAATTCGATCTGGATATTTTCACCGCTGGACAATCCAAGCAGGATTTCAGCAATGCCGGTGACAAGCTCCAGCGACATATCTACGACTATGTGCTGACGGACTCGAAGGTCGAGCGGGAGTTCGTGAAAGAGCTGGATACGGCCAATGAAGTGGTGGTCTATGCCAAGTTGCCACGCGGCTTCCTGATTCCCACGCCCGTGGGCGACTACAACCCAGACTGGGCGATCAGCTTCAAGGAAGGCACGGTCAAGCACATCTATTTCGTGGCGGAAACCAAAGGTTCTATGTCGTCGATGGATCTGCGCGAGATCGAGAAAACTAAGATCAAATGCGCCCGAAAATTCTTCGATGAGATGAATCGCCGCTTTGCCCCTGAAAACGTCAAGTATGACGTGGTGGAGAGCTTCGGGCGGCTGATGGAGATGGTGAAATAATTAAATAATGTGGTGGCTTTTTAGAGCCTGTTTAAAATCTCTGGGAATATGAGAAACAATTACCTGAGCGGCATTAGTCGCGAACAACTTGAACAGACTCTGAGGAAGCGCAGAATCACTTCTGAATTTTGAAATCATATGATTGAGACATGAATCTCAAAACATTTATTATGGAGCCTCCGCTGGAATCGAACTTTATTCTGGAACTGAATGTGTATCGTGTATCTTTTGGTTGATATTTTAACGATCGTTAAAAATATTACTCTTTTGAGAGTAGCAAAAAAACAGAGATAGATGTGTATACAGCAATATAGTTCTGTAGGATTAGGATTTATGCTTGTGCTATATCTTATTCCAACCGTTCTGGTCTTTTTCAAGATGCTGATAAAAATGTGATAGTGGTTGTCGCAGAAATGCTTGTTCTTCCGGCGTGGAGATTCGTCCCAGAATTTTATTTCTACGCGGATAGCGGCCAAAGCGATCAATAATAGCTTTGTGGCGTAACTCATAGCGATAGCTGCTTTTTGAAGCAAAATCTCTGTGCAGTGTTTCTGCCACAATATGTATTTGTTTGGATTCGCTGTGCATGTAGGGTAGCAGCAAAAACCCTCGTTGTTTCTGGTTAAGTGAATCTAGGGCACCGGCTGCGATAGCTTCCTGGGCGAGTGTCAGCGCCATGGCATCTTGCGCAAATGCTTGTGGTGTATGGCGATAAGCGTTACGTGGAAATTGATCCAGCACAATAATCTCAGCCAGCCGACCTTCAAGAGTTGATCGCCATGTGAACAGCTCAGCAGCTGCAGCTTGCTGGATTAATCCGGAGAAACGTTGGCGGATGAGTTCATCAAAGTGTTTTGTGGCAGAAAACCATTGTTTCTCTTCAGTTTCCTGGAACCAAAACGATAGTATTTCGGCGGGTGTAATTGTTTTCATACGCTAATTTTCCGTTCAGCTCGGGTTCAGGCAGGGTGCGTTACATTTATCAGCATCAGGAATCAGCCTGAAAATACAGTACCAAGGAGAATGATCATGAACATTAAAATAAAAAAACAGATTGCTCTGGCGTTAAGTTTGTTGTTGGCTGTTGGCCTGGCTATGCCCTCTGTAGCACATGCGGGTAAACGTTACTCACATCATCAACACTATAAGCAGCCCAAACGACATGTCAATCAGCATAGACACCACCATGTCAAAAAATACGTGCCAGTGCCTGTTTATAGACAACCATCCATTTATTATCAGCAATATTATCCGCAACCCCAATATAATTATTATTCTCCAGCGCCGGTGTATGTTGTGCCGCCACAAGTCAACATGGGCATTCATTCCGGCAATGTGGATCTTAGGTTACGATTTTAATAACACCGGGTGAGAGCAGATACAGATTAAAATTTATTTGCACTTACCTGGTTTTAATGACGATGAACACACGAGGAAAAAACAATGAAAAAATGGCAGCAAATGTTATTGATTGGCTTAATCATGACAGCTGCCATGACCAATGTTTTTGCCCGTGGGCATGATACAACCAGAGGGCACAACCGTGCCAATAGTGCTACTAATGCCATTTCGCAACAGCAGGCAATGGCAATTGCTCAGCGCCATTTTCGAGGGCGAGTACTGGCGATTAACCGAGCAGGCAATCAGTATCGCATCAAAATATTGAGTGATCGCGGCAGCGTCCATGCTGTCTCGATCGATGCGCAAACAGGCGCAGTCATTTCTACTCGTTAATCTACAAACTAAATTTCATGATTCGATCTGGACACTTTATTGTCATCTTGCACAATAAGGAGACATGATGCGCATTTTGGTGATTGAGGACGAACCGCATTTACAAAACCAGATCCGGCAGCAATTGGAAGCAAGCGGTTATCTGGTCGATACCAGCAGTGATGGTGAAGAGGGTTTGTTTCTTGCCACAGAATATCGTCCTGATGCAGTAATTATTGATATAGGGTTACCCGGAAAATCTGGTCTGGAAGTAATCAATGCACTGCGTCAGCAAGGTAGTTTGTTACCGGTGTTAATTTTAACCGCGCGTAGTAGCTGGCAAGACAAAGTACATGGTCTGGAAACAGGCGCGGATGATTATCTGACCAAGCCATTCCAGATGGAGGAATTGCAGGCGCGCCTCAAAGCCTTGTTGCGCCGTGCTACCGGCATTCCACAAACCCGTTTGGAATGTGATGCAATTGTGCTGGATGTCGTCACGCAGCAATTACTAATTAATGATAAAAATATTGAATTGACCGCGTTTGAATATCGGCTGCTGGAAGAATTGATGCGCCATCATGGTAAAGTCTTGTCTAAAGATGCATTGGCAGATGCGCTTTATCCACGCGATGAAGAACGTGATAGCAATGTCATTGAAGTTTTGATTGGTCGTTTGCGGCGCAAATTAGATCCTACTGGCAAGCTCAAACCCATTGAAACCTTGCGTGGCCGTGGTTACCGTTTTAATTTAGTCTGTAATACTCCATCGTCATGATGTCGCTGAATCGGCGTGTTCTACTCAGCACGTCGTTTGTATTATTAATCTTTATTGCGGGGATGACATTTACGTTGGATCGCGCTTTCTATGATAGTGCCCGTATCGGCGTGGAAGATCATCTGTTTGCAAAATTGCTGTTATTGATGGGCGATACTGAAGTAGAGGAGTTCGGCGAGTTGAGGGTATTGCCTAATCAACAGGATGTGGAATTTGAGCTGGCTGATTCACATACTTACGCTTTTATTACCGATGCCACCGGAGCCATTGTTTGGCAAACCACCTCATCGCTGAACAAACATATACCGATTCTTACGCTACTGGATCAGGGAGAAAAGATTTTCGAGCAGATTCAACTCAATCGCAAACCGCATTTTATCTATCGTTACAGTGTTGTTTGGGAGGCGCCAGCCGGTAGTTATCCGTTGGCTTTCAATGTGGTGACCGATACCACCTTGCTGGATGCGCAAATAAAGCATTATCGTAGAGATTTATGGGGTTGGTTAGGCGTATTGGCAGTGCTTTTGTTGATAGCACAGTTGTTGGTGTTGCGCTGGGGATTGCGGCCGCTACGCAAGGTTTCGGTAGAATTGGCGGCAATTGAATCTGGCCAGCAAGAAAATCTCAAAGGCAACTATCCCAGAGAACTTAAAGTGTTGACCGACAGCATCAATTCCCTGATCACGCATGAACATAAACAGCAAAAACGCTATCGTAATGGCTTAGCCGATTTGGCGCATAGCTTGAAAACACCACTGGCAATCCTGCAAGGTGCATTGCACGATCAAGACAAAGCAATAAGCGCTCGTCATCAAACAATACAAGAGCAAATTGAGCGCATGGATAATGTCGTCCAGTATCAATTGCGGCGTGCTGCAACAGCGGGAAGCTCGCCGGGGATGAGTTTGATTCAGCTAGCACCCATGGTTGATCGCATTGTGCGCACCGTTGCCAGTGCGTATCGAGTCAAACAACCTGAGGTGACAGTGGCAGTGGAGCGCAAACTTTACTTGCGTATTGATGAAGGCGATCTGATGGAATTGCTGGGCAATTTAATTGATAACGCATTCAAATGGTGCCGTCATCGTATCCAGATAGCAGCGAGTTATCAGGGTGATCAAGTGTTGATCAAGGTTGAAGATGATGGCCCCGGTATTCCATCACACGAAATTGCACGTATTCTGGAACGGGGTGCCCGTGCTGATCAATCTACTTCTGGCCACGGGATTGGCCTGGCAGTTGTGCGTGACATCATGCAGGTCTATGAAGGCGAACTGTTGCTTGAAAATTGTGCGAAGCAGGGGCTTTGTGTAACCTTATGTTTTAATCAGAGATTTCTTGGCTGATCGCTCATTCGTTATTCATAAAATATCAAGTAAACATATCTCATGACAACCGCGCAAACTTCCGTACAAAACCTGCTGGATTTCATTGATAACAGTCCCAGCCCGTGGCATGCCGTTGCTTCAATTGAAGCGGAACTGGAAAAATTCCAGTTTATTCGTCTGGATGAAACTGAGAAATGGCAGTTGCAAGCTGGCCGGCGTTATTACGTTGTGCGGGATGATTCTTCCATTATCCTGTTTGTGCCGGGTAATAAATCGCCAGCGGAATCCGGTTTTCGTATTATCGGTGCGCATACAGATTCTCCTGGACTGCGCATTCGACCCAATGCCGCTGCAGTGAACGATGGCATTGCCCAACTAGGTGTCGAGATTTACGGTGGACCTATTCTCGCTACATTTACTGATCGTGATCTGAGCCTTGCCGGACGGATCAGCTATACCTATGGCGATGGATTGCTGGCGCATAAACGAGTGCACCTGGAAGAACCAGTGCTGCGGCTCTCCAATCTCGCTATTCACATGAATCGTAAAGTGAATGAAGAAGGTTTGAAGCTGCACAAGCAAAATCAATTGTCGCCATTTTTTGCACAGCTGACAGCTGATCAATTGCCACAATCACATTTTCTGGCTTTGCTGGAACAGGCAACAGGTATTGGTGGCTCACAAATCCTGTCGTGGGATCTGGCTGTGTGCGACACTCAAAAAGGCGCATTTTGGGGCGCGAATCAGGAATTTTATGCCAATAGCCAAATTGATAATCTGGCATCTTGCCATGCGGGGCTACAAGCATTGCTGGATACTACCGTACTGAATCAGACAGCAGGAACGGCCGTCTGTGCATTTTTTGATCATGAAGAAATTGGCAGCAAAAGCCATATCGGTGCGGATGGCAGTTTTCTGGCTGATATTTTGCAACGCATCAGCCAAGCCATTTCTCCAGAACAAGAAGATACAGCGCGTGCCCTGGCGCAAAGTTTTCTCGTTAGCGTCGATATGGCGCATGCCTACCATCCTAATTTTCCATCAGCCTATGATGCCAGCCACAAAGTGTTTGTGAATCAGGGGCCAGTTATAAAATCCAACGCCAACCGTCGCTATAGCTCGGAAAGCATCTCTGCCGCTCATTTTATTCACTGGTGCGAAGCGGCTGAAGTCCCGTATCAACGCTATTCCCACCGCTCGGATTTGCCCTGTGGCAGCACAATTGGTCCGATGACCTCCGCCCGACTAGGCATTCGTAGCGTCGATGTCGGCTGCCCGATGTGGGCCATGCACAGCATCCGAGAAAGCGCCGGCGTGCAGGATCACGAATACATGATCAAAGTGCTCAAGCAATTTTTGCTGAGTTGAAGGGGAATTAATCAGCATGGTAACTTTATGAGAAAGTTACTTATTGCGTTTGCGGGAAAAAACTGTCAGTTGAAAATGGAGGAGTAAGTTTAAAAGAGTGAGGGCTTTCTTTGCTGAAAAAATGAGCTAAACATCAGATTATGGCTATTCCAATAGCTACGAATATCTATATTCATTTGTATCTCCTATATTTATTTTCTTTCGATCCAAACACCACTAGCAATATTTCTTGGTTTACTTTTTGAGGCAATATAGCCATAGGTTTTTCTAGCTTCTGTTGATAAGCTTACACCTGCAAAGATATTGTAGTCGTTGGAAGTGTTTATATAATCACCAGCCTCTATATATTCTCCTGCCCGTATATTCATGCCAGCTGTAATGGCCTTGCCCGCTTTAATGGCTCCACCTGCATAAATACTGTAGGCAGCAGAAATATTATCAGTAGCAATGATGCTGTGATATGACTCAATATTATTTGCTATGATACTTTTTCCGCTTTGAATGTCTCCTTTGGTTGCATTGAGTTCCCGCCAGGTTTGTATATATCCACCAGCAGTAATACCTTCTGCTGTGATTCCTTCTCCTGCAATATCAGCCCCAACAAGGATTTGACGTTTAACAGTAATCTCTCCTTTTACATCAATAGAGCCAGCTACATTAAGGGTGCCGCCAACATAAAGGTACCCATCAACGTTAAGTGAATCAATACAGGTTAAATTTCCTGCTATGAGTAGATCACCAGAGATGTTTGCTGAATGAAGCTTTATTTCTGCCTGCATGTCGGCCCCTATGTTATCCAGTAGCCATGTACCATAATGTAGCTCATTGTCCTCGGCAATTGTGTTAAGCAGTTCTTGGTAATCAACTTCTCCACCAGGATAATTTTTGTTGAACCAAGCTAATCCTTCTTCACATGGATTCTTGGCTTCTATCATTTCTAAAGTTATTTTCATTTCTTGCTCCTTTTAATTATCTTTATCTACGTGTGTCGTCTCTACAAAAAATAGAGCGAACCGCTCCTATTTATCGGTAAAAATAACTGTTGTTTCCCCTGAAAAAAATAGGGCATGGATATAACAGGCTTTCAAGCGCTGTAAAAGGTGAAAAATAAAATAATCGAGCAAATTAAAGATGATTTAGGAGTGGAAATATGAGAATCAGCGTGGTGATCAATGATGCGCTAATGACTCAAGCTGATCATTCAACGCAGTCACCAGCAAGCCGTTCGTGAAAACTCAAGTAGGAAGGCGATCTGGGTGAAATGAGAGAGGGAAAATGATACTGGTTAGTACCACAGAGTGGTTTGGCCACTTCCTGCTTCGCATTTTATTTGTAATCGTGACGTCATAGTCTGATGTAACGTCCTTGCGAAACGGCGCAGCCAGTGAAGCAATCCAGTACATCATCGATCTAGTTAAAATGGCGTAATATAGTTACCCATTTTTTGATGGCCCCCCAATAAACCGTGTGCATTGCTATTATTGGAATCAGGTGTTCCAGTTTTGCTGTGTGTATGATGAGTAAGTCACATAGTGGCGCGCGATAAATACCACCAGAACAATACTTTAGAACTGACCCACCGAATTGTCGGTGAGCCAAGTCGGTTTATTTAGCTTGTCACGTATCTAATGCAGGCAAGTCACCTGATTTCAAAAGATCGTGTGTCGATTCTTTATCTTACGTTAAATTGACACACGAACATATTATTTTGAGATTGATATTTTCTTGCCGTTCGGTAGATAGGTACAAAATATTATTAAACGTCACCCAGCTACTGTGATCGCTGTTATTTGTTATGTACACGCTGTTTTATTTAATAAGCATAAGAAAAAACAACTTATTTTGCAGCGACATAGCGTAAATATGAAACTTCAGCTCGCCAGCCTTCTGGATACAGTTTTTTGGCCTCAGCATCTGATAATGAAGGTGGAATTACAACTTCTTCGCCTGGTTTCCAATCGACAGGGGTTGCAACCTGCTGTCGATCAGTTTGTTGTAGCGCATCTAATGAGCGCAAAATCTCATCGACATTTCTACCGACTGAGGGTGGGTAAGTTAAAATCAATCGCACTTTGTTATTTGGATCAATTAAAAACACACTACGCACAGTAACTTTACTATCGGCTTCTGGGTGAAACATGCCATACTCTTTTGCAATTTTCAGATCTGGATCTGCAATAATTGGGAATCCAACCGAAGAGCCCCCTACCTTAGTAATATCTTTCTCCCACCCATGGTGATCCGCTACCGAATCAACTGAAAGCCCAATGATTTTGGCATCGCGTTTTTCAAATTCTCCTATTCTGCGAGCAAATGCTCCCATCTCAGTCGTACAAATAGGTGTGTAGTCTTTAGGGTGAGAAAATAGCATTGCCCATTTACCTTTTTTCCATTCGTGGAAATGAACGGAGCCTTTAGTGGTTTCGGCTGTGAAATCTGGTGCTGTCTGTCCTAGTTGCAAACTCATGATTAATTCCATATTAGTTAAGTGATAAACAAAATAATCACTGTTATGACATATCTAATTCACACGTGAAATCTTTTCACAATACGTGTTACAGAATATAAATAATACATAACAGGGTTAGTGTTATATATCGTAAAACTATAATATGTCTTATAAAAATAATAAATTAATATATAGATATACGATTTTTCTCAACTAAACATACTATTAAGAAGATTCAAAATGACATTTGGTTACATAATTATCTAGAATTAATATTCTGTTGTATTTGATACCTGTGTTTGGATCGATTACTTTAATGGAAACATGAATGTGTACATCGATGCACTGAGTACCACGTTCTTTGTCAGTGCCGTGTCAATCGGAGATCTCATCTTTCTGGATCACTTCCTGCTTCATTGTATTCGCAATCGTGATGACGCTCATGGTGTGTCGTCTTCCTATGCTTGCACTCTCGTCCGGAATAGATGTATTTTAGGCGAGCAGGAAAAGGGATAGAGATCGGAGTTGTCATCCTATCTATCAGATTCGAAAATTAGTTACGAGTTAATAACGTGCGATCCATGCTAATCAATCATGAAGGTTATCTCGTTCCGGTTCGTTATATTCCATCGCCCAATTGTGACGAGCGGCCAGATCCACATGCTATTAACCTGTTGGTGATTCATGCCATTAGTTTGCCGCCGGAGGAATTTGGTGGGGAAGGGGTGATAGAGCTATTTACTAACCAACTAGATCCGCAGGCACATCCTTATTACCAGCAATTGGAAGGGTTGAGGGTATCCAGTCATTTTTTTATTCGGCGCACTGGAGAAATAATTCAGTTTGTTCCTTGTGTGCTACGTGCCTGGCACGCGGGAACGTCTAGCTGGCAAGGGCGTATTTGCTGCAATAATTTTTCAATTGGCATTGAGCTGGAAGGCAGTGATCATCAGCCGTTTGAAGCGGTGCAGTATACTCAACTGGCCGAACTCACGCAGACTATACAGGTGGCTTATCCTATTCGCGATATTGTTGGGCATGCCGATATTGCACCACAAAGAAAAACGGATCCCGGTCCTTGTTTTGATTGGCGATATTATGGCCAATTACTGGCGGAGAACTAGCAGTCAGTAGTTATATGGCTGTTTTCAGCAAACAAACCGCCAGAACGTTGCACAGTGCGGGTAACTGCCTGATTGATGATGTTGTGATTGTTGATACAGATCAGAGATAGCCAGCGTTTGCCACGGGTAATACCGGTATAAATAAGTTCACGTGTCAGGATGGGGTTAGGTTCTGAGGGTAGGAGCAATGCACAATGCTCGAATTCGGAACCTTGTGATTTGTGAATCGTTAGGGCAAAAACAGTTTCGCTGTTTTGAAGACGGCTGGGAGCAATCCAGCGAATAGTGTCACTACCATCTTCCCTGATAAAGGCAACGCGCAAACCCCATTCCAGCGTATTGGTAGCCTGGTTGTGTGTCGGATAGCTAAGTGTAATGCCAATGTCACCATTCATCAGGCCAAGTGCATAATCGTTGCGGGTAATAAGGATAGGGCGTCCTTCATACCAGATGCCATCAGGCTGAATCATTTGTTGATTGGCTAGCAACGTTTCAATATGGTGATTTAAACCACTAACGCCAAATGGGCCATCTCTAAGTACACACAGCAACTGGAAATGACTGTGTGTTTGCAATATTTGCTGTGCCCAGGCATCGAACGCAGCTTTGTCAGCTTCCAGTGGAGGATGTGCTGTTTTGATGATATGTAAATAATCAATTATGCCAGGTGGACGATTCTGTTGAGGCATCTGACCGAACAAGATGGTTTGCAAGCGTTTATCTGTCAGATCAGGTAAATCGTAACGGTATAAATCGTGAAAATCTTGCTGCCAGATAGCAGCCATGGTTTGCAAATCTCCACTATTGACAGCTTGTGCCAATTGTCCGATTCCACTGTCATCTGTAAAGCGCCGACTTGTACGTAACATCACGATATGCTGATCAAGTGGCAACCCGTTGGCATCTTGCAGTGCAGGATCAATATGTTCTCCGGTAGTTGCTTCAATCCAGCGAATTGTTTCGGGCAGAAAATGGCCTTGGTGTGCACGTTGGCACAAGGCACCCAGTACGGAACCGGCTTCAACGGAAGCCAGTTGATCTTTATCACCCAAAATAATGAGTCGAGCATGCGTAGGCAGCGCCAGCAGGACAGAGGCCATCATTTCCAGATCGATCATAGAACCTTCATCAATGACCAGCACGTCAAGCAACAGTGGATTACGCGCATGATGGCGAAACAGCCGGGTATTGGGGCGAGCACCGAGCAAGCGATGCAGCGTGGTGACAGTATTGGGAATATGTGCTTGTAATAAGGAATTAGCCTGGACAAAAGCAGGCAATTTGTCGATTGCACCGGTAATTGCTTCTTGCAAGCGCGCTGCTGCTTTGCCGGTGGGGGCAGCGAGCCGAATAGTTAAAGGGCGAGTTGGGTTTTCAGCTAAAGCGTTAGATTGCAACAAGGCCAGCAGCCGTACAACTGTGGTAGTTTTGCCAGTGCCAGGCCCACCAGTAATGAGGCTGAAATTACTGTGAGCAGCCAGTGCACCAGCAATTTTTTGCCAATCAGTCGTTGTAGTATTAGCTTGTTGTGTTGTGAGTGGGGCAGGCGGAAAAAGTGCGTCTAATTTTTCTCTAAATTCAGCTGCAGAGGGATGATCGAGCAGTTGCTGGCTACTGAGCAATCGTTGTTGAATAGCTGTTTCAATCTGACGTTCATAACGCCAATAGCGGCGCAGGTAAAGGCGCTGTTTGACTAACACTAATGGTGTGTTGCCTGCTCCATGATTAATTAACTTTGCTTGTTGCGGTGCGATATGCCAATCCGCTGCTTGCCAGGCAGCTAATTGTTCTTTGAGGTATTGCACATCGGCCATTAAAGTGGGATTGTTTTTATCGAGTGATAGCGTAAGAGTTGCCGCTGGATTCCCCAACACTTGCTGCAAATCCAGACACACATGACCTTGTCCCAATTGATAGCTGGTTAAGGCGGTGGCTAACATGAGTGCTGGTTCCATAGCCGGCACTTCGGCTTGCAGAAAACGTACCAAAGCCAGATCCAGTTCGCGCAACAAACCTTGCGTGGCCCAGTTTTCAAGCAAAGTCAGTGCTTGCTGCTGTGTGATAGTTGGTTGGGTACGCATGCTCTATTTTGCTTGGCCTGTAAACAGTTGTTCTAGCGCGATGATCAATGCTTTAGGGGGGCGTTCAAAGTGAACACCATGACCAGGTGCATTGATACCACGCATGAAGAGACAAGCTGCACCCCCAATATGCTGATCGTAATCATAAGCAGGTAGGCGTGCTTGCAGTAACCGGTGCAGAGCGAACAAGTAAATGACATACTGAAGCTCATAACGATTTTTACGTACGGTTTCATCCATGGCAGCAGCGGTGTAAGCTTGATCTTCCATACCCAGCCAGTTTGATTTGTAATCCATAATGTAATAGCGCCCTTGGTGCTCAAATACCAGATCCATAAAACCTTTGAGTATGCCGTTTAATATGCTTGAAGTTAAGTGCGGGCGGGCTCGTGCGGCCAATGTATGTTGAATAACAGTAGCATCCAACAGTGCCAGATTAACGTGATCCACCGCTACCCAAAATTCCATTTCAGCTTTGATGCTGGTCAGTGTCGAAAGGCGTATTTCTGTTGTGCCAAAGGGTAGGGGCGTTGTGAGTATCTGTTTGATCCAGTCGACCAGTGTGGGTCCCCAAGCTTCCCATTGACGCAATTGGCATTGCTGTTCAATCATGTGCTGCAAAGCTGCTTCGTCCGCTAATGCTTGAGTCAAACCATGTTTAGCTAGCCATTCCATGATTGCATGCAAAAATACACCGGCTTGGGCGCCTTTAAAGAAGTGATGAATGGATAGCGCGGTGCCAGTAGCTGTTTGCTGGGGATACACAAAATCTGTAGGTGGTGTCTCTATTGCGGTATCAGTCAGAGATGAAAGCTGTGCTTCCAACAGATTTTCTGCTTGTGGTGTATCTTCCTGCCATACCGAGATGCCTGGATCAGACTCAGCAGTGCGTAATGCGGAATAGCTGCTGATGCGCCAATTTTCCCGCACAATACGCTGCAGACGGCGTGCCTTGCCAAATTGCGAAGATTGGGTTGCTGCAAGGTAATGTGTCTGGCTACTCTTTGGGGCATGCGTGACGTGAATGGCAGATTGGTTCTGAGCAAATGTTTGTAGTGCGGTGAAATAGTGTGCTGCCGGTACATGATTGAGTTCGAACAGGTAATTCACTGCGCTTGGTGGGTTGTCTGCCAAGGGTGCTAGTCCTAACCAGGTCGAATAGCGTGCACGTGTCAGCGCGACATAAAATTTGCGTATATCTTCGCTTAAACGCTCGCGATCTGCCTGTTCGATGATGTCAGGCGTCGCTTCCAGAGAAAGATTGAGTTTGCCATTAGCATCGTGCCATGTGATCGGTATATCGTGCTTGTTAACCGGGCGTGTGTTAGCAATGAATGGTAAAAAAACCAGTGGATATTCAAGCCCTTTTGCCTTGTGAATGGTGATGACTTTGATTAGATCGGCATCGCTTTCCAGCCGTAATTTTTTGCTATCGGTTTCTCCACTTGTAGGAGCAGCGATTTGTTCTGCCAGAAAGCGCAACAATGCGTGTTTGCCTTCCAGAGTAAAGCTTGCTTGTTGCAGTAGTTCGGCTAGATGCAAAAAATCTGTGATGATGCGTTCCCCGCTTTGGCCTCGTTCATCAGCTTTGAGTGCTAACAAGCGATCTCCGCATTTAAAATCCAGCAGAATACGGTGTAACAATGGCAGAATGCCTTGTTTTTGCCATAACTCATGATAATTCCTGAACTGGAGCACGCGTTCCTCCCAGCTTTCTTCGTCGGTATTGAAAGCATCCAGTTCAGCCAAAGTAAGCCCGAGAGAAGGGGTAGACAGTGCGGCACGTAACAGAGAATGATTATCTGGTTCAGCACAAGCTGCCAGCCAACGATAAATTTCCAGTGCTTGTGGGGTAGTGTAAACGGTATCTTTGTCAGATAAATAAACCGAGCGTATGCCACGTTGTAGCAAGGCTTGGCGAATATGTGCGGCTTCATTGCTGTTGTTAACCAAAATAGCAATATCACTTGGTTGCACAGGGCGTAATGGTGTATTCGGTCCAATGAAACCTGTTTGTTGCTGCTTCCCTTGGTTAAGCCAAGCGGTGATTTGTGTAGCACAGATAGCAGACATTTGTGTGATATAGGCAGATTTTGCAAGGGGTGTCTGCGTATCCAGTATTGCTAATATCATAGCGGGTTGTGTCTCGCTGGCTACTTGAAATACTTCTTCGCGACCATGTGCCTTGACTGGCAAGAAAGGAATGGGATTATCGCCTGATGTTTTAAACAAGAATGCACCGGATGAATTGGCTTGATTTTCAATGTGTGCAAAGCAATAGTTAACCATATTCACCATAGCTTGAGTGGAACGGAAATTGGTTCCCAGTGTATGCAGTTTTCCTTGCACTGCTTTGCGTGCTTCGAGATAGGTATAAATATCTGCGCCCCGAAAAGCGTAAATTGCCTGTTTGGGATCGCCAATCAGAATAAGGGCACAATCATCACGTTGGGTAGAGATTGCATAAATACGCTCAAAGATATGGTATTGAACAGGATCGGTATCCTGAAATTCATCGATAAGCGCTACTGGAAATTGCTGGCGGATTGTGCCAGCCAATTGTTCGCCGTACTCACCTGCTAGCGCGGTTTTGAGGTTAACCAATAAATCATCAAAGCCAATTTGAGCATGATGGGTTTGAGTAGCCGTGAATTTTTCTGCTACCCAGTGCGTGGCGTGCCTGAGTAACGCCAGTTTCGGATCAGGCAGTTGCTCAAGCGCTGTTTGTAAATCAGCTATGGCAGCAAAAGCTGGATGGGCAGGGGGTGCATCATTCTTCCAGGCATCGTTTATTCCGGTTGATGTTAAGCGTTGCCATCCTGCACCGAGATCAAGTGTGTCAGCTTCAGGATCAGTCGCCCACTGTTTTAATTTGTGTAACCAATTTTGATACCAATCTGCACGTAACTTGCGCCCGTCAAGCTGCTTGGCAGCTTTGGCTGTTTCCAGCAGATGTAATATTTCATCGGCCCAATTCGTCCAAGGTTGTTTGAGCTTGATTAGCAGATTACGCTTGTTTTGAATGCTGTCACTGATAATGGTAGCAGGCTGATCGGCGGGAGAATCAAGCAGTGTGACGTGATCAAGTAAGGGAATAATCGCACGTTCCAGCTTGGCAGGTTGTTGCCAATATTGCGTGACACAAGCAAGCGCTTCTGCCGTGAGTGGGTAGAAAAAAGTGCGCCAGTAATCGCGGACTATTTCTGCGCGTAACTCGCTTTGGTCAGTAACCAATTCCTGTGTGAAGAGGCTTTGGCTGGCAAAAGCGTGTTCTCGCAACATGCGATAGCACCAGCCGTGAATGGTTGAGATGGCTGCTTCGTCCATCCACTCTGCTGCCAATTCAAGTTTGCGTGCGCAGCTTGGCCATTCAGCAGTTGGATAGTTGAACACCAATTGCAACAAAGGGTCCGCTGCCTGATCAAGGGATTGAAGAACTGTGCTATCCATTCGAAAATAACGTGCTGCTTCAGTTAAACGGGAGCGAATGCGATCACGCAATTCTTTGGTGGCTGCTTCGGTGAAGGTCACCACTAGAATTTCCGGTGGCGTCAACGCTCCACCAGAAAATGCGGCAGCGCCTTGATGGCCTAGAATCAGCCGCACATACAGCATAGCGATAGTAAAGGTTTTGCCGGTACCAGCACTGGCTTCGATCAGACGACTGCCAGTCAAGGGAAAAGTCAGCGGGTCAAGAGGAAGAGTATCAGAGGTATTCATGCCGATTAATTCGCTTTGCTTGCCTGGGATTGCGAGAGATGGCGCATTAATGGGGCATATAATGTTTCACATAGCTGTGTGAAAGTGCCGTTTGACCATAATTGAGTAAAAGTTGGATAAAAGCGTTGTAAATAGGCGTTTTGCGTTACTTCACCTTGTTGGTAATCATCTCCTTCGTAGTGTTTACGTACAGCATGCACAGCGTCGTGCTGATCAGTGTCAAATGGTGAGCCGGTAACTGGTGTACCTTGTTTCTTCAGCCAAGCGAACCCAGTTTTGGGTGCTAGTGGCAGGGGCGCGCGGAGATTTCCGAGATAGGCAGCGATGATGGCATCAAAATATTGTTGTGCAGTTTCAAATGCCAGCGGAGGAATAACCGTTTGTCCATCCTTGCCAATAATATAGGTGGTTAGCGATTGACCGTTAAGATGAGCTGCCAGATGCAAGAGCCAGACAGATAGTAATTTGTCATAGCGTGGCTTCTTGTTGGTCAGGATATCGCTGGAATTTAGTTCAATGCGGCACAACTGTTGGCTATGGTCGTTGCCGTAATATTGCGTAATGCTATCTTGTATGGTGTAGGTGGCGCCTTCTGTCGTGTGATAAACATATTCAAATGTTTGATCTTCCAGAGGATGCGGCCACGCTGCGTTGATTTCACGATAACGCGTGAACATTTCATCCAAAGGAGCGCTTAAGGAGCGGGTGAGCAATGTGGTCATTTCACCCAATGGCAGTTCGCCGCGTCGCTGAATGCGTGCAAATTGCTGTGTCATTGCGGCTGTTTCATCATGCCCGTGCTGGATAGCATCCAGCCGAACTTGGATGAGTTCGTCTTGCAATAACCATTGATTCAGTCCATCCAGTACAAAAGGTTCGTGATCTTCATGCTCCAAAATATCTATTTCGTAATAGATACCCAAGCGCTCGCGACAAAAGGTTTGTACAGGATTTTTTAGAAAAGCAGCAAGTTGTCCAAGCGAAAGGGGATGTTCGAGAATTGCTGGCGGCAAAGGTGAGGAAGGTAAATGGGCAGCAGGCGTGCAAGCGGCGTTGCGTTCCCATTCTCGTGCATAAGTGAAGAACGGAGAGGCGGTGGAAGATTCTGATCCAAAGTAATCTTGGTTGAAAGCTTGCAGTTTGTGTTCAACTGTGAGGGCTGCGAGCAAATCCTCGTTTGAGGTGGAGGTGGATGTGGTTGATGTAGCCAATTGCCAGCCGGCAGCAATGTGATCTCGTAACTGGCTGACGAGTACTGACGGAGGAAGATCGGAGTTATCCAGTATGTTTTTGCCAATCCAGCTGATGTGCAGTTTTTCTCGAGCGGAAAGCAGCGCTTCCAGAAAAAGATAGCGATCATCTTCGCGGCGAGAGCGATCTCCTGGTCGTATATCTTGTGCCATGAGATCAAAATCAACCGGAGGATGTACACGCGGAAATTCACTATCATTCATTCCCAACAAACAAACCATGCGAAAAGGAATAGCACGCATAGGCATGAGGGTGGCAAAAGTTAATGTGCCCAACATAAAACGTTGTGTCAGATTGGGTTGATCAATCTGGTTCAGCCAATGTTCACGGACGATTGCTAAAGGAATAGCTTCTGTAAAGTGAGTGCTGGTGCAGGTTTCCAACCAGGTTTGCAAACTGGTTTGTAACTGTAATAGCAACGCGGTATCACTGGGATGTTCAGTCTGAAAGAAATTTTGCAGCAGTGATTGTAAGCGTTGTCCCCAAATGGTGGGGGAGGCGGGGGCGGTAAAGGTTTGTAGGAGTATTTCTAGCTGGAGTAACAGATGAGATAGTGCCCCAACTAGAGTAGCTTCCAATCCCGAAATTTCTCCATAAGGTTCAATATCATGCCAACTGTAATCTGCTCGTCCAGTGGGATCATATCCTGTTGCATAGCCCAGCAACATGCGTTTAAGCCCGTGTAGCCATGTATTTTGCTCATTTCTCTGTTGGGATTGTGTTTGGCTTGGAATAAATTGTGCGCGATGTTTGTTGTGTAATCCCCAGCGAATATTGGTCTGCCGAATCCATTGGTGTAATTGGGGCAAGTCTGTTTCAGTCAAGCCAAAGCGCTGGCGAACAGCCGGTACGTTGAGTAAATCCAGTAGTTCGTTAGCAGTGAGACGTGCTTCCGTGATATGCAATAAAAATTCTAGTGCAGAAATAAGAGGAATTTGTTGCCGTTGTGTGAGATCCGCAATTGAAAATGGAATATAGCGCGCATCACTGGGATCAATCTGTGCAAATATGGCTTCAATGTGAGGCGCATAACTGTTGACATCAGGCACCATGACAATAATATCGCGGGGGCGCAAGGTGGCATCTGCATTGAGCGCAGCTAATATTTGATCATGCACAATTTCGACTTCGCGCTGCATACTATGTGCACAGTGAAAGCGGATGGAATAATCCTGAGCGGGATCAACTGGCGGCCAGGTGGCGCGCGTTTCTGCTACGGTGCGCAACAGGCGAATATCATCTTGTAATTGATTGAGTAGCGTACTGTCACCGTGGCTATGAAACAAATCAATGCGTTCATTGGCCTGTTCAAATAAAGGACGATAAGTATCTGGTTGATCTAATTCATCCAGTAGAGCAATGTAATCTCGTCCTTGTTTACCCCACGCAGCCAGCAGCGGGTGGGCATGTAGGTGCAGCATCTCTTCAGTGATAGTGGCTGGTGCATTTTTTTTGCGAGCATGACGCCTCGAAGTGCGCCGTGCATGATCTTGTTCAGTCAGTAAATCAGTCCAGTAATATTCACAAGGATTGTGTACGCACAAAATGACTTGCGTGATACGTGAAATTGCCAGCAATACTTCTAGCGATTGGCGCGGCAAGGAAGATAGACCAAATACTGTTATGCGTCGTGGTAGTTCCGCAGGACGATGTTCCAGTTGTTGACAAGCAGCGAGAAAATTCGCATGTACAGTAGCACGACTGCTTTGATCGGTGGTTCCTGCATCCGCCAACAAGGCGCGCCATAACATAGCTTGCCAACTGTGTTGAGTAGCTAGCGGGCGGGCAATATGATGCGCGTTATACAGTATGTCGTCACCATTGGCCCAGGCTGTTAGCCAATCCGCCCGATAAACTTGATACTGATCGAAAAGATCAGCGATTTTGGTGGCTAGTTGATAGCGTTTGCGCAGATCGTTGTCTGCTTCCAGAAAACGAGCCAGCGGTTCATAACCAAGCTGCAAAGTAACCTTGGGTAACAGGCGCATCAAGCGCCAAATTAAAAAAGATTTATCAAAAGAAGAGGTATCTGGTACAGCGTCTGCGCCCAGTACTGCGCGATAAACTCGCCAGATAAAACGCGCAGGTAACAGTATTTCTAGCGCAGCAGCAATGCCACAGCCACCGCTACTACTAGGATCATCGGCAGTATTTTGTGCCAGTGCTAGCTTCAGCCATTGAGCAATGCCGTTACTTTGCACCAGAATAATTTCGTCTTCCAATGGGTGCAGTGGATGCGCCTTGAACCAATGGATCAGTAATTGCCGCAACCACTCTGGTTGATTGCCATGGATCACCATGAAGCCGTTATTAAATGATCCTGCAGACAAGTTTGCGCTCCTTTTTACGGACAAAAATTTTATTGGTTGAGCAAATACAGATTGCACGTGCTTTAGGGCAAAAGATTCACTTATATTTTTGGTGATAAATCGATATCAGTAGTAAATACAGGCATAAAAATACCCTATTGGCATCTTGATCGCAAAAGATGTTGCTCAAGCAAAAACCAGCAACCTGCTACAATAACGCACCGCGATAGTCGTCTGTTGCCTGTTAACGGCTCAAATAGATTGGAGTGTTTGTGCTTATGCTGATAAATCTTCCCAATTCTTTAACATGGTTGCGCATTATGGCGATACCGTTATTTGTTGGTATTTTTTATCTGCCAACAGAATGGATGTCTGTGACGACACAAAATCTGGTGGCGACGATCATTTTTGCTGTAGCAGCGATAACAGATTGGCTAGATGGTTATCTGGCACGGGCACTTAATCAGACTTCCGCATTTGGTGCCTTTCTTGACCCTGTGGCGGATAAGTTGATGGTAACTGCTGCATTGATTGTGTTGGTGTATTTGGGGCGAGTGGATATGTCAATTGCGCTGATTATTATTGGGCGAGAAATTACTATTTCAGCATTGCGTGAATGGATGGCAAAAATAGGTAGATCCAAAAGTGTGGCGGTTTCTCTACTGGGAAAATTCAAAACAGCAGCCCAAATGATTGCTATTCCTTTGTTGCTTTATCATGACAAGGTTAATGATTCATTTGAACCACAAGTCATTGGTACCTGGCTTATTTATATTGCCGCTGTTTTGACGTTGTGGTCGATGGCCTACTATTTAAAGGCTGCCGTTCCTCATGCAATCGAACACCGCTAGAGAATTGGAAAAACTGTTTGTGTTTGTCCACATTGTTTGTTTTGCTGCGTTAGAAATCAACTCAAAATTCGTTCTAGGAACCTGTGCAAGGTCTCGATCAAGGAATGCAGCGCAAGGCAAAATTGAACGAGAAAGCGGAGCATACTCGGTAAGAGCCCGTTTACGATCTCATCATTATTCCTTACGATACGTGGATGAAGAGAACAAAATATGCCAGTGATATTAGCAAAGAGAAGTTTGCCGAGATAGAGCCGCTATTGCGTAGCGTGAGGCGCAGCACCAAACCCACGACAATAGATTTGTATGAAGTATTTTGTGCTGTGCTGTATCTGCTGCGTACTGGTTGCCAGTGGAGATTTTTGCCCGGAGAGTTTCCCAAATGGCAGAGTATGTCTATTGGCGCAAATGGAATGAGCCTGACCAGCACGGCGTGAGCGTGCTGGAGCAGGCATTAAAAAAATCAGGTTGGCGCGGCCCGAGAGAAACTGGGGCGCAACGCTTGCAGCACGTTCTTGATTGTGGACGCGCAAAGCGTGAAGAATACAGACACGGCTGACCAGAAAGGCTATGACGCCGGCAAGAAGGTGTCGGGCATCAAGCGCCATATCGCTGTTGATACCTTGGGGTTGCCGCACGCCATTGCAGTGACGACAGCGGAAGTGACTGACCGTAACGGTGCATTGCAGGCCTTGAAGCGTTGCAGATCGAGTTTAGGGCAAGTACAAGGTTTGCTGTGTGACGGTGGCTATACTGGAGCACCATTTGCCGAAAGTGTGCAAGAAATTCTGGGCAAACCTGTCACCGTGCAGATCGCCAAACGCAGCAAACTGCATACCTTCAAGGTTATGCCCAGGCGCTGGATAGTGGAATGTAGTTTCGCCTGGCTGGAAAAGTGCCGAAGATTATGGAAAAACTGCGAACGTAAACTTGATACCAGCTTGCAGCTCATTCATTTGGCTTTCTTGGCACTATTACTCAGAAGATCGTAAACAGGCTCTAAGATATTGAACAGGTTCTGAGTGACTCTTATTATTCGTGACGCAGCGCCTCTACTGGCTTAAGTGCTGCAGCTTTTCTGGCAGGATAGAGTCCGAAGAATACGCCGGTGAAAGAGGCGAATGAAAAAGCCAGAGCGAGGGTGCCTGCAGTGATGACAACATCAATTCCGGCGATTTGACTGGCCAACCAGGCACCACCGATACCCAATGCTATGCCGGTTAATCCACCCAGAATGCAGATCATGAGCGACTCCAGCAGAAATTGAGTGAGAATCATGCGTTGATTGGCGCCAATTGCCATCCGAATGCCGATTTCGCGGGTACGTTCTGTAACAGATACCAGCATGATATTCATGATGCCGATACCCCCTACCAGTAACGAAACAGAAGCAATGGCACCCAGCATCCAGCCCATGATCTTGGCAGTACTGCTGGCAACAGAGGCTAGAGCTGTCAGATTGCGCACAGTAAAGTCATTTTCCATGTGTTGACTGATACGATGGCGTTGGCGTAGTAAATGGGTGATTTCTGCCTCGGCGGTTTCCATGTCATTCTCTGACTTGACTTGCACTGTCATGAAATTGATGGAGCCAGGAAATTGATTGCCGATGATTTGTCGCTGTGCAGTAGTGAGCGGAATAAATACGTTATCATCCTGATCACGCCCGGTCATGCTTTGGCCTTTGGCTGCCAATACGCCCGCAACTGTAAATGGTTGATTGCTAATGCGAATAATTTTTCCGGCGGGATCTTCCATATCAAACAGATTGTCTGCTGTTATTTTTCCCAGAATGACGACACGTGCCCCGGAACGTAGTTCTCCTTCGGAAAAAAGTGTACCACTGGCAATTTGCCAGTTGTTGACTGAAAAGTAATCTGGAGTAACGCCTGTCAGAACGGTGCTCCAGTTGTTGGCACCATAGTTGAGCTGTGCTGCGCCTGAGACAATCGGTGCAGTGGCTTCAATCATGGGCAATTCTGCAATGGCTTCTGCATCTTGCACGGTCAGTGTTTTGACACTGCCAATTCCCCATCGTACACCGCCAGATGAAGTTGCTCCTGGCATGATAATAAGCAAATGACTACCCATGGAAGCAATGGCGCTGTTGATGCTGGTTTGTGCTCCCTGTCCGATAGCGAGCATAAGTACGACTGCGGCCACACCAATCACCATACCCAACATAGTGAGCGCAGTGCGCAAACGATTGGTTTGTAATGCGCGTGTGGCTTCACCAATAATGGTTAGCAGGTTCATGAGGTGCGATGAGAAGCGGTGGCTGTTTTTTCAATAGGACGATCTTCAATAATGCGCCCGTCTTTAAGCCGAATTAAACGCTGTGCCCATTCAGCTATATCTTCTTCATGCGTCACGATGATAATGGTGATGCCTTCCTCACGATTCAGACGATCAAACAACTGCATGATTTCGTAGCTGGTTTGTGTATCCAGATTACCCGTGGGCTCATCAGCGAGAATAAGTTGCGGTTGATTGACTAGAGCACGGCTGATGGCAACGCGCTGCTGCTGGCCGCCGGAAAGCTGATTAGGTTGATGCGTGACGTAATTACCCAGACCAGTTTGTTGCAGCAATTGCTCTGCGCGTTTGCGGCTGTCGGCGCGACTATAGCCAGCATACAACAAGGGAGCTGCTACGTTATCCAGCGCGGACATGCGTTTAAGCAGATTGAAACCCTGAAAAACGAAGCCGATAAGCTGGTTGCGAATACGAGCAAGTTGATTATCGGAGAGAGTCGCAACTGCTTGCCCTGCCAGCCAGTACTGTCCATTGGTGGGTGTATCTAGACAACCTAGGATATTCATCAGGGTAGATTTTCCAGAACCAGAGTGTCCCATGATTGCTACAAACTCTCCGCGATGTATGGTCAGGTTGACATCAAACAACACTTGCAAACTGAGGGCGGAATCAGCAGGATTACCCAGATAATAGATCTTATCGAGGTTGCTGGTCTCTATGAGTACATCATGAGCCGGTTTGTTATCGGTGGTCATCAACATGGATTGATCAGAACATTCTGAACCTGAATTTGCTGCCGTCTTGCTTATCTGATTTACTGCTATCAATTTCTTCAATAATTAATGCGTCATTGATCTGCAACGCACCAGGAAAAATTTCCGTGAAACTGCCATCCGTGATACCAGTCACTACTTTGATCGGAACGGGCTGATTGTTTTCCAGTCGATAAAGCAAACGTTGGCCTGGCTGGGGAGTGGTTGATTGCATCAATTCTTTCTGGCTGGGTTGGTAACGTAACGCCGCATTAGGCACACGCAACACTGCTGATTTTTCGTTAACAATGAAACGCACATTGGCGGTCATGCCGGGTAATAGGCTGCTATCTTCATTGATCACGGTGGCAATCACGCTATAAGTGACTACGTTTTCTTCAATGGTGGGATTAAGCCTGATTTGTCTGACTGTGGCAGAAAATTCCCGATCCTGATACGCATCAACGGTGAATACCATAGTTTGGCCTTCGTGAATTTGTCCAATATCAGCTTCTACTACGCTGATTTCAATTTGCATTTGTTTCAGATCACGCGCGATTTGAAACAAAATGGGTGTCTGAAAATTGGCCGCTACGGTTTGTCCAATATTAACGTTGCGAGCAATAACTACGCCGGATACTGGCGAACGTATTACGCTGTAGTCCAGATTGGTACGATCGCGTGCGATTTGTGCCTGGCTGACAGCTACTTGCGCGCGCGCCGAATCGAGTGATTCTTCTGATTCATCCAATGCTTCCTTGGAGATAAAGCCTTTAGCTACTAAATCCTGACTACGTCTGGCTTTGTTGGTTGCCACGGACAAGGCTGTTTGGGCGCTTTTTAGATTGGCTTCGGATTGGCGCAGTTGTGCATTGAGCAAGGCAGGATCCAGTTTGGCCAATATCTGGCCAGTTTCAACCTGATCGTTGAAATCCGCAAATAACTGGATGACCAGTCCAGAAATTTGCGTACCAACCTCGACCAATTCCAATGGCGTCAGTGTGCCATTGGCAGAGATGGTACGCGCGATGTCCCCCTGATCAACGGCGTGTGTTTTGTAGCGTATTTTGCGTGATTGATCACGCAATGCAAAATAGCTATAGCCTATGATGGCAGACAGAATAATCAGGAAAAAAATCTTTTTTCCGAGTGAACTGAACATAGCGAGTTATTTTTGTAGTATGGAAGCAATTGGAGCATGCATTGTATGGGAATCAATCAAGATATGATTTAGGGAATTTTTGGATATATTGGTTGCGTAGTCGATTCAAGGCAAAAACCAGTAAAATAATTTTCCGAAAGTTCCTTAGTTATTTTTTTCTTGATCATGCACTATTTCTTTGATTTGGCGCAAGCGAGCTTCTACGCTGGAAAGTTGGTAAAAGTCATCGTGTTTGTAGCGTAGTGCAACCTGCAGTTGTTCAATGGCTGCGCGCAGATTGCCTTCGCGGATAAGTGCTTCTGCTTCGGCCTGATGTTGCAAAAGAGGATTGCCCAACATGGCATGGCATTGTGCAGTCAGGCGATACAAGCGGATATCATTACGAATAAAGCGCGATTGTTCCTCTATAAAATTGAGGGCGGTTTGAGCATCTTTATGTTTCAGCAATGCATCAGCGTAGTCGTAAACCAGCGCTCGGTAAGATGGAAAAGTGCGTAATGCTGCTTGATACAATTTAAATGCTTCATCGGTTTTTTCATTGGCAAGTTTGATGCGTGCAGCCAATGTTTCAATCATGGCAGCAGATTGTGGATAGTTACCTTCTACCTGAATGGATTTCCCCAGCGGATGATTTTTGAGCAGACGAGCAGCTGGATCGGCTTGAATTATTTGATTCAGGATGTGCAGCTCTTCCTCTGCTTGTTTAAATTGTTTGGCACGTAGCAATGCCTGGATCAGACCATAGCGTTCTGCTATTTCGTTGATATAACGCTTATCTTGTAACCGTGCCTTAAATTCATTGGCTGTTGAGGCTGGATTGCCATGCTCAGCACGAATTTTGGCGCGGACCAAATGGAATTCCAGGCTGTCTGGAATCTGCCGATAGCCTAATTCTCGGATACGATTTTGGATATCAGCGATGCGCTCGTGGGTTACCGGGTGTGTCATGAGATAGGAAGGAAGGCCACTCTCATAATAGCGGCTAGCATGCTGCATGCGCTCAAAGAAAGAAGTCATGCCATGTGGGTCAAAACCAGCTTTGATCAACATATTGAATCCAACTCGATCCGCTTCCTTCTCGTGCTTGCGCGTAAAATTTAGCTGAGACTGAATGGCACTGGCCTGAGCGGTTGCCAATACTGCTTGACCCGCATCAGGGTTAGAACGCGAAGCAAGAATTGCGATCGCTAATGCGGCAATCGAGCCAATGAGGCCCATGTAGGAGCTGCCGGCAATCATGCGCGCCAGATGCTTCTGTGTAACGTGGGCGATTTCATGCGCCATGACGCCAGCCAGCTCAGATTCACTTTGTGCTGCAGTAATTAATCCACTGTGAAACCCGATAAAGCCACCTGGCAGTGCAAATGCGTTGATTGAAGAGTCATCAATGGCAAAAAATTCAAATGAAGTATCTGAATTTGTTTGGCCAGCTGCAGAGATTAATCGGTAGCCTAATCTAGATAAGTAATCGGTAACTTCAGGGTCATCCAAATAACTGGAGTCAGCGCGGATTTCACGCATAATTTGCCTGCCAATTTCTTTTTCCTGATAAGGTGTGACAGTTGCTTGCGAAATATCACCAAGATCAGGCAGCCTCTGCCCAAAAATGTGGGCAGGAAATAGCAAGGGCACAATGAGGATGAGATAACGAAATTTCATACAGCATTGGATAAAGACTGATCGATCAAGTTCCTGTTTCTCCTTTGGTCGCGCTGTGAGCAGGATAATGATGAAATTGGAATATGGCTGCTGATTATCAGTATCGGTTTATTGGCGAAATCCTGGGGAAATCGGAAAGCGCCAGGATTGATCGAAGCTGCGTCGGGTGATGCGAATGCCTGGTGCGGCTTGTCGTCGTTTGTATTCATTGGCATGAATCATCTGCACGATGCGGTAAACCGTTTCTGCCGGATAATGTTTGGCAATTATTTCGGCTGGCGATAAATTGTTTTCCATGTAGTCAGTCATGATGGCATCCAGCACATCATATGGCGGCAAGCTATCCTGATCCGTTTGTTCAGGACGTAGTTCTGCAGAGGGTGGGCGTTGCAAGATTCGTTCCGGTATGACAGCGGAAATGTTGTTGCGATAGCGACAAAGTTGATAAACCTGCGTTTTGTTAACATCTTTGAGGATAGCTAAACCCCCTGCCATATCGCCATATAATGTACTGTATCCAACAGCGGTTTCAGATTTGTTACTGGTGACCAATACCAATCTGCCAGATTGATTGGCTAATGCCATCAGCAGTGTACTGCGAATACGAGCTTGCAGATTTTCCATGGTAGTAGAGGCACCGGTAGTTGGCCAGGTTTGCAGCTCGGGTTGCAGAGTTTGTTTAAATTCTTCAAACAGATGGTTGATCGGTATTTCTGTATGACGTACGCCGAGTATATCTGCCATGATTTGTGCATCCTGCAAGCTGATAGCAGCAGTGTAGGGAGAAGGCATCATGACAGTGGCAACACGTTCTGCTCCCAGTGCATCGACTGCAATAGCCAGCACCAACGCTGAATCAACTCCGCCAGATAAACCGATCAATACACCTGAAATGTTATTTTTATGAATGAAGTCATGCAAACCCAGCTTGAGGGCAGCATAAATACTTTCAATCTGATCGGGTAGAGGGGCATATGGCACAGGGGTAAACTGGTCATGCTGGAATTCTATAAATCCCAATGTTTCCTGAAAAGCAGGCAACTGTTGCACAAGTTTTCCGTGCTGATCCATGACAAATGAAGCGCCATCAAAAACCAGTTCATCCTGGCCACCAACTGAATTGATATACAGAATAGGCAAGCCGGTTTGTGTTGCACTTGTGTGCAGTATTTGCTGGCGATAGCTTTGGCCGTCAATGGAATAGGGGGAGGCATCTATTACTAGCAGAATTTGTGCACCAGCAGTGCGTAATTTCTGCAAATAGTGTGGGTGTTGGTGATCAGAGTAAGTAGCCAATCCAACTCGAATGCCATTGCATTCAACTGTGCAGGGCTGCTGACCAGCTTCAAAAAAGCGATGTTTATCCGATAAAAGATCAGCAGATAAATAATTTTTGCAATAAGTCGCCAGCAGTTGTCCATTTTGAATAACTGAAATGGCATTGAATAGTTTATTGTCTATGCTGTGTGGGTGACCAATGATCAGCGTAATGCCATGTGTTTGCTCTGCCAGTTGCAACAGGGTTTGCTGACAAGCCTGTATAAACTCTTTACGCAGTAACCAATCTTGTGGTGGCGAGCCAATCAGAGCCAATTCCGGGGTGATAATAAGCGTTGCACCGGCATTTTTTGCTTGCTGGCAAGCATTTGTAATGATCAGCTGATTGTTATTGAGATCACTCGCAGTACAATTGATTTGAGCCAGTGCAATCTTCATTCACTGTGAAAGGAAAGAGGAAATCAGCAACGATAATTAAAAGGGCAGGTTGGCATCTGGCTTGGCTTGCAGAATGATACGGCGAAAATCTTGTTGAATGCGCTGCAGCGCTGTTTGGTTGTCAGCTTCAAAACGCAGCACGGCAACAGGAGTGGTGTTAGAGGCTCGAATCAGACCAAATCCATCCGAGTATTCCACGCGCAAACCATCGATTGTAATAACATCCGTGCCTTCCGGAAAAACAGCTTCTTGTTGCAATTGCTTAATTAAAGCGTGATTTTCACCTTCTTTGAGTTTGATCTGTAACTCTGGAGTGTTGATGGTATCAGGCAGAGTATGCAAGGCCGCATCCAGATCATTTTGTTTGCTTAATAATTCTAATAGACGAGCACCAGCATACAGGCCATCATCAAATCCATACCAACGTTCCTTGAAGAAGATATGGCCGCTCATTTCGCCAGCTAATAATGCTCCAGTTTCTTTTAATTTGGCTTTAATGAAAGAATGACCTGTTTTCCACATGACTGGTTGACCACCATGCTGCTTAATCCATGGTGCCAGTGTACGGGTGCATTTCACATCATAGATGATCTGGCTACCAGGATTTCTGGATAAGACATCCGCTGCAAATAACATCAGTTGACGATCCGGGAAAATAATACTGCCATCTTTGGTTACCACTCCTAAGCGATCACCATCACCATCGAAAGCAAAGCCAATTTCAGCGTCAGTGGTTGCCAATGTCTGGATGACATCTTGCAGATTTTCCGGGACGGAAGGATCGGGATGGTGATTGGGAAAGGAGCCGTCCACTTCACAAAACAGCTCGATGACTTCACAACCGAGTTGACGATATAACTCAGGTGCTAATACTCCCGTTACACCGTTACCGCTATCTACAACGATTTTTATAGGGCGAGTAAGTTTGATGTCACCCACAATGCGTTGTAAATAAGAAGGAATAATATCGTGCTGGCGACAATCACCTGGCTTATCTTGAGTGTAATGCAGCTTGCCTTGTTCTATACGTAAGCGTAATGCCTGAATTGCTTCGGCTGCTAAAGTTTCTCCACCCAATACAATTTTAAGGCCGTTGTATTCAGGTGGATTATGACTACCTGTGACCATTACACCGGAATAATTGCAGAGTTCGTGTGCGGCGTAGTACAGCACTGGCGTTGCTACCATACCAACATCGATGACATGGATGCCACTTTTACGGATACCGTTTGTCAGTGCTTGTATTAGCTCAGGGCCAGACAAACGACCATCGCGCCCCACTGCAATAGTCGTCAGTTGGCGTGCATGTGCTTCGGAGCCGATGGCATGCCCAATTTGTTCTACCACTTCAGGGGTGAGTGCAGTTGCTACGATACCTCGTATATCGTAAGCCTTAAAAACCTCGTGTGGAACGGTGCTCATGCGGTGTTTGTCCTTGTCCAAATGAATAACAGTGCTTTTCTAAACCTGGTGATGGCTGTTACGGATGATGGTGATCCGGATTAGGAGCGCCAGCCAGGGTATAACGTGTTCCGCAATAAGGGCACATGGCTTTGCCGGTTGCTTCAATTTGCAAGAAAACACGTGGATGCCAACTTTTGGTGTTCATCGTCGGGTTAGGACAATGCAGTGGCAAGTCCTCCGGATGAATTTCAACTTCTTGTGGGTAGGTAACAGTAGCAGGAGTACTCATAGGAAATTCCGTCTGGTTAAACAATTAAACGTAATGTAGCCAATCAGCGTACTTATCCAGTTTGCCGTTGACGCAATCAAAGAAAGCAGTTTGTAGCTGTGCGGTAATTTGGCCGCGCTTGCCGGTGCCTATAGTACGACAATCCAGCTCGCGAATTGGAGTAATTTCTGCCGCCGTGCCGGTAAAAAACGCTTCGTCTGCACAATATACTTCATCTCGTGTGATACGCTTTTGAATCACTTCGATGCCAGCATCTTCGGCTAATTGAATAACCGTAGCGCGCGTGATTCCTTCCAGACAAGAGGTGAGATCGGGTGTATAAATCTTGCCTTTTTTAATGATAAAAATATTTTCTCCAGAACCTTCTGCAACGTAGCCATCTACATCTAGCAATAGCGCTTCTTGATAGCCATCTTGTGCTACTTCTTGATGTGCCAGAATGGAGTTGGTATAGGTGGAAACAGATTTAGCGCGGCACATATTGATATTGACGTGATGGCGTGTAAAAGAAGAGGTTTTTACACGAATACCGTTATCCAGCGCATCTGCACCTAAGTATGTTCCCCATGCCCAAGCAGCAATAGCCACATGAACAGTCAGGTTCTTAGCAGATAAGCCCATTGCTTCCGCACCATAGAACACGATAGGACGAATATAGCCCGTTGCCAATTTATTTTGTCGAACCACATCTAGTTGTGCCTGAGTTAACGTGGCCTGATCAAATGGAATCTTCATGCGGAAAACGTGAGCCGAATTAAACAACCGTTCCGTGTGTTCGGGCAAACGGAAAATGGCTGTTCCTTTGGGTGTCTGATAGGCGCGTAAACCTTCGAATACGCCCATTCCATAGTGCAAAGTATGCGTAAGTACATGGGTGGTGGCATCGCGCCACGGAACCATCTCTCCGTCGTACCAGATAACTCCGTCACGATCTGCCATCGACATGCTGAAACTCTCCTGTGATTAAACAATAATAAATGCCGGTATTGGGCTGTTTTTTTAGAATCTGTTCAAATTTTTACTGCGGGATGCACTACGCCGGTTCAGCTTTCTTTCAAACTAATGCAGCTATTCTAGCGTATTTTTATCGGTGAGAATGCCAGTGCATTTTACCAAGGATGTAATCCTGGTAAAAAATATGGTACTTTCGATACATGTTCGCTTATTTTGAATGGGCTATTACCTCTCATGCAATCATCTCATTTTGATACTCTGGTTATCGGTAGCGGTTTAGCCGGCTTGACCCTGGCATTGAATCTGGCTGAAACACAGCGGGTCGCGTTGGTAACCAAACGCACGCTCATCGATAGCGCCAGCGCTGGTGCACAGGGAGGAATAGCGGCAGTGCTTTCCATTGAAGATTCGTTAGAGGCACATATTCAGGATACGTTAATCGCTGGTGCGGGGTTATGTGATGAGACAATGACGCATTATATTGTGGAGCAGGGTCCACGCGCAGTCAGATGGTTAATTGAACGAGGGGTCAACTTTACGCGTGATGCCCAGAATGAAACAGGCTATCACCTCACGCGTGAAGGAGGTCATAGCATGCGCCGCATTATTCATTCGGATGATGCCACGGGTAGAGTAGTACAACTAACCTTGACTGAGCAGGCTGTACAGCATCCTAACATTACAATATTGGAACATCATATTGCCATTGATTTGATTACCAGTGAGAAACTATCGCTGCATACGCAGGGGAGTAATCATTGTTATGGTGCATATGTGCTGGATATTCTGGCTGGTGAGGTCTATACGATCGCAGCGCGTAATACCGTTTTGGCAACGGGAGGTGCAGGCAAAGTTTATTTGTATACTACGAATCCAGATGTGGCAACTGGAGATGGCATTGCCATGGGATGGCGCGCAGGTTGTCGCGTGGCTAATATGGAGTTTGTTCAGTTTCATCCGACTTGTCTCTATCACCCGCATGCAAAATCTTTCTTGATTACCGAGGCTGTCAGGGGAGAGGGAGGATTACTAAAACTGCCTGATGGTGAGCGTTTTATGCCGCAGCATGATGAACGGGCTGAGTTAGCACCGCGTGATATTGTGGCGCGCGCTATCGACTTTGAAATGAAAAAGCGTGGGCTGGACTGCGTATTTTTAGATATTTCCCATCAACCTGCTGATTTTTTGATTCGGCATTTTCCTACTATTTACAATCGCTGCCTGGAACTGGGAATTGATATTACGCGCGAGCCCATTCCAGTGGTACCAGCAGCGCATTACACCTGTGGTGGCATTGTGATCGATCGCCGTGGCAGAACCGATATTGACAATCTGTACGCAGTTGGCGAGACAGCACATACCGGATTGCATGGTGCTAATCGCTTGGCAAGTAATTCCTTGTTGGAATGTCTGGTAATTTCCTTGTCTGCTGCGCAAGATATTATGGATCGACCGGCTGTGCCTGCCCAATCATTGCCGAATTGGGATGAAAGCCGAGTAACTGATGCGGATGAAGAGGTGGTTATTTCACATAACTGGGATGAGTTGCGTCGCTTTATGTGGAATTATGTGGGCATAGTGCGAACGAACAAACGCTTGCAGCGCGCACAACATCGTATCCGCTTATTAAGCGAAGAAATCGATGAATATTATTCCAATTTCCGGGTAACCAGTGATTTGCTGGAGTTGCGCAATCTGGTGTGTACTTCCGATTTGATTGTGCGTAGCGCCATGTTGCGGCATGAAAGTCGTGGTTTGCACTACAGTCGAGATTATTCAGAAACTTTGCCACGTGCGACGGATACCGTGTTACTTAAGTCGTAGTAAATACATGTTATAAACACCGACCGTTGATCTATAGGTTGCAGTATGATTTTGACATGAGAGCACTTAAACATAATAATCAAACCTCAATTTTTTAAAAGTGTTCGATCCAAATATCTACAATAAAGTTGAATCTTGTGTAGATGATTCGTTTATACTGAAAAAAGCAGCATAAGTTTTATTCCCTGCGGTGTTTGTTAAGGTTGGCATTCATTGAACCAATTCTTTGTAATTGGTTGCTAGCTTACAGATTACTGTTGTGCACACTCTGGTAACAGAGTCGCCTGATGTAATCAGCCGGCGACCACTCTTGAACCTGTGGTTCAAGATAAGCAACCTGACGGCATCTGCGGGGATCCTCTCATCTTCGTTTGATTTTCACACCAGCACTTCCTGTAGGTATATGCGTTACTGGCTAATGAAATCCGAACCGTCAGCATTTAGTATTGATACACTTGCCGCTTTGCCGGAACAGACCACTGCATGGGATGGCGTGCGCAACTATCAAGCTCGCAACTTCATGCGTAATCAAATGCAGATAGGAGATCAGGTTTTTTTCTATCACTCATGTTGTTCCACTCCCGGAATTGTTGGTATCGCGGAAGTGTCGCAACTAGCTTATCCTGACGTGACTCAATTTGATCCAGCCAGTAAATATTACGACCCTAAAGCCACACATGAAAACCCACGCTGGTTTAATGTTGAGATTCGACTGCTCAGAAAAACCCGCTTGCTTACTCTTAAGGAATTAAGAAGTTATCCCGAGTTGACCAATATGCGTATTTTGCAGAAGGGCAATCGGCTATCTATTACCCCCATTGATCCAGCTGAATGGAAATTTATTATGGCGAAGTTATAGCGTCATAGCTTACTTTTTCATATTTTAAAATATCTTTTTCAATTATCTTTGATTGAAATTATTACTGTATCCGTGCATTCTGCAGGCTAATTTAGTTTTAGAATATCCTCATTTTTCATGGATGTGTGGTCACTTTACCTCCTGACAGGAGGAGTTGTTGGTTTTCTTGCCGGGCTGTTAGGTATTGGTGGTGGTTTGGTGCTGGTTTCCATATTGGCTTCCATTTTCATCGCCTTGAATTTTCCTGGTGAGCGTGTCTTACATATGGCATTGGGTACGACCACCGCGATTATTACTTTTACCTCCATTTCTAGTTTGTGGGCACATCATACGTATGGCGCTGTCAATTGGCAGATTGTGCGACGTATGTCTCTCGGTATTATTGTGGGAGCATTAGCAGGTTCAACGGTAGCTGGGCAGCTTTCTAGTCGGCTATTAAGCATTATTCTGATTGTGTTTATTAGCTTTGCTGCCACTCAAATGTGGTTTGATCTTAAATTTGGTGGCAAGCATATGCTGCCAGGAAGAATTGGCTTATTTATTGTCGGCAGTATCATCGGTGCTATTTCCAGCTTGGTATCTATTGGTGGAGGTTCATTAACGGTGCCTTTTTTGGTTGCATGCCAGATAAAATTGCGTCACGCTATCGGCACTTCAGCCGCGATTGGTTTTCCGGTTGCATTAGCTAGTGCGACCGGCTATATGGTCAATGGTTTGTTATTAAAACAACCTTTGCCGGAGTATTCATTGGGATATATCTATTTGCCTGCGCTGATTATGGTGGCATTGGCTAGTGTGGTAACAGCGCCGCTGGGTGCAAAAGCGGCACATGTTGTCCCGGCCACACTGCTCAGGAAGATTTTTGCAGGCTTACTTTATCTACTGGCAGTCAAGTTGTTGCTGGATTTCTGGAATTAATACGATAGAGATTTTTTAGATTGATGACTGATAATTTACCGAAAAACAGGCATTTAAGCGTTCCAGAATGCAGTGAGCGGCAGATGCTGCATGATGAGTTAAATACAGAAGTTTATGAGCAAATTGATATCCCGTCGCGTCTTTCGCATTTCGTCTTGCTGTCGGATCGTCAATGGGTAAACAGAGAACGAAGATTGGTGATTGAGTTATGTGAACTGTTTGATATCAAAATTCTTAGTGTTGCTTTTGATCAGCTGAGTGTCAACTTGGGTGATTTTTATCTGCGCTGGGAGCGACATACTGAATATTCCACCTACACCTTCTATCGGGAAGGGGTGTTTGATGAACCCTTTGCCCAACCAGCGATCTCGTATATTCCCAAGGAATGGCTGGTAAAACTACCTGGCGAGTTATTGGTTGCGACTCATATTGCACTGGAAGATCGCAGGCGACCAGGTCGTAGCATGAGCGAACTGGCAGATTTGTTTTCTTCCAATACGATCATTGGTTCCAAAGTTTCAGCGGGCAGCGCCAGTGTCTGGAGTGATGATCAAATTCATCCGGATGGATTTACTCGTTTTTTGGTGCATGATGATAACTTGCGCAGCCGTCAAGTAAGCAGATTGGTACAACGTTTATTGGAAATTGAAACCTATCGTATGTTGGCTATTTTGCCGCTGTCCATGACACGTGAAATTATTCCACAATTGGAGCAGTATGAGGATCAACTCATCGAGTTGATGACAACGAATACTACTTCCAATTCGATTGAAGATGAACAGCAATTGCTGGTGAAACTGACAGCGCTAGCCACGGAAATTGAAAGAATATCTGCGCAATCCAGTCATCGCTTCAGCGCGTCGCACACGTATAATTTTATTATGCAGCAACGCATTACCGAATTGCGTGAAGAACGCATTGAAGGTTTGCAGATGTTGTACAAATTCAGGAAACAACGGGTTGCTTCGACCATGAGCACCTTTGATCTAGTGCGTTCCAAACTTGATACGCTATCACTGCAAGTGGAGCGCGCAACTTCCATGCTGCGTACCCGAGTAGATATTTCAATGGAATCGCAAATTCGTGATTTGCTTAAATCCATGGATACCCGTGCCCATCTGCAATTGCGCTTACAGGAAACAGTGGAAGGATTATCAGTAGTTGTGCTGAGCTATTATCTGCTTGGTATTACAGGTTATGGCCTAAAAGCGGTCAAGGCAGCTGGATTGGATATTAATATCGAATTGGCGACAGGTATTGCAATCCCTATTATCGTCACCAGCGTATTTCTTGCGATAAGAAGATTTCGTCGAATAGTCAGTAAATCTGCAGCAAGTAGTGGAAGAAAGTAGTCTGATAGACAACCTCAGCAAGGAGAAAAAATGGACGATAGCAACAAAAAACTGACAACCAGCGCGGGTGCTCCCGTTCCGGATAACCAGAATGTCATGACAGCTGGAGAGCGTGGCCCAATGCTGCTGCAAGATATCTGGTTTTTGGAGAAACTGGCGCACTTTGATCGCGAGGTGATTCCTGAGCGCAGAATGCACGCCAAGGGTTCTGGTGCATATGGTACCTTTACCGTGACACATGATATTACTCGTTACACGCAGGCAAAAATCTTCTCGGAAATTGGTAAAAAAACAGAATTGTTCGTTCGCTTTTCCACCGTGGCAGGGGAGCGGGGAGCAGCAGATGCCGAGCGGGATATCCGTGGCTTTGCCATCAAATTCTATACAGAAGAAGGTAATTGGGATCTGGTGGGAAATAACACACCGGTATTTTTTCTGCGTGATCCACTGAAATTTCCGGATCTGAATCATGCTGTAAAACGGGATCCCCGCACCAATCTGCGCAGTGCACGCAATAACTGGGATTTTTGGACATTGCTGCCGGAAGCTCTGCACCAGATTACGATTGTCATGAGTGATCGGGGTATTCCAGCATCGTATCGGCATATGCATGGTTTCGGTAGCCATACTTTTAGTTTTATCAATGCGCAGCAGGAACGGCATTGGGTGAAATTTCATTTTAGAACACAGCAGGGAATCAAAAATCTGACCGATGCCGAAGCAGAAGCGCTGATCGGCAAGGATCGAGAAAGTCATCAGCGTGATTTGTACGAAAGTATTGAGCGCGGTGAGTTTCCACGCTGGACATTATTTGTTCAGATTATGCCGGAAAGTGATGTGGCCAAGCTCTCCTATAATCCGTTTGATCTGTCCAAAATCTGGCCGCATAAAGATTATCCGCTGATCGAAGTGGGGGTGATGGAATTAAATTGTAACCCGGAAAATTATTTTGCTGAGGTTGAGCAAGCTGCATTCAATCCGGCAAATGTCATACCAGGTATCAGTTTCTCACCAGATAAAATGTTACAGGGTCGCTTGTTTTCTTATGGCGATGCGCAGCGCTATCGTTTGGGAGTCAATCACTCGCAGATTCCGGTTAATGCGCCTCGCTGCCCATTTCATCATTACCACCGTGATGGTGCCATGCGTGTTGATGGTAATCATGGCAGCACACTGGGGTATGAGCCGAACAGCTATCATGAATGGCAGCAGCAACCCGGTTATGCGGAACCTCCCCTGACGTTGGAGGGAGCGGCTGCTCACTGGAACCGTCGCGAAGATGAGGATTACTACACACAACCGGGTAATCTGTTCCGGTTGATGAGCCCGGCACAACAGCAAGTGTTATTCGATAATACAGCGCGTTCTATCGCTGAAGCTCCTCGTGAAGTTCAGCTCAGGCATATTGCCCATTGCCTGAATGCTGACAAAGCCTACGCGGAGGGAGTTGCTGCAGCATTGGGAATTTCCATGGATGAGGTGGGATAAACTCAGGATATGTGGTTTGCCTGGCGGGCTGTGGTGCTGTTCAGTGCAAGCGCCATAGCCAGAGTGCCAGCGCCAGTATCAAGCCTAGTACGGCAACCGTCAGGTTGATCAACAACCCCCATTTTGCAGCATAACCTGGCGGGAATTCATGGGGTGTAAGCGTTTGCAAGACAATCGCATATTGGCGAGCAGAAAAGATAGAGGCGATTGCACCCAGTATGATGAAGGCCAGACCAAGCCATAACATCCCAGCCATCTGATCCGGGCTGATAATTTCTGGAGAAATAGCAAAAGTAAGCTTTCCTGAGCGTTCTACTACAAAACCAAATGCAATCAGTGACAGGCTGGTACGATTCCAGGCAAGCAAAGTGCGCTCAGCGGCAAATAATACTCTGGGATCTTTTAGATCAGACATAGGGCGCGCACAAATTTTCTGATGCTACCCTAAATTAGGATGGCTATTTATGTTTCGCATTTTACAGTTCAAGACTTGACCATATTCCATTCAATTGTCCGACTGCGCCAGTGATCTTCAATCGCCTGAACGAATTCACGATTGGCCAGCTTGGCTCGGTTCTCACACCAAAGAGGAGAATCACTGCGAATGACAATCCCTTCAAGCTTGCCATCGCGGTAATGGCTTTGTGTATTATCTAGCAACTGAACAAGCTGATTGCGTGTGATCTGGGTGCGTTTCAGCAGAGGTACGGTAGTAAAATTCAGCGCTTGTGCCAGCGCATTGCGTCGTTCGACGCTCCAGAATTTGCCGGCTTTGCGGTCATATACATCAAACAGTAAAAACCAGTCGGGCAGCTGGTTATAGTCAAGAGAATGTCTCGCTGCGCACCATTCCCCAAACAGAATGAGCTCTGGCGTCAGAGTTTGTTTGAGGATTTCCCCATGTTGTCCTAGCCAGCTGTTCAGGCGGGAAAACTGGCCGGAGAAAGGTTGTGGCAGGTATTGGCCCCGGTTTTGCGCGCGCAGCTCATTTTGGTTGTCCAGGGAAATACCCAGATTGGAGCCGTCCAGTTTTTCCTCGATCAGCACTTCATCTTGCAGGAGCGTAGCGATTTCCTGATTGGATAAAATCTTGTCATCCCTGGGTTGGCCTTGCCCCAACCAGAGCAGATGAGGCATGTTGGGGAAACGAAAGAATTCAGACATGGTGATTTACAGTAAATACAAATATTTTGGAAAAGGAGAAAATAGATTCAGTTGGGCAAGCTCAAGATTTCCTTTTGAATACTTCAATTATTTTTTTATTTTTTCCGTATATTTCGCGCGTGACCATTCTTCGATAATGGGCTCCAGTGACAGACCGGCGTGTATCAGTACTTGTTCCCAGCCGTGCCAATCTGTATCAGAGGCAAAGGCGATAGTGCTTTCTCCATGCTGTTGCGTGGCTGCCAGAGCGGCGGCTACCATTTTTCGATCCGCCCGGTCGTGCACGATAGATTTTAGTGGTGGTTGCAAGATAGCGTGGCCATCGGCATCATATTGGATCTCCACAATATCTACAGCCAGAGTACTCCATTTGTGAATGACAACCTGGATTCCGTAATCGTTGAAACCAAGTTTGCGATCGTCTTCTTCCTGGATTTTGCCAGCAGAATCCAGTACCAGTCTTGCTGTATTGCTTTCGAATTCGACCAGCCATTGCCATACTTGCAACTGTAGAGCAGGATCTTTCGGTGTGGTATCAATATCCTTTGGTGCTGTAGGGTTGGTGGCGCTAGCTAGGATCAATACATTGGTGTCGATCACGTAACGCGGTTTCAATTAGCTTATTTCTGTTGACGAGCAAGCATCAGACGGGCTTGTTCGCGAGTTTCTCCCAGTGCATCACCAAAGAAATATTGTGGCCAATTACTGACTCGGCCAAATTCATCCACTTTCAGTTTACGCAGTATTGCGTTGTCTGCTACTCGCTCTACAAACAGCATAGCAATTTGTTCTACTGTTGTTTCCCTTCGTGCAATAAGTGTTTGCATGCGGCGGAACAGGTGTTCAGAATGGGTTTCCACAATAAACTGAACGTGGCGTGATCGACTGAGCGTGACAAAAAATTCTGCCAGTACTGACTGAGCCAGTGGATGAAGATGAATCTCGGGTTCTTCCAGGATAACAGTGCTACCAGGCGGGGCAAAATAACCTGCGACCAGTACGGGCAGAATCAAAGGGATACCAATACCGACATCGCGCAAGTTGGCAGCAACGCCATCTTTATGCACCATAATTTCGTAGTGAGAGGAGCGTCCCAGCTGTTTGATAGTGAGTTTATCTGCAACTCTCATTCGTGCCAGCCAGTGAGAAATACCCTGCAGAATTTCATTGTGCTTGCTGTCTTTATTCAGTGCGCCTGCTAACAGTACATCAATCGTGCGGTGACCATCACTTTCAATCTGACCAGGCACGGTTTTATTCCAGACATAATCACGTTCTGGTTTGCGACGGAATGGGCCCAGGTAGCAAATATTTTCCAGCTCGCGACGAAGCGTAAGGCTTAGATCTTCGACAAGCGTGCCTTTGTTGCCTAGTGCGACGATTGCTGCGGCTGGAAATGCAATAGAGCGTTCTGGTGCAAGATGGTTATCCTTGGCGCATGGCCGTCTATTATCAGCGAAAATGGCGTAGTTTTCCTTTTCTTTGCGTACTGCTCGAAAACGGTGTTCTCCAGTGGATAATGCTAATTCCTGAATGACGGTGGCGCCTGTTGCTGCTTGCCGATAGCTGCAGGAAAATTGACCTGCGTTTACCTGAGAGGATGCATGTGTCTCAAAGGCAAAACGGATTGAGAATTCGCGAGGAGAGCGTGTGCCTCGCTTCAGCACATCGTCAAAGCTGCCAAAATTAAACAAATCGCTGATTTCATCACCACCCAGGTTCAAATGAGTGGATCGATCTGGGGATTGTGCGGTTTGTTTCAGTAGTAACAGACTTTGAATGAGTGAGGATTTTCCAGATGAATTGGTCCCCAGCAGTACGGTTACCGGTTTCAGTGCAATCGTACCGGTATCTTCCCAAGCTTTAAAGTTGATCAGTCTTAAAGAAGTGAACATGGTGAAGATTGATTTTCTATTGTCATATTCCAATGATTGTAACGCATCCTATTTATAACTGGGTTTTGTGGGTGATTTGGTTTTTTGTCAATTGTAAGAAGTCTATAATGCAGTAGTTGAGTCACAACGTACAGGTAGATTGAAATGGAACGTGAAAAATTGGAGTTACCGGAGAATGGTGAAAAATTATTATTACATTCTTGTTGCGCACCTTGTTCAGGTGAGGTGATGGAAGCTATTTTGGCTTCCGCAATTGATTTTTCCATCTTTTTTTATAATCCGAATATCCATCCGCGTAGAGAATATGAGCTGCGCAAAGATGAAAACATTCGTTTTGCAGAAAAATATAATATTCCTTTTATTGATGCAGACTATGATCGAGATGAATGGTTTAAGCGAGCCAAAGGTATGGAAATGGAGCCGGAACGGGGAATTCGCTGCACCATGTGTTTTGATATGCGCTTTGAACGCACAGCGCTGTATGCCTATGAAAACGGATTTAATGTCATTACCAGCTCATTGGGTATTTCTCGCTGGAAAAATATGGAGCAGATCAATGGTAGTGGTGTGAGAGCAGCTGCAAAATATCCAGGGATTACTTATTGGACTTATAACTGGCGTAAAAAAGGCGGAAGTGCACGGATGCTGGAAATTAGTAAACGGGAGAAGTTTTATATGCAGGAATATTGTGGCTGTGCTTTTTCTCTGCGTGATACTAATAACTGGCGAGCAAAAAAAGGTAGGGGGCGTATTCGAATTGGGGAAAAATATTATGGTGAGGCTGACAAGTAAAGTATCTATGCGGTGCTAGTAATTTTAAGCTGAGGTTTATGAAGTAAACAATACGTTTTTGTTGTCTTTTCAGTGGTAAACCATATTTATAAGAATCTGTCCAAGGTTTCAAACAAAAAAAGTAGTGCGGATAATATCGAACAAGGAAGCAGAAAGTACTCGAAGCACGCGATGTTGAGTTTAATTTTAGTGCCGTGATGTACTTTCAGTAAGAAATTAGACAAGCACTAAATGCGAATGTATTTAATTCACAAAATTACATAAAAGCTGTTAATGCGCGTGTTAAGATTACGATTCTATATGTTTTATAATATTTTATTGGCATAAAATACATTCCTTATTATCCTAACTACTTATAGAAATGTGTCTGAGTATCTTGAGAAATATTATCTGAATCAACCTGCTGCCCATGAAGGGTATTTACTTTATTCAAATATAACTAAAAATTTAATCAAGGAGGGTAAACAATGGGCGCTAAAGGGCAATTATTGCAAGATCCATTTTTAAATATTCTACGTAAGGAGCGCGTACCTGTTTCCATCTATCTAGTCAATGGTATTAAATTACAGGGCCACATTGATTCCTTTGATCAATATGTGGTTTTGTTAAAAAACTCTGTGACGCAGATGGTTTACAAACACGCTATTTCTACTATCGTACCGGGTAAGACGATTTCACTACCAATACCAGCTGGAGCATCATCAGAACAAGATGAATCATGATATTGTAACGACAACAGATAATATCGTCATACTAGTTGGGATTAATTTTGGTAAAAAAGATAAGGAGAGTCTGGCTGAATTAAAAGAACTGGCACTGAGTGACCGGCTATCTGTAGCAACTATCGTTGAAGGCACGCGCAGACAACCTGATCCGGCCACTTTTATTGGCAAAGGTAAATTAGAGGAGGTTCGTCAACTTCTAGTACAAACCCAGGCAACAACAGTAATATTCAATCATGAGCTATCTCCCATACAACAACGAAATCTTTCTTTAAAACTGGATTGTCGTGTTATTGATCGTACTAGCCTTATTCTGGATATTTTTGCACAAAGAGCTAAAAGTCATGAGGGTAAGTTACAGGTTGAATTAGCACAGCTGGAGTATCTCGCTACCCGCTTAGTCAGAGGATGGACGCATCTGGAACGCCAAAAGGGAGGGATTGGCTTGCGAGGTCCAGGAGAAACTCAGTTGGAAACGGATCGGCGTTTACTGGCAAAGCGTGTCGAACTTCTTAAAGAAAAATTAGCTAAACTGGGACGACAACGGAATGTACAAAGGCGCGCCAGAAAACGTTCTGAAATGATGTCAGTTGCAATAGTTGGCTATACCAACGCAGGTAAATCAACCTTGTTTAATCGACTTGTGCGCTCAGATACGTATGTTGCCAACAAGTTATTTGCTACCTTAGATACCACCACCAGAAGGCTTTTTTTACCAGAACGCGGCTTGATCGTGATATCCGACACGGTTGGATTTATTCGCGATTTACCGCATACGCTGGTTGCCTCGTTTCGTGCCACATTGGAAGAAACTGTCTATGCTGATTTACTTTTGCATGTTGTTGATGCATCTAGCCCTAATCGAGAAGAACAGATTAATGAAGTCAATAAGTTGTTAAAAGAAATAGGAGCTGACAGCATCACGCAAATCTTGATTTTAAATAAAATTGATCGAATAGAAGAAGAGAGATCAGCAAGTTACATCCGTGATGAGTATGGTAAAATTATCAAGATTCGTCTCAGTGCAAGGACAGGTATAGGTCTCGATTATCTTTATAGGGCGCTGATGGAAGCATTTGATCATAATAAAAACAAACTGGGTCAGCATGCGGTAACGTCTGTAAATATGAACGACAGTATCCGTTCTACTGTTATAAATAATGAAGAGGACTAAATTACATGGGCTTGAATGATCCACAGTGGGGAAAAAGGAGAGGCAACTCTGGCCCTCCTGATCTTGAAGAAGTACTCCGTGATTTTAACCAGAAAATAAGTAAATTCTTTGGCCAAAAAGGAGGGGGTGGTGATGGTGGTTCTGATGGGGGGAATCCAGAAGGACCAAGTGCCAAGGGAATTGTGGTCATCATATTTCTACTGTTGATTGCGTGGATAGGAAGTGGTTTCTATATCGTCGATGAAGGACATCGAGGTGTAGTATTACGTTTTGGTAAACATACGGAGACGACATTGCCGGGATTACGTTGGCATATTCCTTCCCCAATCGAATCAGTTGAAGATGTCAACATCGGTAAAGTGCGTACTGTGGAAATTGGCTATCGCAATAATGTACGTAGCAAAGTATTAAAAGAATCGCTGATTCTAACTGACGATGAAAATATCGTTGATATCCAGTTTGCAGTGCAATATATCTTAAATAGTCCCGACAATTTTTTGTTTACCAATCGTAATCCAGAGGATACCGTTTTGCAGGTGGCTGAGACGGCGATTCGTGAAGTGATTGGTAATAGCAAAATGGACTTTGTATTGTATGAAGGACGTGAAGAAGTTGCCGCTAAAACGACCCAGCTCATGCAGGATATTCTTGATTATTATCGAACTGGCATTGCCATCAATAGGGTAACTATGCAGAACGCCCAGCCACCCGAACAAGTGCAGGCCGCTTTTGATGATGCTGTTAAGGCAAATCAGGATCGGGAACGTCAGGTTAATGAGGGAGAGGCTTATGCCAATGATGTCATCCCAAGAGCACAGGGGGTGGCTGCACGGTTATTGGAAGAAGCCAGTGGTTATCGGCAAAAGGTAATTGCATCAGCTGAAGGTGATGCAAGTCGATTTGAGCAAGTTCTGGTGGAGTATGCCAAAGCTCCTCGGGTGACTCGTGATCGTATGTATATCGATACGGTGCAACAAGTGCTATCTAATACGAGCAAAATCCTGATTGATCAAGAAAAAGGAGGAGGTAACTTGCTTTACTTGCCATTAGATAAGTTGATTCAGTCTGATCCTGGATCAGGAATCACTCGATCATCAAGTGGAACAGCAAATCAGCAAAATGAGACACGCAGTTTTTCCTCAGACATTGGTTCACGTTCGCGTGATTCGCTCCGTAGCCGTGAACGGGAGGTAAGATAATGAAATCGATTTCATCTGTGTTGACTGGTCTTTTGCTGGTTATAGGAATTGTCGGCAGTTCTGCTATTTTTATTGTAGATCAGCGTGAACAGGCATTGGTATTTCAACTGGGAGAAGTGGTTGGTGTCAAAACAGAACCTGGTCTGTATTTAAAAATACCTTTTATCCAGAATGTACGTTTCTTTGATTCCCGTATTTTGACAATGGACTCCGAAGAGCCGGAGCGTTTTATTACTTCCGAGAAGAAAAACGTTTTGGTGGATCTGTTTGTGAAATGGCGAATTATTGACGTCAAACAATACTACGTTAGTGTGCAAGGTGATGAAACATTAGCGCAGGTGCGGCTTGCCCAGACGATTAATTCCAGTATTCGGGATGAATTTGGTAATCGTACCGTACACGATGTGGTTTCCGGTGAGCGTGACGAGATCATGAAAATCATGCGTCAAAAAGCCAATAGAGATGCTGAAAAGATCGGTGTAAGGGTGATTGATGTGCGTCTCAAGCGTGTTGACCTTCCACAGGAAGTGAGTGAGTCTGTCTATCGTAGAATGGAGGCAGAACGTAAGCGAGTTGCCAATGAATTGCGCTCAACGGGTGCGGCTGAAGCCGAGAAAATTCGAGCGGATGCAGATCGTCAGCATGAAGTTATTTTGGCAGAAGCGTATCGTGATGCCCAGAAGGTGATGGGGGAGGGAGATGCACGAGCAACTGCAATTTATGCTGAAGCTTTCCAGAAAGATGAGAAATTCTATGAATTCTACCGAAGTCTGGACGCATATAAAAAATCCTTCAAGAGCGAGAAAGATATTCTCGTCGTAGAGCCTAATTCAGAATTTTTTAAATATATGAAAAGCTCATCGTTGGATCAGGAAAAATAACAATGTAACGATTCTGTAGTTTTTGAATCGAAGTGCAACAATGAAATTGGATACTCTATTATTGCCATAGGAAATTATATTGTTGTTAATAAAAAGTAATTTTTGATTAATACCTGGAATTTGATATGTGGGATACCTTTCTGAATGCAATTGCATTAATGTTGATTCTGGAAGGTGTCCTTCCTTTTTCTTCTCCAGGAGCTTGGCGTGAAGCTTTCCAGAAACTATTGCAGTTAAATGACGGACAGATAAGATTTATGGGGCTCAGCACAATGCTAATTGGCCTTTTTATTCTTTATCTGGTTAGCTGAGTAATCTCTCCTGATGATTTTAATTATTTCTATTAGCCACCCAGCTTTCATTAATTCTGGCAAATATTAAAAATGCGTAATTGGCTACTGCCAGAATATATTGAAGATGCTCTGCCTCGCGATGCGTATCGCATTGAGAAGATTCGCCGTCTTATCATGGATATGCTGTTTGTGCATGGCTATCAGTTGGTCATGCCTCCTTTGCTGGAATATGTCGAATCGCTATTGGCTGGTAGTGGTAGCGGCATGAATCTACGGATGTTTAAAGTCGTTGATCAGCTAAGTGGCCGAATGATGGGATTACGTGCTGATATGACTCCACAAGCTGCTCGCATTGATGCCCATTTATTAAATACTAACGGCGTGACGCGACTTTGTTATGCCAGTAGCGTAGTACACACGGTACCCGATGAAATCACGCGGACACGAGAGCCTTTTCAGATAGGCGCTGAATTATATGGTCACTCAGAAGTAGAAAGTGATCTTGAAATCCAGCGTTTGTTATTGGAGTGCTTGGCTGTTTCTGGAATTCAATCCATTCATCTCGATTTGGGTCATATTAGAGTATTCCGTAGTCTGATTCGCCGTGCAGGTATTCGAGCCGAATTTGAACGAGAGCTATATACGGCATTATCAGCTAAAGATACCAGCTCCCTTAAAGAGTTGGCGTGTACAGGTTTGGATGAGTGTTTGGATAAAACCACTCGAGAGGCGTTATTATTGCTGCCAGAACTGTATGGGGATCAAGCCATTCTTACTTATGCGCGCCAGCACTTGCCAGATTTTCCAGAGATTAAGAACGCACTTGATCAACTAGAGTATGTGGCAAAAGTATTGCAACCTTATGTAGATAAGGTAACTTTTGATTTGGCTGATTTGAGAGGTTATCACTATCACACTGGAATGGTATTTGCTGCCTATACCCGAAAAAGCCCAGTTGCTATTGCATTGGGGGGGCGTTACGATGAGATTGGCAAATCATTTGGTAGAGCTAGGCCAGCAACTGGTTTTAGCTTGGATTTGAAACTATTATCGCGCCTGACGGAAATTAATGATTATCCTCAAGGTATCTTGGCGCCGTGGAAACCACAAGATCAAGAATTGGCTGCAACCATTAAGCAGTTGCGTGATGCGGGACAAATAGTCGTAGCTGAACTTCCTGGAGGTAATAGCGAAGAAATCGTTGGGTGCGACAGAAAACTGGTATTGCAAAATGGTAAGTGGGAAGTTTGCCAGCTTTCTGAATGTGGATAATTAGCCAATACCCGCGTAGAGATTTTTTGTAGAGAAGCAACTGTTACAAATAAAATATGACAAGCATCACGCTGTATAGCGTGGTGCTTTATTTTGGAAATTATTTCTGATCTGAATAATCATGGAGCATATGGCCAAGAACGTTGTAGTTGTTGGAACGCAATGGGGAGATGAGGGCAAAGGTAAAATTGTCGATTGGCTCACTGATCAGGCCGCAGGTGTAGTGCGATTTCAGGGTGGACATAATGCTGGCCATACATTGGTGGTTAATGGCAAGAAAACGATATTACACCTTACTCCTTCAGGAATACTGCGTGAACATGTTATTTGCTATATCGGTAACGGTGTTGTGCTGTCTCCCACTGCATTATTAGATGAAATTGACATGTTGGAACAAGCAGGTGTTGACGTAACAAATCGATTGCGTATTAGCGAAGCTTGTCCACTAATTTTGCCTTATCATATTGCAATAGATGGGGCACGCGAACGAGCAAAAGGCATAGATAAAATTGGTACAACAGGCAGGGGAATCGGGCCTGCTTATGAAGATAAGATTGCTCGGCGTGCTATCCGCTTGCAAGATTTATTTCATCCGGAACGGTTTGCAAATAAGCTGAAAGAAATTCTCGATTATCATAATTTTTTATTAAAAAATTACTATCACACTACAACAATTGATTACAGTGAAATTCTGGAGAAATATTTAAAGCAAGCTGAAAAAATTCAGCCGATGGTTGCAGATATTCCTCAATTGCTGTTTAAAGCAAATCAAGCTGGTAACAATTTATTATTCGAGGGTGCGCAAGGTGCTTTGTTAGATATTGATCATGGCACTTATCCTTTTGTCACTTCCAGTAATTGCGTAGCTGGGGCTGCTTCAACCGGCAGCGGTGTTGGGCCGCAGTTGCTGAATTATGTTTTAGGTATTACTAAAGCCTACACGACACGTGTAGGATCAGGCCCTTTCCCGACGGAATTGGCCAATAAGACAGGTGAATATTTGGCGCAAAAAGGTCATGAATTCGGCTCTACCACTGGGCGTCCTCGTCGTTGCGGCTGGTTTGATGCGGTTGCAGTCAGGCGTTCGATCCAAATTAATGGCGTATCAGGATTATGTATTACTAAACTCGATGTACTGGATGACTTGGAAAAACTGAAGATTTGTACTGGCTATAAATTTAAACACTCGGATAAATCATGTGATGTACTGCCATTTGGCGCAGATGATTTGACTGATATCGAACCTGTTTATGAAGAATGGCCTGGCTGGCAGGAAGCAACAGCAGGTATCAAGGAATTTGATCGGTTGCCGCAGGCTGCTCAAAGTTATCTTAATCGTATGGCAGAGCTTTGCCAGGCACCGATTGCCATGGTTTCAACCGGCCCAGATCGAACCGAAACAATTATGTTTCATCATCCCTTTGCGTAAATTCAGCGGCGAATCAAATAGCGAATCGTTGGGCCATTTTGCTGAATTTCCAGCACTTCGTATCCGTGATTTTTAGCATCAATTGGAATACTATTGATTGATTGTGGACAATCAGAAATCACCTCAAGCACCTGCCCTGGTTGTAACTGGGGCATCGCTTCTAGCGTAGCTACAGCGGGATAAGGACAAGGTTCTCCAATCATATCGAGGCGAAAATCTGGAGTAATAGTCGTTGTTTTCATACAGGTAGTTGGCGTTAAATTGTTTGTAACTTCTGGTGATTTTTTCGGTTAAAGAAGCGCCTTTCCCAATATATTACCGCGGCCAGCAGCATGCCCAGCATACCGTAGGTGATCAATAATCCTCCTTGTGGTCCGAATGTGCTCAGCAGATTAACCTTGTCAAAATTCAACACAAGTACAGGTGCCAAATCGTCCCACATCAGCGCCAACAAAGTGGACCCAATAATATTACCCACACCTACCAGCCAAAAGTGCACTTGCCCTTCAACGGCGCGGTACATCCAACCGGTTTCGCACCCTCCTGCAAGTACAATACCAAAACCAAATAATAATCCTCCTATAACGGCATTAGGCCCGGCCCAGAATATTTTGGGATCCATTCCCAGTTGCACATAGCTATAAATGCCGATAGTGCCGACGGCCATGCCCGCAATAATTGCTTTGGCCATTTGCGTACGGCCAGTAATCCATAAATCACGGAATGCAGAAGTAAAACAAACCTGGGCACGCTCAATAATAAGCCCAAATGCCAAACCGAACAGGGCAGCGTAACCTAATTTGGGTTCATCCAACGCTTTAGCAATCGCCCACATTACAAAAGTGATAAATAGTAGAGTACCTATACGGAAATAACGTGGTGCTCGCGATGCATGCTGGTCAAGTGGTAATGTATCTGATACTTTCTTAAGCTGCACCGGGATGCGGAAGATGGGTAATAGACTCACTTTAGCGCCAGCCAGTGTGCCGACTGCAGTTGCTATGGCAAAGAACCAGGCATGCAGAGAAAATTGTGGGATACCGGTAAAAAATGCTGCTAGATTACAGCCCATGGCTAAACGGGCACCGAATCCTGCAATGATGCCACCAACAATTGCTTGGAATACTCGGATACGATGTTTAGGTAGACGTAACTTAACATTATTGGCCCACAGCGCTGCTGAGAAGCACCCAGTAAACATGCCAAGAATCATGATGCCATCTATGCGTGTCAAGGGTGAGCCTTGCAAACCAATGACTTGAAAGTAACCCCAACGAGACACGTCTACCCCGAACCATTGCAGGATATGCCCACCCCAACGAGTAAATTCGCCTGTAACAGCCCAGAAAGTACCGGTAATACCAAAATAGAATGCAGACAGAATACCGGCCAGGATAACAGCGGGAACAGGTGACCAGAAACGAACCAAGTATTGTTGTTTGAAATTACCGAGAGTCATTTATTGTTTTTGTGAGTTATTATTTTGGCAGAGGCATGAATATCTGATGGGACAAATAATTGTTTATTTGTTATTCATTGCAAATGTGTTTATACCACTATTGTCTTGTATTGTCAGGATAACGCTTTGTTTGCGAATCGGATGAGAGGGTGACTACTTTGTGTGATTCAAAAAAATTCTGAGAAATCGCCTATATGTGTTGATTGTTATCTTGAATCACTGTGCCATCGGTGTTTTTCTGGGAACTCTCCATGTGTTATATGAGGAAAAAGTGGATGACCAATACAGGATAGAAATATCAAATTAGAACGGTAATTTATCTGATATTTCTACCTGGCAATATTGCACGTAAAAACGGAAAGACGAACAGGCAAGATTGATTTTGATTTTGCAGCAGGGTTAACTTTAAAATTAGCTTATCTTTCTTGTGAGATAGTGGATAGGGTGTTATTCGTTTTTCTTGATATTGCAAAAAGGATGGCAGCCAGCCTCTCCTAATGGGACACCCGTGTCTCCTTCTTCGAGACACGTGCCATTTGGACTGATGCCATGTTCACATTCTATTTCTTCTCCAGCCAAGACTTTCTCATAGTGTTCTCGGGCACTTTCAGGAATAGTTGGGTCAGGGGGGCGACATGCCGTAGCGAGTAATGTTGCTGATAACAGCATGAAAATTGCATATAGACTGAAGCGCATAAAAGTATCCTTAAATTAATAACCCTGCTGATAGTGTAACTTTATAGTAATAATAACTTTGTTGTAAATGTCGTTATTATGGGTATGTAAATTCAGATAGATGGTTTTCAGGGAATCTATAACCGTTCAATGGTGTAGTGTGTAAGACAACAATATAAAATTTTATGACTGAACAGTTTTCAACCAAAATCCTGATTCTGGATGATGATCCATTTATATTAAAACTGCTTTCTCATATGTTGCACAAGCTGGGATTTTTAGCGGTTGAATGTTATGAACATGGTGTAGATGCACTTGAATTGCTGGATAAACCAGCCACGCAACCTGATTTGATTTTGTTGGATCTTAATATGCCGGGCATGGATGGTATTGAATTTGTACGCCATCTCGTGGAGCGAAATTACACCGGTAGTTTGATTCTTGTGAGTGGGGAAGGTGAGCGAATACTTAAAACGACGGAAAAGCTAGTGCAGGCTCACAAAATTCCTATTTTTGGTTATTTGAATAAACCGGTTCAGCTTGATACTTTGCGTACGATGTTAATGAAATTTGTTGCACAGTCATCGCAAAGAAGCACGCCAGAAAAACTTGATAAAACCTACCATGCAATAGCTATTCAGAAAGCAATTCATGCTCAGGAATTGGTCAATTATTATCAGCCTAAGGTGCGAGTAACGGATGGGAAAATTGCGGGTGTTGAGACCTTGGTGCGTTGGCATCATCCGGTTGATGGGGTAATTTACCCCAGCCAGTTTATTACGGCGGCTGAAAAATGTGGTTTGATTGATCAACTCACTCGGACAGTACTTGTACAGGCATTAGAGCAGACGAAAATATGGCAAAAATTGGGCTGTGATTTAAAAGTGGCCGTCAATGTCTCTATGGATAATCTGACCTCACTTGGTTTTCAGGATATGGTAGTTGATCTGGCTGCCCAAGCCAATGTACCAGCGAGCAGTATTGTGCTGGAAATTACTGAGAGTCAGTTAATGGGGGATATGCGTGTTTCGCTGGAAATATTAACTCGCTTACGTCTGAAACGTTTTCATTTGTCTATTGATGATTTTGGTACAGGCCATTCGTCATTAGCCCAGTTGCGCGATATTCCGTTTGATGAACTTAAGATTGATCAAGGATTTGTGCACCGAGCTTATGAAGATCAGACTTTGCGGGCAATTTACGATGCCAGTCTTGCATTGGCCAAACAGTTAAATATGCAAGTGGTTGCTGAGGGTGTAGAGAATCGTGCTGATTGGGAATTACTGCGGCAAACAGGTTGTGATCTGGCTCAGGGAAATTTTATCGCTGCGCCCATGCCAGCCGAACAGTTGGGGGGCTGGATAAAGCAATGGCGTGAGCGCATCGCAGCAGAGTCACTGATCTCTCATTAGTAGTAAATAGGATAAAATAGTTGTTTGTTGGAAGATTCAGGATAGTTTGCGATCCAGCACAACAAAGTGGTATTCCAGAGCATTTTCGCCGGATTGATGATGAATCTCACGTGAAATCTCCTGCCAATCGTCATGATTGTATTCTGGGAAAAAAGTATCCCCTGCAAAATCCTGTTGAATCTCAGTCAAGTACAAGCGTTGGCACAGTGGCAGCGTTTGCTGATAGAGATTAGCACCACCGATGATGAAGATCGGCCTGTCTTCTGTCGCAAAACGTTCTTGTACTTCTTGAATGGAGCTAGCTGTAAACACGCCAGGAATACTCAGGTTATGTTGTCGAGACAGCACCACGTTGGTACGGTTGGGTAATGGCCTGCCGATGGAGTCGAAAGTATGACGCCCCATCACCACAACATGACCAATAGTGAGCTGTTTAAAGTGTTTCAGATCTTCCGGTAAATGCCAGGGCAATGCATTATTAAGCCCGATGGTACGGTTTGTCGCCATGGCAGCTAAAATAACAAATTGGGGGGGGGCGGTAGTATTAGAAGAATGTGTCATACGGCAACAGGTGCTTTAATGGGCGGATGAGGATCATAATTATGCAAGGTAAAGTCTTCGTATTGGAACGCAAAAATATCTTTGATACGCGTATTTAACTCCATAGTGGGTAGGGGTTTGGGTTGGCGTGTTAGTTGCAAACGAGCTTGTTCCAGGTGGTTTGAGTATAAGTGCGCATCGCCAAAGGTATGCACAAATTCACCAGGCACCAAATCGCAGCATTGCGCAACCATCAACGTTAGCAATGAATAAGAGGCAATATTAAACGGTACCCCCAGGAAAATATCAGCACTGCGTTGATACAACTGGCAAGAAAGTTTGTTATCGATGACATAAAACTGAAAAAGTGTATGGCAGGGAGCAAGCGCCATTTTATTGAGCTCGCCCACATTCCAGGCCGATACCAGCATACGGCGGGAATCTGGTGTGGTTTTTATTTGTTGAATAACTTGGGTGATCTGATCAAAAACCTGATTCTCTGCGTTTTTCCAGGCACGCCACTGATGTCCGTAAATAGGCCCTAAATCTCCTTGTTCGTCCGCCCATTCATTCCAAATGGTCACACCGTTTTCTTTGAGATAACGAATATTGGTATCGCCACGCAGAAACCACAACAGCTCATGAATAATTGATCTGATATGACATTTTTTTGTGGTGACTAGTGGGAATCCTTGCTGCAAATTAAAACGCATCTGGTAACCGAAAACGGAAAGTGTACCAGTACCAGTACGGTCGGCCTTTTTGTGACCGTGCTGCAACACATGGCGCATTAAATCAAGATAGGTATGCATGAATAATCCTGAAAGTATAAATCAAGCAGATATAATGGAGCACCATTTTGATCAATAGCACAGCTGGCTTTGTTTGAAGCCAGTTCTCTAAAAAACAATGCTTGCAACTCTTACTCAAAACGATAATATTTTTGATGAATCAATTCAGCCTTCTCATTTACTGATTATTTTTCCGAAGACAGACAAAATACCTGGCAAATATTCATTACCTGCTGAACAAACACTCAGCAGTTTGCTACAACGACAGGGAAATTCTCCCTATAAGTTAATGGAAGTTCCTTTGTCGGTCAATTTGCAGAACGGCGCACTTTATACTTGGATTATGCTAGATACCAGCAAATCGGTATTTGACCAACAATCTCATCTTCGTAAGGCAATGCAATCCTTGTTGAGTGAATGTCCGACAGAAATCCATCTTGCGGTTTACGGTGATGAAGCACAAAAACTGCATTTTGCAGAACTGGCTGTTTACATTGCTTGGATTAACGGCGCTATTTTGCCGGTACGCAAGCAGCACAAAATTGAAGACAGATCTCTCGAAAGAATTTATTTGCATGGTGTCATTGATCCCGCCGGTTTTGCCATGCGACGAGCACAGGCTGAAGGGAATTTTCTGGCGCGCGGTTTAACCATCCTTCCTCCTAACGAACTGACACCTAAGACTTATCGTGAACAAATAAAAAAACTGGCAGCCAGTGAAAATTGGCAATATCAGGAGTACAAATTATCTCGTTTGCGTGATATGGGAGCGGGTGCCTTCGTGGCAGTTGCACAAGGCAGCTTGACAGAAGATGCAACCATTATTTATTTGCGAAGAGCGGCAAGAGGTAATGAAGTTGACAGAACCATTGCATTGGTGGGAAAGGGGGTTTGTTTTGATACCGGCGGACATAACGTAAAATCAGCACGCTCTATGTATGGTATGCATGAAGATATGAATGGTTCGGCTGTTGCGTTGGGAACGCTTTTGGCCGCCACGCGTGCGGACTTACCAATTAATATCGATTGCTGGTTAGCGATTACACAAAATTATGCCAGCCCAGATGCTTTCAAACAAAATGATGTGATTACCGCTTTGAACGGCATGACAATAGAAATTGTCCATACCGATGCGGAAGGTCGCTTGATATTAGCGGATGCATTGACACTGGCTACCAAAGAAAAGCCGGATTTGATTATTGATTATGCGACTTTAACAGGTAGCTTGATTACAGCATTGGGTACACGTTATAGCGGTGTTTTTACCAATCGTGATTATCTGGCACAAAATGCCGTTGCGGTTGGTCGTTCAAGCGGCGAGCGAGTTTGTGTGTTCCCAATTGATAGTGATTACGAAACCGAACTCGAAAGTAAAATTGCGGATATCAAACAGTGCGCTATAGAAAACGAGGCGGATCATATTTTGGCAGCTTGTTTTTTGCGACATTTTGTCAGTGATATTCCTTGGTTACACATGGATTTATCTGCTACTCGCCATACGGATGGATTAGGTGCAGTGAGTACTGATATCACTGGTTTTGGTGTAACTTGGTCAATTCATTTCATTCAGGAAATACTTAAAATTCTGAAGAAAAGAACCGGAAGATCTCGCTGACATATTTAATATTCGGCTAATCACTTTATTTTATGCGTGATGATATAAAACAACGGTTAAAAAACTCTGGAATCTGGGGGCGTGCGCTGTTTATGCTGCTGTTTATTTTTATTCAGAGTGGCGTGAAATCACTGATTATTTTATTGGCGGTATTTCAATCAATAGCGACTGTATTAGCAGGAGGAACCAATTCCCATTTAATTAAACTGGGACAGCAATTAGCCAAGTATGATTATCAGATCAACTTGTTTCTGACTTTTAATAGTGAACAACATCCTTTCCCTTTTTCTGCCTGGCCAGTTGGATCAAATGACGATATTCTTTCCAAACCGGAATATAAAGATAATTAATTACCGGATGTTGTTTCTTTACCTGTTGTCAATAGATTAATGCGCAAGTTGTTCTTGTCCATGATTAGGAAACAAGGCTAGATGACGTGGTTTAATAAAGACCTGCTCTCCTTTTACCAGTTGCAACTCATGAAAACGTTCTTTGCTAATAGCTGCATAAATGGTGTTTTTCGTTAATTTATCTGCATGTTCAAGTTCCAAACGTACTGCTGGTCCAATTGCAAGAATGTGAATTATTCGCGCTGATAGAGCGGGTTCACCACTCACCGTGCGGTTGACTTCAATATCGTGCGGACGCACATAAGCAATAGCGTCGAGATCTTCAGTGGTAGCATGCTCAGGTACATCAATTTTTAGGTCGCTAATCCATGCTTGCCCATGATGAATACGACCATGAAAAAGATTAACCTGGCCCAGAAATTCGTAGACAAACGGAGAAGCTGGCTTTTCATAAACTTCATTAGGTGTGCCGATTTGTTCAATCTGACCACGATTCATCACGACGATACGATCAGCGACCTCCAATGCTTCATCTTGATCATGAGTAACAAAAATACTGGTCATGTGCATGTCGTCATGCAACTTGCGCAACCAGGCGCGTAATTCTTTGCGTACTTTAGCATCTAGCGCGCCGAACGGTTCATCTAGTAATAACACGCTTGGTTCGACAGCTAATGCGCGCGCCAAGGCAATTCGCTGACGTTGTCCACCGGACAGTTGATGCGGATAGCGATCAGCCAACCAATCTAGTTGTACCAGTTGCAAGAGCTCAGTCACACGCCGTTTGATTTCTTGGTTGCTGGGACGCTCTTTTTTGGGGCGCACGCGCAAACCAAATGCCACGTTTTCAAAAATAGTCATGTGGCGAAACAGTGCGTAATGTTGAAATACAAATCCAACGTGGCGCTCACGTACGTGCTTGGTAGTTGAATCTTGCTGATTGAATAATACTCGCCCAGAATCCGCTGTTTCCAAACCGGCGATAATTCGCAATAATGTCGTTTTGCCGGAGCCGGAGGGGCCAAGCAGTGCTAGCAATTCACCCGGATTAATCTGCAAGTTAATATTGTGCAAAGCAGTGAAAGAACCAAATTGTCTGGATAGATTGTGTACTTCAATGCTCATAAGTAGTTTCCTTGCTGGGTTGTTTGTTGTGCTGTCTTATATTCAACAAATGTCTTGAGTGCTAGTGTGACTAATGCCAATAATGCTAATAGCGAAGCTACGGCAAATGCCGCGACAAAATTGTATTCGTTGTAGAGAATTTCAACATGCAATGAGAGTGTATTGGTGAGGCCACGGATGTGCCCTGAAACAACGGAAACTGCTCCAAATTCCCCCATAGCTCTTGCATTACATAGAATGGTACCGTACAGCAATCCCCATTTAATATTGGGCAAGGTCACATGCCATAAAGTCTGCCAGCCATTGGCACCAAGAATAATCGCTGCTTCCTCCTCTTCGCTACCTTGCGCTTGCATCAGTGGAATCAGTTCGCGTGCGATAAAAGGAACCGTGACAAAAACAGTGGCCAGCACGATGCCAGGTGTTGCGAAAATGATGGCGATATCATGTTCTCTTAACCATGGCCCTAGCCAACCTTGCAATCCGAATATCAGCATGTAGATCAAGCCAGCAATCACAGGCGAAACTGAGAAAGGTAGATCAATCAAGGTGATTAAAATACTTTTGCCACGAAATTCAAATTTGGCAATCGTCCAGGCTGCGGCAATGCCGAATAGAAGGTTCAGCGGGATAGCAATAGCAGCCGCTGTCACTGTTAATTGTATAGCAGCCAATGCATCCGGATCAGTAATGGCTGCCACATAGACGGCCCATCCTTTTTTAAGTGCTTCAAAGAAAACGGCCACTAGTGGTAGTAGTAAAAAAAAGGATAAAAATACAAGAGCTAGGCCAGTTAATGTCCAGCGCACCCATGGTACTTCCTGCGTTATTGCAATTGGCTGTGATGTATTGAGGGCAAGAGATGGTGGGGTAATTGACATGATTTTATGCGATTGCTTTGCGATGGCGAATCCACCATTGCAGCAGGTTAATAATGAGTAGCAATCCGAATGAAATCACCAGCATGACAACAGCAATAGCAGTTGCGCCGGTGTAATCATATTGTTCCAATTTGGTAATAATCAGCAGAGGCGTGATTTCCGAAACCATAGGAATATTGCCAGCAATAAAAATGACGGAGCCATATTCCCCAATGGCGCGCGCAAGTGCTAATGCGAAACCTGTCAGCAGAGCAGGCAGAATCGTCGGAAAAATGATGCGTTGGAAAGTTTGCCAGCGAGTCGCACCCAGCATGGCAGCAGCTTCCTCCAATTCTTTTTCAATATCTTCTAATACTGGCTGCACGGTACGCACAACAAATGGCAGGCCAATGAACGTTAAAGCGACAAAGACGCCAATTGGTGTGAAAGCAACTTTAATACCTATTGGTTCCAGATATTGTCCCAGCCAGCCATTACCAGCATAAATAGCTGTCAAAGTAATGCCAGCGACAGAAGTGGGAAGGGCAAAGGGTAAATCGATTAATGCATCAATCAGGCGTTTACCTGGAAAAGTGTAACGGACCAATACCCAGGCAACCAGCAATCCAAAAAACGCATTGACCAGTGCTGCTGCGAGAGATGCGCCAAATGTCAAACGGTAGGATGCCATGACTCGTGGCGCAGTCACGGTTTGCCAGAACTCAAGCCAGCTTAATTGAGCAGTGTGAATAAAAGCTGCTGAGAGTGGAATCAGAACGATCAAACTTAAATAAAGCAGCGTAAATCCGAGCGCTAGATTAAAGCCAGGCAAAATCGAATGATGTTTATAACGACTCAAGGTAGGATTTTCCTCAGTAGATTGAGTTACTGGTATATGTAAATTTGGTCAAATATGCCACCATCACTAAAGTGAATACGCTGTGCACGTTGCCAATTACCTGCCACTTCGTTGACGGTGAACAAATTGATAGCAGGAAATTGATGTGCGTATTTCTTGGCTATCTCTGAGTGACTGGGGCGATAAAAAGCGCGTGCAATGATTTCTTGTCCTTGCTTGCTGTATAGATACTCCAAATAGGCTTGAGCAATATCGCGAGTGCCATGTTTGTCGATATTTTTATCAATCGTGGTAACAGGCGGTTCAGTTAGAATGCTGACAGATGGCAGAACAATTTCGAATTGATCATGCCCATATTCCTGCAACGCCAGGAAGGCTTCATTCTCCCAAGAAATTAATACATCACCGATGCCACGCTGGATAAAATTGATAGCTGAGCCACGTGCACCAGAATCGAGCACAGGCGTATTCTTGTATAAGCGAGTGAGGAATTCTCGTGCTTTTGATTCGTCTCCCCCGTATTGCTTAATAGCGAATCCCCATGCCGCCAAGTAATTCCAGCGAGCTCCTCCCGATGTTTTGGGATTAGCTGTCATCACAGCAATGTCAGGCTTAATCAAATCATCCCAATCCTGTATTTTTTTAGGATTACCAGCACGCACTAACAAAACGATGGTAGAGGTGTATGGGGAGCTATTATTCGGTAAATGTTGTTGCCAATCGGCGGGAATTAATCTTGAATGTTCATGGATTGCATCGATATCATAGGCGAGTGCTAACGTTGCAACATCGGCTGGAATTCCATCAATAATCGTGCGTGCTTGTTTACCAGAACCGCCATGAGATTGCCGAATCGTTATTTTCTCGCCTGTTTTTTCTTGCCAGTGGTGAGTGAACGCCCGATTGAATTGCTGATATAGCTCACGTGTCGGATCATAAGAGATATTGAGTATGGCGCGTTCTGCCCATGCAGAATTGATATCTATTAGACTGATCGAGAATAATATGACTGATAACCAGGCGCTGAACTTCATATCTTTATGCTTGTAATAATGGGTGATAGATAATGTTGTTTTCGACTGGGTGATTATCAGTCATTCAATAAACACGCTCTTAATTGAATTTGAGGTGTTGATTTATGGCTCAAGTAAACGTTACGAAGTTATCAGTTATTATTTATTAATAAAAATAATAAATATAGATATTTTTATGCTAAAAAAACATATTGAATAAAAGAAAGAATAAGTAGTTACTTTTGAAGAATTATTGCTGTCAGATACATTTTTAGAACTGATCATTATTCAAAATTTCCTAGTGATTAGAATTCTGACTACCTGATCAGTTTTTTGTACAGTCAGCAGCTATGAAGGAAGCACTTTATTTACTTTGCATCCTGACTGAAAAATACGGCGGAGAATAGCTATGCATGCAGCCCATTTGGGCACATTATCAGCACAAAATACGGTTGAGTTAGCCCCGCGACAACGGTGGCAGCTTAGTTGGTTACTGCTGCTGTGGGCTGCTTTTATTATTTATGGCAGCTGGGTGCCGTTGAATTTTCAACCAAGTGATCCCGCTGAAATTTGGAACACACTGTGGCAGTGGTCCGCCTGGGATTCATTACGAGAGCAGCGTATTGATACCGCAGTGAATGTGTTATTGACAGTGCCTTTGGGTTTTGGCCTGGCTTTGCTGTGGATAAATTCGCAAGCACGTACCCATGTGTTGGCTGGAATATTTGTGCGTGTAGCCATTGTGTTATTGGTATTAGCTTTGTCAGTATTGGCCGAATATGGACAAGGTTTTATACCAGGTCGTAGTGAGAGCTTAGGAGATGTACTGGCACAAACTGCAGGAACAATATTCGGGCTGATATTGCATGCCAGATTTGGCAATCAGGCACGAGTATGGCTGATTAAGGTTGGTACAGCAGTGGATACGCAATCACGTGTGACTCATTCGCTGCATGGTTATCTGGTGGCGTTATTATTATTTGCCGTGATGCCGCTAGATCTCACACTTGATATTGGTGAGCTTTATCATAAATGGCAGGATGGCAGAGTAATTTTGTTGCCTTTCAGCGATATGCGAGGCACGACGCCAGAAATCATTTATGAATTGGTAACAGATGTGTTGCTGTGGGTGCCAGTAGGTGCATTGTGGCGACTGAACGAGCCACTGCGCACGCCTGGTGCGATTGCGCTACGTGCAGCTTTGTTAGCGTTGGCAATCGAATGTATACAGTTGTTGGTGCTATCGCGTTTGAGTGATACCACTGACGTGATATTAGCGATTGTAGGTGCGTTTTTAGGTGCATTGATAGTGCCCTATTTACAGCAAGTTGCCGCATCTGGGCAAGATGCTTTGCAGCGCATTTGGAAGATTGGGCTACTAGTATGGCTTGCTGTAGTCGTGATGATTTATAGCTTTCCTTTTGATATGCAGTGGCCGCAGCAAGGCTGGTTGGCATTAGAGGAAGCGTTTACACGTGTGCCGTTTATTACCTATTTTCGACGTCACGAGTTTGGCGCGCTCAATGAAATTTTGCGTAAGTTGCTCGTCTTTCTGCCAGGTGGATTGCTGATCCGATTGTGGCTCACATCAGCAGCTAAAACACCATCACGTGTGGCGTTAGTGTGGCTGGCATTGTTAGCTTTTCTGCTAGAGGCTGGGCAGGTATTGCTTCCTGAGCGAGTGGCTGAATTGACCGATGCACTGTTAGCTACATTAGGAGCGATTCTGGGTTGGCGCCTAGCTGGATGGTTAACAAAAGTGAATTACACCTTACCAGCTGAAGCTGCGACAGTTGTAAATGATATGTCACTTCATGCACAGCGCAATAATCAATCAACGTATCGTACTGGTAGCAGTAGCTGGTGGTGGCATGGAGTGAGCATCGCTGGATTAATGGCTGCACTGTGGTTATTCGCGCGTGTGCCTGATGTTCCGTATAACGTGATTAAATTGATGCCAATGAGTCCTGCTGGTCTAATGGCCGCATTGGGGCTTGCTCTGGTGATATGGTGGATCGCGGTATTACCAGTAGCGTTCATATCAATGTCGCAAGTCATGGCAATGGCGTTACCATTATGGTTGTTGTTGCACGGAATCATAACTTTTGCGGTATTACGCACAACGGTTGCCTTGCCGATGTTGCATAAAGTAATTGGCTCACCCATACTTGCTTGGCCAAGCTTTGCTGAAGATTTAGTACGTTATTTAGCATTGCATTCTGCATTACTATTACCACTGTGTGGCGGCGCAGCTTTAGTAAAGGCGGTGCGCAAAACAACAGCACTTGCTGGATTACTGTATTGGTTTTTTCTTGTGGCGCTCGTAGCATGGCCACTGCATTGGGTAATTGTCGAGCAGGCTGCTACCGATAATTTAACGGAGTTGATGCGTGACAATGGTAGTTTCGGCGCTTCAAGTTGGCTGGCTTTGTCGATCATGGCTATCGGTATTACTGCCGGTGCATTGGCCAGTTTGTTATTTGAACATCGGCATTGGCGTGGTCTACTGATATGGATAGGAGTGTCAGCTGCTATCACGCCGGTGGCACTGTTAATGGGGCTCGAATCAACTATTGTTAAGTATGATCAAGTGTTTTCAGCACCACAGTTCATACTCAGTTCCAGTCGCGAAGCCTATGCAGATGGCCCAGAATTGGCGCTACGTTATTCTCTGGCCTGGCTTGCCGCGGTTGGAACACTTACCTGGTTACAGATCCCTTGGTGGCGGCGTGCGACATAAGAACCTGTTTACGATCTTCTGAGTAATAGTGCCAAGAAAGCCAAATGAATGAGCTGCAAGCTGGTATCAAGTTTACGTTCGCAGTTTTTCCATAATCTTCGGCACTTTTCCAGCCAGGCGAAACTACGTTCCACTATCCAGCGCCTGGGCATAACCTTGAAGGTATGCAGTTTGCTGCGTTTGGCGATCTGCACGGTGACAGGTTTGCCCAGAATTTCTTGCACACTTTCGGCAAATGGTGCTCCAGTATAGCCACTGTCACACAGCAAACCTTGTACTTGCCCTAAACTCGATCTGCAACGCTTCAAGGCCTGCAATGCACCGTCACGGTCAGTCACTTCCGCTGTCGTCACTGCAATGGCGTGCGGCAACCCCAAGGTATCAACAGCGATATGGCGCTTGATGCCCGACACCTTCTTGCCGGCGTCATAGCCTTTCTGGTCAGCCGTGTCTGTATTCTTCACGCTTTGCGCGTCCACAATCAAGAACGTGCTGCAAGCGTTGCGCCCCAGTTTCTCTCGGGCCGCGCCAACCTGATTTTTTTAATGCCTGCTCCAGCACGCTCACGCCGTGCTGGTCAGGCTCATTCCATTTGCGCCAATAGGCATATACACTCTGCCATTTGGGAAACTCTCCGGGCAAAAATCTCCACTGGCAACCAGTACGCAGCAGATACAGCACAGCACAAAATACTTCATACAAATCTATTGTCGTGGGTTTGGTGCTGCGCCTCACGCTACGCAATAGCGGCTCTATCTCGGCAAACTTCTCTTTGCTAATATCACCGGCATATTTTGTTCTCTTCATCCACGTATCGTAAGGAATAATGATGAGATCGTAAACGGGCTCTAAGAAACGCATTTGGAATTGTCTATGTCAGTCATAGCTATTTTTCTGTGATTTGATGCTGTTTGCGAACAAATAAATGTTATTTGAATGCAGTGACAGCCAATTTAATAATATTGCGTGCGGAAATTAATAGAATGGCCAAGAGAATTATTAGGTTAATCTCGCCTCCTAACAGATAAGATTAACTAATACTTAATTAAAATGATGGATACCTAGCAAATCAGTTCGCAGATTAGTAGCGTGCATCCTCTGGCTTATCACCATCAGGCCAATCTGAGGATTTTTCAGCAAAATCCGGACGTGGCTGTTGTGTAAAGTATAGTGCTACATCGAAAGCTTCCTGATCAGTTAATGTATTGCCTTGTCCCAAAGGCATGTTGGCTTTAGTGAACGCCGCAGCTGTATTCAATCTGGCCATGCTGGCCCCGATATTGAATGATTTATCTCCCCAGAGAGCAGGAAAAATTGTCTCGCCGTTAGGTCCATGCTGTCCTTGTCCATCTGGTTGGTGGCAAAGAGCGCATTTTTCGACATAAATCTTTTCTCCTCTCTCCTTATTAGGGGGTTCTGGTGCAGTAATCCTGATAAAACCGCGGCCTGCTATCTCCATGCCAGTCGGAACATCTTGTGATAACCAATGCATGTAAGCGAGCATGCTTAGCATTTCTTTGCTGTCGTGAGGAAGTGCTTTGCCATTCATTGAGCGTTCAAAGCAGCCGTTGATTCGATCTTGCAAAGAATAGATTCTGGCATTTCTGGTGCGGTATTCAGGAAACACACCCCAAATGCCAACCCAAGGTGCAGCGTTAGGTTGACGGACAACTGGTGCAATTCATTGTGCTACCAGAATAATCTTTCAAAAGTTGGGAAGTTTGAGTCAGGAGTTTCTGACCTAATCGAATTGCGTTTCCGTATGGATTTTCTGGAATGCTAGTCTCATCTGGTGGATTGAAAGCCGCTTTCTTTTCAATAGATGATTGAGCGATGGCTGTACCTGTAGTTAACCCTAACAATAGAAACAAGTAACTGATTTTCATAGGTTCTCCTTTTGGCAAGGGTCTGTAATATATACTGGATTTTAAGGAACAGCATGCTTTTGAGGAGTATAAGAAGTAATGTATAAAGACTAAAAAGATAACATATCTCTATAATATCTGGCTGCTACCGTTGATAATAATTTTTATATAGTTTTTGAATTTTTTGTAACAAATGAATACAAAGCTGTATTAATTTTAGGTGTTGTCTTGAATTTAATGCGCCTTGTTAATTGAATTAGCACTCTCCATCATGGAGTGCTAAAATAGACATATTTTATGATATTCATATTTATTCTGGATTTCGGGAGAAACAAATGAACAATGCTTTAACTTTACCGGTGATAAGCGGAGGAAATCTGGAGAACTATATCTACACAGTTAATAGTTTGCCTACGTTATCACAAGAGGAAGAAACACTACTTGCTCAAAAGATGCAAAAAAATGGTGATATTAATGCTGCACATCAATTGGTACTTTCTCATTTGCGTGCGGTGGTAACAATTGCACGTGGCTATTTGGGCTATGGATTGCCGCATGCTGATTTAATACAGGAAGGTAATATTGGCTTGATGAAAGCAGTCAGGCGCTTTGATCCGGAACGTGGCGTGCGGCTGATTTCTTATGCTGTGCACTGGATCAAGGCGGAGATTCATGAATTCATTATGCGTAACTGGCGCTTAGTAAAGATTGCAACAACCAAGCCACAGAGAAAATTATTCTTTAATTTGCGCAGCATGAAAAAAGGTCTGGATACAATGAACCAGGCAGAAGTAGCGGAAATGGCTGAGCAACTTGGCGTCAAGGCTGAGGAGGTGATTGAAATGGAAACTCGTTTCAGTGGCCGAGATATTTCGCTCGAACCGCTGACAACCGACCATGAGGAAGAAAATTTTAGCCCGATAGCCTACTTAACAGATGGATCGGATCCTGCCAGAGAGTTAGAGCAAGAACAGCTCGAACAGCTAACACATGCAAAATTGAAAGATTCACTGGATAGTTTGGATGAACGTAGTCGTCGTATTATTGAGGCTCGCTGGTTGCAAGAAGGCAAGGCTGCAACCTTACACGAATTGGCCGAAGAATTTGGTGTGTCTGCTGAGCGAATACGTCAAATTGAAGCCAAGGCAATGAAAAAAATGCGAACTGAAATAACGGTTTAGTTGAATCACAATAGTTAATCTCCTTGTTAATGGCCGCATTACTCAGTTGATAGCGGCCATTAATTATTTAGTAACCCGTTATTAATAGTAGTAGCTGGCTGAAGCGCACATGATAATATTCTTCATCACGAATAGTCGTGACTACCAGAGAATTCCTTGCAATCTGCTATTTGTATCAATTAAAACCATCTAATTTTTGTTTCCCAGTTGATAATAAGAATGATATCCAATGGCTCGTAATAACCATGATTTTGATGATCTGGTTCGATTGGAGCAGTTACGCCATATTGAATCCAGCCAGGTGACCGTGCTCTCTTATGCAAGTATCGCAACAATGGAATCACTCCCTGCCACAGGTTTTAGCTATCGAGTTTTTTTAAAAAGATTGCGTAATCGCGCCCAACACCTGATTCATGACAATCATCTAGAAACAGTGTTGCAACAGCCGAGCAAGTTGTTCCTGCGGATGTCCAGAATTATTCTGGTTTTAGCGCTGGTTTTAGGGGGAGGTGCTGCGCTAAATGCGACGGGGGATACGGCAACATTAAACATATACTGGCTGTTGGTGGTGCTACTCGGATTTAATTTTCTTGCAATGCTATTGTGGGGAATAGGTATAACGCTGGGCATACAGGGATTAAGTGCTGGCGTCGTTGCGCAGCTGGCACGTTGGTTGCCTTTTCAGTTGGGAAAAAGAGAAAAAGATTCCGTAGCAACATTGGCCACTCGAGCGTGGTGGGAAACTTGCTTGTTTGGTAGGGTGGGTAAGTGGCGAATTAGTTTGCTGACACACCAATTCTGGTTAATTTACCTGCTTGCTGGAATGGGTACGCTGATCTTGCTCATGCTGGCCAAGCAGTATGATTTTGTATGGGGTACCACTTTACTGCCTGAAAGAAGCCTGCCTGAATTAACTCAATTTTTGGCTGCGCCAATGCAGTGGCTGCATTTGGCTGCCCCTGACAGCCAGCAAATAGCGGCCAGTCGGATCGGGATGGGTATACAAGATGCCGCAGTGAGAAATGTGTGGGCTGAATTTCTGATGGGGGCTCTGATTATTTATGGTGTATTGCCACGATTGTTATTAACCCTGTTTGCTTTTTTAATGCTGAAGCTAGCAGAGTATCGTTATAAGTTGGATTTATATCTGCCTTATTACGTGACTTTGCGACAAAGTTTGTTTGCTAATGAATATGTTGCCAGTGTCATTGATCATGATCCTGGAGTGGTGCAACAACCGCCAACACCCATTGCACATAAAGAGCGTAGCAAGCATATTTCGGAAGAAAAGCTAGTGATTGGTGTTGAATTGGATCACCATATTATTTGGCCCCGGGATATGCAGTGCCAGGAAAATATAACGGATCAGCAATCACTTTTGCAAGCCATGGCGATAATTAAAAAATCCAGATATGCTTTATTTATTGGTGTTGCTGCGCATCGATTACCTGATCGTGGCGTACAGCGCATCATAAAAAAGATGGTTACCTTGGCGTCAGGCCCAATCTGGCTGGTTTTATTACAAAACAGTGCCGCCATCCCAATTACAGAAGCACGCAAGCAGGCTTGGTTTCGTCTGGCTCAGATCAGTAATATTCCTGCAGAACATGTTCTTTCCTGAGGATGATTTATTTTGATATGCAAGTGGACACTGACAACATAAAACAAGGTACAACTCTTCTGGAGGTGGCTGTTGTTGGTCATACCAACACTGGTAAGACATCTTTGATTCGAACATTATTGCGCAGCGCTAGCTTTGGCCAGGTTGAAGATGCCGCAGGTACTACCCGTCATGTTGAGCGCGCAACTATTTTTGCTGGTAGTGAAGCCGTGTTGAATTTGCATGATACGCCCGGTATCGAAGATGTTTACGCATTACAAGAAGCGTTACAAGCTATTGCTACTAGCCATAAAAATTTGGCTTCGAATGAACAGCTGGAGAAATTTGTAACGGCTACTGCTCTTAACGATCCATTGGAGCAGGAAGCCAAAGTATTACGTCAGGTGTTGCGTAGTGATGTGTTGTTGTATGTGATTGATGTACGTGAGCCCGTGCTGGAAAAATATCTTATTGAAATCGAGATATTGGGCAAAGCGATTAAGCCTGTTGTGCCAATATTTAACTTTACAGCAGCCCACCGCGCAGAGCTTGGTCTGTGGAGAAAAAAATTGGCCGCATTCAATATCTATGCTTCGCTTGAACTGGACACAGTTGCATTTACGTTTGAGGCTGAGAAGCGTTTATATCAAAAAATACAGAGTCTGCTGGAAGTTCATTACATGCGTTTGCAGCGATTGATTGATCATCGAGCGCGGATTTGGAATCAGTTATGTTTATCAGCAGCCAGGCGAATTGTGGATTTGATTGTTACTGTGGCATGTTATCGGGAAACAACTGATAACAATCAGGATTCGGTAGCGACTTCTTCTGCGGCAATCAAGTTGCAAGATTTTATTCGGCAAGCTGAGCAACGTTGCCTAATGGATTTGCTCAGAATGTTTAATTTCACCGATAAGGATATCGCGCTACAAAAAATACCCGTACAAAATGGTTACTGGCAACTGGATTTGTTTGCTCCGGGGGTATTGAAAGCATATGGTCTGGATGTGGGAAGTGCTGCTCTTAAGGGAGCAGCTGCAGGAGCAGGAATCGATTTAATGACGGGTGGATTAAGCCTTGGTGTTGCCAGCGTCTTGGGAGCCATTGCAGGAACGGGGTGGTCTACATTTAAGCGTTATGGTAAAGAAATTCAGGCGAGATTCCAGGGAACTCGGTGGCTTTGTGCTGATGATAATACATTACAGTTGTTGTATCTGCGTCAGCATCAACTATTGAATAAATTAATGAATCGAGGGCACGCTGCTTGTCACACTGATCAGCTGAGTGAGCAATCGGAACGAGGAGAATTGCCAAAAGGGTGGCACGAGCTTGTGAATATACTCAGACAAAATCCGGTTTGGGGAAGTACTTCAAAATTGCATCATCATGATGATCAATATCGATTGATTGAAAAAAAACTGGTCGATGCATTATTAGGAAAACCATGAGCTGGTTGGCCCTTTTTGTTTCTGTTTTGGCTTGATGGGGTAAAACAGATTAATCGTTTCGATAGAATGTTTGGCTTCTACAGGGGAATATAAGTTGTACTCAGATAATTCTTCTGGTGAAATATGTCCTACCGCTGACTCAAGATCGGCTAATTTTATTCCTTGTTTGACTAGATAAAGAATATAAGTATGGCGTAACGCTTCGGCATAAATATGATCGGTGGCTCGTAGATTGGTATCCATTTGCGAGTGAGTCAGTAACGCTTCGAGTCCCTTTTGGCTGAATCGATTGCCGGATGAATTAAGTAGACGATCGCCGTGTTGCTGATAAAGATCCGCTAGAACAGGATGTAACGCAACGATTCTGGTAACGGGGTTACCAATTTTAAGTTGCTTGTTTTTAAGATCGATTGCGTCAGGTGGCAAGCTCACAATTTCATTGATAGTTAGGCCGCTTAGTAATAAGGCAATGAGCTGTTGCGCTCTAATATCTGCTGTTTGGAATAATCGAACAATTTGTTTAGAGGTGTATTCTTCTATTTTGGGGCGCCTTAGCGCGTGAACTGGCTGTTGCAGCAGATTATCGGATGGTGTTGATGTAGTAACATTGACCGGTTCGAGTGGTAAATTGTTATTCTGATTGTGCAAATGAATACCAGATAAATGAATAGCCAGTTTTTCTTGTTCCTTGTGTGTTAAAAACTCAAAAATCCAGATGGCAATTAAACCTAATAATATAGAGGCTATGGTTGCTATCATGGCGTTCCACAGATAGCTTGGTCCAATTGGATGATGAGGTAAGAAAGCGCGCTCGATAACATCAACATAGGGATATTTTCCGGTATGCTGTGCTTCAATCTGAGTTAATCTTGATTGTGTATCGCGGTGTAGCTGCTCCAGCTCTTCCAGATCGGATTTCAGTGCTTCATGTTTTGTAAATTGAGTAGTAAATTCTGCTGCTTGTTTCTTGTGTTGGTCAAGTTGTGCTTGTATTGATTGAGCTGTTTGTCGTGCCGCTGCGTATTCTTGCTCTGCTTCACTTTTGACAATAGATTGTCCTGTATTACGCATTTGTTGGATTTCATTTTCTAGTGCTGCCAGCTTATCGGGGATTACTTTAAGATCAGGAGATAAAGCCATGTATTCACGAGTATATTGGCGATCCAGCTCTTCCAGTTGTTCTCGTAATTCTTGAGCTCTTTTTTCCAAAACGCTTAAAGTGCGTGTATCTTCTTTAGGTACGACAGTTTGTCCTCTTGCGATCGATTTTTTAATCGCATCAAGCCGTGCCTTGGCTTTGACTTTTTCTTCGCTGGCTTTATTCAGTGATTCAGTTAATCCTTTGAGGCGAGCTGGAGTTGCATTGTCTTGTTGTTCAGTAGAAACAATGGCATTTTGTTGCCTAAATTGCGCAAGTTCGAATCTTTTTAGCTCAATTTTTCTAGTTAATGCCAGCAGTTCGTCCTGGATCATCGCTATGGTTGACCCCCTGGTTTGTGCTATTTCTTCCGCACGAGCATCCAGGTAAACATCAATCCAGGTGTTAATGAGTAGTGGAAGCAAATCAGGGGCGTTACCTTCAGCAACCATCTCGATTAGGTTAGTATCAGCAATTGGTCGAACATTTAGCATGTCTCGAATGGCTGTTGATGTCAGATTAGCAACTGCTGATGAACTACTCTGTTGCTGTAATCGGCTAGCTGTTTCGCTCAGCAATTCTGATCCAAGAAGAATCTGTTTCTGAATCGTGACGTGCTGAACGTCGGCTTCTTTGCCAGTCTGATCAATAGCTGTTTTGGCGACAGTCAGTAATGTGGCATAGCTCTGATAGACTGCTGGTTGCAAAAAAATAATGCTTAGAGAAAGCAGCAGGCTAAACAGGAAGACTGCTGTGAAGATTACGGGCCTAGAAGGTTTGAGCCGAATTAAATGAGAAATGAAAAGAACCCCTTTTTCCTTAACAGACATCATGTTTCTTAGTTGAGGGTTCTTTGTTTTCATAGTGTTATTGATGTCTATTCGGGTTTAAAAATAAAGTATATCCAAGCCAACTCCTAAATCTCAAAGATATGCTTAATTGTAACCTTCAGATATTTTATTAAATATGTTTGAGTAACTGTTTATTTTCCAATGTTTCCTCTTGAGTTGTAATTATTATTATGATAGACGATATCACTAGTCTATATGAAATCATTATTTTATTAAATAATGGTATCAAAACAGACGGATCTATGGAACTACCCGCTGTTTCTTAATCCTGTCGCGACACCATTAATAGTGAGGTGAATGGCGCGTCGGATTGCATCATCATCATCTCCTGCACGGTAACGGTGCAAAAGCTCCACTTGTAAATGATTAAGTGGATCAATATAAGGTGTACGAATGCGAATACTGCGTGCCAGAGTAGGATTATCCTGTAACAACTCAGTATGTTCAGTAATAGCAAACAGCCATTTTATGCAGCGTGCCCATTCTGTTCGAATACAAGAAAAAACATACTGACGTAATTGAACATCAGTGACTAATTCTGCATAACGTGAGGCAATACCCAGGTCACTTTTAGCCAATACCATATCCATATTGGAAAGCAGTGTCTGGAAAAATGGCCAGGTACGGTACATTTCCTGTAATGTTGCTAGCGTTTCTGCTGTTTTGTCGGTTTGTTGCATCAGATTTTCAACGGCAGTGCCAAATCCATACCAACCTGGCAGCATACTGCGGTTCTGGCTCCAGCTGAAAACCCACGGGATTGTGCGTAAATCTTCAATTTTATTGGAAGGTTTACGTGAAGTAGGGCGGCTACCAATGTGTAATCCAGCAATTTCACGGATAGGTGTGGATTCCTGAAAAAATTGAGTAAAGTTTGGTGTTTCATAGATTAGATTGCGATACGCTGTGCGCGCACTAGCAGATAATTCTTCCATAATCTGATAGTACTGCGGTGTATGGCATTGAGCAGTATCGCGGTCGAGCAGTGTTGATTCAATGGTGGCGGCTATTAATGTTTCAAGGTTACGCCGCCCGATTTCAGGGTCAGTATATTTACTGGCGATCACTTCACCTTGTTCGGTTAATCTGATTTGCCCATTAACACTGCCAGGCGGTTGTGCAAGAATACCTTGATAGCTGGGACCACCTCCCCGTCCTACTGTACCACCGCGCCCATGGAACAGACGCAACTGTACTTCATGGCGTTTGAATACCTTGGTGAGTTCAATTTCAGCTTTGTGTATTTCCCAGTTTGAAGTAACGAAACCGCCATCCTTGTTGCTGTCCGAATAACCCAGCATAACTTCTTGTAAATTAGCTCTGGTTCGCAGCATTTTGCGATATTCGGGTAGAGAAAATAGCTCCTCCATGACGTGAGCGCAACTGCGTAAATCGTTAATGGTTTCGAACAAAGGGATAATATTGACCGTAGAACGCGTGTTTTCTCCGAGTTGTACTAACCCAGCCTCCTTCAGTAGCAACGCTGCTTCTAGTACATGAATGATGCCAGTTGCCATGGAAATAATGTAATTAGGCAGAATGGCCTGGCCAAATCGCTGCTGAATTTCGGCCGCCATTTTTAGAATGCGTAATTCACCTTGTGCGGTATCCGAGTATTCCACTAACGATGAAACAAGAGGATAGGGGCGTTTTAATTCGGTGAGCAGCCATTTCACTCGTTCGGTGTGAGATAGTGCAGTGTAATTTTGGCTGCTTTGACTATTTTTTTCGTAAAGTTCCGCTACCACTTGTTCATGGATCTTGCTATGTTGGCGCATGTCCAATGATGCAAGATGGAAGCCAAATACGTCTGCAGCTCGGCGTAGGTCTCGTATAGCTCCTTGGGCTAACTTAGTTGACTTATGTTGTTTGAGAGATCGAATGACGATATCCAGGTCATGCGCAAATTCGGCGCTATCAGCATATGGCTCAGCAGTATTTTCCGGATATTGCTGGCCAACATGCGGGCTTAAGTGTCTGCTGGTGGCAATTAAACGCGCATGTATTCCGAGAAAGACGCGTCGATAAGGCTCGTCAATTCTGCTAGCAGGTAAGCCGGGAGCAGTTGATGCTAGTCCTTCCAATTCGCTGGTGACCTTAATCAGTTGTTCGGTCAAACTCATAGTTTGGCCGATTCTTTCTACTTCAGCAATATAGTAATCAAGTATCAGCGCTGAATGCCGCTCGGCTGCATGTAGCATAATCTGGTGAGTGACAAAGGGATTGCCATCCCGATCACCTCCTATCCAGCTACCAATGCGCAAAAATGAGCCAACACGAGGGGCAGTTTTACCGGTGCGACGTTCCAGAGTATCTTCGATTTTGGCGTAAATGTAGGGAATCTGCTTGAGGAAAGTATAGTGGTAGTAAATCAGGCCATTTTCGATTTCATCCTGAACCGTTAATCTTACCGAGCGTAGCATGCGGGTTTGCCATAAGGTTTGAATGGCAGAGCGTAAATCTTCCTCGTTATGGCGCAATTCATTGGGTGTGAGCTGAATACGATCCCGTGCTTTTAACAATTGCTGTATCTTGAGTTGATAATCCAAGGTGCTACGGCGTTGTACTTCAGTAGGATGCGCTGTCAATACCGGAGAGATGAGCGCATTAGCAAAGAAATTTTCCAGTTGTTGCTGAGAAATTCCTTTGGCAACTATTCGTTCCAACGCCAGTGTGACGCTACCGTCTTGCGGTGGAGAACCAGCGCGCAAGTGTGCACGACGACGACGGTTGTGGTGTAAGTCTTCAGCAATATTGGATAGTAAAGAAAAATAGCTGAAAGCGCGTACCACTGCTGTGGTTTCTCGGTGAGAAAGATGATTAAGGATATTATCGAGTTCTTTACCAGCCTCCTCATCTTCTTCGCGACGAAAGCGCACAGCTGTTTGTCGGATAGTTTCGACCAAATCAAATATTGCTTCCCCTTCCAGTTCTCGTATGGTGTCACCTAGCATCCGTCCGAGTAAGCGGACATCCTCCCGTAATGGGTGATCTTTTTCATGGGAAGAATCTTTTTCAAAATCAATATTTACCGGGGTAGTCAAACTCATTATTGTGTCTCTCCTGTAGCGTGGACCTTGGTCATCAGAATAGAGTACAGTTATTTATTAGCATTCGTAGTATTAAGGATTGTCCATGCTAAAATAGTTGTGATAGCTGTGCCGCTTCAAAACCGTATTCTTATTATGTTTTCTATGCCTATGTCTAGTCCTGAAAAAATTGTGATTGCGTCGCGCGAGAGCCAGCTCGCTATGTGGCAGGCAAACCATATTCGTAATCGCTTGCTTGAATTATACCCGCAAACAGATGTTTCCATACTTGGTATGACGACCAAGGGAGATCAAATTTTGGATATCTCCTTATCAAAAATTGGTGGCAAGGGTCTTTTTATCAAAGAACTCGAAGTTGCTTTAGCTGAAGGGCGTGCGGATATTGCAGTGCATTCCATGAAAGACGTTCCGATGATTGTACCGCCAGGATTTAGATTGGCAGCTATTACGGAACGCGAAGATCCGCGCGATGCCTTTGTTTCTAATGATTTTACTAATCTTGAGGCCTTGCCGGAAGGAAGTATCGTTGGAACTTCTAGTTTACGGCGAGAATCGCAACTACGCGCGCGGTTTCCTCACTTGGAAATACGCCCGCTGCGCGGCAATGTGCAAACGCGCTTGCGAAAACTGGATGATGGAGAATATCACGCAATTATTTTAGCTGCAGCTGGGTTAAAGCGGCTGGAGCTCGGCTATCGTATTAGCATGTTGCTGCCTCCTGAACTGAGTTTGCCAGCAGTTGGTCAAGGGGCATTGGGAATCGAATGTCGCGATGACGATGCTGATATGCTGGCTTGGATGCAGCCTTTACACCACGCAACTTCTGCTTATTGTGTCAATGCGGAACGTGCCATGAGTCGCGTGCTGGGAGGGAGCTGTCAAGTACCACTAGGTGGATTTGCTGAGATTCTTGAGGGAGTATTAACGCTGCGCGGTTTTGTCGCAACACCTGACGGATCTAAAATAATTGCGGATAAGCTATGTGGCAAACCAGAATCAGGCGAGCGCGTAGGGGAGCAGTTAGCACAAAATTTGAAAGCACATGGCGCGGAAGAAATTCTCGCAGCACTGGCTGATTGAGGTGAACTGTTGACGCATGGGCAGTTAGTGGGCAAAACGGTGTTGGTGACGCGCCCATCACATCAAGCTGATTATTTATCTGGGCGAATCAAAGAGCTGAGCGGAGAACCTTGGCTATTTCCAGTACTAGAAATAGCAGATAGCGAAGATAAGCAACCTCTGCTGGATGTCATCAAGCAATTAGATAGCTATGATTTGGCTGTGTTTGTTAGTCCGAATGCGGTTGAGAGGGTGATGCCGCTCATTCATGCTAATCGAAGCTGGCCGGAATCTGTACAGCTTGCGACAGTAGGAAAAGGAAGTGCCGATGCACTTGGGCGCTATGGCGTGACAAAGGTGCTTTTTCCAAAAGATGGTTCAGATAGCGAGGCACTGTTGCGTATGCCATTGCTACAGCGTATGCAAAGTAAGCGAGTCGTCATTTTTCGTGGTAACGGCGGCAGAAAGTTGCTGGGAGATATATTACGTAAGCGTGGTGCTGAAGTTGAATATGTTGAATGTTATCGGCGCTATAAGCCGGAAATAGACACTGCTCCATTGGTGAAGTATTGGGGTGGCGCCGGAATTGATGCAGTTACCATTAGCAGCAGTGAAGGATTGCGCAATTTGTTCGACATGCTAGGTGAAGCAGGGCAACCGTTGCTCAAGATAACACCTGTATTTACGGCTCATACACGAATTGAACAGCAAGCAAGAGAGCTGGGCATAGAAAAAATATACCATACTCCGCTTGGAGATGAAGGGACGATACAAGGTTTATTAGCATATTTCGAGGGTGAGTAAACATTTTAGACATGCAATCAGTAAAAAATGAATGACGTAATACGAGCTTACTTTATTTATTGGCTTGCCTTCTTCACCGTATGTACAAGATAGTAGCGGTCTTATTCTGTCGATCTGATTACTGAGGATATCCATGCAGCATTATGCACATACTTCTGCCTCCAGATCAGTTTATCGTTTGGTGTTTTGGTGTGTAATCCTATCGGCTATTGCTGCAGTTATGGTGTGGAAATGGACTGAGAAACAAAGTAATGTAGTAGATCCAGAGCAGTCTTTGGCACCGTATTTAGCAAATGCTGGTATTTCCGACAGCCATTTGCGTAAAAAGCTCGCAGCGCTTCAATTTGAGAGGGTTGAAATTGCACGGCGTTTAACAAATTTGGAAAAAAAGTTGCAAGTGGAGGCTGATAAATTATCCGGCCTTGATAATAATAGTCTGAGGTTAAGTAACATAGAAGGCTTGATCGTTACTGCTGATCGATATCTGCAAACAAAAAGTGACAGCTATTCTGCATTAGATTTGCTGAAATATTCCCAGGCATTATTGCTATCTTCTAATACGACAGCCGATTTCTCGGAATTAAATGAGGCGCTAGCAGAGTATATTGAACTGCTTGACGCAAGTGTGCGGAATCAAGCTGATGTTTTATCGCTCAATCGACGTATAGCTGATATGAGTGCGCAAATTGATGTACTTCCCATGAAAACAGCAGATAGTCTGTGGATTATAGAATTACCAAAAGAGGAAGAGATCTCGGAGAGGCATCATAGTATATGGCATCGTTATTTTCTGGAAGTTAAACAGGATATCCAGCAGTTAGTAAAAATCGAAAAAATGGATAATGCGCAAATACCACTGTTATCTTCCACACAAATACATTTTTTGAAAACAAATATCAAGCTGCAGCTGATGCAGGCACGTCTTGCGTTATTGGAACGAGATAAAAATAATTTTTACTCAGCGGTTAAAACAGTAGAGAATTTGCTGCAGTGGTATTTTGATCCTGAAGATTTGGCTGTTAAACGAATTCTGGCTGATCTAAAGCGCTGTTTCAGTGTCAAGATTGAGTCAAAATTACCTGACTTGAAAGAAGTGCTTAAAATTGTGTATCACCATCAACTTATGCTGGAAGGAGGGGGTAAATGAAATTAGTGCTATGGGTATTAGCGTTATTTGCTGCAGCAATTGCTATTGTATTGGCGGCATACTACAACACGGGAACAGTTTTGTTTACAGTTCCTCCTTACAAGATTGAGCTTGCGTTTAACACGTTCGTTATTATGCTGATTTCAGTTTTTACCGTGTTTTATATGTTGTTGCGTATTCTTTCGGGATTATCGGGTATCAACAGGAAATTGCGTGCTAAAAAAGCTGAAGAAATGACATGGTTTGGCACAAGAGCTTTTTTTGAGGCACGTTATGATCAAGCGATTGTTTTTTCTGAGAAGGCGCTTAAACTCGCTGATACGCAGATAACTAAAGTGTTGAATGCTGTGATAGGTGCTAGATCAGCTCATCAACAAGGAAATTACACTCGGCGAGACAACTTGTTAGCAATTGCCAAGGAGCAGATTCCAACAGGAAAGGAATTAACTCTGATTACAGAAGCTGAATTACTACTGGATGAAGGGCGCTATCGTGACGCGCTGACAGCCTTGCAATCTATCTATTCCTCAGGCGGCTTGCAAAGCACAGCGGTGCTTTTGTTAGAGTTGAAAGCATGCCAAAAACTCGGTGATTGGGATACTGTCTTGGAATTGACCAAGGTATTATCGAATCGTTCTTTTGTAGATCAAGCTTTGGTGGATGAATTACGGCTTCAGGCCCATCTGGAAAACATCAAGCATAACGAGCAAGATATTACTTCCTTGAAAAGATACTGGCGTGCTTTGTCATGGCATGAAAAAAATGATGGGAGAATTGCTGCCGCTGCCGCACATGCTTTAATGACGCAGGGAGATAATGCCACTGCTCAAAAAATTATTGAAAATAGCCTGGATAATGAATTATATCCAGAGTTAATCGCGTTATATGCTGATTGTCAAAGTGGAGCTGTTAGTTGGCAAATACAACGAGCAGAAAGCTGGCTTGTAAAACATCCAAGCAATGCGGATTTATTGCTGACGTTAGGCAGGCTTTGTGCATATGGTGAATTATGGGGTAAAGCACAAAGTTACCTTGAAGCGAGTCTGTCAATTGAGCCAGGATATCCCGCGCATCTCGCGCTAGCACAGCTATTTGAAAAATTGGGTAAGCAAGATGCTGCAAGTGAACATTATCGTAAGGGGCTAGATTTTGCGCTAAAGCAAATCGCTTCCGCGACTTAGTACCCGTTTTAGTTTAATTAGGTGGTTGCTGGTTTTGAAGGAATGAAAGCATCAGAAAAGAAATTTTCTTTAAGCATATTTCTTTGATTGGTAAAGCTGTCAAAAGCAGCTTTTACCATAGCTGGTGCACCACAAGCATACACTTGGTATTCCTGTAGTGTTTCAATGTCATTCATGACGGATTGATGCACTAGTCCAGTTTTTCCTTGCCAAAGATCAGTTGATTTTGGCTCGGATAACACGGGAGTGTAACTGAAATTAGCATGTTCTTGTTCCCACTTTCTGGCCAAATCATTTAGATAAAGCCCGTCCGCAGTGCGTGCTCCCCAATATAGTTTTATCTTGTTATGTTTGAAGAGAGTGTTTTCCGTGTTAAAAATATGTTCTAGCATGCTTTTAGCAGGAGCAAATCCTGTTCCGCCCGCTAAAAAGATAATCGGGGTATCATCCTTGGGCGTATCGCGCAGAAAAAATGATCCCAGTGGTCCTTCAAACCGAAGAATATCTTTCTCCTTCATATGAGAAAAGGCATATTCAGAAAATACACCTCCTGCATAATTACGGGTATGTAATTGCAGAAATTCATCATCTTCAGGCGCATTGGCCAATGAGAAACTACGGCGCTGCCCATTTTTCATGAGAATATCGATATATTGCCCTGGTAAAAATTGCAAACGTTCGTTAGTAGGCAATTTTAAATAGATAATCATGATGTCAGATGCAACATGCTCCAACTTGTGTACACGGCAAGGCATGGTGCGGATTTTGATGCCTTTGATAGCTTCCATTTCCTGGTATTCTATTTCCAAGTCAGAAAGAGGTTTGGCACAGCAGAAAAGAGCCAATTGTTGCTCTTTTTCTTGTGTTGAGAGTGCTTCTTCGTTGTAAGCACCATAATCAACAGCTCCTTGTATAATTTTTCCTTTACATGTACCGCATGATCCATTGCGACAACCGTAAGGTAACGATAATCCGTGGCGTAAAGCGGCTTCCAAAATTGTTTCTGTTGATTTAATAGTAATGCTGCGGCCGCTTGGCTGAAAAGTAATACGATAAGACTCCATTGGGGAGATATATGTTTAATAAATATTAATGATGAAAAATAAATTACTGATTGTGGGTTGTGGTGATGTTGCCTCAAGAGTGGCTAGTTTATTAACTCAGCGTTTTCAGTTGTTTGGGTTATGTCGTAAAGTTGAAAATTTTGCTAGTTTACGTGCCCTCGGTATAAAGCCAATTGCTGGTGATTTGGATCAGCCAGCTAGCTTAACAAAAATAGCAGGTGTTTCAGCACATACGATTTTACATTTAGCGCCTCCTCCAAGTCAGGGCAAACGTGACGTCCGTACCAGGTATCTACTAGCAGCATTATCTCAACACCAGGCACATGTAAAAAAAAGAATACTACCACAACGATTAATCTATATCAGTACCAGCGGCGTTTATGGTAATCGTGATGGAAACTGGATCAGTGAAAGTGATCCAACCAATCCAGGAAATGAGCGTGCGTATCGTCGTTTGGATGCGGAACAGCAGCTTAGAAATTGGGGGATACGCAATCAAGTCCCCATATCCATCTTGCGAGTACCAGGTATTTATGCCCACAACCGTCTCCCGCTGGAGCGCTTGCGACGCGGTACGCCGGCTTTATTACCTAATGAGGATAGTTATACAAATCATATTCATGCAGATGATTTGGCACACATTATTGTGGCAGCTTTACGGCTTGGAAAACCTGGGCGTATCTATCACGCGAGCGATGATTCCCATTTGAAAATGGGTGAATATTTTGATTTGGTCGCAAAGTATTTTAATTTGTCTTTTCCTGAGAAAATTACTCGCCAACAAGCACAAGTGGCGCTTTCACCAGGTTTATTGTCTTTTATGCTGGAATCACGGCGCTTAACTAATCGACGTTTGAAACAGGAGTTGCAAGCACAGCTGCGCTATCCAACAGTAGAAGACTGTCTAATTGAATTAAGAAATAATAATCGCTAAACAATGGGTAGTCTTCTGCCGTATTACAGTGATCTAGATTAGTAAGTAAAAGGCATCAATATGGCTACCATTGCAACTACAAAAAAACAGAAAAAGAATGTTAAGGAATTTAACTTTCAGTGGGAAGGGAAGGACAGAAGTGGAAAGGTAATCAAAGGTGAAATGCGTGCAGCAGGTATAGTTGTCGTAAAATCCACTTTGCGCAGACAAGGTATTCGAGCCACCAAAATCACCAAGGCTAGAACCAGTGGCAAGGTGACGGATAAGGATATTACGTTGTTTACCCGTCAGCTGGCGACCATGATGAAATCCGGTGTTCCACTATTACAGGCTTTTGATATTGTTGGGAAAGGACACAGTAATCGCGCAGTAGGAAAGTTACTGATGGATATCAAATCAGAAGTGGAAACAGGTAGTAGCCTGGCCAGTGCATTTAAGAAATATCCGCTTTATTTCGATTCATTATTTTGTAATCTGGTTGCAGCCGGAGAAGCTGCCGGTATATTAGATAGCTTGCTCGATAGATTGGCCACCTATAAAGAAAAAATTCAGGCGATCAAAGGCAAAATTAAATCAGCGTTGTTCTATCCCGTTTCAATTATTGTGGTCGCTTTTGTAATTACCGCGGTCATTATGATTTTTGTTATTCCTGCCTTTAAGGATCTTTTCCAGGGGTTTGGTGCTGATTTACCTGCGCCCACTTTACTGGTTATGACTATTTCTGATTTCTTCGTCGAATATTGGTGGGCAATCTTTGGCGGTGTTGGTGGTGGATTATATGCTTTTTTCTATATCTGGAAGCGCTCTGTTTCTATGCAGCATGTGATGGATCGCCTCATGTTGCGCTTGCCCATTTTTGGAGAGGTGATTCGTAAAGCAACTATTGCTCGCTGGTCACGTACGCTGTCCACCATGTTTGCTGCAGGCGTTCCGTTGGTTGAAGCGCTTAACTCAGTTGCTGGTGCCGCCGGTAATCAAGTATATTACGCAGCGACCAAAAATATTCAAAGTGACGTCAGTACTGGAAGCAGTTTAGTCAGCTCAATGGCATCAACCAACGTTTTTCCTGCCATGGTATTGCAAATGGTTTCCATTGGAGAAGAATCAGGTTCGTTAGATGCTATGCTGAGCAAAATTGCCGATTTTTTTGAAGGCGAAGTGGATGATGCTGTAGAAGCACTTTCCAGCCTAATGGAGCCATTGATTATGGTTGTGCTTGGAACGCTGATTGGCGGTATGGTAGTTGCTATGTATTTGCCAATCTTCAAAATGGGTCAGGTGGTTGGTTAATATTGATCACCATTTTGTATACACCAGAATCGGTAGCACATGAATATTATTAGCACGTTGCAAGCATCTTCCACTCTTTTTGTAACATTTGTTACCGTTGTTGGCTTGATTATAGGCAGCTTTCTAAATGTAGTAATTTACCGACTGCCTATCATGCTGAAACGTGAATGGATGCAGCAATGCGCTGAGTTACGCGGTGAGCAAGTAGAAGTGCAGTCGGTATACAATCTGGCGGTACCAAGATCCGGATGCGCGCAATGTGGCCATAAAATATCAGCACTTGAGAATATCCCGATTATTAGCTATCTAATCTTGCGCGGACGGTGCGCTAATTGTCATGCGTCTATTTCTCTCAGCTACCCGCTGGTGGAAGCCATAACGGCAGTTTTAAGTGGATTTGCGGCGTGGCATTTTGGTTTCGATGGTTTTTTGATTGCTGCTTTGATTTTTGTCTGGGCCATGCTAGTGCTGACATTCATTGATCTCAATACGCAACTTTTACCAGACAGCATTACGCTTCCATTACTTTGGATCGGTTTAATCGTTAATTTGCATAATGGATTCACGGATATTCGCTCAGCTGTGATAGGTGCAGTAGCAGGTTATCTTGTGCTCTGGAGCATTTACTGGTTATTCAAATTGCTCACCGGCAAAGAGGGAATGGGCTATGGTGATTTTAAACTGTTAGCCGCAATTGGTGCCTGGTTGGGGTGGCAACTGCTGCCACAAGTGCTGCTGCTTTCTTCGATAGTGGGGGCGGTGATCGGTTCTGTCTTACTATTGACCACGGCTCGCTCGAAAAATACCACTCTTCCTTTTGGTCCTTATTTGGCAGGGGGAGGCTTAATTGCTTTATTTTGGGGGCAGCAGATTAATCACATGTATCTGGCCATATTTTGATACATGGCTTTCATTGTTGGATTAACAGGCGGTATTGGTAGCGGCAAAACCAGTGTTGCCGATTTATTTCAGAATCTGGGCGCTGAAATTATTGATACGGATGTAATTGCTCATCAACTCACCCGAGCAAATGGCAGTGCCATCCAGCCCATAACAGCTGCTTTTGGCAACCATTTTATATTGGGTGATGGTTCCTTAGATCGTGCAGCGATGCGTGATTTTGTTTTCTCTAATGGGCGAGCACGACATCAACTTGAATCCATTTTGCATCCACTCATCTATCAGGAAACAAAGCGGCAACTGTTATTGTTGCAATCCGATTACGGTATTCTGGTCGTGCCTTTATTAGTGGAAATTGACGATTATCGTAAGTTGGTTGAGCGCATATTGGTGATTGATTGTCCGGAATCCTTGCAGATCAGTCGTACGATGCAACGCAGTAAATTACAAGAACACGCCGTACGAAAAATAATGGCAACACAGTGTTCACGTAGTGAACGACTAGCTATAGCGGATGACGTAATTGTTAACGATTCCACTATCCAAAACTTGGAATTAGCAGTACAAAAACTGCATCAAAAATATCAATTATTGGTGGATCAAAGTAGCAGTTGAATGATTCTGATATGATGCATATTATGCTGATTTTCTGCTATGCTTTTATACTTCCAAAGCCATTCAAATAATCTGTGATCTGTTACGAATTACCGCTGAACGAACGCATTCGCATGTTGCTGAAATTAGAAAGTTTGTTCAATAAAATTGATTTTTTTTCGACGCAAGCACACGCTTTTGAGCATCATGCGGCGTTGGTTGCTCTATTTGAAATTCTCGATGTGACCAGCAGAGCTGATCTTAAATCTGACCTGTTACAAGAACTAGATAAGCAGCGCACAATGTTGCGGAGCTTGAAAAATAATCCGGATGTTTCTGAAGCAGCACTGGCTGATTTACTACAATCTATCCAGACGGCTTTTCGCGGATTATTGGATATACCAGGCAGAATTGGAGGGTATTTGCGCGATGATGAATGGCTAATGAGTGTTAAACAGCGCATGAGCATACCGGGAGGGGCAAGTGAGTTTGATTTGCCAGCCTATCATTACTGGCTGAGTGCTACCATAGAAATACGCCGCGCTGATTTTGACAAATGGATGACGCCGCTTGTTTCTGTTCGTAATGGCATTCAAATTATACTGAATATGTTACGCAATAGTGGGAGAGCGTTTGCTTACACCGCTGTTCAAGGTGTGTTTCAACAAACGGATTTAGAATACCAAGCACATCTTTTACGTTTGCAGATTAGTGATGAGATACTCTGCATTCCAGAAATAAGTGCGAATAAATATGCATTGAATATACGATTTGTTCCCTGGAAATCTGAGCAGGAACAAGAAGTGTGCAGGCAAGATATTCCTTTTGAATTAGCTTTCTGTAGTTTATAGAGGCGGCAAGAATCAATGGAAAAGCAGCCAAATAAGTCAGCGGTGGTTAATTGCCCTAATTGTGGTGAGTTGGTGGCCTGGGAGAAATCCAGTCTATATCGTCCATTTTGTTCTGAACGTTGTAAATTGCTTGATTTAGGATCCTGGGCAACTAATGCTTATCGTGTTCCAGATAATGAAGAGTCACAGCAAGATAACACGCCACCTGAGCTATTATAAAATCCTGCCTTTGTTCAGATAAAAAGCAATCGTAAGATATTTATCTGAGAGCCTGTTTACGATCTTCTGAGTAATAGTGCCAAGAAAGCCAAATGAATGAGCTGCAAGCTGGTATCAAGTTTACGTTCGCAGTTTTTCCATAATCTTCGGCACTTTTCCAGCCAGGCGAAACTACGTTCCACTATCCAGCGCCTGGGCATAACCTTGAAGGTATGCAGTTTGCTGCGTTTGGCGATCTGCACGGTGACAGGTTTGCCCAGAATTTCTTGCACACTTTCGGCAAATGGTGCTCCAGTATAGCCACCGTCACACAGCAAACCTTGCACTTGTCCCAAACTCGATCTGCAACGCTTCAAGGCCTGCAATGCACCGTTACGGTCAGTCACTTCCGCTGTCGTCACTGCAATGGCGTGCGGCAACCCCAAGGTATCAACAGCGATATGGCGCTTGATGCCCGACACCTTCTTGCCGGCGTCATAGCCTTTCTGGTCAGCCGTGTCTGTATTCTTCACGCTTTGCGCGTCCACAATCAAGAACGTGCTGCAAGCGTTGCGCCCCAGTTTCTCTCGGGCCGCGCCAACCTGATTTTTTTAATGCCTGCTCCAGCACGCTCACGCCGTGCTGGTCAGGCTCATTCCATTTGCGCCAATAGGCATATACACTCTGCCATTTGGGAAACTCTCCGGGCAAAAATCTCCACTGGCAACCAGTACGCAGCAGATACAGCACAGCACAAAATACTTCATACAAATCTATTGTCGTGGGTTTGGTGCTGCGCCTCACGCTACGCAATAGCGGCTCTATCTCGGCAAACTTCTCTTTGCTAATATCACTGGCATATTTTGTTCTCTTCATCCACGTATCGTAAGGAATAATGATGAGATCGTAAACGGGCTCTGAAGAATTCTCAAAGAATATAGGCCGAGTGGATTAAAAACAATAATCAGCAGCGATGCGTAAAAATAGATTGATCTTCTAATACTTAGTAGTATTTAAATGGTTTTGACAAAAACCTTTGAACGTCGCTGATAGTTATAGAGATGCTGTTTTGATTGTGGTAGTTGATCAGGGGTGGTTTCTGAAAAACCGCGTTCAATAAACCAATGTGCAGTACGTGTCGTCAGAACAAACAGCTGTTGATACCCTTGTTTTTTGGCCTGCTCTTCCAGGTAATCAATCAATATACGGCCAATTCCAGCTTTGCGGTGGGCCGGATGTACCGCCACACAAGCTAATTCACACGCTTTATCATCTAGGAAAGGATAAAGCGCTGCGCAAGCAATAATAATATTGTCATGTTCAATTACTGTGAAGCGCTCAATTTCCATTTCCAGCAATTCTCGACCACGTCTGACCAGTATCCCAGCATTTTCCAGTGGTTCGATTAACTGCAAGATGGCGCCAATATCACCGATGCCTGCCTGACGAATCATTTGTAATGGATCACGCGTAATCATGCTGCCAATTCCAGCATGTGTAAATAACTCAAGTAATAAAGCGCCATCAATGTGGCGATTAATTAAGTGAACGCGCTCTACGCCCTGTTCGCAGGCGCGTAACGCCCAGGGTAAATACAGTCGAATATCTTCATCCGGTTGTGTTGGTGCGCTGTTGGCATTCATCGTTGTCAATAGGGTTTTACCTTGCCGAACTGTCAACTCAGCTGGTAACGTTGTGCCCGATCCTGTTTGTTGTTCTGGTTCAGAGGTATCGGTCAGGAAGATCAATTTATCTGCTTGCAAAGCAATAGCGGTCTCTGCTGCTGCGTTCTCTACTGTCAGATTAAAGATTTCTCCTGAAGGGGAATAGCCAAGTGGAGAAATCAATACAACATTTCCCTGCGCGAGCTGATCAGAGATAGCTTCCGCATTAATACGGCGCACTTCACCGGTGTATTGCAGATCCACACCTTCCAACACGCCAATGGGACGAGCTGTGACAAAATTGCCACTTGCAACACGTATGGCAGCATTGGCCATCGGTGAATTAGGTAACCCCATGGATAATAATGCTTCAATTTCCACTCGTACTTTGCCCACTGCCTCCTTGACACGTTGTAGTGCGGGGGCGTCAGTAACGCGTATACCTTGCACATAACTCGTCTGCAGTTGATCTGTTTGCAGTTTGAGTTCAATTTGTGGACGTGCACCGTGCACTAATACCAACTGGATTCCCAGACTAGCAAGTAAGTTGAAATCCTGTATCAGTTCGGTAAATTGCCCATTGGCAATCGCTTCACCACCAAATGCAATTACGAACGTTTTTCCACGGCTAGTATGAATGTGCGGCGTAACAGAGCGGAACCAGGTGACAAATTCGCTATTTAATTGCATGGCTGATTAAAAAATACGTTATCAATAGTCTCCCCAAAGCGTTTGCGCAGCTGCAATAGCAGCTAATGCTGCACTTTCAGCGCGTAAAATACGGTGGCCGAGGCGTACAGTTGTCAGTCCGGTGAGTTGTGCTGCGTTGACTTCTTCAGTAGTAAACCCACCTTCTGGGCCCGTTAGTAGTGTCGTGCTACGCATGGATTCTGGTAAGGTCAGTTCACTAAAATTTAGCTGTGCATCGGGAGAAAGCATTATAGTGTGCTCTGGCTGTGGATTATTTTCCTGTTTTTGTTGTAATTTTTGTGCCAACCAGTCGGTTAAAGGTTGTAATGGCAACAGTTGTGGAATTTGATTGCGACCACACTGCTCGCAAGCAGCAATAATAATTTTTTGCCAGTGTTGTCTGCGCTTGCTAATGCGTTCCCCTGTCAGCCGTACCAGGGTGCGGCTGGTTGTCACCGGTTGAATAGAGGTAACTCCTTGTTCAACCGCTTTCTGGATGATCCAGTCCATCTTTTCATTGGGACAAATAGCTTGTACCAGCGTAATCGCTAAGGAGGATTCACGTTCAATTGGTTGGTAGGCTTCGATTGTAACTACACAGGCAGATTTACTGGTTTGTGAAAGATAGCCTGAAAACTCACCTCCCGTTCCATCGAACAACGTAACCGGCTCTCCAGACTTCAAGCGTAACACTTGTATGGCATGATGACTGGCGGCGCTATCCAGTATAACTTGTTCGGCATTACGTTGAATGGGGGTAGGGTGAAAAAAGCGTGACATTATAAAATTGTAGCCAAATTTTGGTAAGGTAAGAGGGTGAAAGAACCAAAATATTTCTGTGATAGTATAAGCAAAAATGTATTAATTAATAGAAGAGGAGTAGCTGGATGGCAAGTCTTGAAACACCGATTTGTGATTTTGGTTGGAAAGCGATAGATTTTGATCTGCCGGGCGTAGATGGCAAACGTTACAATTTGGCATCGGTACAAGGTGAAAATGGCTTGCTGATTATGTTTATTTGCAACCATTGTCCATATGTCAAAGCGGTGCGAGATCGTATTATTCGAGATGTTAAAGAATTGGCACAACAAGGTGTCGGCGCTATTGCGATTATGTCAAATGATCCAGCTGATTATCCGGAAGATTCTTTTGAAAATATGGTCAAAATTGCTCAGGAACATGCTTATCCATTTCCCTATGTGATGGACGAAACCCAAGCAGTTGCTAAAGCGTACGGAGCAGTTTGTACACCAGATTTTTTTGGTTTTAACAACCAATTAGCTTTGCAATATCGTGGTCGGTTGGATGCTTCACGCAAAGAGGCAGCGCCAGCGGATGTCCGCCGAGATCTGTTTGAGGCCATGAGTCAGGTAGCGAAAACTGGACAAGGACCCACAGAGCAAATTCCTAGCATTGGTTGCTCTATTAAATGGCGAGCAGCTTGAGTGTATTACAGCGTGTTATCTCTGTAGTAAGAGAGATTGCACATAAAGAAATTATGCCGCGCTACCTACAAGTTGAGCGTATCTATAAAGCAGATGGTAGTTTTTATACGGCTGCCGATCTAGCTGCACAGGAGAGTTTATTAGAAGAACTGCATAAAATTTCACCGATCGCTATGCTGGGTGAAGAAATGCCGGAAGCACAACAGCAGGAACGATGGGAAACGAGCCAAGGAGAAGTATGGAGTATTGATCCTATTGATGGCACATCCAACTTTATGAATGGTTTGCCCTATTTTGCCGTTTCAGTAGCACTAATGCGTGCAGGCAGAAGTGTGTTAGGTGTGGTTTATAATCCGGCAACCGATGAGATGTTTTATGCTGAACAAGGAAAAGGTGCCTTTCTAAATGGACAAGCATTGCCTTTGTCTCGGCATAGTGCTGCTAAACCTTCTTTGAATAAAGCGATTGCCAATGTTGATCTCAAGCGACTAGATCATAAATTAGCGATGGCAATAGTCACTCAGCCTCCTTACGCTTCCCAGCGAAATTATGGTGCTTGTACATTGGAATGGTGCTATACCGCGGCCGGTTATTTTGATTTGTATCTGCATGGCGGACAGAAGCCTTGGGATTACGCTGCTGGGTGTTTAATATTAGAAGAGGCGGGGGGGCATCGGTGCACGCTACATGAAGATGATTATTGGGGAAGTTACCCCTGGCGCCGTTCAGTTATCGGTGCTCTTGATCGGGATTTATTTATCCAGTGGCGTGACTGGGTCAGAACACACGCTTGATTAGATTGTCGTCTTGTTTATTTCATACGTTGCCTACTTGTACTCGGAAGATACAAATAAAATGTATATGACATAAGTGTATATACGTTACTCAACAAAGAAGTTACGCATCATTCCCATGTCTTCATGTTCTAGGTTATGACAGTGATATAGAAAACGTCCAGTGTAATCCATGAAAGGCTTGATAATTTCAACTTCTTCTCCAGGCATGACCAGCACAGTATCTTTCCAACCATGGTTGATGAAACCATCTTTGACTTCAGCATAAGTGCTATCGCCATAATTTGGTGTGCGTGACAAGATCTGAAACTGCTGTCCATGTAAATGGATCGGGTGAGGTTGCGCCATCATATTCATCATGCCACCGCCGCGTCTTCCACGCATTCCTCCTCGCATACTTGGGGTGGTATTGGTAATTCGGATTCTTTGTAGCGTATTCACTGGGATTTTTTCTAGATTGGCGTAATCCAGCATGTTGAAAGTTCGGTTGTTAAGATTAAAAGTCATACGATGCATGCCAATTGCTATTGGCACAGTATTGTTTGGATTAGATATATCTTTTTCAGTAAAACGCTGAATAGGAGATAAAATATGTGGTAGTTGAGGTGAATCGCTCACTTGTTCCTGGATGGCAAATCTGATAATCGTAGCTTCTTTTCCTTGCCTAGAGCCATCATTCATCCTGTCCTGGCTACCACGCATTCCTCTTCCGCCCATATTCATGGAAAATCCATGATAGGGTAAGGTTTTCAAAGCTAATTCGGAGCCAAGTTCACGGCCGCTGAAATCTGCCCATATTTCCACTCGTTCTCCGGGAGAGAGCATAATATAGGGAAAATCTTGCGGCGCTTCCAATAACCCACCATCAGTACCAATAGCAGTAAGCGGGGAGCCATCATTCCAGCCCAGTTTATAAATTCTGGCGTTGGAACCATTCAAGATGCGTAGACGATAAGCGCGTGTTTTTACCGGGATAGTAGGATTGTGCTGACCATTGGCCAAAATGGTATTACCCAGAAAGCCTTGCATACGTTGCTGCATCGTCAATGCGTAATGTAATTGATTATCAGCTGTAAAAGTCCGATCCTGGATGATAAGCGGAATGTCATATTCACCATCTGGAAGTGCTAATTTGCGTTCAATTGCATCCGAGATGGTGATCAATCCGGCAAGGCCTCGATACACTTGCTGAGCGGTCACTTCATGAGTGTGAGGATGGTACCAGTTAGTACCGGCCGGATTGTTGACTTCAAACTCATATACATATTGTTCACCATGATCAATGGCATACATAGGATGCCCATCCATAATTTGTGGAACGTGCATGCCATGCCAATGGGTGATACAAGGTGCTGCAATTTGATTGTAGAAAAATATGCGTACTTTCTGTCCTTGTTCAAAATGGAGGATCGGTCCCAGATAACTAGGCAAGGTTTTAATTGTATTAGCTGGACCTCGTAATAATCTTGCGCTGTATTTGAGTACTCGTGTGTTTGCCCCGAGCAGAATAGGAACTTCGGTTTTGTGTGCAGTCAGAGCAATTTCAACATCTGCTTGGAAGGCTCTGTTAGGAGTTAAATTAAGCTTGTAATCTCTGGAGAATGCAAATTGCGGCATAGCGCTGATAAGCGTGCCAGAGGCCATATATTGCAAAAATCGGCGGCGATTAAGATTAACAGTGGTCATAGTATGTTCTGAATATTTAGTTTTTTTAAGTAAATATTATCTAGTTTGGATAGCCTGCTCGGACTGGATGGCAAAGTTTAACAACAACTTGTAAGGGTGGTTAGTTATATTTATTGGTCGTAATGATTTTAATATTGTCCACGCGTAATACTTGAGTTTGGCTAAGCCAACTGTTAGAAAGCACTTTGTTCTGATGACTTGCTGATAAAATTTCGGTGCTAAAGTTTATTACAATGGAATCAGTAAAATTAGTTGCAATATCAATATGTGATTGAATTAATAAAGAAAAGACTATTATTGCCGTTGAAAAAATATTATCAGTACCATTGTCTTGATTACTACACAAGTCCCAGCCCAAAATTAATAATAAATCATGCGCATTCTGCATATTCTGGATCATTCCATTCCGCTACATAGCGGCTATACGTTTCGTACTTTGGCCATTCTGAAGGAGCAGCGAGCACTTGGCTGGGAAACCTTTCATATAACAAGCACCAAACATATTGGTGCAACTAAGTTGGAAGAAGAGGTGGATGGCTGGCATTTTTTTCGAACGCCCGAATCTGCAAGTTTCACTAGTAAGCTACCCGTTCTGAATCAAGTTTCTGTCATCAATGGTTTGACTGATCGTCTTGCGGAGCTGGTACAAACCATTAAGCCGGATATTTTGCATGCTCATTCTCCCGCACTAAATGCTATTCCTGCTTTGCGGGTGGCTCGTCAATTCGGCATTCCAGTTGTTTATGAGGTGAGAGCTTTTTGGGAAGATGCCGCAGTCGATCATGGTACCAGTCGGGAATGGGGGCTGCGCTATCGTCTGACGCGCAGCCTGGAAAATTACGCATTGCGACGTGTCGATGCCATTACCACCATTTGTGAAGGCTTGCGTAACGATATGATTGGACGGGGAATCGCTGCGGAAAAGATTACCTCTATTCCTAACGCCGTAGACATTGAGCAATTCACATCAGCGCGTTCTGCTGATGCGTCACTTAAAGCACAACTGGGACTTGCGGATAAACAGATTATTGGTTTTATCGGCTCGTTCTATGCTTATGAAGGCTTAGCTATCTTGTTGCGCGCCTTGTCGCTTATGTTACCGAATCATCCGGATCTGCGCGTGCTGTTGGTCGGCGGCGGTCCGCAAGATCAATCATTGCGACAACTTGCTAAGCAGCTGGGTATAGAAGACAAGGTTATTTTTACAGGTCGTGTACCGCACGATCAAGTTCAGCATTACTACAATCTGATAGATGTATTGGTTTATCCACGGCTTTCCATGCGTTTAACTGAGCTTGTTACCCCTTTGAAGCCATTGGAAGCCATGGCACAGGGTAGAGTATTAGCTGCTTCAGATGTAGGTGGTCACCGAGAACTGATTTGTGACGACCATAATGGCATTTTGTTCAAATCAAATGATCCGCGTTCTTTAGCTGAAAAAGTAGGAGAATTGCTGGATTCACCTCAATGTTGGGATGAATTACGCAAAGCCGGGAGAGAATTTGTTGAAAACGAGCGAAATTGGCAAAAAAGTGTGACGCGCTACCAATCGATTTATAACCGATTACTCGGTCGATAAGGAAAACTAATTAAAAATGGCTGCAGATGAATATTTTGAAAGTAATAATAAGCTTAAATTAGTTGTTTTTACGTCACTTTTCCCCCATCCTGGCCAACCCAACGCCGGCTTGTTTATTCGTGAACGTATGTTCCGAGTAGGTAGACAGCTTCCGCTCGTGGTAGTGGCTCCCGTTCCCTGGTTTCCATTGCAGAAAGTGCTACGTTACTGGCGACCCCATTTCAGGCCTGATGCGCCTTATCATGAAAATCAACAAGGTTTTGAAGTTTATCATCCACGTTTTTTTTCAGTGCCAGGTATTTTTAAATTTCTGGATGGTTTCTTTATGGCGTTAGGCAGTTTGCCAACTTTATGGAAACTCAAAAAACAGTTTGATTTCAAAATCATCGATGCACACTTTGCCTATCCGGATGGTTATGCCGCAGGAATTCTGGGTAAATGGCTAAAAATTCCAGTCACAATTACTTTGCGCGGAACTGAAGCGAGGCTTGCTCGTAGTTCTCTATATCGATATTTTCTGAATAAGGCAATGAATCGTGCAACAAAAATTTTTTCTGTATCGGATTCCTTGAGAAAAGTCGCGATAGAGATTGGTATTCCCGAAGGAAAAACGCTGGTAGTAGGTAATGGAGTAGATCTTGATAAATTTTATCGTATTGATCGGTTAGAAGCTCGCAAGAAACTACAACTTTCAAATACTGCACCAGTACTAGTATCTGTCGGTGGGTTATGCGAGCGTAAAGGTTTTCATCGCGTAATGGACTGTTTGCCCGTTTTGATCAGTAGTTATCCTGATATTCAGTTTTTGATAATTGGTGGTGCGAGCGCTGAGGGGGATTGGACTGAAAAACTGAAACAACAGGCTGCCGAATTGAATCTTGCAAAACATGTGCGTTTCCTGGGTGTTTTACCTCCGGATCATCTGAAAACACCTTTATCAGCAGCTGATGTGTTTGTTCTTGCGACCAGAAATGAAGGATGGGCTAACGTATTTCTTGAAGCGATGGCATGCGGGTTACCTGTTGTAACAACTGATGTGGGTGGAAATGCGGAAGTGATTAACCACGAAGCTCTAGGCAAGTTGGTGCCATTTGATGATCAACGAGCACTGAGTACAGCAATTAACTATGCGCTGGCAAATAATTGGAATCGGGAAGAAATTATCGACTATGCCCATAAAAATTCCTGGGGTCAACGAGTCACCACTCTCGCGGAAGAGTTTACGAAAATTGCAGCCCAATCATCAGAACAAACGGCACAATATAAATGATTATGGATCAATACGTTTATGCTTAATGTTTACCCCCGTTTGGTATCGGGCATGCTCTTTCCGCTGCACGAACGGCTTAAGCAGCATACCAGCGTCAAGGTACGCAAATCTCTGGAAGCGACCCAATGGTTTTCGCCAGAAAAGATGGTGCAGCTACAAGTGGAAAGATTGCGTCAGTTGCTTATTTATGCCAATACGCACGTGCCTTATTATCAATCGCTGTTTACTCGTCTGAATTTCCAACCAGAAACACTGAATACGCTCAGTGATTTACAGCATCTCCCTTTTTTAGATAAGTCGACTATTCGCGCTAATTTAGAAGCACTTAAATCAGATCAAGCACATGGATTAGCTCGCTTTAACACAGGTGGATCAAGTGGTGAGCCATTGGTATTTTTTATTGGCAGAGAACGTGTGAGCCACGATGTGGCCGCCAAGTGGCGGGCAACGCGCTGGTGGGGCGTGGATATTGGCGATCCGGAAATCGTAGTGTGGGGTTCCCCGATCGAGCTGGGTACGCAAGATACAGTGCGTGTTGTGCGTGATCGTTTGTTTCGCAGCAAGTTATTGCCGGCATTTGAAATGTCTGACGAGAAAATTGCACATTTCCTTGAAACGATACGCAAGTTCAGGCCCAAAATGTTGTTTGGTTATCCTTCTGCGTTATCCCATATTGCCAAGCATGCGGATAAAACCGGAATAAAGATGCATGATCTAGGCATTCAAGTTGCATTTGTAACTTCGGAGCGGTTATACGATGAACAACGTCAACAAATTAGTAGCACGTTTGGCTGCCAGGTAGCAAATGGTTATGGAGGACGGGATGCCGGTTTCATCGCTCATGAATGTCCGGTTGGGGGTATGCACATTACGGCTGAAGATGTCATTGTGGAAGTGATCGATCCTCAGGGCAATGTGTTGCCATACGGAGAAGCCGGCGAAATTGTTGTCACACACCTGGCCAGCAAGGATTTCCCCTTTATTCGTTACAAGACAGGTGATGTTGGCGTTCTGGATGACAAATTGTGTGAGTGTGGACGTGGTTTGCCACTGATTAAGGAAATACAGGGTCGCAGCACTGATTTTATTGTAGCTTGTGATGGCACTGTGATGCATGGATTGGCATTAATCTATATTTTGCGGGATATGCCGCAAGTAAAAACATTCAAAATTATACAAGAAGGCCTAGAACTGACCCGTGTGCAGATTGTGACTGAAGCTGGTCTGAGTCAGGCGGATATTGATCAGATCACCGCAGCATTTAAAGCCAGGCTGGGACATAGCGTAACGATCGAGATAGAGCAAGTAGCCTCTATTCCGGCAGAAAAATCAGGTAAATTTCGTTATGTTGTCAGCAAAGTTACTCCTGCTTGAATTCAGATAATCTCCTAAAATCATCTTATTGGCATTTTTTTAGGTTTTAGTCAAATGGGCGTGGAAAAGGAATAGGAACCCCCATCCATAATAACGCGACGATTACCAGCGAGACCCCTACACCTACAGTGCCCACAATCATGCCGGCGAAGATAGTCACGCCATCTTTGCTCAACAGCCCAAGCGACATAACAAGAATACCCCAACCTGGTAAAAAGTTGACCAACGGGATAGGGAGCGCGATGGAAATTGAAAAGATAAACGAAAATAACCCAATGATACGTTCCCAAGCATGGACGCTGATATAAGTCAGACGTGGATGCATGTGACGCTCTATTTTTTGTAACCAAGGCGTAATTTTATCGATTAGCTTATCCAATATTTTTTTGTGTATTGCTTTTCTTGCTAGCCATTGTGGAATCCATGGTGTGCGTCGGCCGCATATCATTTGTATCGAAAAAATAAAAAGAGGTACGGCAAAAATAGTGGTAAATCCTGGTGGAGCAGGAATCGGCAAACAAATTGGTAATGTGGCAATAGCGAGCAAGATGGCAAAGCCCCGTTCATCTAGAGAGTGTTTGATCTGATCAACGGTAATCATTTCATTGTTATTTTGTACAACAATCAATTGTAGTAATTCGGATGTGTTTTTTTCTTGATCTTCCATTACATGCCTTGCAGTTGTTTCAAGGGAAAATTTGGCTAACCTGATATCTTAAAATTATTTCTGAGTAGATTTTTATATCACAGAAGATTGAATAACTGGCCAGCTTTTATGATGAATGATCATTTTTATAGATTGGTTTTGATGAGTGTTACCGATGAAATAATTGTATTTTAAAGCATTGCGGCCATTGATGAGCTATGGCAATATCAAACAGTCACAATATAAAAAATGAATCATTTTAATAAACATCATCTTTTTGAAAAAAGGTTGAGAATATTTTGGATAAGGTTATTGAACAAATTTCGCTTTATATTCATGATGCTCCAATTTGGCCATTTGCATTACTGGGTGTAATTTTATTGGTTACGATGGGAGTTGATGTCTTAAACCATCGGCGTCGAGAAGAAGCGGTGGAATATTTTGAAACAGTATTTCATGAAGAGTTAATTGGTTTATATCCTATCGTTACGCGCTGGCCAGATAATCTGGCAACCTATATGCAACCTCGTTTGCCTGTTTTGCGCGATGCTTTTGAAGTGTTGCGAAACTTTATTCCACAGGAGCAATTGCGTGAATATAACCGCGCCTGGAACAGGTTTTATCAGTTCTCACGCTTGGGTGGAAATGACCAAATCAGACAGAGTAACTTGTCTGAGGCGGAAGAAACTGATCTTGAAGAAGGTCAATCCGAGCAGCATCAACAACAGCAGGATTTTCAAAAAATGGTTGCCGATTTGCTTGTTTATACAGAGCAATTTAGAAAATAACTGATTTGTAATTCGCCGATAAAATAATCTGAACAAGCATTTGTTCGTAAGTGTGTGAATATTTCTCCTGGTGCTTTATCGAAGCAAGCAATCAAAATTTTACCTGTATCCGGTTTTCGTGATATAGGTAAATTTATTGATGTGCCTTGGCAAATTTATGCCAACGACCCGATGTGGGTGCCGCCACTTCGATTGGAAAGACGCCTGCATTTCTCCAGATTCAATCCTTATTTCAAACATGCACATTGGCAAGGTTGGATTGCTTATCATAATGGTCAACCAGTCGGGCGTATCAGTGCGCAAATAGACACATTACATCAGCAGCGCTATGGGGCGGGCACTGGCCATTTCGGCATGCTGGAATCAATTAACGACAGCACCGTATTTAGTGCACTCATGCAAACGGCTGAAACCTGGTTGGTCGAGCGAGGTGTTTCTCATATCAGTGGGCCATTTAACTTCTCGATCAACCAGGAATGTGGCGTGCTGGTACAAGGTTTTGATACTCCCTCTGTTTTTATGATGCCATATTCAGCCAAATGGTACGCTGAATTACTGGAACAATATGGTTATATACCATGTAAGGATTTGCTGGCGTACTGGCTTGAAACAGATTTTGAACCACCTTCAGCCATGCGAGCAATTGAGCGTAAATACCAATCGCAAATACAAATCAGAACATTACGACGCGACCGCTTCAATGAAGAAATCGAGATCATGCGCAGTATATTCAATGAAGCATGGTCAGATAATTGGGGATTCGTGCCCTTTACCAAGGAAGAATTTGCGGAACTAGGTGATTCCTTGCGCTGGCTGGTACCAGATGAATATGTGCGGATAGCCGAGATGGATGGAGAACCTGTTGCTTTTATAGTGATATTGCCAAATTTAAATGAAATATTGCCAACGTTAAATGGCAGACTTTTTCCTTTTGGCTGGCTACAGTTGATCAGGAAACTGAAAGCCAATACCATCACAACGGCTCGTGTACCATTAATGGGGGTGCGTAAACGGTTTCATAACACCTTGCCAGGCATCGCTTTGGCTTTCAAGGTAATAGATGCGCTCAGAAAGATTGTCCATGCCAAAGGAGTTCAGCATGTTGAATTATCCTGGATTTTGGAAGACAACCTGTCTATGCGTTCCATTCTTGAAAGAATAGGTGCTCGAGAGTACAAGCGTTATCGCATTTATGAAAAAATATTGGCATGATGGATCATCTGCCGAACATGCCATGCATAACGACGCACAGTTTGCTGCTCTAGTGCTGGCAGCGGATCGTGGTGAGCAGGATCCTGTCGCTAAACATACAGAGGTAGCGTGTAAGGCCTATGTGCCTGTCGGTGGTAAGGCGATGGTGTTGCGAGTGCTGGATACCTTGCAAGAGTGTCACAAAATCGGTTCTGTATTGTTATGTGGTCCGGTTGAAACACAATTAGCCAAAAATAAGCAACTTGAGCAACGTATTGCGAACAAACAGATTAAGTGGGTAGCGCCTCTGGATTCACCAGCCCGTAGTGCAGCTTACGGCTGTGCGCAAATAGATACACATCAGAAAATTTTATTGACCACAGCTGACCATGCCTTGCTGACAACAGAAATTGTTGATTATTTTTTACGGTTTTCGGACGATCTGGATTGCGATGTAACAGTTGCTATCATCCGCTATGAAACGCTGCAAAATAAATACGGTGACGCCAAACGGACGGTTATTCGACTGCGTGATGGGAATTTTTGTGGGTGTAATCTGTTCACTTTCAACGCTCATGGCCGTGCATTGATCGATTTTTGGCAGCAGGCACAAGCATTGCGCAAGCGCCCTTGGAAATTGATCAATCAAGTGTTGGGTTGGCAGGCTGTTTGGCTATATTTGTTCGGTCGTTTGACATTGACGCAAGCGTTGCAAAAAATCTCGGAGCGCACGAATATTCGTATATGCCCAGTGATCTTGCCATTTCCTGAAGCTGGTATTGATGTTGATAAAGTAGAAGATTGGCAGTTGGTAGAATCTATTCTGGCTGCTGATACGAATGCACTGCCATCAAAACCATCAGCTTTGCCACCTGTATAAGGCAAATTGTCTGGCATGGGAATTATTGAAAAATATATTTCACGCGAACTGCTATCTCCTTTTTTTGTCGTTGTCATTATTCTGATCGGGTTGTTTGTTAGTTTCAGCGTAGCGCGCTTTCTGACCGGAGCAGTAGCAGAAACACTGGGTGTGGTGGCGATGCTCAAACTGGTTGGGCTGAAAACCATTATTGCACTGGAGGTATTGGTGCCTATTGCTTTTTATGTCGCAGTGATTTATGGGTTAAGCCGTATGAATCGCGATCAGGAAATCAATGTATTGCGTTCAGTTGGCTATAGCGATAGAAAAATTGTTCGCACCATTTTCATGGTTGCTTTGCCTATTGCAGTGTTAAGTGGCGTGCTTTCTATTTACGCGCGACCATGGGCATACGCTGAAAGTTACGTCATGAATGCACAAGCTGAGGCGGAATTAAATACCGATCGCTTTCAACCAGGGCGATTTTACGGTAGTGAAAAAAGTGGTCGCGTCATTTTTATTCGAAAGAAAGACGAGCACGCGAAGTATATGGAAGGTGTCTTTCATTACATAAGAACGGCTGAAAATAGAGAGATTGTGCTATCGCAGAAAGGCTATCAACATCCGCTGGAATTAAATCAATGGCCGCGCATTGAATTACAACATGGGAAAATTTACCGGCTTGCACTTGATGCGATCAAAGACAGTACCATTCAGTTTGAGAAAATGACCTACTTTGATGAAGATACGCAAACACAAAAATATCGACGTAAGGCTGCTCCTACCCGTTCATTATGGGAATCTGATCAACCATGGGACATTGCAGAATTTCAATGGCGCATTTCTCGGCCCATTGCTACCATTTTGCTGGCGTTGATTGCGATTTCTTTTACCCGAACGACTCCCCGTAAAGATAAGGCTGACAAAACATTTGTCATCGCAGCGTTGGTTTTTGCCATTTATTACAATCTGAGTGGTTTGGCTAAAACCTGGGTAGAGCAAGAAATCGTAGCTCCTTCACTTGGTATTTGGTGGCTATACGGCGCACTTTTCATGATTGTTATGTTACGGCTACCTGAGCTGCAGCCATCATTCTCTGCCAGAAATTAGTGAAGATCTGTTATCGCTATATTGCGTTACAAGTTTTGACTGGCATGCTCATTGCAACGATCATCTTGTTGCCTTTGTTCAGTTTTTTTGATTTGCTTGATCAACTGGATGATGTGGGAAGAGGGACCTATACCACGCGCGATGCCTTTCTTTATACCGCGATGCTCATGCCGCGTCGCTTTATTCAGATCGCTCCCTTTATCGCATTATTAGGGACGGTTGGTGGATTGGGAGGACTAGCTGCGAGTCATGAGCTAACGGCAATGCGAGTGGCCGGTTTGTCACCTTTGATGATCAGCTTGGCTCCATTTGGAGTGGGAGGCGTGTTGGTACTCTCAACAGTGGCGCTTGACTATTCAGTGGCGCCACAATTTCAGCAACAAGCAACCGTTTTGCGTGCGGTTGCCTTAGAGCAAGGAGCAGAGCTGGGCGAGGGGCTTGGCATATGGACGCGTGATAAACAAAATATTCTGCGTATTGGAGATATGCCACACAAAAAACGAGCAGAAGATATTGAAGTGATGCATTTTAACCAATCCGGTGTAATGACAGCGCACGTACAAGCACGTTACGCGGACATTTTTGATAAAAGCGTATGGAAATTACACGATGTTGTGATACGTTTATTTTTGCCCAATCAAATCCTCTCCAGAAAAATATCTGTGCTTAAATGGCATTCATTTCTTGGCCCAGAAGATATCGCCACGCTGACTAAATCACCTGAAAGCCTGACACCGTTAGAATTGTTGCATCACGCCGAATTTCTGAAAGCGACCGGGCAAAAAGCAGATGCGTATATTATGGCGTTGTGGCGCAAACTGGGCAGTATAGTTATGACAATCGCCATGATTTTAATTGCTATTCCTTTCGTGTTTGGTTCAGTACGTGAGGGATTAGGCGGGAAACTGGTATTGGCTGCTGTGGTAGGAGTAAGTATTTATTTGCTGGATCAAATTATTGCAAATGTAGGATTGGTTTTGCAATTGAATCCCATGCTGGTTTCAGTGGCACCAGGATCAATTTTGATTGTCATCGCGACCTATTGGCTGTTACGCCGTACTTTCTGAGATAAATATGTCTGCAACTTATGTAACTTATATTGTTGGTGATAGCGAAACCAAGTTATGGGGAATGAGTGGGCGTTCGCGCTTAGAGCGAATGCTGAGTGCGACTAAACAGGTAACGCTGGCAGAGGAAAGCTCTCAATTGGCAACTGCAAACGCCGTGTTGTTATTACGTGCAGATTATCTATTTGATGCGCGCGTGCTGCATGCTTTGTTGACAATCAACCAGCAGATGTTGCTTGTAACATCATTAGATAAAGTTCCAGTGGCTATTCTGACAGATGGCAATCGGGCTGCTGCCATGTGCGAAGTATTAAATGGAAATCAGCAAATTCCAGATAATTTGCCACAGCGCACACTAGAAGATTTACCCATTGCCGTGCAGCAAAATCTGAAAAAGAAAGATCCTCCTTATGTATTGCCTATTTTGCATACGAATCAGGCCGAACTTGAAGCTGAATTGTTTGCTGCTTCCTATAAAGGCGTCACTGACCTGGTGACCAAATGGGTATGGCCGCAACCTGCGCTACTGGCAACTCGCCAATGTGTGCGTTTTGGCTTGCTGCCTAATCATGTGACATTTGTTAGTCTCATATTGGCGATACTGGCTGGCGTAGCGTTTTGGTATGGAATGTTCGGCATTGGTTTAATCATGGCCTGGCTAATGACCTTTTTAGATACAGTTGATGGCAAATTAGCACGGGTAACATTGACCTCTAGCAAAATAGGGGATGTGTTGGATCATGGCCTGGATATTATTCACCCTCCGCTATGGTATTTAGCCTGGGGAGTGGGATTAATAGCAACTACGACACCGTTGGCCAATCTCGAGTTGTTAGTTTGGCTCATGTTTATTGGCTATATAGGTGGGCGCTTGTGTGAAGGGGCTTTTCAGTTTTTATTGGCTTCTTTTGATATTTTCATCTGGCGTAAAGTAGATTCATTCCATCGTCTGATTACGGCACGTCGTAACCCGAATCTAATTTTATTGACAGCAGGCTGGGCAGCAGGCCGACCGGACATTGGTTTTATTTCGGTAGTCGTATGGCACTTGCTCTCAACCTTGTTTCTTATGTATCGCTTGCTAGTTGCGTGGCGAGAGCGTTCACAGGGAACCACATTGCGTTCCTGGATGGAAGGGATTGATCCCGTACGGGACAGAAATCAATTTGCGGTTAAAGTATTTACGCGTCTGCCTTATTCTGAGCGACATGCGCAATCAGCAGCAAAAAAGTAACAAGCTGGTGGTTCCTGCTCCTGTCTCTGTCCCCGCTTATACCAAGATTGGCCTAATTTATAACCCATTGGGAGGATGGTTTCGCAAGCACAGTCCGCGTGCAAAAGAATTATTGGCAGCATTGCCTGAGATTAAACAAATTCAAGCAACTGACGCTGGTGAATTTGAGCAAGCGATTATTACGCTGTTAAAGATGAAAATAGAATGGCTAATTGTTGTTGGGGGGGATGGCACGCTACAAGGAGTTATTAGTTGTTTGTTTGAACATTTATCACCGCATGACTGGCCAGCAATTACTATCGTTCCAGCAGGAACAACGAATATGACGGCGTTGGATTTGGGTACCGATGGACAAGCGGAATCAATCTTACTTAAGATTAAACACTATTTATCTCAGCCAGAAGAGCTTGCTAAAAATATCGAACGACCTGTGTTGCGAATAGAACAAACCGGCAAAAAAAATGTATACGGCATGATGTTGGGCTTAGGTCTCATTGCGCGAGGAGTCAAATTTTCACGCAGCCGCATTAAACAGATCGGCGTGACAGGCGATATTTTTACCATTCTGATTGTATTACGTTCATTGGTCGGTACTTTTCTAGGACGACCTCAGCCCGCATGGGCTCCCGTACATATTACCCAGAAAAATAGCAATGGAGTTGTGTGTGAAAAAATCTATTTGTTTGCGCTGGTAAGTGCTTTAGAAAAATTGCTGTTGGGTATTCGTCCTTACTGGGGGCAAGAATCAGCGCCCTTGCATGCTACATTTGTTGAGCAAGGCAGCAAACATTTTTGGAGAAATATTTGGGCATTAATCATGGGACGTGGCCAACATTTACGCAAAGAAGATGGCTATGACAGCTACAACGCGGCTGCAATTGAGTTATGGCTGGATGATGAATATATTGTGGATGGTGAGTTGTATCATGCTTCCAGCCGACATGGTCCTCTGAGAATCGTAGCTGATGGACCAATCCGGTTTCGTGTTTTATAAAAAATGGCATGAATAATTTTGTTGGAACACCCAATGTTCCTGACCCACTAGTACAAAAAATAGCAGCGCACAACGCCCAGCCAGTGGAACTAGCTTTTCAGAATTTCAAACGGGTTTTGCAGCAACGGTACGGTGAAGCACTGGATGCAATTGTTTTGTATGGTTCCTGTTTGCATACCAGTGATTTGACTGAAGGCATTGCGGATTTTTATGTGCTGGTGGATGACTATCGTCGTGCTTATCCCGGGCGTATGTTGGCTTATTTAAATGTCTGGTTACCGCCCAACGTTTTTTATTTGGAAGTCCCTGCCGCTAACGGCGTAATGCGTGCAAAGTACGCAGTGATTTCTACCTCAGATTTCGAGTGTGGCGCTGCTCAATGGTTTCATCCCTATATCTGGGCGCGTTTTGCACAACCGACTCGATTGCTTTATGCACGCAACGATTCGGTACAACAGCGTGTTTGTCAGGCGCAAGCACGGGCAGTGCTCAAATTTATTAATACCACATTACCGCGACTGAAAGCAGGTGCCAATAGTTTAGACACCATCTGGACTACTGGATTGATGTTGACCTATGCTGCAGAATTACGTGCTGAACGCAAGGAACGCACTCAGCAATTGATACAGCGAGATCCAAAATTTTATAATGAATTAACGCATGCAGCGCTACCGGCATTGGATCCATTGTTGGGCTTGCAAGCCGATGGACAATATCATGTGCAATCGACAACAGCTTTAAAGAAATTGGTGGCCCGTATTCAATGGCGATTACGCCGTTGGCAGGGACGATTATTGTCAATTTTACGTCTTAGCAAAGCGACATTAACCTTTCGGGATTGTTTAGACTACGCTGCATGGAAAATTGAACGTCACACGGGAGTCAAGGTGGAAATTACCCCCATGTTAAGACGGCATCCTATATTGTGGGGATACAAGGTCATGTGGCAGTTATTGCGACGCGGTGTATTGCGTTGACTTTTACGTCTTGGGTTGACATTAATATTTTATTTTTCGGTAAGTTTGTTAGAAATTAAGGATGACTAGATGAGATATTTGAATCCAGTTTTGGTGGTTGCATTAGTGATGTTAATGACGGCCTGTTCCAGTATGTATTACGATGCGCTCGAGAAAATTGGCATCCCTAAGCGAGACGTACTGGTTTCTCGGGTAGAAAAAGCCAGAGATACCCAGGAAGAAACAAGGGAGCAATTTAAATCAGCTCTGGAGCAATTTTCTGCCGCTACTAATTTTGATGGTGGTGATCTCGAAGTAGTGTACAAGAAACTGAATCGAGAATATGAAGCCAGTGCAGATAAAGCAAAAGAAGTCAGAAGCCGGATAGAAGATATTCAAAGTGTTGCCGCAGCATTGTTTGCAGAGTGGGAACAGGAAATCACACAATATTCCAATCCAACATTAAAGCAAAATAGCCAAAATAAGCTTGATACCACCAGATCGTATTACAAACAGTTAATCGTCTCCATGGAAAATGCAGAATCTCGAATACAACCGGTATTAACAGTATTTAATGATCAAGTGATGTATCTGAAACATAATCTCAATGCACGTGCTATTACTTCTTTGAAAGGTGAACTGCAGCTCCTGCAATCTAACGTTTCTACATTGGTAGAGGCGATGGAGCAATCTATCAATGAAGCCAATGCATTTATCAGTACTATGGAGAGAAACTAATAAATCTTTGACTAACTACTTTCTTTTATAGCTGTTTGCAAGCAACGTTTGCAGAGAAGCTCGCAGCAGTGAATGAGAAGGAAGTGCACTAGATAGCTGATCCAGGTTTTCAATTGCCACTGGGCTGAGTGGCCGCTTGGTAATATGGCGATCATTTTTTTGTAAAAGTACCAGCTGCGGCTGAATAGAAAACTTGATACTGTCGACGTGAATGCCTGCCTGGTTCATTTTTTGCTGAATAGATTGGGCGCTGTTACGTAATCGAGTTGCAACGGCACCATTATTTACATAAATCATCAGCTGGCCATGATCAGTATATTTGCCTACGGTGTAGCTGTTTCTAAATTGGGCGGGAATGATACCTTGTAGCTGCCGTTGTACTTTTACCAAATGGTTAGCCTGCGTAAACAGTTGATTATGATCAGGCGTGTTACTCAGTGATGTCAGATAGTTATTTAAATTAAGCATAGACATGCTGTTTTACTCTAAGTGTGAGCGTATTTTGAGTTCAACTTTAATGTCGTGATGTACACATATTAGTGAGAGATTGAGCTTGTTCTAAAAGACATCTTGTCTTTTCTGTTTGTTATTTCGATTGTGATAGTATGCTTGATCTTAATTTGTAACAGTGCAAAAGTGTATAGTTACTGCTCACTTGCCGTAGCCAATAAACAAAAACCTGCCTTGATGTGTAAAGCCCGCATATAATACGTATCACTTGAATCTCTATATATTTGCCCACGATGCTTTTTTGCATACCACTTGTAGTATTTTCAGGGCTGGACAATGCTCAACAAATAATGTCCAACACTCCTCTGCTGTAAACTGGTTATGCTGAATAACTGGAGCTATATTACAGTGTTTTTTCTATCAATAGATAAACAATAATTTCCCATGCTGAGTAACTTACTAAAAGGTATTTTTGGTAGCCGTAATGATCGACTGATTAAGCAATATTCGAAAATTGTTCGTGCTATTAATGAATTAGAAGCAGTTATATCACCATTATCAGATGAAGAGTTGCGCAATAAAACCAACGAATTCAAGCAACGTATTGAAAATGGTGAAAAGCTGGATCAACTGCTGCCAGAAGCCTTTGCTGTGGTGCGAGAAGCAAGCCAACGTGTACTTGGAATGCGCCACTTCGATGTACAGCTAATTGGCGGCATGGTATTGCATGAAGGCAATATTGCGGAAATGCGTACAGGTGAAGGAAAGACGCTTATGGCCACTTTGCCTATTTATCTCAATGCACTTTCTGGAAAAGGCGTGCACATCGTTACGGTAAACGATTATCTAGCCAAGCGTGATGCGGAGTGGATGGGGCAGATTTACCAATTTCTTGGCATGACTGTGGGAGTGGTTTTATCACAAATGCCACACGAAGAAAAACAGGCTGCCTATGGTGCTGATATCACCTACGGCACCAATAATGAATATGGGTTTGATTACTTGCGTGACAATATGGTGGGGCATCGTGGTGAGCGGGTACAACGCGCACTTAACTTTGCTATTGTGGATGAGGTGGATTCGATTCTCATCGACGAAGCGCGTACACCTTTAATCATTTCCGGGATGGCTGAAGGGGATACCGGTATTTATAAACGGATCAACACCTTGATTCCACATATGACTCGGCAAAAAAATGAGGAAAGCCCGGGTGATTACAGTGTGGATGAAAAAACACAACAAGTGTTATTGAGTGAAGAAGGGTTTATTCATGCTGAGAAACTATTGAGTGAAGCAGGCTTATTGACTGCTGGCTCTGGTTTGTACGACCCAGCCAATATTACTCTCATTCATTATTTTAATGCGGGATTACGTGCACACGCGCTATATAACCGCGACGAACATTATGTTGTGCAAAATGACGAAGTGGTTATTGTTGATGAATTTACTGGCCGTTTAATGCCAGGTAGACGCTGGTCAGAAGGATTGCATCAAGCAGTCGAAGCCAAGGAAAATGTTTCCATCCAGAAAGAAAACCAAACACTGGCTTCCATTACCTTCCAGAATTATTTCAGAATGTATGAAAAACTAGCTGGGATGACGGGAACGGCTGATACTGAAGCATTTGAATTCGAGCAAATTTATGGATTAGAAACGGTTGTTATTCCAACCCATCGACCGATCGCACGTGAAGATCGTATGGATCAGGTGTTTCGCACCACCAAGGAAAAATATCAGGCAATTATTGCTGACATCAAGGATTGTTATACGCGTGGACAACCGGTTTTAGTTGGAACGGGTTCAATTGAAAATAATGAGCTGCTTGCCTCTCTGCTCACTAAGGAAAAACTCCCGCATCAAGTATTGAATGCCAAACAGCACGAGCGAGAGGCCGATATTATTGCGCAAGCTGGGCGGCCCAAGATGGTGACTATTGCTACCAATATGGCTGGGCGAGGAACAGATATTGTATTGGGTGGTAGTTTGGAGCTGGAAATCAGTTCTATCCAGGCAGATGAGGCACTTGATGAGGCTGCCAAGAACAAAAAAATAGAAGAATTACGCCAAGCCTGGAAAGTTAGGCATGATGAGGTAATCAAATTAGGCGGGTTGCACATCATCGGAACAGAACGACACGAATCACGCCGTATTGATAATCAGCTGCGTGGGCGTTCTGGTCGTCAGGGAGATCCGGGTTCCAGTCGTTTTTATCTTTCCCTGGAAGATCCATTGTTACGTATTTTTGCTTCTGATCGTGTGGCCAGTATCATGGATCGTTTAAACATGCCAGAAGGTGAGGCCATTGAGCACCCTTGGGTGACGCGCGCAATAGAAAACGCGCAGAAGAAAGTTGAAGCCAGAAACTTTGATATTCGTAAACAACTGCTGGAATATGATGATGTAGCGAACGATCAGCGTAAGGTTATTTATGAACAGCGCAACGAGTTGCTAGATGCTGAACAAGGTATCTCGGAAACTATTAGTGCTATTCGGGAAAGCGTGGTCAGCGACTTGATTAGTCTGTACATTCCAGAACAGAGTATCGAGGAGCAATGGGATATTCCGGGTTTGGAAAAAGCATTAGCAAATGAATTTAATCTGCAACTCTCCATTCAACAATGGCTGGAAGAAGATAGTGAACTGCACGAGGAAAGTTTACGTAAACGGATCGTGGAATTTGTCAGTACTTATTATCAGGGCAAGGTGGATCAGGTTGGTGCAGAAGTAATGGGGCAATATGAACGCATGGTCATGTTGCACAGCATAGATTCACATTGGCGCGAGCACTTGGCAGCTCTTGATCATCTAAGGCAAGGAATTCATTTGCGCGGTTATGCCCAGCAAAATCCCAAGCAGGAATACAAAAGAGAAGCTTTTGATTTGTTCTCAAATATGCTGGATGTTATTAAATCAGATGTCACAAAGGTTTTGATAACAGTACAAATCAGAAATGAAGAACAAGTTGAAGCCGTATCGGAAACTGCTTCTCCACAGAATGTACAATATCATCACGCAGCCTATAGTGGGATGGAAGGTGAATCACAATCTGCATCTGAAGAATCTGATATTAAGCAACAACCTTTTGTGCGCAAAGGAAATAAAATAGGACGTAATGCACCATGTCCTTGCGGCTCGGGTAAGAAATATAAACAATGTCATGGCAAATTAAGCTAAATCAAGAATAATATCTTGAAAATAATGACAGCTAAAAAACAGCTTTACACTGTTTTTACGTGTCAAGGCACGAGTAAAATCTGATGTTTCCTCATGTGTATCATTTGTTTTAATTAGTTAGATCAGTCTATCTCCATAGGTATAGTCTGTGCTAAAATGGCCCCGCTTTGAAGGGGTGCCATTTTAGGAATTTATATGTTTTAAGGTGCCAGAGTTAGGTGTAATTTGGTTAGCAGGAAACTAATAAAATGGAATTGTTAGAAAATGACAGACAGCAGTGATAACGAAAAGATGAGCGGGCGACGCCGCTTCTTACTGGTGGCTACTTCAGTTGCTGGTGCAGTGGCTGGTGCGGGTATAGCTACTCCTTTTTTACGTAGCATGATGCCAAGTGAGCGTGCCAAGGCAGCAGGTGCACCAGTTGAAGTAGATATCAGCAAATTGGAACCTGGTATGTTGCTGACGGCTGAATGGAGAGGCAAACCTGTTTGGGTGCTCAAGCGAACACCTGAAATGTTGGACACACTGGAAAAATTAAACGACCAGTTAGCTGATCCGGATTCTGAAAGAGATCAGCAGCCTGCATATGCTAAAAACATTACAAGATCAATCAAGCCCGAAATATTGGTGGTAATAGGTATCTGTACCCATCTTGGATGTTCTCCGGTATTTCGTAAGGACATAGGGCCTGCTGATTTAGGGGATGATTGGCTGGGCGGTTTTTTCTGTCCTTGTCATGGATCAAAATTTGATTTGGCTGGGCGTGTTTACAAGAATGTTCCAGCTCCTTCTAATCTGGAAATCCCTCCGTATACTTATTTAAGTGACAACCGACTTTTGGTTGGTTCTGACAGTAAAGAGTCTGCCTAAAATGGAAAAAAAACAAAATTCAATAATGGAGTGGATAGATCGACGCTATCCGCTGACAGTTACTTGGAAGGCACATCTGGCTGAATATTATGCCCCCAAGAATTTTAACTTCTGGTATTACTTCGGTTCACTAGCTCTGTTAGTGCTGGTTAATCAGTTGTTAACCGGTATTTTTCTAACAATGAGCTACAAACCTGATGCGGGAATGGCTTTTGCATCAGTTGAATACATTATGCGGGATGTTGATTTTGGCTGGTTGATCAGATATATGCATTCAACTGGCGCTTCCATGTTCTTTGTGGTGGTCTATCTGCATATGTTCCGTGGCATGATGTATGGATCCTATCGTAAGCCACGCGAATTACTATGGCTGATTGGTATGGCCATATTTTTCGTGCTGATGAGTCTGGCCTTTACAGGTTATATCCTGCCATGGGGACAAATGTCCTACTGGGGTGCCCAGGTTATCGTGAGTATGTTTGGCGCTATACCGGTAATCGGTGATACATTATCCAATTGGATTTTGGGTGACTTTTTGTTGTCAGATGCTGCCTTGAACCGATTCTTTGCTTATCACGTAGTAACACTCCCTGTATTGATTGTGGTGCTGGTGTTTGTGCATATTATTGCGCTGCATGAAACAGGTTCAAATAACCCTGATGGTATTGAAATTAAAGAGAATAAAGATCCTGAAACAGGTATTCCGGTTGATGGTATTCCATTTCATCCTTACTACACGGTTAAAGATATTTTTGGAGTAATAGGTTTCCTAATTGTATTTTGTGGGATTATTTTCTTTGCTCCGGAAATGGGTGGTTACTTCCTGGAGGACAATAACTTCATACCGGCCAATCCGTTAAGCACGCCAGATCATATTGCTCCAGTATGGTATTTCACACCTTTTTATTCCATGTTACGTGCAGTAACAGTGAATTTTCTTGGGGTGGATGCTAAGTTGTGGGGGGTAATCTTGATGGCAGCAGCAGTAGTCATATTTTGCTTCTTGCCTTGGCTGGATCGTAGCCCTGTTAAATCAATTCGTTATAAAGGGCCCTATTTTAAAATCGCATTGACTCTTTTTGTAATCAGTTTCTTTGTACTAGGCTGGTTAGGAACCGAGACAGTCACACCTTTGCGTACTGTATTGGCACAAATTTTCACTGTGATTTATTTTGCTTTCTTTCTATTGATGCCGTGGTATAGCAAAATAGATAAAGTTAAACCTGAACCGAAGAACGTAACAAAATGAGAACGATAAAAATTTTATTGCTGGCTATTTTACTAACTCCGTTTGTCGTACATTCTTCTGGGGAGGTATTAGACAAAGCCCCTATTGATAGGGCTGATAAGGAGTCGTTAAAGCGCGGTGCCGTTAGTTTTGTTGACTATTGCTTGACTTGTCATGGTGCCGATTTCATGCGCTACAATCGTCATGGTGACATTGGAATGAGCGAGGAGGATATTCGTACTGAGCTTATTCGTACTGGGCAAAAAACTGGAGACCTGATGGAAGCTTCGATGAGAAAAAAAGAAGCAGAACAATGGTTTGGCGTAGCGCCTCCTGATCTCTCAGTTATTGCAAGATCTCGTGGCGCAGATTGGCTATACACATATTTACGCACTTTTTATCAAGATTCAGAAACTTATAGTGGTTGGAACAATCTGATTTTTGATAAAGTTGCCATGCCACATGTACTCCATCACCTACAAGGTTGGCAAGTACTTGATTCAGGAACAAATAGTCTGGTTGTAACGAAACCAGGTACGATGACAAGTGAAGAATACGATAAATTTGTAGCTGATTTGGTTAACTACATGGTCTATTTAGGCGAACCACATGCAGCTTATCGTAAAGAACTTGGAACAATTGTCTTGCTGTTTCTGTTTGGCATGTTGGGATTAACCTACTTACTTAAGAAAGAATATTGGAGAGATATACATTGAGAATTTTGCTAAATTCTCTTCTATTTTCTGTAATGTATAATTAATTACAGAAATATGATGACATTATATTCAACGGCAACTTGTCCTTTTAGTCATCGGTGCCGTATTGTATTACACGAAAAGGACATGGATTTTCAGGTAATTGATGTGGATCCTAATAATGTACCTGAAGATGTTGCTGCCATTAGTTCGCACGGCAATATACCGATTTTGGTTGAGAGAGACTTGATACTGTATGAGGCAAACATCATTAATGAATATATTGATGATCGTTTTCCTCATCCTCAACTAATGCCAGCTGAACCAGTAACACGTGCACGTGCACGATTGTTTTTGCACAGATTCGAGAAAGAGTTTTTTAGACATATTGAAACTCTTGAACAAGGAAGCCAGAAAGCTGCAGATAAAGCGCGTACAGAAATGGCAAATGGCCTGGCAATGATCGCCCCCATCCTGGATAAACAAAAATACATGTTGGGAGATGATTACACCATGTTGGATGTAGCCATTGCTCCATTGCTATGGCGGCTTGATCATTACGGAATCAAGTTGCCCAAACAAGCTGCGCCGCTGCTAAAATATGCAGAAAGACTGTTTAGCAGGCCGTTATTTATCGAAGCACTGACACCAGCTGAGAAATTGATGCGCAAATAAATGAGTAATATTTCTTCAATGAAGCCTTATTTGATGCGTGCCATTTATGAATGGTGTGTTGATAATGGGTTTACTCCTTATATTTCAGTACTCGAAGAAGGCTGTACAGGCATTCCAGAAAATTTGTTTGCGGAAAACAAAGTAACGCTCAATATCAGCATGCAATCAGTTAATAATCTATTGATTGATAACGAATCAATTCAGTTTTTAACGCGTTTTAGTGGCGTCGAAAAAAGAACTGATATTGATATCGAAGCGGTTGTGGCAATATTTGCACGAGAATCAGGTCAAGGATTTACTTTCATTACAGAAACGAGTGCAGAAAAAGTAAACGAAGAAGCAGTTGATGCCGATAATATTTTATCGAAAGAAAAAAAGGAAGAAAAACCTACGTCGGCTAGAAATAAGCGACGTGGCAAAGTAACCTTAAAAGTTGTAAAATAATCCGCTATTTATTTTGCCGGCATAGCTCAGTTGGTAGAGCAGCTGATTTGTAATCAGAAGGTCGTGAGTTCAACTCTTACTGCCGGCACCATTAAATCAATGGTTTACAAAGTTACCCGAATTTGAGTGCTGCACATTTTGGAATTTTGTAAGCACTTTGTAAGCAGAATCAACAAAAAAAAGCCCGATCGTTAGCCGGGCTGGTGTGTCATGTTGCGTATTACAGACTGGTGCTTGCGCTACGCGCTGGCATTAGCAGGCTCTCCGCAGCCGCTTGATATAAGCCTCTCGCGCGTCAGTCGCAGCAACAGGTCGCTGATCACCAAACATGCGATTAATGTACTGTTGGCGTGCTTGCTCGCTGGCGCGTGTGTGTGCTCGCGTGCGTACCTGCCTTGCGTCCATGATCAGCCGCGGCGCAATCAAAATATCGCCATCCCGCGCTATGTTGCTTTGCTCATCCTCATCTTCAACCTCATAAAGGTTATGCCATTGTGCTTTACTTATTATCATTTCCAATCTCCTCCAAAACATCACCCATCCCGCGATACCCACTAACAATCGAACCAGTAGCTGCGCTCCCAAGCGTGCGTCCCTTCATCACCATTTCACCGGCAACCTTCTGCAGTTCTGCGCACTGCGGCGAGTAAAGTGTTTCGGCCGGGCCGCGTGGGATCTCTGCAAGCGCGCGCTGCTTGAGTTCAGCGTACTGCTCAATCAACCCAGCCAAATTATGCCAATCGAGTAACGCTGATTTTGCGCAATCGCGCATCTCTTTTAGAATGTCTGCATGGCGCTCGCTCGCGATGGCCTCGTTTGCTGCGATAACGTCCACCGTGCATTGTTGCAAAGCTGCTTCCTGAACAGAACGCTTTGCGTCCAGCATTGCACGCGTGTCTTGCCATGCCTGTTTTTTCTTCAGCACCTTTCTCAGTTCAGCATCGTTCTTGCTCGAGTCGGGCTCGTTGCTAACAACATCGACCAGCAACTTATCATAATCTACTGTGTCGCCAGCAGCGATTTGCTCATCAAGCTGTGCGAGTGAGACCCTAAGCTGGGTCACCTTTGCCTCAGCGGTTTCTTTTGCTTCTAATGCTTTCTTCATCTTTGCTCCCCTCGTAAAAAATATCTCGCAACCGCGTAATGCCTGTGCCCATGCCCATCAAATTCGGTCTGGTGAACCGTGTCGATCAGATACCCCCGTTCGCGCAGCTCGAACGTTGAAAGTGGTTGCTCTCTTAATAGATCCAAAACGGCTCGCTCCTGTCGCTTCATATCTACCTCCTCAAATCTAAATCCGTATCTGCATTATACTATGTTGCACCCATGTCTGAGTATAGGCAGGCCAATTTAAATGCCTTAAATCGCCTTAGAATAGCTCAAATTTTAGGCAATGGTTAATTTGATCACAATTTTGTGATTTGTGAAGCTATGTGTGTGTGGCTAGGTGCTGGCGGCTTGCCAGCAGACTTGCTGGCTAGTGCGCGTCTCAGCCGAAAAATCAGCTCAGTGGATTAGGCTGTCCCCACGCGCGTGCTAAAGCTACTACTCAAATCTGGCTTGGTTTGGCTTAAAGAGTATTTGAGCAAGTGCTTCCACAAAAAAAGGAAGCGGCTTTTAGCCGTTCTGTGTGTGGTGTAGGTGTCGTGGGGAATGTAGGAATGCAGGAATGTAGGGAATGTAGTTTTTTTTCATATCTTTTATATACTGAACAATGTATATATTAGATATAGTATATATATCATTTTCAATATGATACAAGTGCATAAAACCTACATTCCCTACATTATCTACATTTTTGGCTTCTTAAAACCCGCGACTTGCTTGCTGGTAGTCCATCACGCTTGATGCGTTCAGCCGGATTGCCACAAATGCCATCCCCGACGCCGTGCGGCACTTCTCAAATCCCAGCAGCTGTAGCCGCCCACCAAACGATGTTTTGGTTAGCGTCTTGTTAATCCCGCTGGTCATAGCCCACTCTTTATAGGCGCCATACAGCCCCGCTAGTGTTTCTTTTGTCCCTGTGGCCCTTTCGCATTCCTCGTCCACAAATTGCGCCACTTGATTTGCCTCAAGTCGCCATTCATCTTTTGCAACCTTACTTGCCTCTGGCTCAGTGAACCCATTCACGACCGCCGCCCTGTACGCCTCTAGCGCCAAATTTAATATCCCCGGAAGCTCATTGCTTAGCTTTTGCGCCAAGGTTGCATCATGATTCCCCAGTTCCGGCTTGAAAACCTGCCTAAATTTAAGTATCAGTGCGCGCCGAAAGAGTCCATCAGAAAAATCTCTTGTGTGCGGCATATGGTTTGTGCCAAACCAGCACGTGGCAAATGGCACCATCTCGAATGGCGGTTTGTGTTTATGCTCAACCGTTGATGGCTCTCCCGAAACAATCCCTTTCAGCGCCTCATCGGCTATAACCTGGCCCTGCTCAATTTCGCTAACTATATTTGCCAGCTTGTTGTGCAGGTGTGCGCGCTGAAAGGTCCGGTCAAATTGTGCTGGTTGAACCGCTGCAACATTCTCCCGCCCGCACAACCCTTCAACAACCCTTAGAAGGACTGATTTGCCATTTGCGCTACCCCCGATGAGTATCACAAATCGCTCATGTCGGCAGTGCGGCATTAGTGTGTAGCCCAGCATCTCTAGAATAGCCGCTTGGCTGTCCTTGTCATCAGGGAATATTTCCGTCAAGAATTGGCTGAAGCGCGGGGCAGTCGCGGCTGGGTCGTAAGCCACGGGGATCTGTGTTACCGCATAGTCTTCGCGCTTATGCTCCTTCAGTGTCCATTGGTTGTCATCAATGATTAGCGATCCATTGAGGCAGTTAACAAAGTCTCGTCCACTCTGATTAAATTTTAAATGTGGTTTGGCAATGGTTGTGACAATCACATCTTTTGCGCCATTAATCTTCGAGCTGGTAATTGTTTGAGTTTCTCTTTTTAATACATCTAATGACATCTTTTTTAATGTTACGTCTGGACATTCACGCCACACCCCGTCGTTTTTCCAGTGCCACGTAATTACTCCGTTGGATAGCAGGTTTTCTCTTCCAGCCTTCGCTATAGCCGCTTCAGCTATGGCCCCATGGTCAAGCTCCACCTTTCTGTGGCCTATCCTCAACCCCCGCCTTGGTGAGCACTGATAGCGGCAGGCCGGTGCGCGCCTTTATCACGTTCAGGACAGTTCGGCGTTCAATTGCTTTTAGTTCGTACACGTCTTTTGCGACCTGGTCTATTTCGCTTGGCGCTGAGCTCTTTGTGAGCTTTTTCGCGTCGCTAATAATTTCATTGAATGCTCGTGCTTTTAGCCGCTCTGTGTGTGGTGTCTGCATATATTCGCGTTGTCGCCGCTTGTTGCCCTCGGGGTCAAGCTCCGCTGATTGCTCCCTGATCATGCGGCGAAGGTCGCCGTTATACCGAAGCGCGCACATCACGTCCGCAGCGTCTAATGCATGCCCATTGTGATTGCTGCTCGATAGCGGATCACTGTCCCCGTGAAAGCTGTACACGACGCGGCGACCATCTCGCTCAAGGATGGCCACGCCCGGCACACCTGATGTACTACCGCGGTGAAGGTAGCGGTCTTTTGCGTGCTTGTAGTGTCCGCTCTCCTCGATCAAGTCATAAACACTGTACTTCTCGTTGATCAGGTTAATAATACCTCCCGCGCGCGCATCAGTATTGTGCGCTTTTACGGTTGCGTTGCTTAGCACTAGCTCCTGTGCGCGCGCGATGGCCTGCGCACCCACACCACCAGAACGGCTAATGGGGTCGCCGCTCAACACAGCATATTTGTAGTCGCTACCGCTTGCTAGTTTGTTTGGGGCAAAAAACACCTGCGCCGCCCGTGCTTGTGCAGGGTCACCATCCCGCATAATTGCCAAGCCTTGGGCTAATTGTACCCAATCACTGGCGCGCACTGGCTCGGCCAGTGGGATTATTGCCTTGAATTTATGTGCCTCTGGCGTGTGGCTACTAGTGGTAAACATTACGGCAGCAAGATTTTGTTGTTGCCAATAAGTGAGCTCATCATCAAACAGTTTTACGCCGTTGCCATAATCAATAACAACAGCATAAAACTTTGCCGCCTCGGCTGCGGTTTTAGTCTTGCCCGCCCCATCGTGCGGGGTGATTGCACGCGCGTCCTCTTTGCGCCCAATTGACGGGGCCTCGGCTAGCTCGCATAGGTCATTCCAGTTAATCTGCCCAGCCGGGGCCTTATCCTTGACACATTTAAAAATGGATAGTTTTGTGTTATTATAGCCATCTGTCTGTGGCTGCTTCTGTGAAACGGGAGTGGCCATTTTTATTTGCCCTCCCGCTTTGTCCAAAGCAGGAAACGATTGGGCAGCCTCTCCGGCACCCAATCAAAATAGCTCCCTGTTTTGCATAGCCTTGTGCGGACGCTTTCCGGTTTTACCCGGAACATAGCGGCCAGTTCGTCAGTGGTAATTTTTTGTTTCTGTGCGTTAAGCATAATCTTCACCTGTAAGTGTCAGGTGGCAGAACTGGCTGATGTGCAACTGTCTTGCGAGTCGATTCAGAACCGCTCAACGGCTACACATGCAAGCCAATCCGCACCAAAATGAATCGACGTAGGGGAGATTACCTTGTATAATTTGGCCTGTATAATGGGGGAATTTAGTGTCAGGGCGAGAAAAAACCCCCATAGAAGGATTGGCGGTTTAGGCGCGCCGAGACCTCTTCAGGGGTGTCACTTTGCCGATAGCGCGCGCCGCCTGTGCCAGTCTTTCACGGCTGGCAAGCACTTCCTCCTCTTCCGCACTAAGCCGATTCAGTTCGTTATCGACAGCCAGAATATTTCTGTGCAGTTCGTCCTGATTGATATCGGGAAGCAATTTGGTGAGAAACTCGTGAAACCTGCCTGTGGGTGTATGACCCGGACTATACGCATCATTTATGCGCCCCGGCATTTTGTCAGCGCCTCTAATAAATTTCCAGGCGGTTATGATGTCAGTGCAAAGGTGCAACCGAGTGGCTTTTGGCATTTTGTCCGGGATTATCAAAGGGTCTGTCATGGTGATGACTCTCAAGCCGGCCATTTCCCAGCAAAGCTTATTGAGCTCGGCTCTGAGCGATTCTTTGCAAAACCTGCTCCGCAGCAGTGTTTCGGCACTTCTCAGGGTGGCGTCTACTTCCGTTAGGTTTTCCTCGCGGGTAGCATTGGAAAGCGACTTGAACGTCATATCGCCAGTTTTTTCAGGCCGCTGATTCTTTCAGCCAGACTGGTCGCATGGTTGTTAATCACTTCATCGACCATCAGATCTGAGCCGCCTTCGATAAGTTGTTCTTGCAGAGCATCTTCAGGCTGTGCATATTCCTTCAGCAGCGCGGCTATTTCACTTTTCATGCTTCAAGCTTGATAACAGCGCGGCTGCCAGTTGCTTCAGCATAACGCATTAGCGTGCGTATGGATGGCGATGTGCGTCCGCTTTCCAATCGGGCAATTGTCGATTGCGTTGTCTTCATACGGATGGCAACCTCGTCCTGAGTTAAGCCAGCCCGAACGCGTGCGCCAATCAGTTCGCGAGCGATGGCGAATTCAGTCTCCAGCGCGTCGTACTCGGCGCGGACATCGGGGTTAGCCAAAAGCTGCGATTTCAATTGGGATAAATTCTTCATTTTTTTATCTCCTGTAAACGATTAAGAGCTGTCTCGATGGCATTGCGCGGCGTCTTCCGGGTTTTCTTCACAAACACATGCAGCACGATAAGCGTCTGCTCGGTGCTGGCTGCATAAAGCGCGCGTGCTATTCCATCGCGGCCAGTCAAGCGCATTTCCCATAACTTGCCTTCAACGAACCGAACGTGGGGCAAGCCTACTTTATGCGGCCCAAATTCTTCAAGTAACTCGCTGATCCGTAGGAACCTGGCTTGCATGTCGGCTGGCAAAGCCATTAATTCATCTTTGGCGGCAGCAGCTAGTTTCACATGCCACGTCATTATCTTATCTCTTTTTTGCTATAAATACAAATTACTTATTTATTCCTACTTCGGTCAATATCCAGGCTTCAATTTTCGCGTGCCACACGCGCAATAAATCAACTGGTCGCCGTTTATAGTGGCGTTCGGCAATAGCCGATGGCTTGTGACCCATAATCTGCGCCGTAATACCTGATGGCGCTTCGACCCACTCACTCAGGGTTGCGAAACTGCGCCGCAGTCCGTGAATTGATAATGGGGGCAGTCCCGCGGTCTTGATCGCCTGATTGTGGGCTTTTCGTGGTTCCTGTAGCCTTCCCGATTTTGCTCGCTTGCTTGCGAACACCCATTTATTGATTTTTTGCAAGGATTGTAGTAACTGCCCCACATACGGCGTCAAAGGAATGGTGCGGCCTGCATCTTCAACCTTGTCGGCAATGTGAATCGTCTTCCATTGAAAATCGACATCCCCCCACCCAAGCCCGGCTAACTCTTCTCGACGCGCACCGGTTAACAGTAGCACTTGCAGGTAGGCACTGATAACAGGATTGTTTATTGCTCGAACGGCGGCGAACCACGGGGCAAGCTGTTCACGTTGCAGGCAATCAGTCCGGGCTGCTGGCTTTGGCAGGTCGCGCTTTAATCGCGCGCAGGCGTTAGGATTGACTTGGTTCTTGTAGGCTGATTGATTGCTGCACCAGTCCAGGAATGTGCTTAGCAGGGATAAAGCTAGCCGTGCTTGGGCTGGTCGACGCGCACCCTCGGCACTTAACCAGCCAGCAACGCGGGTGCGTGTAATCTCCCTCAACGGACAGTCCAGCAACGGTCGCAACACTCCCGGTTCGGTGAAAGCTGGTGCGCCTATCCGACGGCCTTGTGTGACTGGCCGCCCACCGTCGCGACTCATACCTTCGTGGCTGGCAATGTGCCGCTCCCGCCATTTGCCCGAGCGCGCCTTGATGTAGGCGTGCCATGCTATCAGCGCCGGCTCTGCATTGTTTTTTGCCTCTTCCATGGCTGCTGTGTCGGCGGCGATCCTTTCGCGTTTTACTTGTCGTGGGTCGCGCCCCTGATCAATCTGGCTTTGCAGCTCGCGTGCACGCTGCCGCGCTTGATCAACCGTCCAAACTTCGGTGTCGCCGATGGTCATGCGGATTGACTTGCCCGCAAGCCGGCTCTGGAAGATGAACGCACGCTTATTGGCAGTTGCGCGCACGGCCAGCCCTGAAACAACTGCATCCCACAAAAACGATTGCGATGCGTCGGTAGGGCAGGTGTGTGCTGCTATTCTTGTTGGTGTTAGTCTGATTTTTGTAAGCACTTTGTAAGCAGATTTGGTCAATATAGATCAATTCTAATCTACGTGCTTGTCAATGTAAACAGCAGCAAACCTATGATTATAAGGGATTTAACTATTATTGAGATAGACTGAGATATATGAGAATTTCAGATTTGTAATCAGAAGGTCGTGAGTTCAACTCTTACTGCCGGCACCAAATAACTTTTTATATCCTTAGGTAACGCTTCAATCGTAATAGCAATCAAACACCAATCAAGATTAGTGTTTGATTTGTTTCAAAGATTCGCTTAATTACTATTACGATAAGCAGTTACCTGAATTTCTATCTTCATCCGCGGATCAGATAAATCTGAAGTTAACATCATTGCAGATGGCTGCACATCCCCCAAATACTTGCGCATAATAGGCCAGCATTTTTCAAAATCTTCTGTTTTAGGAAACACGTAAGTAACGCGTACCACATCCTTCATACTGGAACCAGCTTGTTCTAATGCCAGCTCAATATTTTTAAAACACTGTTCCGCTTGTTCTAACAAATCATCTGAAATAGTCATCTTGCTGTAGTCAAAACCGGTGGTGCCTGATACCAGCACCCAGTTGTCTACAACGACAGCGCGGGAATAGCCGATTTCTTTTTCGAATGTAGAGCCTGAACTGATAAGTTTACGTGTCATAGTGTATTGTTTCCTATATTAAAATTTCGTATATGCAGAACTGTATTTATTTAAATAATTCTCTGAGAATGCTGATGATGCAGTTCATCAAGACAAAATAGACGAATAAATAGAATTTATTGTTATTAACAAGTATTTTAAGATGGTTTTTATGCCGCGCAGACAACACAAATAGCTTCCTGAAAGTTCATCCGTTACTTTACTTATGCCTGTAAACCATAGATTATGTATTTTTACGCAGCTGCCGTTATAAATTTTATATTTTTTACTAAATAGTGTTATTTCAGGAATTTTTTGAAGTGTTGCTACTCATCGCAGTTGGATCAATCATACTGATATTGTTGCTAATTTTGCCAAGAAAAGCAAAACGATATCTGCTAAGACTGCTACTGATCATCTTTCTCGCCTCTCTATCCGCAATCGTATTGATCAGATTTCTGACCTACTTTTTCAGAATTTTATGAAAATCATACAATCAGTTAAGAAAACCATACAAAACTGGAGCAAAGCATAGTGAAGTACGATGAACTGAAATATCTCCAACGCTGTATCGAACTGGCAACTGAAGCACTGGAAGCAGGTGATGAACCATTTGGTTCGGCGTTAGTTGCAGCCAATGGCACTATTCTTGCTGAAGGTCGTAATCGTGTAGCATCTGGTGATCATACGCGTCACCCGGAATTTGAATTGGCACGCTGGGCTGCAGCAAACATGACTCCAGAAGAACGCGCGCAAGCAACCGTATTTACCTCCGGTGAGCATTGTCCCATGTGTGCTGCTGCGCATGGATGGGTCGGATTGGGGCGCATCGTATATGTCAGTTCTGCTGCGCAATTGACCGCCTGGCTGACGGAATTAGGTGTGCCCGCATCACCAGTGCGTGCATTGCCAATTCAGGAGATAGTGCCTGGTCTTGTCGTAGAAGGTCCGTTTCCGGATCTGGCAGAGCAAGTGCATGAGCTACATCGTCGTTTTTACAAAAAGCAGCAAGCTAATTAAAGCTACACATATTGTCCTGCAGCATAACCGGAAGACCAGGCCCACTGAAAATTAAACCCACCCAAGTGGCCGGTTACATCGACCACCTCGCCAATAAAGAATAGGCCAGGCTGTTTGCTTGCTGCCATACTTTGTGAAGACAGTTCACGGGTATCTACTCCGCCACGCGTCACTTCCGCTGTGCGATAACCTTCCGTCCCCACTGGCATGACATGCCAGATATTAACAGCATTGGCTAGCGCGGTCAGTCGGCTGTCAGATAAATTGGCTAATGACCCACTACAACGCTGTTCTTCGCAAATGCTGTGCGCCAGTCGTTTGGGCATAATTTCTGCCAATACATTATTAATATGCAGTTTGGGTTGGCTTTGTTTCTGTGCTTTCAACACGGCCAGCACATTTGTATCAGGTGCAAGATTGATCACAATCGGCTCGCCTTTCTGCCAATATGATGAAATTTGCAAAATAGAAGGGCCACTTAATCCTCGATGAGTAAACAGCAATCCTTCCGCAAAAACTTGCTTTCCACAGCGCACCTCTGCCTCAACCGACAATCCGCTCAATGTCTGACAACGTGCTAGCAACGCACCATCAAAGACCAACGGCACTAATGCTGCACGTGGCGGGATGATGTGCAATCCAAATTGCTCAGCAACTTTATAGCCAAAAGGAGAAGCGCCAATCTTGGGGATAGAAAGCCCACCTGTTGCAATCACCAGTGAAGCGCAACTCCGTTCACCCAAGCTGGTTTGCAGTTGATAGCCTCCCGCAACGGTTGCTATGGTGTGTACTTGCACGCCGGTTTCCAGTTTCACTCCTGCCGCACGTACTTCTATCAACAGCATAGCAATAATCTGCTTGGCAGAATCATCACAAAATAACTGTCCCAGCTTCTTTTCATGAAAAGCAATGCCATGTTTGCGTATCAGCGTAATAAAATCCTGCGGCGTATAACGTTTAAGTGCCGATTTGCAAAAATGCGGATTTTGCGAGAGATAACTTTGTGGCCGAGTATGCAGATTAGTAAAATTGCAACGTCCACCGCCGGAAATACGAATCTTCTCGGCAATTTTGGTGGCATGGTCAATCAACCACACCCTGCGCCCGCGCTTGCCGGCCTCAATGGCGCACATCATCCCAGCAGCACCGGCACCAATAATGATCACGTCAAAAGAATCAGGCATGATAATAGCTGCGATTATTTATTGTCATAGTGAGAGTGGGTGATCATCATAAGCCGATCAGGGCTGCTTTAAGGAATATATAATACATGGTTGGATTTCTGGAAAAATGGCGCCGCCGTCGCATACTTAAGCGCAAACTGATTGCAACAGCTAGCTGGAAATCTATCATTGCGCGGCTACCTTTTCTGCAAAAGTTGAACACGAGCGAGTTGCAACGACTGCGCGAATGGGCCACCATTTTTCTGCATGACAAGAAAATTCATGGCGTACAAGATCTGGTCATGACAGAAACCATGCAGGTATTGATTGCCGTACAAGCCTGCCTGCCCATTTTATATCTGGATCCATCTTATTATGATGATTGGATAGAAATTATTGTTTATCCTGGCCAGTTTATTCTCCAGCGAACTTATCGAGATGAAGCAGGCGTCGTGCATTCTGGCCAAATAGTTGCTGCAGGGGAAGCCTGGTCAGCTGGTCCGATTATTTTATCGTGGGAAGACATAGCACATGCTCATTATGCAGCAGGTTATAACGTGGTCATTCATGAATGTGCACATAAACTGGATATGCTGAACGGCTCTGCCAACGGCTATCCACCCCTTCATCGCAGCATGAAGCCACATATCTGGGCAGAGATTTTCAGCCAGGCATACGCCACCTTTTGCGAGCAAGTAGAGCAGGGTATAGCAATCGGCATCAATCCTTATGCAGCTACTCATCCAGCAGAATTTTTTGCAGTGTTCAGCGAAGTCTTTTTTATGCAGCCACAGCTACTCACCCAGCATTTCCCGAAAGTTTATGCGCAGCTGGCTTTGTATTATCGCCAAGATCCAGCCGCCCGCTGCATCTTATAATCTCGTCAATAAAATCTGTCGCACTTCTTCATCACTTAATACAATCGGATTGGTTCTCATACTGCTATCACGGCAGTGAGTAATCACCCGATCTAAATGTGCAGCTTGCAAACCATAATGCGACAAGCGCGGCAATGCCAGTGCTTCAGTCCATTGAGTCTGCGTCTCAAGCAACGCGCTAAAAGCAGCTTTCTGATTGTTGAAAGATTGCTGGCATAAAATTTCAGCAACCTGCTGATACTTTACTAACGCCGAGTTTGCCGGATCGCGTACTTGCATACTGCCAATATTGATTTTAGTGGCAGCAGCAAGCAACGTGCCGCATACCGCCCCATGCGGAATCGGGTAGAAAGCCCCCAATGGAGAAGCCAGCCCGTGCACAGAACCTAACCCCGCTTGTGCCAGAGTAATGCCGGAAAGCAAAGCACCATAAGCCATTTTTTCCCGGTACTGCGCCTGTTGTGTCAATTCTCCCTGTTGCTGATACAGCGGAAGCAATGCATCGCGCACCGCTTGCAAGCCGCTCATTGCCAAAGCATCAGTCATTGGATTGGCCCTGGTGGAAACAAAGGATTCCAGCAACTGAGTCAATGCGTCCATGCCATTGGCGGCAATCACATTCGGCGGACAACTGGCCAATAAATCTGGATCTACAATCGCGTATTCCGCCACCAGTTTGTCATGCCGAAAGGATTTCTTGAAACCGTTTTTTCCTTGTACACTCAGCACTGCATTTTTGGTAGCCTCGCTACCCGTGCCAGCCGTAGTCGGCACAGCAATAAACGGTACCGCCGGGCCTTGGTACGGTAATTCCAGGCCGACACCTTCAAGATAATCCATCACTGAATGCTGCACCTGCAGCAAACCTGCCACTGCTTTGGCGGTGTCAAGCGCACTGCCTCCGCCAATTCCTACCACAGCTGCAAACTTACTGCCGGCATAAATTTTAACGTATTCATCAATCAGGGCAGGGGAAGGCTCTGCCGCAACAGTAGCATGCTGCCAAGTAATATGCTGTTGCTTGAACTGATCAAGCAGCGGTTGCCAATGCACACTGTTCGGAAAAGAATTCGCACTGGTAACCAACAGAACATGCCGGCCATACCCTTCAATAATCGACGGCAATTTTTGTAAAACACCCGCACCAAATTCAATGCGAGGCAAGCGAGCAATAGAAAATAATGTTATCAGTGTTTACTTGTGAAGATGCTTGCAATAGCAGAATAAAATGGCCAGTAAAGAATAAGAAACTCACTCAAATACTCGGATTGCTATCTTCGTGTTATCTCTTTACAGCACCCACTCACAAAAAATCTCGCGGTTTTTATTTCAGAAAACTCGCAATGGCAGCAAAAAATCTTGTCCTTGCGAGAAGGTGTAGCCGACGAAGCAATCCAGTGCAACCATATCAACGAAGGAAACCAGTCACCTGTATGTGTTTCTGTTAGAGCCTGTTTACGATCTTCTGAGAGCCTGTTTACGATCTTCTGAGTAATAGTGCCAAGAAAGCCAAATGAATGAGCTGCAAGCTGGTATCAAGTTTACGTTCGCAGTTTTTCCATAATCTTCGGCACTTTTCCAGCCAGGCGAAACTACATTCCACTATCCAGCGCCTGGGCATAACCTTGAAGGTATGCAGTTTGCTGCGTTTGGCGATCTGCACGGTGACAGGTTTGCCCAGAATTTCTTGCACACTTTCGGCAAATGGTGCTCCAGTATAGCCACCGTCACACAGCAAACCTTGTACTTGCCCCAAACTCGATCTGCAACGCTTCAAGGCCTGCAATGCACCGTTACGGTCAGTCACTTCCGCTGTCGTCACTGCAATGGCGTGCGGCAACCCCAAGGTATCAACAGCGATATGGCGCTTGATGCCCGACACCTTCTTGCCGGCGTCATAGCCTTTCTGGTCAGCCGTGTCTGTATTCTTCACGCTTTGCGCGTCCACAATCAAGAACGTGCTGCAAGCGTTGCGCCCCAGTTTCTCTCGGGCCGCGCCAACCTGATTTTTTTAATGCCTGCTCCAGCACGCTCACGCCGTGCTGGTCAGGCTCATTCCATTTGCGCCAATAGGCATATACACTCTGCCATTTGGGAAACTCTCCGGGCAAAAATCTCCACTGGCAACCAGTACGCAGCAGATACAGCACAGCACAAAATACTTCATACAAATCTATTGTCGTGGGTTTGGTGCTGCGCCTCACGCTACGCAATAGCGGCTCTATCTCGGCAAACTTCTCTTTGCTAATATCACTGGCATATTTTGTTCTCTTCATCCACGTATCGTAAGGAATAATGATGAGATCGTAAACGGGCTCTTAGCAGTATTACTGGATTGCCACAGCCCTTATCAGGCTTCGCGATGACGAAGTTGTGCAGAAGAGGTTCCCTAATATGAAATTCTAATCTACCTTATTCAATCCCGATCGTCATCTATTGTTTCTCAGCGAGCTCCCGCATCAAATCCAGATAAAACGGTACATAATTAAATGGCCGTGCTTTGCGGGTGCTGGGTATGGCAAAGCTCCAGCCGGTCAATTCGAAATGATCGGCCTGCAAGGTGCCTTTGAATGTACCCCATTGGGCGGAGGCAACCGATACCATGCCGTCATTATCACCACTATCTGCTGTAATCATGCGTGTCCAGGGGCGCAATAGCAATGGCATATCGCGCACCGGGCGTGCACTGGCGTATGACGCATAACTGACATCCGCACGATTGCTGATTTCCTGATTGAAGCGGGCGCAGGATTCTGGCGTCAAGTCATGCACGGCGGGGGTGGCCATGTTGTACATTACACGAAAGAACAGATTGGGTTTTTCAATGCTCCAAGTCGCCAATGGGGAACCATGATGCGGCGTGGCGAGTGTGGTTAAACTGCGCACCCGGTGCATGGGATCCAGATGATGAATCAAATAACGGCTATCCAGCCCGCCCATGCTATGTGCGATTAAATCAATCCGATCGGCACGGATGCGCGCCAGAAAATTTGCCAGTGCCTGAGCACGCACTTCAATAATGCTATTGGGTGGAAGAGTGGGAAAGAAAATCTGCCGGGGATCGTTTCGCAAGTGTGTGCGCAACGAACGGAAATACTGAATTTCCTTGCCCAGGATGGAGTAAGAGGAAAACCCTAGCAGACCGTGCACAAAGACAATCGCGGTGTTATTTGAGGAATGCTGCATATTTTTTAGTGGAGATGGTTAGATTACTGATTGTTTACTAATGTGAAAGAACAAGCTAATTTTTTGTTATTTATGGAAAATTATAGAATGCTGAGATACGTATAGGTACGTATTAACATCCAGTATTTTTGACAAAATATTGAACTTGTGCTATCAAATTGATGTCTTCTAAGAAGGCGATTGATCTAAACTGCATAAATTATAATGATATCGTCGATTTAATTTGAAGGAGATTGAGTGATTATGAAACACGTACTTGTTGTTGCTATGCTCTTGATGGCTACAACTATGTTGAGTGGATGTTTAATTGATACGGATAAACCGGGTAATTATCCGCCCAGTATGATGTTGGAACGTGATTCCATGCCAGATGATGCTGATTTGAGACCTGAGAAATGGAAACAGCAGCAAGCAGAGCGTAGTTATACTAATAAATAAAAAACACTTATAGAATATTCAGAAAACCGCCTTTCTTAAGGCGGTTTTTTTATTGCGTCATCATCGAGCAATATGCTGTCGGATTGATATAGTCATTTTATTAAAGTTTGCAATTTTTTTAGTAGCTTATTGTCCTATTTGGTTGGTTGATATTTTGGAAAAACACCATGAATACTTCGTCGATGGTCGTGCGTTCACCTGCAGTGGCTGGGCTGTTTTATCCGGCAGATGCACAACAGCTTGCGGAGACTATTGATCAGCTGCTTGCTGGAGCGGAAAAGTATGCTTATCAGCCGAAAGCGCTGATTGTGCCGCATGCAGGGTATGTGTATTCAGGTACGGTAGCGGCAGTGGCGTACGCGGGGCTGCGTGCCACTGCACATACGATTGAACGCGTTGTCTTGCTGGGTCCGGCGCATCGTGTAGCGATAGCCGGGATGGCATTGCCTATTGCCAAGTTTTTTGAGACGCCATTAGGACGTGTATCAGTCGATCAGGAATTGGTGGCTGCGCTGGCACATTTGCCACAAGTGCTGGTGAGCGCAGACGCACATCTGGAAGAGCATGCTCTGGAAGTGCAGCTGCCGTTTTTGCAAAAGATATTGGGTGATTTTACCGTGCTGCCGCTGGTTGTAGGTGATGTCAGTGCCGCTGCGGTGACGCAGATGTTGGAGCAGGTGTGGGGTGGGGCAGAAACTTTAATTGTGATCAGTTCGGATCTTTCACATTATTTGCCTTATGCCACTGCCCAGCAAACAGATCAGGCAACGGTACAGCAGATTCTGCAATTGTGCCAACCGCTTGCCTATGAACAAGCATGTGGCAGTGTGCCTATCAATGGTTTGCTGCTGGCAGCACAGAAATATCAGCTGACGCCTCATTTGCTAGATTTAAGAAATTCTGGGGATACTGCTGGATCGCACGATCAGGTGGTCGGCTACGCTGCGATTGCCTTTAACGAAAAAACAGGTGGAGCGCATGAGCATGAATTCAATGGAACAATGTAATGAACGTGGGGAATTGCTGCTAAAAATTGCACGACAGGCTATTCAACAAGCGCTGCATGTGCCTGCTGATCCGCTGGCGCTGGATAATGAGCAGATCTGGTTGCAGCAGCCAGGCGCTACTTTTGTAACCTTGACGCAGCATGGTGAATTACGTGGCTGCATTGGTTCTTTGCAGGCATGTGATCCATTGCTGGATGATGTACGCAGTAATGCCATATCTGCGGCATTGTGTGATTCACGTTTTACGCCGCTAAGTGCGGATGAACTGGATTCGGTACAAATAGAAGTGTCGTTGCTCTCTGGCGTAGAAGCGATTAAATTTACCAGTGAGGCGGATGCGTTGACCAAATTGCGCCCGAATGTTGATGGTGTAATATTTGAATATGGCGCGTATCGCAGCACTTTCTTGCCACAGGTGTGGGAAAAATTGCCAACACCTATCTTGTTTTTGGCTAATCTAAAATCCAAAGCGGGTTTGGCGGAAGATTTTTGGGACGATGATATTCGATTATCGCGCTACACAGTGAGTAAATGGCGGGAAACAGAGCGCGCCAGGAAGGTGGTATATGGATGAATCAATTAGTATAGCCGAGCAATTTCCAGCCAAATATTGGCATCAGCTGAGTGATGGCCGTATTCAATGCGATTTGTGTCCGCGTGATTGCAAATTGCATGATGGACAACGGGGTGCCTGTTTTGTGCGTGGCCGGGTGGGCGATCAAATGGTATTGACTACCTACGGGCGTTCTTCCGGTTTTTGTATTGATCCCATCGAGAAAAAACCGCTGAATCAGTTTTATCCTGGTAGTCGCGTGCTCTCGTTTGGCACGGCTGGCTGTAATCTGGCCTGCAAATTTTGTCAGAACTGGGATATTTCCAAATCACGCAATTTTGATCGCTTGCAGGATCAAGCCAGCCCACAAGCAATTGCACAATATGCCGAGCAGCAGCACTGCAAAAGTGTAGCGTTTACTTACAACGATCCGGTCATTTTTGCTGAATACGCTATGGATGTGGCAGCAGCCTGTCATGCCAGAGGCATCAAGACGGTTGCGGTAACTGCTGGGTATATTCATGCTGAGCCGCGTCGTGATTTTTTTGCCAAGATGGATGCCGTCAATGTGGATTTAAAAGCGTTCACTGAGGCGTTTTATATCAAACAAACTGGCGCTCATTTGCAACCAGTGCTGGATACCTTGCGCTATTTAAAACATGAAACCGATGTCTGGCTTGAATTAACCACACTTTTGATTCCGGGCTTAAATGATTCCAGAGAAGAAATTACTGCTATGAGTGACTGGATCATGCAAACACTGGGGCCAGATGTCCCTTTGCATTTCAGCGCTTTTCATCCGGATTACAAAATGGGCAATATCGCCCCAACCCCGCCAGAAACACTGATGCGAGCACGCAGCATTGCGCTGGCAGCTGGTATGCATTATGTCTATACCGGAAATGTGCATTATGTGGAAGGGGATACCACATTTTGTCCACAATGCCAGCAGGCAGTCATCGAACGCGATTGGTATGAAATCAAACAATACCATTTGACGACTGTTGGCGATTGTCCTAATTGCGGTACACGTATTGCCGGGCATTTTGCAGCATCGAATGATCAACTAAGTGATCAATTAGGCAGACAGCGTATTCCCGTCAAAATAAGTGCCACCCGTTAGCGGCAACAAAAATCACATTTCCGCTGCTTGTATCGTCGACCATCGCCGTGAGTGGATATTGCGCTTTTTTACGATGCGGTTTGCGGTATGATTTTACTCACTTCATTTTTAAAGTGAGCACTTCATCACCATGGAAATAAGCACCCTGTTGCGTTCGCTAGTAGCCATATCGTTGGGCGCTTCATTGGGCGCGATATTACGTTGGGGGCTGGGCATGGCTTTCAATGCACTGTTTCCAACCATTCCACCCGGTACATGGCTGGCTAATATGCTGGGTGGTTATCTGATCGGCCTGGCGTTGGCTTATTTCAGCCAACATGCCAGCCTATCTCCCGAATGGCGCTTGTTTGTTATCACTGGCTTTCTAGGTGGTTTGACAACGTTTTCAACATTTTCAGCGGAAGTGGTTACGCTGATTCAGCAAGAGCGTATGCTATGGGCTGGCACGGCGGTGTCGGTGCATGTGCTGGGTTCATTGGCCATGACATTGCTGGGAATGGCAACTTACAATATTTTAAAGCAGCTTTGATGGGGAAATACCATGCGCGGTTATCAGCTGACCTTTTTCACACAACAAAATCGTACTCATGGCGGCCAGCTTTTAAGCGAATGGCTGATACAGGTAGCGCGCGATCTTGGTATTGGCGGCGCTACCATGTTTGCTGCTGCAGAAGGATACGGGCGTGATCGCAAATTGCATGCTGCTCATTTCTTTGAGCTGGCAGATCAACCGATGGAAGTTACTATGGCGGTCAGCGTTACGGAGAGCCAACGCTTGTTTCAGAAATTGCACGAAGAAAAACTCAATATATTTTGTGTCAAAACACCAATTGAATTTGGTATGACCGATGATCTGATGGAAGGGCGTAGTGGCAACGAATGACTGGTTTTATTGGGCACTGCTATCCGCTGTTTTTGCAGCGCTAACTGCTATTTTTGTCAAAATAGGGGTGCAAGAAGTAGATGCCGATTTAGCCACCTTGATCCGAACCGCCATCATTATCGTGGCACTTTTTCTATTTGTAATCCTGACAGATAAATGGACCAACCCTTTGGTGCTATCTGGCAAAACCTGGCTGTTTCTGGGTTTATCCGGGCTAGCGACTGGCGCTTCCTGGGTGTGTTATTTTCGGGCGCTCAAGCTCGGTGAGGTGTCCAAAGTGGTGCCGGTGGACAAATTTAGTCTGGTATTGGCTGCTGTATTCGCAGTTGCTTTTCTAGGAGAACGCCCTTCACTCCGGGAATGGCTAGGAATCTTGCTGATCGCGGGAGGTGTGTTGCTGCTGGCGTTTAAACGATCATGAAATCTGTTTTTAAGCTTGGCAGGAATAGAAGAGCGATTCATAGAGGAACAGCGATCGATCCGTATCCAAACATTATCGTTGCACTGCTGCTGTTTTATACAACAAGTATCTCCGTTCATGCAGCGAAAACCGCAACCAGCGTACATTGTTCCGGCAATGGCTCTGCTACTGTTTATTCTCATTTAGAAAACGGTGTTGCTTATTCCAGCGTGCATTGCTCAAGTGGCGAGGAAAAAACCACGGTTATGCCAAGTGGCATAACAAGTAACTTGTCTTATTCGCCTGCACCTTATACAACCTTAACTTTATTCGGTGCGCTCAATGTTACGGTAGAGACGGGCGAGGAAAATCGGGTGGTGGTAACGGGTGACAGCAATTATGTGGAAGCAGTTGAAGTCAATTCAGCCAATGATGCATTAGTGGTTCGTCAATCAAATACAGGAAATAGCAATTTGCGTGTGGCGATAACCAGTACCACTTTGCAAAAACTGGCTATTGCTGGTGCAGGTAACACCAGGATTAATGGAGATTTTCCACGCGGTTTATCAATCGACAAGAAGGGAGCAGGCAAAGTGCGTCTTGTTGGTCAGGCAAAATATCTTGAGTTAAATTTATCTGGTGCGGGCAATATCGAGGCTAAAGGGTTTGAAACGAATGTTGTGCGGATTGATGCTGCTGGTGCCGGTAAAGTGTCTGTCTGCGCCAGAGAATCAGTATCCGGCATACTGACTGGCGCTGTATATTTCAAGGTTTATTGCCATCCTGCGCGCACAGCAGTTAGCACTCGCGGGGCAGCAACTGTACGGTATTGATCAACCCACAGTTGTTGATGGAGCGAGAGGAGTAATCAAGATTGGCCTGGATACAGTATGTGACAGGTAGAAAAATTTTTACAAAAGCGTTACGGTTACTGCTTATTAGAATATTCAGTGTAACTGAACTGTCATTGTAGAAAGGCAATATGGTTATGAGACATAGAACAACCACTTCAAACGCAAGGCATACTCGTAAACATATTGCACGAGCGCATTGTTATCGACCTGGTGTAGCACCCGGCTCTTTGGAAACTCCAGCTATCAACGGTGAGACAAACGCATCAAAATTACCGGCTCGTGTTTCATTATTGCGTTACGGGAAAAAAGGCGTGCTTGAGGAACAGCAGCAGTTTTCGTTACGCCATTACCAAAAATCTACTTCTGCTAATACTGTCACCTGGTTGCATTTGCAAGGCTTGCCTGCTTCCGAGCAGTTGCAAACATTGGGTGTATGTTTTGATTTGCATCCGCTGGCACTTGAAGATGTGCTGCATCAGGAAGCGCGTTCCAAGGTGGAAGCCTATACAGCGCAGCAATTTATTGTGTTGAATTATCTGTGTAAAAGTGAGGCAGGCGGATTAGATGCTGCTTTGGTCAGTATTTTTCTAGGGAAAGAAAGATTATCTTGTCAGTATCGATAGTAGCCCAGATGATTTGTTCGAGCCCATCCGACGGCGTATCCGTCACGCAGGTTTGTTATGTGAGCATGGAGCTGATTATTTACTGTACGCGCTGATGGATATCATCGTTGATAGTGGTTTTATTTTGCTGGAGAGTTTAGGTGATCAATTAGAGGCATTGGAAGATGAAATTCTGGATAACCCTGGCTATGAAGCACGCAACAAAATCCATCATGCCAAACGGCAATTAGCACTGATGCGACGTACCTGGTGGCCACAGCGAGAGGTGGCAGCCACGCTCATGCATGACGATACCCATTTTTTCTCTGCTACAACGCGCCTGTACATGCGTGATTGTTATGAACACTGCGTTATCGTCATCGATTTTGTTGAGAATCATCGCGAGCTGGCGTCCAGTTTGCTCGATACTTATTTATCTGCCGTCAGCCAACGCATGAATGACATCATGAAAGCACTAACTATTATTGCCACCATTTTCTTGCCATTGACCTTTCTAACGGGGTTGTATGGTATGAATTTTGATACAGAAAGCCCCTGGAATTTACCTGAATTGCGTTGGCGTTTTGGCTATTTTTATGTGCTGGGAATTATGGCTGTGGTAGTTATTGGCATGCTAATTTATTTTCGGCGCAAGCGCTGGCTGTAAGTAGGTAGTAGCTATCGTAATGAACTGTGCCTTGTGTCAAGCAAATTCTGGTGAAAATGTTGTGTTTTTGGTGGCAATTGCAAAAGCCTGGCGTAATAGTTTATGGGCAATCGCTATACCAATGACCTTGGGTGGTTTGCCAGCAGTTTTGAGTCGTTGATAAAGCTTGTTGCAAGCTGGGTTGTATGTTCTGGCAGTTCAGCTGCACACATACAGCAGCTGTCGGATACGCCCTTGGCCCATCTTGGCGATGCCTCCCCTACCTCTAACCGAACTGCCTGAGCGAAAGGTGGTGGGGCTGACACCGGTATAGGCACACAATGCTTTGACCTCTTCAAAGCGAGTAAAGCCATCTGTGATAATAATCAGCTCAAGCGCTGTTTTGGCCCCTATTGCAGGAATTGTTTGCAAACGCTCATACAGTTCGGCAAAAGACTTTTTTACCAGCTGCTCCAGATGTTGTTCACAGGCGTGAATATGTTGCTGGAGTTGGCGCTGTTGCCGATTCATTTGTTTGATCACAAAGGGGCTAGGTTTGGCACGATGCGCATGCGCTTGTTGACGATTGAGTAATCGGGTGCGCTCAGTAATCAAGTCATTGAGCCAGCCATGTGCTTGTTGGAGTTCTTGTACTTCTTCACTAGCAGAGGTGCCCATAGCGGCGGCGTTTCATGCTGGGCAAATTGCATGATTAACGCAGCATCTGCTGGATCACTTTTAACACGGCGTAACTTCATTTGCGCATAGCGTTTAATGATCAACGCATTCACCACACTGACTTTACGGCCAGCTTCAAACAACGTCACGGCTAACCGAGCATGGTAAGTACCAGTTGCCTCCATGACGCATATTGCCTCAGCCGGCAGCTGATCCAGCAACTGCACTATGCCTTCCTCTGTATAAGGAAAGCGCTGGTTTTTCAGCTGATCTGCATCTTGCCAGGCAATATCAAACCAATCTTTGCTAATGTCTATCCCAACGATCATATGCATTTCCTTCAATTGCTATCAAGGTTGATTGAGTACCTGTACCCGTTGCCTTCATCCTGAATACGGAGTCATGCTCCAATCGAACTGTCCGGCCTGGTGGGCAGGTTGGAAAAGGGCGATCTGCATTACGAACAGTCTTGATGACCAAAGACGACATCGATCTCTATCCCTTCTCCTGCTCGCCTAAAATACGTCTATTTCAGATGAGAATGCAAGCATAGGATGACAATATAATAATTTTTAGTAAGTCTGCCGATATTTTACAAATTTTTCTTGTCCAACGAAGTGTTGTCGGAATAACAAAAATATAACATCAATGATTTTACAAGCGCCTACCAGGAGAATTTACGATGAGATCCATTATTCAGGTGATAACGATAGGGGTAATCAGTTTATCTGCACCAGTATTTGCTGCTACCATTGATATCACAGGTGCATTACCGAGTGAATCAACAATTGTGGTCGTTGCTTCCGACACAAAAACGGAGGATCCATCCAGTCCGCAATCTGTTATTCATGGGAATGAAATGCAGGATGAGCGCATGGAGTATGAAGAACGTGCTCAGCGTAGAATGTTTGGAGATGACAGGGATCGAGAAGATTTTAGAGAGCAATCCATTCGTAAGGAATTTGGAGGGCAGACAAGATTCATAGAGCCTGTAGTTCCACCAGTTGAACATCCGGCGCAATAGTGTATGTTAATTATGTTCAGGTATAAATATATGGCGTAATAACATTTCGCTATAATATTTGTGTATCCATATAATTGACAGATGGATTGAGCATAAAAAATAATTTACAATACAAAAGGAGAGAGCAATGAAATTAGGTTTAGGTATATCCACATTGGTTGGTTTGACATTGTCATTGCCTGCTTTTGCAGGAGGGAATCCGGATTTTGTTAAATTTCCGGAAAATTACGCAGAAACTTTTACACTGTATGCGACGGCAAATCGCGCTAATCAAACACAATTAGCCAAGCTTTATGCCAATAAAACTGCTGTGGATAGCTATAAAAGTGGTGACGCAGCGGCGGATGGATCGGTGGTCATCATGGAAATCTATGTGCCTAAAAAAGATGCAGAAGGTAATATTCAATCGGGAGAAGATGGCTTGTTTGTGATTGATAAACTGGGTGCTGTCGCCGTGATGGAAAAAAGAAGCGATTGGGATAGTGCTTTTGAGGCAGCAGATCGTTCAGGTAATTGGGGGTTTGCCTTATATGAGCCAGATGGCCAAGTCAAAAACAACGAATTGGATTGTGCACAATGTCATAATCCGTTGCAACAACAGGATAATTTGTTTTCTTTCCAAAAGCTGGTTGATTACGTAAAAAATCACTAATTTCACTTCATGCTGCTATTCGGCGCGCAACGCGTCGACCGGATTTAATCGGGCTGCTTGTATGGCTGGCACAACGCCTGCCACCAGTCCGATGATGCCGGATAATAACAATGCAGCAATCACATAGTGCCACGGAATACTGACTGGCAAATCACTGACTAGTATTCCCAGTAATCCAGCAATGGTGGATCCCATAATCAATCCGATCATGCCGCCTAATGTGGAAAGGGCTATTGACTCCAGCAAAAACAGAATACGAATACGCGTGGGCGTTGCACCCAGTGCATTTAATAAACCGATTTCCGCTACACGCTCAGTCACTGTGATGTGCATTAACGTAATCATGCCCACCACACCCACCAGCAGTGAAATGCCTCCCAGCACAGCTACAGCAAAAGTCAGTACATTAAGCACGGTGGTCAAAGTGCTTAGCATCTGTTGCTGAGGTGTAATAGTAAAATCTTCCCGCCCATGTTGTTCAAGCATAATGCGCTTGATATCTTGCATTACTTCTTCCAGCGGTGTGGTCGGTGGATAAGTCATCTGTACTTCCATAACGCCCTCCCGATTAAAAATCTCCAGTGCGCGAGCGGTAGGGATATAGACGGTATCGTCCAGATCGAAGCCCAACACCTGGCCCTTGCTGGCCATGACGCCGATGATACGAAAGCGGGAACCGCCTACTTGCAACACTGATCCCAGCGGATTACTGCTCCCGTATAATTCTTTGTGGACTTTGGCGCCCAGCACAGCAAAGGCGCGTGGGTTGCGAGGATCATCATCTGGCAGAAATTGCCCAATTGCAACTTGCATATTAAAGGCGCGATCAAATTCCGGCCCTTGGCCATAAACCGTCACACGCCGGCTGCGACCATTACCACGCACTTCTGCGTTACCAGTCACAGTTGCGTTGGTGTAAATGGCATGACGAGAGGATTTCAAGGCAAGTGAATCTTCAATCGTCAGCAAACGCACACTACTAATCGAGCCAGTTGATGCCCCACGAGTGCGAATCTTGCCGGGGGTAATGTTGACAATATTGGTGCCAAACTGGGTAAATTCAGATAATACGAATTGCTGAATACCAGAGCCAATCGAAGTCAGCAAAATAACAGCAGCGATACCGATCGCAATCCCGGAAGCAGACAACAGAGTACGCATTTTGTGTGCAGTTAATGCGTATAAAGCAAATTTAAAGGATTCAATCAGATTCATTGTGTGTCAGAAATGATTTTCTGGATAGCGTAGTCGTCCAAAGGGTGATACGTTTTATTTGTACGGCAGCGAGGAAAGAAGAGGTGTTTTTTAGAATGGTATTTTGTAACAACCCAGTTAAGACACTGTTTCCATTTTAGCCTTGTTGGTTCAAAATTGTTGGGCTCATATAATCTAAAGTTGGCGACTATGGCGACTATGGCGACTATGGCGACTGGTTAGCTATCGATGTTTTCTGACCATGGCTTTGGTTGCCGTCGATGGTGGAAGCAAGATATCACAATAAATTCTGATTCTGTGACGTGATAAATGATGGAATATGGGAACCGGCGCAATACAACGTGCCGAAATTCTTCTTCTACGCGTGGATAAGCCAGTGGCATCCGAATAGCGCGAGCCATCGCAGCATCCACAGCGCGTGCAAACTCCAACCCCAACCCCAACCCCAACCCCAACCCCAACCCCAACCCCAACCCCAACCCAGGGGCACGTTGTTCGTACCATTCTTGGGCCTCCAGAAGCTCTTGGTACGCTTCCGGTCGGATTTGCAGCTCCCTCAATCAGGAATTCTCTTTGCTAAATAGTTGTTTGCGTACTTCTTTCCAGGAAATACTACTTGAAGGATCATTCCGATGTGCTGTTAACCTACGCTGCAGCTCCTGTCTCTGCTCAGCTGACAGCATTGGCGTTGTCCCGTTTGTTTCCTCAGCGATGCTGTCCCAAATGTCGGCTACGAGCTCAAGACGCTCAGAAATGTCCAAGGAACGATAATCTATTGTTACGTTGTCCATCCTGGAAGAATACACTATTTGGTTTATGTGTGGGTAATCAGCATTCTGCGGCAAGTTGTGCAAGGAGCGCCAGAACTCGTCGTCAAGGAATTAAACTTGAGTTACTATGAATAACTGTCTTTTTCACAGAAAATTTCCAGTAATCAGACGAGGTGTGATGGTTAGACTTTGAAGTAGATATTATTTATTTCGGATGTTGCTTCCTGAAGTTTTAACAAGCTCTTCTACTATGCGTTCCCGTTATTGAGAAGAGTAATCTTGGCCTATTTCGGAGTGATGAAATACTCAAAACTATGAATCATATGGTTTTTTTCTTATAAAGTTAACGTTTGAGCTCAATCACCATCCGCGAGCGTAGCGAGTAGGCAGCCGGCTTGGAGCAAGCAGTAAGTTAGGTTTACGCAAAGAACCACCTACTCAACCAGTATGACCCAATGATTACCAGGCTGTTTGCAATTAAGAATCGGTTGTAGACGTTTCTTTCCTTACTCCAACGCTCCCACTGCGGCAATGTTTTAAGAGCCAGCCAATAGCCGATGTATTCAGCGTGGCCGGAGCCAATGAATGCGGGGTACACTGAAACTTCTAAGAGCCTGTTTACGATCTTTTGAGCAGGAGTGCCAGGAAGGCCAGATGAATGAGCTGCAAGCTGGTATCAAGTTTACGTTCGCAGTTTTTCCATAATCTTCGGCACTTTTCCAGCCAGGCGAAACTACGTTCCACTATCCAGCGCCTGGGCATAACCTTGAAGGTATGCAGTTTGCTGCGTTTGGCGATCTGCACGGTGACAGGTTTGCCCAGAATTTCTTGCACACTTTCGGCAAATGGTGCTCCAGTATAGCCACCGTCACACAGCAAACCTTGTACTTGCCCCAAACTCGATCTGCAACGCTTCAAGGCCTGCAATGCACCGTTACGGTCAGTCACTTCCGCTGTCGTCACTGCAATGGCGTGCGGCAACCCCAAGGTATCAACAGCGATATGGCGCTTGATGCCCGACACCTTCTTGCCGGCGTCATAGCCTTTCTGGTCAGCCGTGTCTGTATTCTTCACGCTTTGCGCGTCCACAATCAAGAACGTGCTGCAAGCGTTGCGCCCCAGTTTCTCTCGGGCCGCGCCAACCTGATTTTTTTAATGCCTGCTCCAGCACGCTCACGCCGTGCTGGTCAGGCTCATTCCATTTGCGCCAATAGGCATATACACTCTGCCATTTGGGAAACTCTCCGGGCAAAAATCTCCACTGGCAACCAGTACGCAGCAGATACAGCACAGCACAAAATACTTCATACAAATCTATTGTCGTGGGTTTGGTGCTGCGCCTCACGCTACGCAATAGCGGCTCTATCTCGGCAAACTTCTCTTTGCTAATATCACTGGCATATTTTGTTCTCTTCATCCACGTATCGTAAGGAATAATGATGAGATCGTAAACGGGCTCTGAGAGGTTTTTTCTGAAATTTTCTTGGATTTTAGTTGAAGTAGTTGCTTGCTAGATTATCTAGCGTTTACTTAGTGCTGCTACGGGATCTAATCTGGCGGCGCGCATGGCGGGTAGTAATCCGGCGAGTACACCCGCTAGCACGGCGACTGCTATTCCGGCGAAATTAGCCCAAAGGGGAGGCCAGGCAGGTAATAACGGATAAGCTAATCGCAACAGCCAGCTGCCTGTTTGTCCCAATATAAATCCGATGCAGGCACCGGTTAGTGATAACCAGATTGCTTCTGCCAGAAAAATATAGCGAATGACGGCTGCCGGTGTGCCAATGGCTTTGAGCAAACCAATTTCGGCAGTGCGTTGACTGACTGATACTAGCATGACATTCATCACTAACATACCGGCCACTGCCAGGCTGATAACGGCAATCCCGGCAACGCCCAAGGTCAGGGCGCGCAAAATCCGTTCAAAGGTGGCCAATACTGCATCATGCGCGATGACAGTTACATCATCTTCACCATTGTGGCGACGGATTAGGGTTTGCCGAATTGCTTCGCGCGCGTCCTCAATCTCGTGCTGTTGTCGTACTTCAACCAGCAAGCGGAATAGTGAGGTGGTATTGAGCAGTGTCTGTGCATGTTGCACGGGGATAATGACCAATTCATCCGAGTTATATCCCATGGATTCCCCTTGCTCCACCATGATGCCAGTGACCATAAAGCGGCGATCACCAAGACGTACACGTTGTCCGAGCGCATTGCCATCCGGGAAAAATTCTTCGGCAATACGAGAACCCAATACCATTTGCGCACTGTTCTCACTGCTGCTAGAAAGAAATCTGCCTTGCGCCAGTCGCATGTGACGAATAGGGAAAATATCGGCGGTGGTCCCCATTAAGGTTACTTCACGCAATTTTCCCGCAGCAGATAGTTCAGCCACGCCAACGTTAAGTGGTGCGTAACGATGCACTTGTGGCAATCGACCTACCCAACGGGCATCTTCCAAAGTTAAATCACGTGGTGTTTGTCCCATGACTGCGCCAGGGAAACTACCCGCGGTTTCGGATCGTCCCGGCAAAACAATGACCAGGTTGGTGCCGATGGCAGAAAATTCGTTGACAACATAGCGGCGTGCGCCATCTCCCAGTGCAGTTAGAATAATCACGGCTGCGACACCTAGTGCCATAGCCAGCATAATTAACAGCGAGCGTGTGGGGTGGCTGATAACAGTCTTAAACGAAAAACGTAGTAAATCCGCTGTTTTCATTGTTCATCGCTTTCCAGCTGGCCATCGCGCATCACAATCCGACGGTGTGCGCGTGAGCCTAGCTCACGATCATGCGTAACCATGATGAGTGTTGTGCCGGTCTGATTTAAGGCTTCTAACAGGGTGGCGACTTCCGAGCCGATACGATGGTCCAGATTGCCGGTCGGTTCATCGGCTAATAATGTAGTGGGGCGTAAAATCATTGCACGCGCAATGGCAACCCGCTGGCGTTGTCCACCAGATAGTTCAGCAGGGCGATGATGAGCACGGTCGCTCAGATTGAAGGCTTGCAAGGCCTCTGCAATGCGTGTTTTGCGTTCCGTTGCGGGGGTGCCAGTTAAGATCAGCGGAATTTCAATATTCTCTGCGGCAGTCAGGCGCGGGATTAAGTGGAATGATTGAAAAATAAACCCGATTTTTTCACGGCGAACTTGAGCTTGTTCGGTTTCAGACAGTAAAGTGACTGCTTTACCATCAAGCAGATATTGGCCACTATCAGGCTGATCCAGCAAACCAATAATATTGAGCAAAGTGGATTTACCCGAGCCGGAAGAGCCCATGATAGAAACATATTCACCTGGCTTAATTGTCAGGTTGATACGATTCAATGCATGTACAGCTTGCCCGCCCATGTAGAAGGTGCGAGTAATATCTTGCAGCTGTATCATGGTTGTGGCGATTTTGGGGTAACTGGCTGACCGGCCGCAAGTTCTCCTTCACTGCTGGATAACACCACTTGTTCCCCTTCAGTTAATCCTGCCAGCACTTCGGTGTACACCCAATTTGCCAGGCCAGTTTCCAATGTACGTTCTTCCAGCTGATTGTTTTGATCAACTACCCAGACTTTGTTATCTTGGCGAATCACTTGCGTGGGAACGCGCAGCACAGCCTGACGTTGGTCGATAATCGCTTCAATGTCTGCACTGTAGCCAACGAGAAATGCAGCTTGACCAGGGTGCGTAAATTCAGCTTCGACATCCACCGTGCGCGCCTGTTTTTCAATTTCTGTCACGTAAGGCGCAATGCGCCGCACCGTGCCGTCAAAAACATGATCAGGCAGTGCATCCAGTGTGATGCGAGCAGTTTGTCCCACCTGAATTTTGGGAGCATCTACTTCATCCATGGGGGCGCTGACATACAGACAAGAATCATCAATCAAATCAACTACTGGTAGCGTAGGAATACCGGGCGGGGAAGGGGTGACATATTCACCAAGTTCGCCTGTAATTTGCGCAACGATGCCAGAAAAAGGGGCGATCAGCTGCATCCGATCCAGATTAGCTTGACTGACTGCTATTTGTGCTTGTGCTCGTTTGACGTCGGCCGCTGTCGCTGCACACGCAGCACGGTTTGCTTTGGCGGTAGCGTGAGCATCATCGGCTCGTTGTGCACTGACAAAACCTTGTTCCACTAATTGTTGTGTGCGTACATATTCTCTTTGCGCGTTTTCCGCCAGAATACAGGCTTCTTGTTGTCGATTTTCTGCGGTGGCCAGTTGTTGTTTGGCCAGGTCGTATTGTGCCTGCAGGTCGATATTCCATAATTCAAGTAAAATCTGACCTTGTTTGACGCGATCACCTTCGTGAATATTCAGACGCACAATTTGTCCACCGGCCTGGGGCGATAATTTAGCTCGACGACACGCCTTAATTGTCCCAGCACGCGTATTAACAACAGTCGCTTCAACTACACCGCGATCTACAGTAACCAGTTCTACTTTCAGTGGCTCATTACTGGTGAAATGCCAGATAGCGTAACCAGTTGTGATAACCAATAGAATAATACCGATAATGCGAAGCGATAAACGTGTTGCAGGCATGAAAATAAGAATTGGAAAGATTAGTCGGGAAGGTCGGTTGAACGGCCATGGTCGGAATATCTTTGGAGATTGTTTTGTGTTGATGCGACATCGACAATTTTCGGAGATTCCCTGGTATTTGTTAATATGGCTAGATAGTTATCTTTATCACGATTATTCCTGCATCAGGGTAAAAAATCATCTAAAGTTGTATGCATTGAATTTAATTGTAATTGATCAATATACACATATATGAATGATACCTCACAAGCTGTTGCTTCCCTTGTCTGGCGCGAAAATTTTATTTTGTCAGCAGGTAAGCAACAAGCTCAGACACGAGATACCAAACCGACAGCAGATGATTATGGTGTGCTGGATGCCAAAACGTTTGCGGCTGTCGAAACCGATGCACTGTTTGATGAAGTTAATCACGCACAAACGCAAGTCGGACAAGCGGTACTTTATCGTTCAATTGCACGCCCCATTGCTGACACTGCGCTGCTGCAAAGCAAACAGGAAGCACTGCGCGAACTTGAATCGGATCCCGCAATGCTGCGAGCATTAGAAGCTTATATCGAGCGTATGGCTGATGATGAAAATCTGCTTTATAACTTACTGTATGGAGAATTCGTCGGAGGATTTACGACCGATAATCCCAGAAGTAGCACTGGTAAAGAACGATTAGAATTTGGTGGCTATGGCTATCGTCAATTTATTGATGGCACCGATTTTGTGGTAGATATGGTAGAAGAAGCTGAAGAATTACCCACACCTAAAAGTGATTACTTGCGTACGCTGGTGCAGGCATTGCGTGATTTCGCACAAACACGTACTTATGCGTTGATACATGGCCCGCTGTATGTTTCCAATAGAAAATTTCTTACCAAAGAAGAAAAACCCCGTTTGCCCATGCCAAGTTTTCAGCCATCCATGTTCAAGTGGCCGCTGATCGGCTTTCTTGTGGCGCTGGCTAGTATTTTGTTCTTCTTTTTTCGGGATATGCTGGCGGAAGTAGGCTCGGATTATATGGGTTACGGCATCATGATTATGCTGATTCCCATCACACCCCTTATTTTTCAGTCAGTTAGCGCATCAGATCGAGATTCAGTGATCTATCCGCTGCAAAGGTTATTTCGTAGTAGCCCGGAATTGGCCAAAGCCATGGATGCATTAGGGATGATTGATGAATTGCTGGCATTGTATCGTCATGCGAAAACCATACCGGGCGATTCAGTATTGCCGGAAATTCATGCTCACGAGCGTCATACATTGGTCGCCACCGGCGCTAGGAATCCACTCTTACTAAGAACTCGTCCAGATTATGTGCCTAACAATATTACGCTAGATGATAGTAAACGTTTATTGATTGTCACGGGACCAAATAGCGGTGGAAAAACAGCTTACTGTAAAACGGTGGTGCAAATCCAACTATTGGCTCAAGCCGGTGCTTATGTTCCCGCGACACAGGCGCGCATTGTGCCAGCGGAGCATATTTTCTATCAGATTCCTGATCCCGGCCAACTAGAAGAGGGGGTAGGCCGTTTTGCGCATGAGTTGAAGCAGACTCGCGAGATATTCTTCAATTCAACAGCGCGTTCGCTGGTCATACTGGATGAGCTGGCAGAGGGTACTACGTTTGAAGAAAAGATGACTTTATCAGAATATGTCTTGAAAGGCTTTCATGAGCTGGGTGCCACTACTTTATTGGTCACACACAATCACGAGTTATGCGAACGGTTGCAAAAAGAAGGGATAGGTAATTATCTGCAAGTTGAATTTATGAACGAGCAACCTACTCATCATCTGATTCCAGGGGTTTCGCGCATTAGCCATGCTGATCGTATTGCCAGTGCCATTGGTTTTAGCAAGGAAGATGTCGCCAGCCATTTGGCAGCATTACGGGAAAATGGCGATTAGTGCCACATCGCAGTAAAATACCCTTCTTGATAAAGCAGAGTCGCGCCACTATATAACAATGTGGTTACTTCTGCATACCATGACAAAAGAGAATAGAGAGCAATTATCAGTGAAATATAAAATCGACGATCGACGTATTGTCAAACAGGCTGAGCTAATCACACCTGCAAAATTATTGGATGAATATCCCTTGACCAAGCGTGAAGAGAATACGGTAGATACAGCTAGACGGGCGAGTCACCGCATATTACGTGGCAAAGATGACCGCTTGTTGGTGATATGCGGTCCCTGTTCAATTCATGATGTTGATGCTGCTATAGAATATGCTGCACGATTGGGTCGACTACGTGAAGAGCTGGCCGGGCAGTTGCATATCATCATGCGAGTTTATTTTGAAAAACCACGCACCACTGTGGGTTGGAAAGGTTTGATTAATGACCCCGATCTGGATCACAGTTTCAATATTGATAAAGGATTACGCATAGCGCGTGATTTATTGTTGAGATTGGGCAATGAAGGCATTCCGGCAGCTACTGAGTTTCTTGATTTGATTAGTCCGCAGTATGTCGCGGATTTGATCAGTTGGGCGGCCATAGGCGCGCGTACCACAGAAAGCCAAGGGCATCGTGAACTGGCTTCCGGCGTATCTTGCCCGGTAGGGTTCAAAAATGGTACCTATGGCAATTTGAATATTGCAATTGATGCCATTGGTGCAGCGTCTCATTCGCATAATTTTTTATCTGTAACCAAAGAAGGACAAGTGGCCACTTTTACCACCGAAGGTAATACGGATTGCCACATCATTTTGCGCGGTGGCAGACAACCAAATTATGATCAGGAAAGTGTAACTGCTGCTGTCGCTGCGCTGGAAAAGGCCAATTTACCTCCTTATCTGATGATTGATTGCAGCCATGCTAATAGCGGAAAAGATTATCGGCGCCAACCTGAAGTGGCAGCTGATATTGCGCGCCAAATCATTGCTGGTAATGATGCTATCAGCGGCGTCATGCTGGAAAGCCATCTGGTAGCGGGTAGACAAGATGCGGAAGGCAGACGACGGGAAGAACTGGTTTACGGGCAAAGCATTACCGACGGCTGTATTGATTTTGCTACTACAGAACAGGTATTGACAGATTTGGCTGAAGCAGTAGAGCAACGTCGGAACAGGCTACGTGCTAATTCAGCATCAGTTTCAACTCATTCGGCAGCCATTTCCTGAAAAAATCTATTAAGCACGCGGAGATAATATGAGTTCTGATCAAGCAATCTGGTTTAAAGATTACACTATTGATTATCTGGAAGGGTTACGTAATGCCAATATGGGTGTGTATATCGGCATACGGTTTGTAGAAGTGGGCCCAGATTTTCTGAAGGCCAGCATGCCGGTGGATCATCGGACCACGCAACCCTTTGGCATTTTACATGGTGGGGCAAGTTGTGTGCTTTCTGAAACGCTGGGTAGTGTTTCTGCCTGGATGACCATCGATCCTGATCGTTACCGAGCAGTGGGAATTACCATCAACGCCAATCATATCCGTGCCGTTACCACCGGTAATGTTATTGGGGTATGTACTCCTTTGCATGTTGGGCGGCGTACTCAAGTTTGGCAAACGGATATCACGGAAGAGGCAACCGGCAAACGAGTGGCGGTTTCCAGATTAACCGTTGCGATTATTGAGCAGGGCACCCTCAGCAACCAGAAAGAAACTGTTGTCATAAGTAAATAATAGTTGTTGGTCTCTCCCTCTTCCACTATTTCTCGCATTACCTACCCAGAAGAACTTCCTGTAGTCGCGCGGCGTGAAGAAATTGCCCGCGCGATTGCGCAGCATCAAACGGTCGTTATTTGTGGAGAAACAGGTTCTGGCAAAACCACGCAACTCCCCAAGATTTGCCTGGAGCTGGCACAAAATTCTTCTGACAAGCAGTATACAAACAAACTAATTGGCCATACTCAGCCGCGGCGCATTGCTGCCAGAACAGTAGCGGCGCGTATCGCCACAGAACTCAATACGCCACTTGGGGAGTTAGTAGGTTACAAGGTACGCTTTTCTGATCGTACTCATGCTGCTACGCGTATTAAATTGATGACCGATGGCATTTTGCTGGCGGAAACGCAGCAAGATCCCTTATTGCGTGCTTACCACACCATCATTATTGATGAAGCACATGAGCGCAGTTTGAATATTGATTTTCTGCTGGGTTATCTTAAGCAATTGTTGCCACGTCGCCCTGATTTAAAATTAATCATCACCTCTGCCACCATTGATGCACAACGCTTTTCTGAGCATTTTCATGCAGCGCCAGTCATAGAAGTGTCTGGTCGGCTGTTCCCAGTAGAAATTCATTACCGACCTTTGCATGAATACGAAGAAGAAACGGAGCTAGATCTCTCACGTGCAATTTTGCATGCGGTAGATGAGGCTATCTACCAGGGGGAAGGAGATATCCTGGTGTTTCTACCAGGAGAACGAGAAATACGTGAAGCTGCTGAAACTCTGCGTAAGCACGCTTTTTCAGGTCCAAATGGTAAAGCGGGCGTAGAGATTTTGCCCTTGTTTGCTCGTTTATCGCATAAAGAACAAGCGCGTATTTTTACACTTGGTCAACGCCGCCGCATTGTGTTAGCCACTAATGTAGCGGAAACTTCGCTAACAGTACCAGGTATACGTTACGTCATTGATAGCGGATTGGCGCGCATCAATCGTTACAGTTATCGCAATAAGGTAGAACAGCTGCTGGTTGAAAAGATTTCGCGAGCTTCTGCCAATCAGCGTGCCGGGCGCTGTGGTCGTGTGATGAATGGCGTGTGTTTTCGCTTATATTCAGAAGAAGATTTTATTGCACGCCCGGAATATACTGATCCGGAAATCCTGCGCTCTTCGTTAGCTGCTGTTATTTTGCGTATGAAATCGCTGAAGATCGGCGATGTAGAGCAATTCCCATTTATTCAAGCACCTGCGGCACGTATGATCGCCGATGGTTATCAGCTATTAGCCGAATTAGGCGCGCTAAATGAACACAAAAAACTCACCAAAATTGGTCATCAGCTGGCCAGGTTTCCAATTGATCCCAAAGTAGCACGCATGATTCTCGCAGCCAAATATGAAAACTGTTTGACAGAAGTGTTAATTGTTGCTTCCGCACTGAGCTTGCAAGATCCGCGTGAACGTCCCTTTGAACACCAACAAGCAGCTGATCAGGCACATCAGCTATTTCGCGATGATCGTTCCGATTTTATTGGCTATCTCAAGTTGTGGGATTTTTATAATGAATTGGTCAAGCACAAAAAATCCAACAAAAAGCTCAGCGAGCAATGTCGTAAACACTTTATTTCTCAGCGCAGAATGCGTGAGTGGCGTGAAATTCACGGTCAATTACATACTTTGATCCGGGAAATTGGCTTGCGTCCCAATCAAGTACCGGCCAGCTATGAAGAAATTCACCGTGCATTGCTTTCCGGCTTATTAGGTAATATCGGCTTCAAATCTGATGAAAAAGGCATATATGAGGGTGCACGTGCTATTAAGTTTTCAATTTTTCCTGGTTCGTCTCTGCGCAAAAAACGACCCAAATGGATTATGGCAGCAGAATTGGCAGAAACTAGCAAGTTATATGCGCGCTGTGTAGCAGCCATTGATCCAACCTGGCTGGAAAGAATCGCCGGCAAACTGTGCAAAAAACACTACTTTGATCCACATTGGGAAAAGAAACGCGCGCAAGCGGTGGTGTACGAACGCGTTACTTTGTATGGATTAACCATTGTGCCCAAGCGTAGCGTAGCGTACGGCCATATTGATCCAGCGCACGCCCGCGAAATTTTTATTCGCGAAGCATTAGTTGCTGGGGAATATACAAGTAATGCTACTTTTCTCGAGCATAATCAACAGCTGATTGCCGAAATTCACGAACTGGAAAGCAGAATACGCCGCCAGGATATTTTGGTGGATGAACAACAACTTTTTGAATTTTATGCTGCACGTATCCCACAAGATATTTACAGCAGCCGTGCGTTTGAAAAATGGCGCAAACAAGCTGAACAAACTCAGCCCGAACTGCTTTACCTGACACGAGATTTTCTGATACGGCAAACAGCAGAAACGCCCACCACTGAACAATTTCCAGAAACCTTAACGATTAATGAGCATGTATTACCACTGCGCTATCGGTTTGATCCCGGCCATCCGTTAGATGGTGTCACTGTGATTGTGCCGTTACCGCTACTGAACCAATTCATGCCGTTTCACTTCGATCGACTGGTTCCTGGATTGATACGAGAAAAAATTACCTGGTATATTAAAACACTACCTAAATCTATTCGGCGGCACACCATACCAACGCCGCAATTTGTCACACATTTTCTGGAGTGGTTGGATCTGCATCCCCACGTTACCACTTCATTGCCAGAAGCGCTGGCCGCGTTTATTAGTGACGAAACAGCAATCAAAGTGCCACTAGATAGTTGGCAAGATAAATCGTTACCCACTCATCTGCGCATGAAAATTGAGGTTGTTGACGATGCTGGCACATCGCTTGGCATGGGGCAAGATCTCGCTGAACTAAAAACACAGTTTGGCCACACTGCCCAGCAACTTTTTACCGATAGTGCAGGAACTGAGCTAGATGCAATTGAGCGCGATAACATCACCCAATGGGATTTTGGGGAATTGCCTCAAGAGGTTCTCTTCTACCGAGGGCAACGAGAATTAATTGGTTATCCAGCGTTGGTTGATCAAGAGTATAGTGTCGCCATTCGCATACTTGATACTCCAGCTAAAGCACAGCGTAGCATGCGTGCTGGCATTCGGCGCTTATTATGTTTGGTGCTAAAAGAACGAATTAGGCGACTAGAAAAAAAATTACCTGTTGAGCAACGAGCTGTTTTGTTCATGAATGGTTTGATTGATCCCGGCCAGCTCAAAGAGGATGTCACCCAGGCCATTATTGATCGTGCTTTGTTAGGGGATGATCCTTTGCCATATAATGAGACGACCTTCACAGCACAGGTAGCACGTGCTCGTTCTCGTTTAGCAAGCGTGACGCAGGAAACAGCAGAACTGGTTTATACCATTGCCGAATCTTGTCAAGCGCTAAAACAACAATTGCCCGCGCTAGGCACATCCTTTCCAACCTTGAAAAAAGATCTGGAAACACAACTACAACACTTGGTTTATCCAGGTTTTCTCAGCGCTACTCATTGGCAATATCTACAACATTTACCGCGCTACCTTAAGGGCATGTTGCTGCGCATGGATAAATACCCTAAAAATCCGACACGAGATCAAGAACAAACACAACAGGTGGCAATACTGTGGCAACAATATGCAAAGCATCTACACAAACATCAACAAGCTGAAATTGAAGATCCCAACTTAGAGGCATTCCGTTGGCAGATCGAAGAACTGCGTATTTCCTTGTTTAGCCAGGAACTGAAAACTCCTACCCCGGTATCGATCAAACGCCTGCAAAAACTATGGGAAAATGTACGGGAATAATTTATGAAGCTGGGAATGAAATTGAAACACATAATAAATCTGTTTCAGTAAATGGTTTCTGCTCAATGAGCTGGCCAAATGCATGCATCGCGTTTTTCGGAGGGGTGTTGTCAAACGCTATCATTATGAAAACCATCATTATTGTGCTGGTTCCTTAGTATAATCTGGCTATGAAATTCGATATTGTAGTGATAGGTGGTGGGTTGGTGGGCGCGAGCTTGCTGGCCGCATTGAAAGATACTGGACTGAAGCTGGCGCTGATTGAAGCACGGCCGCTAGCGCCATTGCCTGCTGATGGAGGCTGGGATGCACGTGTATATGCGATTAGCCCAGGGAGCATAGCTTTTTTACAATCCTGTGGCGCTTGGCAACGAATGGATGCCGCTCGCATTACACCTGTTTATGAAATGCGGGTGTATGGGGATGATTTGGTATCTCGCATTGGTTTTAGTGCGTATGAAAGCGGTGTGCCGGAGCTGGCTTGCATCATTGAAAATAGTCGATTACAGCACGCTCTTTGGGATCAGTTGGTGGCTGCAGATAATGTTCAGCTTTTTTGTCCAGCACAATGTGCTTCACGTGCCTGGCATGATTCCCATGCTGAGTTGACGTTGGATGATGGTTCGGTATTACAGACATCACTGCTGATTGGCGCGGATGGTGTTAACTCTCGTATACGTGAACAAGCTGGCATTGCTGTCAAGCGGCATAGTTATCATCAAACCGGTGTAGTTGCCAATTTTGAAGTGGAGCGTCATCACCATCATATCGCATACCAGTGGTTTCGACGTGACGGCATTCTTGCCTTGTTGCCGTTGTCAGGCAAACGGGTTTCCATGGTGTGGTCTGCCAAGACGGCGTTGGCTGACGAATTACTCACTTTATCTCCTGAAGCATTATGTCAACGAGTCAGCCAGGCAGCTGCACACCAATTGGGTGAGATGCGACTGATTACGCCGCAACGTGGATTTCCATTGAACTTTGTACAAGCGCAAGCACTCATCAAGCCAAGGTTGGCTTTAATTGGCGATGCTGCGCACGGAATTCATCCTCTGGCAGGTCAAGGGGTCAATCTGGGTTTGCGTGATGCACGCGATCTGGCAGCTATTATGCAGCAATTTGCTGGTTTGGCAGATTGCGGTGAGCTGGCGTTATTACGTCATTATGAGCGGAGCCGCAAGGAAGATATTATTGCTATGCAATGGGTAACAGATGGTTTGCATAAGCTGTTCTACAGCGAGGATGCCGCGATTATGCGTATCCGAAATGTAGGGTTGGGCATTACCAATCGTTTTCCGCTTCTAAAAAATAGATTGATGCAGCATGCATTGAGTTAGTCTGCTTGGATTAGATGGCTCAGACAATTCGATTTTTATACTGGAGAAATAGTATGCGGTTATTTTTGTGTTCGCTTGGTCTATTGGGATTGTTATTAACTGGATTAGCGCAGGCGGATGAAGCTGATTTGAGAGCAGCTGTTCAGGAACTTTTTCCAGGTAGTAAAGTAGAAAATCTGGCAAAAACACCTTATTTAGGCTTATATGAAGTAGTCGTTGATGGCGAAATTTTCTATACAGACGAGGAGGCCAAATATTTCTTCATGGGACATGTCGTTGATGCTAAGAAGCGCGTTAGTCTAACGAATGAGCGCATGCAGCAATTGCTTGATGCTCGCCGTATTGCGATCGATAGTTTGCCACTGAAGCACGCGTTAAAAACTGTCAGGGGAAATGGCGAGCGTTTGTTGGTTGTTTATTCTGATCCAAATTGCCCTTATTGCAAAAAATTGGAAAAAGAACTGGCAAATGTAACAGATATTACTATTTATACCCTGCTTTATCCGGTGCTGAATGGCTCGATGAAAACGGCAGAATCGATCTGGTGTGCTGAAGATCAGGTCAAGACATGGGATAATTTTATGCTTAAATCAAAAGTACCTGCGGCCAAAAATTGTGATACACCACTGCGGATATTGTTGGATTCAGGTCGTCAGAATAGAGTGACTGGGACTCCTACGCTAATTTTTGCAGATGGCTCTGTTGTACCGGGTTTTATTCCACAAACAGAAATTGAAAGACGGTTAAAACTGGCGGCAAATAGTAAGTAATCAATAAAAAGCCGAGCAATGTATTTAAGGAGTCTCCAGAAAAACTATTTGTGTTGTTATTTTTGCTTTGATTAATATTGCTTGGTCGATATTTTCAGAGATTCCTTAAATCAATTTTTGTAATAAAACATTATTTCTGAGATTGTTTGGGAAGCAATACCCACATACGTGCTTTTTGCTTCATTTTTCCTGCTTGTGTCTTGGCTTCTGGGCTATGTCCCCAGAAAAAATCAGCACGTATGTTTCCTTTAATTGCATTGCCGGTATCTTGGGCGATCATAAGCCGATTAAGTGGTTTGGCGGTATTGGGCCAGGTGGTGGCCAAGTAAATTGGCGCTCCCAGTGGAATATTCTTAGGATCGATTGCTAGACTTCTGCCGGCTGTCAAGGGCACACCCAGTGCGCCAATTGGCCCAGCCAGATTGGCTGGTAGTTCACGAAAGAAAATATAGCGTGCGTTTTGGTGCAACAATGCCTTGAGTTTGTCTGGGTTTTGTTGGCCCCATTGTTTAATTGCTTGCATGGATACTTGCCAAGCAGGTAATTCTCCTTGTTCAATCAATATTTTTCCAATAGATCGATAAGGGTGGCCGTTGTTATCCGCATAACCAATTTTGACAGTCTCGCCGTTCTCCAAAATGATGCGACCAGAACCTTGTATCTGGAGAAAAAACAGCTCAACTTCATCTTCTACCCAGATAAGCTCCTTGCCTTTTAAGAGATCACGGTTATTTTCTATTTCTGCTCGAGTGTAATAGGGAAGTATTTTTTTTCCTTCCAAGCGTCCTCGTAATGATTTTTGATCTGTGTCGGGGAGCATTTCGGCCAGCTCAACCGTTAGTAAATCATCTGGAGCGGAATAAAGCGGATAACGAAAGCGAGGGCTGTATTGGCGGCTACCTTTGAGCAAGGGTTCATAGTAACCGGTTATCAAACCGGTAGTAGTACCATCGCCATTCATCACCTGATAAGGCGTAAAGTGTTTCTCAAGAAAAAGACGGATAGCGTATTCATCGGTAGTTTTGATCGCGCTAGCTTGTGCACATACTGTTCGCCATAGTGAACGTTGCGCAAGTGATTGACAGCTTTGTAAAAAAGCTTTCCATGCCAGTTGTGGGTTGTCTTGTTGCCAATCTGGCAGTGTTGACCAACTCACCGCTTTCAGATGTTTGGGATTAATTTTATCTTTGCTATCTTGCGATGGATCCAGTGGCGGAGAAGAGGGTGGAATCGCGGCTGTTTGAGTAGAAGATTGAGGTTTGACAGATTTAGTAGGTGCCGTGTCGGTTTTACAGCTGATTAATCCTGATGAAATCAGAATTAAAAGCAGCAAAGTAATCCATTGGGTTTTCAGATAATTTCGGTTAAAGTATTGATTTTCTGCAAACATTTTTTATGGGAAGAGTATGTGGATTTTAGCACTTGAAGCAATATTAGCGCTCAGCTTATTTATTTTTGTGATCTGGTGGACACTTCCTCGCAAAAAAAAAGAAACGTCGGAACAATTAGATCATAAAGACAAAGAGCAACAATAGGTAACTTCGTTATTTGAGAACAGGCGCTTGTTTTTGTTCAGCTGTCGTGCTGGTATGACAAATCATACTGGATTATCGATATCCACAAAGTGATGCGTGATGCTGAATTTTTTTGTAATGTGCTCACCAAGCGCCTGAATACCGTAGCGTTCGGTAGCGTGGTGTCCTGCTGAAACAAAGGCCACTCCTGTTTCTCTGGCGGTATGAACATTCTGTTCTGAGATTTCACCTGTGATAAATGCATCTACTCCTTGTTGAATAGCAGCTTCAAAATAGCTTTGTGCTGCTCCAGTACACCAGGCCACCCGCTGAATGGTTTTAAGTGGATCTCCAATAATCAGTGGTGGGCGATTGAGTGTCGAGCTTAATAAGCCATCCAGTGTCTGCAGGTTGATTGGTTCAGGAAAGGAGCCAAACGCGGCAATATCGTATTCACCAAAACGTCCTTCTTCGGTAATACCTAGTTTTTGACCAAGCAGTGTGTTGTTACCTAGCTTGGCATGAGCATCCAATGGCAGGTGGTAAGCATAAAGATTGATATTATGTTTAATCAGCGTAGCAATGCGCTGATATTTGATACCACGTAAACAGGCATTTTCACCTCGCCAAAAATAACCATGATGAACAATAATGGCATCAGCGTGTAAATCGAGCGCCGCCTGTATCAAATCCTGAGAGGCTGTTACTCCGCTGACCAACATTTGAATGGAAGTTTTTCCTTCTATTTGCAGTCCATTCGGACAATAATCCTGGAACTGTTGGATATTTAAGAGATCATTCAGATAATTTTCCAATATATTTTGGTGCATAATACTTTTTCTGTTCATTTGGGACGTAGGATTCTCCATGCAAAGACTTTGGCTTATTTTCACACAAACGGTAACAGTGCTGCTTGCTATCTTTTTCGTTGTTTCGACCTTACGGCCGGAGCTGTTGCCCTGGACACCTCGCGGTAAATTGGCCACGATTCGTGAAGCAGTCAAGACCGATGGTCAGGACGCGCTGAATCTGGGTAGCTTTCATACCGCTGCAGAATTATCCATGCCTTCTGTCGTCAACATTTTTACCAGTAAGGAAGTTAGAGTGCCTTCTCATCCTTTTATGGATGATCCTGTTTTTCAGCAATTTTTCGGTAACCGTTTCAGCCCGAGAACCGAGCGTTCTTCTAGTCTGGGTTCAGGGGTTATTGTGAGTCCGGAAGGCTATATTCTCACGAACCACCACGTAGTGGAAGCTGCCAGTGAAATTCAAGTGGCATTAATGGATGGAAGGAAAGCCGAAGCACGTTTGATCGGTTCAGATCCAGAAAGCGATCTAGCTGTATTAAAGATCAAATTGGGTAATCTTCCCACTATTACCTTTGGCGATTCCAAACAAGCTCGGGTGGGAGATATTGTGCTAGCCATTGGCAATCCTTTCGGAGTGGGTCAAACTGTGACAATGGGAATTATTGGGGCGTTAGGGCGTTCTCAGGTGGGCATTAACACTTATGAGAATTTCATACAGACGGATGCAGCAATTAATCCAGGTAATTCTGGTGGCGCGTTAACAGATACCGCTGGCAATTTAATTGGCATCAATACAGCTATTTATTCTCGTTCTGGTGGTTCATTAGGTATTGGTTTTGCTATTCCGGGAGATGTGGCCAAGCAGATCATGCAGCAAATCATTGAAACAGGTAGTGTCACGCGTGGCTGGTTGGGAGTCAGTATGCAGGATATTACGCCCGAGCTGGCTGAGTCTCTGAATTTAAACAGCACCGATGGCACCCTGATTGCAGGCGTACTTAAGAATGGACCAGCTGATGATGCAGGCATCAAACCGGGTGATGTGCTGGTTGCGGTCAATAATGAATCTATTTCCAATGCATCAGAGATGTTAAATAGAGTGGCAGCTTTACCACCAGGTAAGGTTGCAGTACTTTCTGTTTTCCGCAATGGTGCGCAGCTGGATATCCAGGTACAAATCGGCAAGCGCCCAGGCTGATCGGGTGACAAATAGCAGGTTTTTCATGAGGTTATTCACTGCCATGTGGCGGTGGGTTGACCTCAATTTGCTGTCACTGGGCCGGGAGATGCGGCTTTCCTACATGCCGCCGTTGATGGTTTATCTGGCAGCTGGTATCTCTAGTCTCACTGGCATAGTCGGCACTTTTTACGTCAAAGAAAGGTTAGGACTATCAGCAGAGTTTTTAGCTGCACTCGGTTTCTGGATGACATTACCCTGGGCGCTTAAAATGCCTCTGGGCCATCTGGTAGATTTGATGTGGCGCTGGAAGAGTGTGCTGGTCTATCTGGGCGCCGGCTTGATTGCCATCAGTCTTTTCATCATGATTGGTTTGCTAAGCCATACCGAAATAATGCGTGCGATTGCGCCATTATCAGATTGGTATGTATTGGCAGCATTACTTGCTCCCATTGGCTACATTGTGCAAGACGTGGTGGCGGATGCTATGACAGTGGAAGCAGTACCACGAGTAGATCCGAATGGGCAACTAATTGACCTAGATGTGCGTAAGCAAATGCACATCACCATGCAAACACTGGGACGAGTGGCTATTATTGGTGGTGGCATTCTGGTTGCGGTAGCAAATGTCGTACTCATGAAGGACGTAGCCACTCTATCTGAAGCTGGCAAAGGTGAAGCCTATTTGCTCATTTATCAGCTCGCGCTGGTTATTCCGGTAGTGTCAGTGTGTGGGATCTGGCTGGCTAGTTGGTTACGATACCGTGAGATAAAACATTTTGCTGCTCAAGGATTAAATCGTGAAGAAATAGAAACATTAACCAGTGTCCATGTTGAAACACCAGCTGTTAACTGGTGGATATTAGGAGGTGGGCTGGTTTTTACAGTGGTGTCACTGGGTGTTGGGCTGGTGCAGGTAAATGGTGCAGAAGAAATTGTTTTTGGCTTATCCATGCTAATTGTACTGTTCCTTATCCGCCAATTAACTGCCGAGCTAGAAAATGATGCGCGTAATGTTTTGGTAGGAACAGCATTGCTGGTATTTGTATTTCGCGCTATACCCTCACCAGGGGCAGGTGCAACTTGGTGGATGATTGATGAGCTAGGATTTGATCAACAATTTTTGGCAACGCTTTCCTTGATTGGATCAGTGCTGACGTTGGCTGGCATGTTTATTTTTCGCCGTTTTATGGCAGAACGATCCATGGCTTATGTTATTGGTGCGCTAACCATTGCCGGCACGGTTTTATCACTGCCGATTATTTCCATGTATTTTGGTTTGCATGAATGGACTGCAGCGCATACAGGAGGGGTGGTCGATGCACGTTTTATTGCTGTTATTGATACCGCGCTGGAATCTCCGTTGGGGCAAATCGCCATGATTCCAATGTTGGCGTGGATTGCTAATTCAGCGCCAGAAAACTTAAAAGCAACCTTCTTTGCCGTGATGGCTTCATTTACCAATCTGGCTTTATCTGCTTCCCAATTAGCCACCAAGTATATTAATCAGATCTTTGTGGTAACCCGTGAAGTTACAGATATCGATACAGGTGAAATAACCGTGCCAGCAGATTATAGTGAATTAGGCACTTTGTTGATTATCGTAACCATTATCGGGTTTGTATTACCGATGCTAACAGTATTAATGATCAGATTTTCACGTCTGCGCAGCGCTTGATTTATTTCGTTTTCTAACACTACACTAGGTATTGATTGCCAAAAATAATGCAGCGGGAAGAATGGCAAGAAAATTTTGATCCGATCAATGCAATATTTGCAGGGAGATATTGAATGTACCAGAGAATTCTAGTGCCAATTGATGGCAGTGCTACTTCAGACCTGGCTTTACAGGAAGCCATTAAATTGGCCAAGCAAATGGATGCCAAGCTTGAACTCGTGCATATTTACGAAGATGCGATTTATCTGGTGGATGAAAATTACTTCAATTATGAAGAATTACAAAAAACAATTCATGATTGTGGTGAAAAAATATTAACCCAGGCGGAAGACAGGGTAAAAACTGCCGGTATTTCAGTGGAAACTAGGCTGATCCCATCCAATAACGAGCGTATTGCTCATTTGTTAATGGAAGAAGTCAAGCGTTGGCAAGCAGATTTGATTGTGATTGGTACGCATGGCCGTTCTGGTTTTAGCCGGCTATTACTTGGCAGTGTGGCTGAAGGAATCGTTCGTATGGCAATTGTGCCAGTATTACTGATTCGAGAAACTAAAGAGTGATTGACAGCTAACAGAGATTTACTTCAGTATTTATATTGAACAAATCTTCAAATGGTCAACGGATCCACATCCAAATGCCAGCGCAGCTTGCCACGTACTGGCAGAGTTATAATTTTCTGATACCAGTCATCCAAAAATATTTGTAAACGCTTGCGTGAAGCTGCCTGAATCAGTAATTGTGCACGTTCTAATCCTTTGAGTCTCACCATATAAGCGGGTACCGGATCAAATAGCTGGATGCTGTCATATTCCTCGGTAGTAGTGGCTGTGTCAGCTGCCTGTTTCAGAAATGTGAGCGCTTCGGAGAGTTCTGGTGCTTCTGCGCGTAATACGGCCAGATAAGAAAAAGGTGGAAAGTAGGCAGCTTTGCGTGCAGCCAGCAATACTTGTGCGTATGCTGCATAATCTTGTTGTGTTAACGCCTGGTATAGCGGATGTTGCGGAAATTCAGTTTGTATCAAAACAGTGCCGTGAATATGTGCTCGGCCAGCACGTCCCGCCACTTGCATCAGTTGCGCAAAAAGATGTTCCTCGGCACGAAAATCAGTGCTATATAAAGAAGAATCGGCATTGAGCACACATACCAGACCAAGATTAGGAAAATCATGTCCTTTGGCAAGCAGTTGAGTGCCAATCAAAATATCAGCTTCTCCCCGGTGAATGGTATTAAGTATGGTACGCCAGGCTGTTTTCTGACGAATGCTGTCACGATCAACCCGCAAGATATTTGCCTGAGGAAATTGTTTGGTTAATGTGGCTTCAATTCGCTGTGTACCGTGACCAAGCGGCAAAATATCCGGATCACCACATTGTGGACATGTCAGCATAATTGATTGTCGATCGCCACAGTAATGACAACGTAGTTGTTGGTTGCGTAAATGAACCACCAAGCGGCTGGAGCAACGCCCGCAGGTGGCAATCCAATTGCAGGATTTACACAATAAAACCGGTGAATAACCGCGTCGATTAATAAATACCAAACTTTGTTGTTTCTGTCGCAGTGATTGATCTAGCGCTTTTAGTATAGATTCTGAGAAACCTTCTGACACTGGAGCGGTACGTGTATCAATGCAGCGAATTGTGGGCAGGGTTGCTTGGCTGATAGCTCGCGTATGTAATTGCAGCAATTGATAGCGACCACTACGTGCCAGCTGATAGCTTTCCAGAGAAGGAGTGGCTGATCCCAGTATGATTGGAACATTGGCTTGTCTGGCACGATAAACTGCAAGATCGCGTGCTGAATAGCGTAATCCATCTTGTTGTTTAAAGGAATGATCTTGCTCCTCGTCAACAATAATTAGTCCCAATTTAGGAATGGGGGTAAAAATTGCCAAGCGTGTTCCCAGAATAATGCCAGCTTTTCCTTGTTGCGCATGTAACCAGCCTTGCAAGCGTTCCGTGTGATTAAGCCCACTGTGTAGACTCACCAGCAAGGTGGTGGGAAAACGTTGACGAAAAACGGCTTCTAATTGTGGAGTGAGGTTGATTTCTGGCACTAAAACAAGAACTTGTTTCTGTTGTGCTAATAATGTTGCCGCAATCTGCAAATAAATTTCTGTTTTGCCGCTACCAGTGATGCCATGCAGTAGCCAGGGAGTAAAAGTATCTGTATGAGCCAGAATTTTGGCAATGGCGTGTTGTTGTTCTGTAGTCGGCGTAAAGGATGAAGTGACTTTGAAAGGCAATTTTTGGAAAGAGGATGCTTGTTGCGCAACCCATCCCAAATTTGCCAGCTCGCGTAGCTGTTTGCGAACATAAGGAGTCATTGCCTGGTAAGTTTCCGCTGTAATCACTCCATTTTCCAGTAACTTGGAAAATATATTGCGTTTGGCTTTGGAGCGCGACGAAATGTCTTCAAGACCAATATTCTTCCCGGTTTCGGTTAACACCCATTCCTGATTGTGTTGTAACTGATTGGTTGCTTGGTGTTTGGGATTACGTAGTAGTGTCGGCAAACCGTTGGCAATTACCTGGCCGATAGGGTGGTGGTAATAGCTACTGCAAAATTCGAATAATTTGAGTAAGGATGTTGATAAAGCTGGAGTATCACGGTCGATAAAACTAACCGCCTTCAGCTTGTTGTGGGGAATAGCGGAGGCATGGCTGATTGCTAGAATGATACCACCGCATTTTCTATTACCGAAGGAGACGTGTACGCAACGACCAATATCGGCTACATCTGCATCTGGAGCGAGGTAATCAAACAATCGATCCACTGGAACATCCAGTGCAACCTGCACAATTGTCATTACCAGGAAGGAATAATATCAGCCGTCCGAAAGAATCGTGTGCATATCCATGCTCTCGGAAGGCTGAAATAGTGTTTTATATTAGTGGGAAATACGATGTAACGTCACAGCTGCTAATCCGGGTCCGGAAAGTTTAGCCGTTTGTGTATCACTTCCTATTTCAAAGGTAATTGGCTTATCAATGTATTCTGATAATCCAGCACACCCGGTTGTATTGTAGGTTAAGCTGGATAATTTGAGCGCATTGCTGCCAGCGTTGTAGTCATAGGTAGCTAGTTCGACGCCAGGTTTTGCGCATTCTGCTGATGCCTTGCCAATACTGCTATCTGGATCAACCAGCATATAGCGATTATTTGGGAAGAACAGGAGTACAGGTGATTTGATTACGTCTTTGTCCGTGGTCCATGCGCCAACGATACCTTGTGCGTTATCCATTTTGCGATAACGGGTTTCTTGCACGGTGGTCTCAGCAACTTCATCATCTGAGCTGAGTTCCAGTGGTTCTGCAATATGGAACAATTCGGCAAATATCCCCGGTTGTTCTCTCTCACGCTGAACAATAACAACATCGGAGATAATGAGTTCATGGCTATCAGTATAAAGGCGCCAATTTGGGCGAGGATGAGATAAACCAGATTGAGCATTGGTATCTATTTCAGGGATGCTCGTTAGTTTGAAGCCACGCTCATCATATTCAGTGGCTGTTGCGACACCGTACTCCACACCAGCAGTGAAAACAAGTTTAGCACCACAAGCGCGGTTAACGTCACACGAATCATCTGGCGTAACTACCCCGTTCAGATATTCTCCACTACCATCATTTGAGAAACGGAAGAACTTGATGCTGTCCTTGTCTTCGTATACCCACAAATTATGGCTAACCATGTTAATTGCTTGCGACAAAAAATGGGCATTAGCTTCATCCGCAGTTTTGATGTTGCCCGGTATATTGGCTGCTTCGCGTGCAGCAACAAGCGTAGCGGAGCTGGTAAAAGTATCTGGGTCGGTAGTTAAATCAAGTGAATCATCCAGCACATCTATTGCTGCTTGTGGGATAGAAATACCGTTTGTGGGATTGTTATCGGCATCTAAAGATTGAAATAAAATCATTAAATTTGATAGTTTGTTTTGATTGCCTGCGGACAGTTCAATCGGGGTGGTGATGCCTGCTCCAGGAATTTTGCCCAGATTGAGCTTACCCAGACTGAATTCAATACTGTCACCGTGTGTATAGTTATATAGACCAGTTGCGTCAGTAACGCCGGATGCGCCTGAAGAGGCTGAATAAGTTACTCCTTCGATTGCGGAGTCAACTAAGATACCTGTAGTTGGGCCTTGTGGGGTTGCAGCAGTTTTTTTGGTAGTAGTTGCTTCCTGTTGGCCGTCACAAGCAGTCAAACTCAATAAAAATATACTCGTGATGAGTAGTGATATTGTCGTTTGTTTGTTATTCATTTTCATCGTATCCAAATAATAAGTTAAGTGATGACAATCAGTTATTGTCAATAACATCGCGCAACAACAGAGTATAGTGTGGTGTTACTTTAACAATCCAGACGAGACTATGTGGGTTGATATTGTTATACGATTATAGTCCAGAAATAATTATGCAGTTTAAAATCACAATCCGCCAGGCATTGAGATGTGTTAAAAGACGAATGATAGCCGATGATGATACGTTTTTATGGTTATTGATAATGTTTGCTGATAAAAACTTATTCATTACCAAAAGTCCATTCGCAATTTTAATCAAGAGAGTACCAAGTAAGCTTGCATAAGAAAATAGGGGGCGCTTGAACTATGTGCATGTTTTGCGTTCAATGTTAACGCTGTAAGCGTCCCGCAGCGAGATATTGAACAGATTACAGATGATTTAAATAAGTTTACGAATTCCAAGATAGTAAATTCAATTTTTTAGATTAATTCAAATGTTTATTCTTTGATGGTAAGGGGGTAAATATGCCTGGCTTTGTGTATTCTTCTGATACAACCCATCCACAGCTTTCAATTGATTGGTATTGGGATCCACAAATATATGAGCTAGAAAAACAACTATTGTTTAGCCAAGGGCCAGGATATGTCGGGCATGAGCTAATGGTGCCAGAAATGGGTGATTATTATGTGCTGGCAGCGCAAAATAATGCCAAAGTGCTGGTACGAAATGAAAATGGTGTTGAGTTGCTATCCAATGTATGTCGTCATCGTCAGGCGATTCTTCTGGAAGAATGTGGTAATGCTCGCAATATTGTGTGTCCATTACATCGTTGGACTTATGCTATGGACGGTAAATTGTTAGGTGCACCGCATTTTGATAAAAATCCTTGCCTCAATTTAGGTAAAACAGCTTTGCAACATTGGAAAGGATTAATTTTCTCTGGTGAACGTAATGTAAACCAAGATTTAGCCAGCATGAAGGAATACAGCGAGCTTGATTTTGCCGGTTACGTGCTGGATAGCGTTCAAGTGGAGCATTATCAGTGCAACTGGAAAACTTTTATTGAGGTGTATCTGGAAGATTATCATGTTGATCCCTTTCATCCTGGGTTAGGGCATTTTGTTGATACTAAACAGTTAGAGTGGGATTTCGGAGATTGGTACAGCGTGCAAACAGTTGGTGTTAATCCAGATTTTGAGCGTGCTGGTTCGGATATATATCAAAAATGGCATGCGCAGGTATTGCAGCATAACCAGCAACAAACACTACGTTATGGCGCGATCTGGTTGTTATATTTTCCCAATGTGATGGTGGAGTGGTATCCCAATACGTTGGTGGTAAGCACGATTGTGCCAACGGGCATCGAACAATGCATGAATGTGGTTGAATTTTACTATCCGGAAGAGATTGCTTTGTTTGAGCGTGAATTTGTCGAACGAGAGCAAGCTGCCTATCAGGAAACTGCCAAGGAAGATGATGAAATTTGCCGAAGAATGACGGAAGGGCGCCGAGCTTTATATCAACAAGGAATAAATGAATTCGGCCCTTACCAAATACCGATGGAGGCAGGCATGGAGCATTTCCATCGCTTCCTGCAGCGTGAAATTGGACGACATTTGGCTTGAATAAGGATAAATAGTCTAAATGTCTTCTTTATGGATGCTGGTGGCTGGCTTTATGTTTGCTTGTATGGGGGAATTGGTAAAACTGGCTGCCGCATTTTTTTCCAATGTGGAACTGGTATTTTATCGATCGCTGATAGGAGTCATTTCAACTTTCGCTGTTATGCGTTTTTATGGCAAACCGATCGCAACTCATCATTGGAAAGCACATTTTGGACGTGGATTAGCGGGATTAAGTGGCGTGCTATTGTTTTTCTATTGTATTTTGCATTTGCCATTGGCAACGGCTATTTCACTCAATAATACTTGGCCATTGTTTCTAGCTTTTTTAGCAGTTATTTTTTTGAAAGAAAAATTTAACTGGCTAATAATCGTTGCAGTTATCACAGGTTTTATTGGAGTGGTGATGTTATTGCGCCCTACACTGGCTGAAGATCAATGGCATATGGCTTTAATCGGCGCGGGTTCTGGTTTATGTGGCGGGATCGCGCACTTGCATATTCGACAGCTGAATGAATTTGGAGAATCAGATTGGCGCATTGTGTTTTATTTTACGTTGCTGTGCACCGTTGTGACGGGGCTGTGGCTTGTCTTTACCTCATTTAGCCCGGTTAATACTGAAAGTTTGCTATTAGCGTTGGGCATTGGTGTCACCGCAACTTTGGCTCAACTGGCTCTAACGCGTGCACATCATGGCAGTAATATCATTATTGTCGGAGCACTGTCTTATAGTACGGTATTATTTGCTGGATTAATGGATTGGTTTTTGTGGAATGAACGCTTGCCTTTTTTAGCCTGGCTGGGCATGGGGTTAATTATCGTAGGTGGGTTATTAAGCATACGCGGTATCACAACACGATCAGCCACGAACATGCCAGCTGTCGACAATTGATTTGCTGCTATGTGTTTTTGAATAATCTAGGGAATTGCTTAGTTTGGAGCTTGTATAATTAATGATTAATATTGAAGAGACCGGTAATCTGATTATTGTTGCGGTTATTGGTGAATTTACCCTGGCAGATTTCAAGCAATTTGAAGATCAGGTGCTTTATAAATTCCATTTTAATGGCGAGGCTAATTTATTATTTGATTGGCGCGACCTAGTGTCGTATTCAGTGGATGTTGCCTGGGAAGAGATCAAATTTATGCGCGAGCACGGCAGCAAAATTAATCGAGTTGCAGTGGTAACCGATAGCCAATGGCAATTATGGGGTGCATGGGTATCTAATCTGTTTACTGAGGCGAATGTAGTCGTCTTCTCTGATTATGATGAAGCGTATGCCTGGATTAATGTGGACTAAGCTAGAACAACGATGCGATGCAAACTTTTATTTGCGTGATCCAACGAACAATTTGGCGAGCAAATGAGAAAGGTAAGTTAATACAAATATGATTTTTGATTACCTGACATTAAAATATATCCATGTAACCAGTGTTATTATCAGTTATACCTTATTCTTGCTGCGTGGAATATGGATGTTTCGTTCCTCGCCATTGCTGCGTCAGCGCTGGGTGAAGATTACACCTCATGTTAACGATACCATTTTGCTACTCAGCGCCATCACCATGGCGGTCATTGCACATCGCAATCCGCTTGTAGAACATTGGTTAGCTGCTAAAATTATCGGTTTGCTAATCTATATCGTGTTGGGATACACAGCGTTTAAATTGGCTAAAGTACGTCAAACAAAAGTCATTACCTGGATTCTGGCACAAGTTGTGTTTGCTTATATTGTTTTAGTTGCGTTGACGAAAAATCCGCTCGTATTCTTTTAAGTGATCATCAACACTATTTCAGCCATTCATTATTTTTATAAATTAATCATTTTGCGTTACGGATAAATAAAATGGATTACTACTACGAATCAGAACATACAAAATTCATGCGGGATTTACTGAAAGAGCGCCCGGATTTACTTGAAAAACAGAAGGAGGCGCGCGCAATCTGGTGGGATAAAGAAGTAGATCGTGAAGCGTTAAAGCGTTTCAAAGAAGCAAGAGTGCCACAAAAGGGCTATGTTTATTTTTCATGGACAAAACCTGCCAAGGAGGAATCTGCACAAGAAACTGCGGAATAACAACAGATCGTTTTATCACTCGGTTGCCATGCAGCGCCCATAGCTCAGTGGATAGAGTACCGCCCTCCGAAGGCGGGGGTCGCACGTTCGAATCGTGCTGGGCGCGCCATAAGCTAGGCTTATATTATTTTGGCCTATTTTCTATTCGAGTGTACCAACCTTGATACACTTCATCTGGCCATAGAGATTTGATCCAAATTAAAATAGTATCAATTTCTTGATCAGTCAGTATTCCTTCCCATCCAGGCATGCGGCCTTCGCCAGGGGGACCACCATTTAGTATGAAACGTTTTAATTCTTCGGTAGTGTGATGCCAGGCGTGAGCTGTTCCATTTAGCGGTGGGGGAGGATATCTACCATTTTCTAAAGGTGTACGCCAGTCGGATGTACCCTCTGCATTTTGCCCGTGACACACGGCGCAGTTCTTTTGAAAAAGCATCTGGCCGTGTGCGATTTGACTGGGGTCAAAACTGCGCTTGATCTGCTCTGGTGCGATATCTCTACCTAATATACGATCTAGTACACTACTACTATTTGTTGTAGGTGTATCAGGCTGTTCCGAGCAGGCAGCTATTAGGAATAGCGAAATGAAAATAGTCGCCGCTTTGGTAAACATGATTATTTGAGTCTTAAGATGGATTCAGAAGCATTGTTGCTCTTTGGTGCTTTATCCATGAATTGTGTTTTTTGTGGACCATAACGATTATAGATTTCTGCTGCTTTACGTTGGTCGCCAGGTTTTCTGACTAACAATACGTTATAGGAATCCACTCGCCCAGTTTCCATGCCGGGAGAGCCGTGTGGCATACCTGGTGCAGCAAGGCCGACTGCTCTAGGCTTCTCTTTAAGTAGGCGTTTAATATCTTCGACGGGAACGTGACCCTCAATTGCATAGCCATTGACCAGAGCAGTATGGCATGACCCTAATTCGTCAGAGATACCCGCTTTAGTGCGTGCATCGTCATTGCCTACGTCATGCACGTTAACGGTAAATCCGTTATCACGCATGATATCTACCCAATTGGCACAACAGCCACAAGTAGGACTTTTGTATACATCCATGGCCATGGTTTCAGCGATGGCGGTACCAGCTATGCCTGTGAGTGCAGCAGTCAACAGAGAATGCGTCAGTAATTTATTAAGTTGTTTTTTCATATGTTCTCCAATATGGTTTGCTATTCACTTATATGCATCAAGAGTGAGCTGCTTTGTAAGTATTCGAGTGCACTGTGACAGTAATAAAGTATATAACGTTCGTTCTGTTTTTACTGGTTTTTGCCTTGTGTTACTTTTCTTAATTGAAACTTAAACATGTTTTAGATGGTTTGCAAGGTTGATGGGTATTTATGGGATATTTGGGGAGGGTGATGATTTACATAACAACAAAAGGAAGATGTGTTCTTTTAATGTGTTTTGTGATGATGTTGTGAAGGAGAGCGTAATATTTCGGCAATTTAATTTTGATCGTCACGCAGGTATAAGATGATCAGATAGTCGCTTGTATTTGCGAATAGATAAGATAATTAGGTAGATTGATGATTTGGAATTAGTAGTGCTATTTCTAGCTTATATATTGCATAGCCTTTTGTTTGATTTGTAACAAAAAGGCTATGCGTTGATACATTCTGCCACGTAATGATACATGGCTATTTGTGAACATTCTTCCTTTGAGATTAATTCTGCTCTTCACCTGCAGATTCTTCTTCTACCGGATCATCATCAAAGACTGGTACAGAATCACGCTCCATAAAAGCTGAGGGAGGTGGTTTCTCCATTGAATGTCCATCGAGGCTTTTTTTCTCTTCACATGCGCTTAAGCCTAATACAAGCGCTGCACATGCGATTAGTAAATATGTGTGTTTCATAGTTTTCCTCAAGTTTTATTTGCTGAGAAGCTTTAGATAATAGTATAAGTCTTCAGCTTGTACAACATATGCCATTTAGAGTGAAGGTTATTTGTAACCACCGTTAGTAATAACTACTTGTAAATCCGTGTTGGTTAAAACAATACTCCTGTTTATTTTGATTAATCGGTTTATCTACTTGGCTGAAAGATAAGCAGGTTATGATTTATTGTCGAATCTTGTTTTACATTAATTTTCAAGATAAAACGAGTGAATCGTAGCGCATCGGAGTAAGATAAATCCGATATCGGCAGAGATCCTTGTTTATTTTATGCGATTTTCATTTTTGATAGTTTCTATAATCTATTGATTTAAATATGATTTAGCTGATATTGCTTGGGATTGTGCTAAACTTAATGGTCGTATTGCGGGCAAAGTTATTAGTTTTAATATCAGTGATTAAATATTAGTGGATATCATGGAAAGGAAAGTTATTTCATCTGTCGTATTATTTGGCTGTGTGTTGGGTGTATTATTGGGGTGTGCCAGAAGTAATGACTACACACCGTCACCTGGAACAACAGGTGAAACAATGTTCAAAGAAGCTTGTGTACAGTGTCATACACCAGTGAAAGGCAATGTCATGATATTGAAGCCTGAAGTAGCTAACATTGACGTCATTATGGAAAGAATTAAAAATGGAAAAGGCATTGGCATGCCTGCTTTTCCGAATCTGGCGGAAGATTCAGCCCAGAGTTTAGCTGAATACGTGTTGGAAAATAGTGTTACCAGGCAGTAATAGTAACTTGTGGTTTTGTAGTTGTAATCATTATCTTCTTTGAATTAGAGCGGAATTAATTCTTTGTATAACGCGGTAACCGATAGTTTTGTTGATCCTCAACAAAAAAAATCAGGCTGCATAACTTGCAGTTTTCGTGAGTTATGTCTGCCGGTGGGATTGACTGATCCGGAAATAGAACATCTTGGCAACCTCATTAGGCACAAATTCAAAGTGCGTCGTGGTGAATACTTATCACATGCCGGAGCTGATTTTAAATCACTGTATGCGGTAAAAAACGGCTTCTTTAAAACTTGTATCTTGAAGGTAGATGGTCATCAGCAAGTAACGGGGTTCTATATGACGGGCGAACTATTGGGACTAGATGCAATTAGTCCAGAAAAACATACCTGTGACACAATTGCCCTGGTTGATAGTGAAGTATGTGAGGTGCCTTTTAAAAAACTAGAAGAGATTGGACATAGCATCCCTTCGTTATTGCGTCAGTTTCATAAGATTATGAGTCGTGAGATTGTGCAAGATAGAAATATCATGGTGCTGTTGGGCAGTATGCGTGCAGAAGAGCGACTAGCCGCTTTTCTATTGAATTTGTCGACTCGACTATCCAGGCGAGGCTATTCGCCAACAAACTTCATTTTGAGAGCTACCAGAGAGGATATTGGTAGTTATTTAGGACTTAAGCTGGAAACTGTCAGCCGGGCATTTTCTAAGCTACAGGAAGAAGGTCTAATATCAGTCAATATCAAGCATGTTACGCTACGTGACATTGATAAACTCAATTTTCGTATTGGCAACTCAGCCGAGTAATCCTATCGGGCTACAAATATTCAGGGATAATTTATTGGGCACTGAGTGTGCCATGCTATAATTCGCGCGGCGCAACGTATGACGTTTGTGCCCAAAATTTCTTGTTTTTTTATAATATAACTTTATTCGTGCTTATCAAATAGGGTGCCTCTTTAAAAAGAGTACGTCGATAAGTTAACGATTAACCCTAAGGAGAATTTATGTCAGTTACTATGCGGCAAATGTTGGAAGCGGGTGTTCATTTTGGCCATCAAACTCGTTTCTGGAACCCGAAAATGGCCCCATATATTTTCGGTCAGCGCAATAAAATTCACATTGTCAATCTTGAGCGTACGATTGTCATGTTTAGAGAGGCGCTGGATTATGCCCGTAATTTGACAGCTAACAAGGGAACCATTCTTTTTGTTGGCACAAAGCGCCAGGCGCGTGACATCATCCAGGAAGAAGCTACTCGTTGTAATTCTCCTTATGTTGATCAGCGCTGGCTAGGCGGTATGCTAACTAATTTTAAAACGATCAAGCAGTCAGTTAAACGCCTGCATGATATGGAAAAAATGGTGCAGGATGGAACATTGGATAAACTGGTAAAAAAGGAAGCACTTGATTTTCAGCGGAAGCTGGAAAAATTGAATGCCAGCCTTGGTGGTATTAAGGAAATGAAAGGACTGCCCGATGCCATATTCATAATTGACGTGGGCTACCAGAAAGGTACCGTGATTGAGGCAAACAAACTGGGCATCCCGATCATTGGTGTAGTGGATACCAATCATAATCCGGCCGGTATTAAATATGTGATACCAGGGAATGACGATTCCAGTCAGGCAATACGTTTATACGCGCGCGCTATGGCAGATGCTATTTTGGAAGGACGTAACCAGTCTATCCAAGAAGTGGTTGATATGGTGAAAACCGATGAGGAAATTCTCTCTAGTGAAGGTGCCTCTGCGGATGCATAAGATTTGCATAAACTTCTCATCTTCGAAATAAGATATTTTGAATTAGATTAAATAGAGTTGGGGGCTGTATGGCAGAAATTACTGCGAGTATGGTTAAGGAACTACGTGAGCTGACTGGCGTAGGGATGATGGAGTGTAAAAAAGCCTTGTCAGAGGCAAATGGTGATATGAAAGCAGCAGAGGATCTGCTGCGTATCAGAAGCGGTGCTAAAGCAAATAAGGCAGCTGGGCGCGTGGCAGCGGAAGGAGTTATCAGCGGTTATGTTGCAACTGATGGTAAACGCGGTGCTTTGGTGGAAATAAATTGTGAAACTGATTTTGTTGCTAAAAATGAAGATTTTATTCGTTTTGCGGCTGATCTGGCGCAATTAATAGTTGATGAAAATGTATCAGATACTGCTTTATTAGCAGATATGGCGTTAGCCAGCGGAGAAACTGTTGAAGTAGCTCGTAAGGCTTTGGTGATGAAGCTTGGTGAGAATATCAGTATTCGCCGTGGTATCAACTATGTAACAGAGGACCACCTAGCCATGTATCTACATGGTAGTAGAATTGGTGTCATGGTTGATTATTCAGGAGGAGACGATACTTTGGGTAAAGATCTGGCGATGCATATTGCTGCCAGCAAACCCGTTTGTGTATCAAAAGAGCAGGTGCCTGCTGATTCCCTTGAACATGAGCGCCAAATATTTGCTGCACAAGCAGCTGAGAGCGGTAAACCAGCTAATATTATTGAAAAAATGGTAGAGGGCAGAATTACCAAGTATTTGGCTGAGGTGACATTATTAGGCCAGCCTTTTGTGAAAGATCCTGATCAAACTGTTGAAAAATTACTACAAACAAAATCTGCTCAGGTTAAAGGATTTACTCTATATGTTGTCGGGGAGGGGATAGAAAAGAAATCCGATGATTTTGCGGCTGAAGTCATGGCGCAGGTAAATCAATCAAAATAAATATGTGATTGGTAATGCTCTTTAATTTTGCGATAAACTTTGTTGTGTGGGTATATGCCAGCCGTATATAAACGTATTTTATTGAAATTATCAGGCGAAGCTCTTATGGGCGATGCTCAATATGGTATTGATCGTACTGTAATTGAGCGAATTGTGATTGAGATCGCTGGAGTCTTGCAGTTAGGTGTTGAGGTTGCGATTGTGGTGGGTGGAGGAAATATCTTTCGTGGTATCAAGTCAGCAGGAGACGGCATGGACCGCGTGACCGCTGATTATATGGGGATGCTGGCTACCACCATGAATGCATTGGCTTTGCATGATGCGATGAGACGTAATGATGTTGTTTCACGCGTACAATCTGCCTTGCGAATAGATCAGGTTGTGGAACCTTATATTCGTGGTAAAGCACTACGTTATCTGGAAGAGCATAAAGTGGTCATATTCGCGGCTGGTACTGGAAATCCCTTTTTTACTACGGATACAGCTGCCGCTTTGCGTGGTATGGAAATGAATGCCAATATTGTACTCAAGGCTACAAAAGTTGATGGAATTTATACCAGCGATCCCCTTGAAAATAAAGAAGCAGAACGTTTTAGCAAGCTGACTTTTGACGAGGCAATTAATAGAAATTTGCAGGTTATGGATGCAACAGCATTAACTTTATGTCGTGATCAGAAGCTTCCTATTAATGTCTTTAGTATTTTTAAGACCGGCGCACTTAAACGGGTTGTGCTAGGTGAGGATGAGGGAACATTGGTAAACGTCTAATTTGTACAAACAGGCTCTTCTTTAGCTGTTTGCTCGTGATACTACAAGCATTATTGTTGTAATTAATTTTTAATACTGGTTTGAATATGGTTTCCGATGTAAAAAAATCTGCCGAACAAAAAATGCAGAAGAGTCTGACAGCGCTCGAGGCTGATTTTGGTAAAGTAAGAAGCGGGCGCCCGCATACAGGCTTATTAGATCATATAACAGTTGATTACTACGGAACGCCTACCCCAATTAAGCAGCTGGCTAACGTGACATTGGCAGATGCGCGAACCATCGGTGTTGTTCCTTGGGATAAAAAAATGTCCTCTGCGATTGAAAAGGCTATCCGTGATTCTGATATGGGTTTAAATCCGATGACGGCAGGTGAAATGGTTAGAGTACCTATGCCTCCGCTCACAGAAGAAAGACGCAAGGACTTGACTAAAATTGTCAAATCGGAAGCTGAAACGGCACGTATAGCAATAAGAAATGCACGTCGTGATGCAAATAATCAATTAAAAGAATTATTGAAAGATAAATTGATTGCTGAAGATGATGATCGACGAGCACAAGATGATATTCAGAAGTTAACTGATCAATATATTGCTCAAGTAGATCAATTATTACAAACCAAAGAAGCAGAGTTGATGGCGATCTAATCTATGCCTTCAATATTGAGCTCAACTCGCGAAATACCTAAAACAGAAGCTATTCCCAAGCATGTCGCTATTATTATGGATGGTAACGGGCGATGGGCAAAACGGCGTTTTCTTCCCAGAATAGCTGGACATAAGCAAGGCGTTGAGGCGGTTAGGGGGACAATTAGAGCTTGTATTGAAAGAGAGATTTCACATCTGACAATTTTTGCTTTTAGTAGTGAAAATTGGCGTAGACCTGCTGAAGAAGTCAAACTGCTTATGCAGTTATTCTTGACCGCATTGGAACGAGAAGTTGCTAATCTGCATGAAAATGGCATCAGATTCAGAGTAATTGGTGATTTATCTAAGTTTGATCCTAAAATAGTGGCTTGTGTGCGACAAGGAGAACAGCTAACTGCTGATAACACTCGTTTATATTTCACAGTTGCTGCGAATTATGGTGGTCGCTGGGATATCATACAGGCGGTACGCAAAATGATTGCGCAGAACTTGAATCCGAATATCGATTTTAGTGAAACTGATCTTTCCAAATATCTGGCAATGGCTGATGCACCTGAGCCAGATTTGTTTATTCGTACAGGAGGGGAGTGTCGGATCAGCAACTTTTTATTATGGCAGTTAGCTTACACTGAATTATATTTTACTGATACATTGTGGCCTGATTTCGACGCTTCTGTACTTGATAAAGCAATTCTTTCTTATCAACAACGAGAACGCCGTTTTGGTCGCACAAGTGAACAGCTTGCTAATTCGCAACAAGAGATTAAGGATATAATCCTGAGCGAACATAAAATTTGATCATTACTACTCAATTAACGGGATTTACCCGTTCATGCTTAAAACTCGATTTTTCACTGCCCTCATACTACTGACCGCCTTTCTGGCGGCATTATTTTATCTACCCGATATTTTTTGGGCCATATTACTTTTAGGGTTAACGGTTACCGCTGCCAGAGAGTGGTGTCGCTTGGGATGTTTATCGGTTAATCAAACTGTTCTGTATATGGTTTTTACCACCCTACTGGGGGGAGAACTATTATTTCTTGTCGGCGTGGTAGTCGCTAAAAATCCAGCGGATCCATCAATGCTTGGATTTTATATCGCATCTGCTATCTTTTGGTTGTTACTTGTGCCCATTCAGCTTGTAGCTGTACGTTCAGTGCGTAACCAATGGCTATTCATGATAATGGGATGGTTAGTGTTGTTACCAACATGCTTGGCCCTTTATCAGTTGCGTGCCATAGATCCATTATTACTACTTGGTTTTATGAGTGTGGTGTGGATTTCTGATAGTGCTGCTTATCTTATCGGTCGCCGCTATGGTAAACACAAACTCGCACCGCAGATTAGCCCGGGAAAAACGTGGGAGGGCGTGGCCGCCGCATTGGTTGGCGTGTTAATTTATGCGCTAATCTGGTTTTATGTTACGAATAGTGAACAGGCGCTGATCGGTTGGTTGATTCCATTGTTGCTTGTGCTGGCAGTGTTAGGAATAATGGGAGATCTGTTTGAATCGTTATTAAAGCGCCAGGCTGGTGTTAAAGATAGCGGTAATATTTTGCCGGGCCACGGCGGTATACTAGATCGTATTGATGCATTGTTGCCGGTTTTGCCCATTGCGACGTTAGCCACTCTTTTATTTTACTCAACTAAGCTATGACTGATATTCGATATCTGACTATTTTGGGTTCAACTGGCAGTATTGGTGAAAATACGTTGGACGTAGTAGCCAGACATCCTGATCGATTCCGAGCGATTGCTCTGACGGCTAATTGCAATGTTGAGAAAATGTTGGCGCAGTGCAAGCAATTTCATCCAGTATATGCCGTCATGCTTAATGCGCACAGTGCGCAGCAATTAGCAGACAAGTTACGTGCAGAAAAGCTGGAGATTACCGTTTTATCGGGCGTTGAATCACTAGAAAAAGTAGCATCCTTACCAGAAATCGATACCGTTATGGCAGCAATTGTTGGTGCTGCTGGTATTCGCCCAACGCTTGCAGCAGCGCGTGCAGGCAAACATATACTGTTAGCAAATAAAGAAACATTGGTGATGGCTGGCCGCATCTTCATGGATACGATCAAACAATGCCAGGCAACCTTGTTGCCAATCGACAGTGAACACAATGCGATTTTTCAATCTTTGCCACAGCATTACAACGGAAATCTAGCTGAATCTGGTGTACGCCGGATATTGCTCACCGCTTCGGGAGGGCCGTTTCGCAAGGCGGATTTAAAGACTCTGGCAACAGTGACGCCGGAGCAAGCCTGCGCTCATCCGAACTGGGTCATGGGCAGAAAAATTTCAGTAGATTCAGCAACCATGATGAACAAAGGGCTGGAGGTGATAGAAGCACACTGGCTGTTTAATATTGCACCTGAAAAAATTCAGGTAGTGGTGCATCCGCAAAGTGTGATTCATTCTATGGTTGAATATATTGATGGCTCGGTGCTTGCTCAGCTTGGTAATCCAGATATGCGCACCCCTATTGCGCATGCACTGGGTTACCCTGACAGAATGGAAAGTGGCGTGCAATCCATGGATATCTTCAAGATTGCTCAATTAAATTTTGAAGCACCGGATTTTGAGCGTTTTCCCTGTCTTAAGCTTGCCTACGAAGCGCTCACAAGCGGCGGCAACATGCCGGCGGTATTAAACGCAGCCAATGAAGTAGCTGTTGAAGTATTTCTGGCAGGAAAAATACCTTTTACTACCATTCCCACTCTGATCAGGCATGTTATGCAGTCTATAGACAGGCGAGAAGTGACCTGTTTGGAAGATGTGCTGGCAGCTGATTCATTAGCACGTAATACCGCTCGCAAATGGTTGGATGAAGACAGACAGGATTTTGTTGCGACGCACAATGTGTCTAGATAGATGATTTTGTATATTTATAAAATATGACATTGCTTTCAACTATTCTTGCATTTGTAATTGCACTGGGTCTGCTGATTGCTTTTCACGAATTCGGTCATTATCTGGTAGCACGCTGGTGCGGTGTTAAAGTGCTGCGCTTTTCTCTTGGTTTTGGTCAACCTTTGCTGAAGAAACGCTTAGGACGTGATCAGACCGAATGGGCCATAGCAGCCATTCCTTTAGGCGGCTATGTCAAAATGCTGGATGAACGTGAAGGGCAAGTGCCTGCTAATGAACTGTCACGTGCCTTTAATCGACAACCTGTTTCCAAGCGTTTTGCTATTGTGGTTGCGGGTCCTGTTGCCAATTTTTTGTTGGCGATTCTGTTGTACTGGTTGCTTTTTATAGTGGGTGTCAGCGGGGTGAAACCTGTCATAGGAGAGGTTGATCCAGCAACTCCTGCAGCATTGGCTGGTTTCAGAAATGGCGATGTGATTACTGAAATTGGCAATCAGCCTGTTGCTACCTGGCAAGAGGCACGATTGAAGTTATTAGATAATGCAGTAGATAAAAAAACGGATGTCAGGATAAGCGTCACCGGTGAAAGTAGGCTTGCTCGCCAGCTTAAGCTGGATTTGAGCCAACTTGATACGGAAGATCTCGAGAGTGATTTTTTAGGTAAACTGGGGCTGAATATTTTTCGACCAACGATTGCCCCTGTTATTGACCGTGTTATGACGGATAGCGCTGCTGAATACGCGGGGCTGGAAAGTGGGGACAGAATTACCACTATTAATCATGAAAAAATTACCACCTGGGAAGAAGTAGTTGACATGATACGCTCCCATCCCAACAGCGCTCTGACAGTTGGGATCGTGCGTAATGATAAAGAGTTCGTGATTACGCTACAGCCGGAAGCTGCGTTGGAAAGAGGCGTTGAAATAGGCAAGGCGGGTGTTACACCTAAAATACAGCATGAAGCACTAGCGGATTTACTTGTCAACATCAGTTATACACCAGCCACAGCTTTGAACAAGGCAATAGCTAAAACATGGGAAATGTCTTATTTTACGCTGCGCATGTTGGGGAAGATGGTCACGGGAGATGTATCACTCAAAAATATTAGTGGGCCGATTACCATTGCTAATTATGCTGGTCAGACAGCACAAATGGGATTGTCAGCCTACCTGGGCTTCCTGGCTCTGATCAGCATCAGTTTGGGGGTGTTAAATCTCTTGCCTATTCCAATTCTGGATGGTGGGCACTTGCTCTATTACCTGGTAGAAATGGTACGAGGTGTACCTTTATCTGAGAAAATCATGGCTTTTGGTAATCAAATTGGTGTTGCCTTGTTGATTACGTTGATGTTATTTGCTATTTACAATGATCTGTTACGTTTAGCGGCTGAATGATGATGAAATTCAGATTCTGCATAGTATTTGCTCTATTGTATTCAATCAGTTGCGTGGCAGCAGATGTATTTGTCGTCAAGGATATTCGAGTAGAAGGCATTCAGCGTACTGAAGCTGGAACGATATTCAGCTATTTGCCAGTCAAAGTCGGTGAGGTGCTCGATAGTAAAAAAGCCAATGAAGCAATCAAGACACTGTATGCCACTGGTTTCTTTAGTGACGTCAAATTAAAAGCTGAAGGCGATTTACTGATCGTACAGGTCCAGGAACGCCCTGCTATCGCACAAATTAGTATTAATGGTGCCAAAGAATTTGATAAAGATAAACTCAAAGAAGGATTAAAGCAGGCCGGCTTATCTGAGTCGCGTATTTTCAGCCGTTCTTTGCTGGAAAAGGCTGAACAGGAACTCAAACGTCAATATATCAGTCGGGGCAAATATGCGGTCAAAATTGTCACCACGACCACTCCACTGGAACGCAACCGGATCGGTATCAATTTTGATATCAAGGAAGGTAGAACTGCTCGTATCAAGCAGATTAATATTGTTGGCAATCGAGTTTTTTCGGAAAAAAAACTGGTTAAGTTGTTTAGCCTCAAAACTCCCGGTTTCCTGACCTGGTTTACCAAGGATGATCAGTATTCCAAGCAAAAATTATCTGCCGATCTTGAAACGTTGCGTTCTTATTATCTGGATCGCGGTTATCTGGAATTTAATATTGAATCCACTCAAGTTTCGATTACTCCAGATATGAAAGATATTTATATCACGGCTAATGTCACGGAAGGACCACAATATACAGTGTCCGATATCAAGCTTGCGGGCGAGTTGATTATTCCGGAAGAAGAATTGCGCCAATTAATCAAGCTGGAGCCAGGTGATATATTTGTGCGTGAAAAATTGACAGAATCCATCAAATTGATCAGTGATCGATTGGGCAATGATGGCTATGCATTTGCCAACGTAAATGCCTCCCCAGAGCTGGATAAGGAAACACACGAAACAGCATTTACTTTTTTTGTGGATCCCGGGCGTCGAGTGTATGTCAGGCGTATCAACATCAGTGGTAATGAGCGCACTCGAGATGAAGTTATTCGCCGTGAATTTCGGCAAATGGAAGGTGCATGGCACTCTACGGAACAAATCAACCGTTCTCGTCAGCGAGTAGATAGGCTGGATTTCTTTACCAGTGTTAACGTTGAAACTCCTCCAGTAGCGGATGTACCTGATCAAGTAGACATCAATGTGGACGTAGTTGAAAAGCCGACAGGCGCGATCATGTTCGGTGCTGGTTATTCTGATCGTGAAGGCATTATCTTGAATGGTTCAATTGCCCAAAATAATATTTTGGGAACAGGTAACTTCCTCAGTTTGCAAGTTAATACGGGTAGCGTAAACAAAATCATCTCAGCTTCATTCAGTAATCCTTATTATACAATTAATGGCGTCAGCCTTGGTTTAGAAGCATTCAGACGTGATATCAATACCCGTTCGCTGAGTAGAGTAGGGATATTTAACACAGACACGATTGGCGGCAATATACGTTTTGGAATTCCTGTTGCGGAAAACGACATGGTTTCACTGGGAATCGGATTTGAACGCACCAAGATTGATCTGCATGATGGTAGTCCACAGTTGTACAAGGATTTTGTGCATCAATTTGGCAAAACCTCCAATAATATTCCACTGACCTTAAGCTGGGCGCGTGATGGTCGTGATAGTGCAATCTGGACTACTTCTGGATTGATGCAACGTTTGTTTGGTGAATTTGGTGCGCCGATTGGCGATTTGCGTTATTACAAAGTCAGTTACGAACAAAGATGGTTTTATCCTGTTTCAAAAATGTTTACGCTGATGCTCAACGGCGAAATAGGAGTAGGAGATGGTTACAGTGGCAAACCTTTGCCTTTCTTCAAAAACTTCTTTGCAGGTGGTTTTAACTCAATTCGTGGTTATGATATTAATACGCTGGGACCACGAGATAATAATGATCTGGCGCTGGGTGGCAGTAAACGTATTGTGGGCAATGTGGAAGTTTTGTTCCCAGTACCCTTTATGCTGGAAGATAAATCAGTTCGTCTGAGTGCATTTGCTGATGGGGGAACGGTTGTTAATTCTTTTTCAGGCTTGGGAACGGATGATTTTCGTTATTCCGCTGGCTTAGCAGCGACCTGGATTTCGCCGATGGGACCACTGAAATTCAGTATTGCTCAGCCACTGAATGATAAGCCAGGAGATAAGATACAACGCTTCCAATTTCAATTTGGGCAGGTTTTCTAGAAAATGGCTGAAGCATATCGATGAAGTTGTTTCCAGTTCCAGACAAGAATTAGAACAGAATAAAATTGATGGTATTAAGATAACCAGATGACTATTGTTCGATGGGTGGGTGTATGTGTTCTTTTTTTGGTTTGGGTCTGTGCACCCGCTTTATCTGCTGGTGAAATCAAGATTGGGGTGGTGAATACCGAGAAGGTTTTACGCGAATCTAGACCAGCAATCCTGGCGCAGAAAGAAATTGAAAAAGAATTTCAATCCCGTGACGCCAAACTCAGAGAGCTTTCGGTGCAAATCAGAGCATTGCAACAAGATCTGGAAAAAAACATGGCAGCTGTGGATGAAGAAGGACGGCGTAGCAAGGAGCGAGAACTGGCTGGACTCAGTCGGCGTTACCAACGCGCCCAGCAGCAGCTACGGGAAGATTTGAGCTTGCGCCAGAATGAAGAATATAGCCTGATTCTGGAACGTATTAATGCAGTGATTGAAGCATTGGCCAAACAACACGATTATGATCTGATTTTGCAGCTGCAGGATTCAGTTTATCGTAGCGCACGTATCGATATTACCGATGAAGTCATTAAAATTTTAAATGAACAGGAATGATTTTTTCATTTCCTAAGAAGCTGTTTGGCTCTTTGCTGAAAGGTGCGTAACAGTGTTAATTTATAAATATTTTTGTATAACGGAGAGATAAAATGGGCACAATGGATATTCATGAGATATTGAAATACTTGCCACATCGCTATCCGTTGATTTTAGTTGATCGGGTAATTTCTCTTGAATTAGGCAAACGAATCCATGCCTATAAAAATGTTTCTATCAACGAACCCTATTTTTCGGGGCATTTTCCACATCACCCTGTTATGCCAGGTGTATTAATTGTAGAGGCGTTGGCGCAAGCTGCTGCTTTGTTAACCATTCGCTCGGAAAATATGGAGAAAGATACTGGCCAAGTGTATTACTTTGTTGGAATTGACGGAGTGCGATTCAAAAAGCCAGTGATTGCAGGCGATCAATTAGTCTTAAAGGTTGAAATTACTCGTCAACTCAAAGGCGTATGGAAATATGCAGCGCGTGCCGAAGTGGATGAGCAAGTCGTAACTGAAGCACAGCTTATGTGTACTGCGCGCGCGATCTAGTCAAACAACAGCTGCAGATACCAAGTATTCAAATACCATTCATCAGTGCTGCGCAGATGAAAATATCCACCAAATGTATTATTTACGGTGTCGATGAAGCAGGTCGAGGTCCGTTAGCTGGCCCGGTTTACGCTGCGTGTGTGGTATTAGATGCGGTACACGCCATTCATGGATTGGCAGATTCCAAACAACTCAGCGAGAAGAAGCGCACTGATTTGGCGCAACAAATCAAACAGCGTGCACATGCATGGGCAATTGCTAGCGCATCAGTAGCAGAAATTGATCAAATCAATATTCTGCAGGCAACTTTACTAGCGATGCGCCGAGCAATTCTCAAACTATCCCCTCCTGCTGATGCACTAATTCTGGTAGATGGCAAGCAGGCGCCACAGCTGAATCATACTGTACAGACTGTCATTAAAGGCGATCATCTCGTTGCTGAAATCTCGGCAGCATCCATTCTGGCTAAAACTGCACGCGACGCCGAGATGCAGCGACTGCATCAAATTTATCCTGTTTATGGATTCGATCGGCATAAGGGCTATCCCACCAAAGCACACCTGACAGCTATCAATGAACATGGAATTACTGTGATTCACCGCCGGAGCTTTGCTCCTTGCAGGGGAAAATCAATTGCAACCATATAAATTTTATTAACCACAAGGAAGCCCACATAGGGCAAAAGAGCATGCGTATAGTAAAAAATACCGTAGTGTCACTCCACTACAAAATGGTCGATCAAGAAGGAAATATGATGGAAGAGACGGATGAACCCATCAGTTACCTGCATGGTGGTTATGATGGCATATTCCCTGTCGTGGAAGAAGAACTGCATGAAAAGGAAACCGGTACAACCTTGTCTTTGCAAATGGAGCCAGAAGACGCTTTTGGCGAATATGACGAAGAACTGCTGCGTGTTGAATCGCGCAATGCATTTCCACAAGAAGTGACTGTGGGAATGCAATTTGAAGGTAGTGAAGAAGGATCAGATGATTATTTTATCTACACCGTGAGAGAAATAACCGATGATGTCGTGGTGGTAGATGGCAATCATCCCTACGCAGGCATGGTTTTTCAGTTTGAATGTACCGTAACAGATGTGCGCCCGGCAACGGAAGAAGAATTGTCGCATGGCCACGTTCATCATGGCACGTGTGGTCATGAGCACTGATGATGAATTATGTTGTATCTGTATCGTCGTACAACATTGATTTGAGTAAATAAAGCTGCTCTAGTGCATCACGCGGCGAGAGTGTATCTGGGTGCAGTTGTGCCAGGTGTTCAAGCGCTGGATGCACCGTTGCAGGAAGCACTGTCTCATCTTCGGCAATGATTTCAAAGAGCGTTTGCTGGGGTGTGTTGTGTAGTGTTTCCTGCTCCAGCCGTGCCAGAATCTTGTCTGCGTCTCGGATAACCTTACTGGGCACGCCAGCCAGTGCCGCAACATGTAATCCATAACTGCGGTTAGCTGGCCCCGTCTCTATTCGGTGGAGAAAAACAATGCGTTTTTTATGCTCTACCGCAGCGACGTGCACATTGATTGCATGCGAGAATTCTTCCACCAGGCGTGTCAGTTCAAAATAGTGCGTGGCGAATAAGGTATAACTCTGATTGTGAGTTAACAAATGACGTGCGATGGCAAAGGCAAGAGCTAATCCATCAAACGTTGATGTACCCCGGCCAATTTCATCTACCAATACCAGACTTTGTTCAGTCGCATTGCGCAAAATATTGGCTGCTTCAGTCATTTCTACCATAAAGGTAGAGCGTCCCCCAGCTAAATCATCAGCCGCACCAATTCGAGTGAATATTTGATCAATTGGCCCAATGCGAGCGTGCTGAGCCGGAACAAAGCAGCCGCAATAGGCTAACAGCACGATTAATGCTGTTTGGCGCATATAGGTGGATTTTCCACCCATGTTAGGCCCGGTAATGATCAGCATGCGGCGTTCTTCGCGAGTGATAGCGCCAAGCTGAATGTCGTTAGCGATATAGTGTTCCAGCTGGTTTTCCACCACAGGATGGCGTCCTGCCTCGATATCAAGCACGGGATCGTCAGTAAAGATTGGTTTGGTATAGCTGGACAAGTGTGCGCGTTCGGCAAAAGTACATAAGACATCCAGCTCAGCGATTGTATGTGCTGTCGCTTGCAAAGGTACAATGAACGTGGTTAATTGTGTTAATAATTGTTCGTATAATGTTTTTTCTCGTGCCAGCGCTTGTTCGCGTGCGGTTAATGTTTTGTGTTCAAATGCTTGCAGCTCAGGAATACTGTAGCGCTCAGCATTTTTAAGTGTTTGTTTGCGCCGATAATCAGCTGGAATTTTGTCACTGTGAGTGCGTGTTACTTCAATATAGTAACCATGCACCCGGTTATATTCCACTTTTAGCGTAGGGATACCGGTGCGCTCGCGTTCTCGAGTTTCCAGTTGTAGCAGGAATTCTCCGCCATCTTTTTGCAGGGAGCGTAATTCATCCAGCTCGCTATCGTAGCCGTCTGCAATAACTCCACCTTCGCGAAGGATTGCACCTGGTTCCGGCCGCAAAGCAGCGAGCAATAATTGCACTAGAGCGTAATCAGGTTCAATAGCGGCAATAAAACGCTGTACAGCGGTAGCGGTGGAGGCGGTGAGCTGTTCGCTTACCTTGGGTAGAATGAGCAGGCTGTCACGTAATCCGGATAGATCGCGCGGTCTGGCTGTACGCAATGCAATTCGACTGGTAATGCGTTCGATGTCAGCAATCTGTTTCAAGTGTTCGTGGATCGCCACATATAATGTTTTAGGTTGGGTTGCGATTAAACCTGAGATCGTATCCAGTCGCAGTTGCAGGGCAGTACGGTCACGCAGAGGGTGATGCAGCCAATGCCGTAACAGACGGCTACCCATGCTAGTTGAACAAGCATCCAGCAAGGAGGCAAGTGTTGGTGCAGTATCTCCACGTAATGTTAATGTGATTTCCAGATTGCGACGTGTAGCGGCATCCATTCGCAAATAGCTATCAGGCTGTTCCACTTGCAAAGTTTGTATATGTCCAAGTACATGCTCGGTAGATGCAGCCGTTGCGGTATGTTGAGTAAGTTTGGCGTATTCAAACAGTGCGCCTGCCGCAATAACTGCTGCGTGGAGTTCGGCGCAGCCAAATGCATCTAGATTGTGGGTGCCAAATTGGCGAGTAAGTTGTTGCATGGCATGGTCATAAGCAAATTGCCATTCTGGTAAACGCCTGCAAGCAATTGATTGATCTAGTGCTACTGGCAGATCAAGTGTCTCTGGCAGCAAAATTTCTGATGGATGTAAGCGTTCCAGCTCACTGGTGAGGTGAGTGACAGAAGTTTCCAGTACACGAATATCGCCAGCCGCTAAATTCAGCCAGGCCAAACCAATTACCCCTTGATGAAGCACAATTGCCAGGACGCTGCTGTTACCTCGTTCTTCCAGCAATTCAGCGTCGGTTAATGTACCAGGGGTGATGATGCGTACCACCTGACGTTCTACTGGCCCTTTGCTGGTGGCTGGATCACCCACTTGCTCGCAAATCGCAATGGATTCGCCTAATTTGACCAACTTAGCTAGGTATTGATCGGCTGCGTGAAAAGGAACGCCAGCCATTTTAATTGGCTCACCAGCGGAAGAGCCTCGCTGCGTCAGCGTTATATCCAGTAGTTCAGCTGCTTTTTCCGCATCTTCGTTAAATAATTCGTAAAAGTCTCCCATGCGGTAAAACAGCAGCTTGTCGTTATGTTGTGCCTTAATGCGTAAATACTGCTGCATCATGGGGGTGTGCGAAGATGAATCAGTTTTACTCATATAAATCAACTAGTTATGGTTTCTTCACAATTTTCTTGGGACAAATTTGGGACAATTTGAAGCATGTTTTGCATGCTCTCCCAGATGCGTTCCAGCTCGCTGGGGGACTCTGAATCTATCCAGCGGGCATACACCTGCACGAGCATGGAGTAATCGTTATGGCCCATCTGATTGGCGATGAAGGCCAGGTTGCCGCGAGCCGTCAGGTTCCAGCATGCATAAGTGTGTCGTGTCTGATAGGGCGGGCGCGGGCGGATTTCTGCGCGTCGAATCAGATTGCTCCATTTTGTGTTCCAGGCGCTGGGAACAAAGAATTCGTTGACTTCCTTTCTGCGAGCCTGTGTCTTGGGTGATAGAAGAACGCGCACACGATCGGTGCGTGATTCGTGGCGGTTCAGCCAGACTCGCAGATCAGCGGGCTTACACTGTTCTGCCGCTTTTATCAGCACCTTTAGGGCTTCGCGAGCGGGGGGGAACAGCAAGACGGTGCGTTCCTTGTTTGTCTTGGGCACCTTGAATGTCAGGGACTGGGTTATGGATCGGCGGACGGTAATTTTGCTCAGATCGGCGGCAACGTCTTCCAAGGCCAATGCCAGTAACTCACCGGGGCGGAGTCCCGTATAGACCGCCAACGTGACTGCCGCCCGATCAATCGGGTGTAGGCAGCCTTTATCAATGAGCAATTGGAACTCTTCGAAGCTCAGCGGATCTGGATCCTTGTGGCTTTTCGTGAAGCGGGTGCAGTGCTTGGCCAGCTCTTTGCAGTATCCGTTGTCTTCGCACCAATACAGAAAGCCTGAGAAGGTTGCCAGATAGTGATTGACGGTAGAAACCGCACGGGTGGCGATCAGATCGACTCGCAATTGCTGTATGTCGGCGGGTTTGAGGGCGTCGATCTGGCGGTTGCGACCGATCGTTTCCAGGCAGACGTTTAGGGCGTTCTCGTACCGTGTCTGTGTTTCCGGTGTGATATCCACTGCCTTGAGTGGCTTGTAAATGTCGCACAGGTCGTCCAGGCGCTTGCTGGTTTGGGCGGTGCTCTCCGCTGGGTGCGAGTGCGGAAACATTTCCGCTTCGTTGTAGGTGCCAGTGCGCAACGCGTACAGGGCAGCGCTGCGCAGGCGCGACGCGTGCTTGAGGTTCGCATGCATGAAATCCACACGAATTGATTTTCCGTGTATCCAGATGCCGGGGAAGCCGGTCTTGGCCACTCCTTCAACTGCCATCACGCTGCTCCTGTTGATTGATCCGGTGTGGGTTTGCTGTCCAAAGGCCATTGCCGGGTCTTGAGCATGAAAAGCTCAAACAGTCCTGGTGGCATGGCACGTTCACCCGATTCCCACTGTTGCCATGCACGCATGGATGCGCTGACGGTTTTCGCTGCCTCCGTCTGAGTCAGGTTGGCTGTCTGGCGTGCTTGACGGACCGTTTCAGGACTTGGGTTGTGCGGCTTGGAGTCAGTCATGGCCCTATAAGTATTGCCCAAGCACGATAGGCTTGATGGCGGATCAATAATGAGCTAATACAATACACTCATTGAGTGTTTTTTGCAATGTCTCTTTGGAGTTGTTCAGGGATGCGCTATAGGCTGAGCGTCAGGGCTTGGCTCTCCACCCAGCGTTCAAATTCATCCATGTTCACAAAGATGCGGCCATCGGGTGCCTTGCGCCAGATGCGTCCCTCTACCCATATGCCACCTTTGATTTTGTGTCGAACTGCGTTCTCGCTGTAGCCGGTGACTTCGGCAAAGCGTTTTATCAGCATCCATCGGTTTGGATTGCTCATGACGTTCTCCTGGTGGGGCGGTACCGTTAGGCAACCGACATGAGATGGAGAAATTGTTGCCGATGCTTATGATTTAGAAAACTCGTGTGGGCGTAGCGGGGCGCAGGTGAGCGTGGGATGGCCTCGGTGCATGCTGTCTCACCGACAGGCCAATGGGGTAGGGTGTCCCCGAGCGGTGTCGTCAGGTTCGCGGGCTGCGCCCCGTGCTTCATGTTGAATCAGGGCCGGTCGGTGTTGACCTCTGACGCTTCGGCCCGCCTGGTTGAGTCGGCCTGCGCGCTACGCTTGCCAACCTCAACAGGCTTGTTTGCTGGCGGAGAAAGGCGGTCTTGCGGTTCCCTTCACCGTATCACGACGTGCCCGCCATCCATGGCTGCGCGTGCGGGAAAGCAATCAGCAGCAACAGGCCGGTGACGTCGGCTATGTGGGAATTTTTAAGGTTTTTCATGTCATGTTCCAGTGCATCCAGCTAGGTGACCCGATATTGGCCGCTCGCGACGGCCAATATCAACGGGTCGTTAAAGGCGACTGATATGGCTGGTTAAGCGACTTTCTTTGAAAGCACTGGATAACCCAGTTTCACGATGACCTCTTGCACTGCGTCGGCCGTGGTTTTGTCTTCATCGAACTCGACCCGGACACGCCCCGAGTTGAACATAACTTTAACTTCTTGCACGCCATCGATTCTGCCCACCGTATTTTCGATCTTCTTCACGCAGGACGGACAGGTGAAGGGCTCCATGGTGAAAACGGCTTTTGTCATTTGCGTTGTCTTTTGTTTACTCCTTAGAGCCTGTTTACGATCTCATCATTATTCCTTACGATACGTGGATGAAGAGAACAAAATATGCCGGTGATATTAGCAAAGAGAAGTTTGCCGAGATAGAGCCGCTATTGCGTAGCGTGAGGTGCAGCACCAAACCCACGACAATAGATTTGTATGAAGTATTTTGTGCTGTGCTGTATCTGCTGCGTACTGGTTGCCAGTGGAGATTTTTGCCCGGAGAGTTTCCCAAATGGCAGAGTGTATATGCCTATTGGCGCAAATGGAATGAGCCTGACCAGCACGGCGTGAGCGTGCTGGAGCAGGCATTAAAAAAATCAGGTTGGCGCGGCCCGAGAGAAACTGGGGCGCAACGCTTGCAGCACGTTCTTGATTGTGGACGCGCAAAGCGTGAAGAATACAGACACGGCTGACCAGAAAGGCTATGACGCCGGCAAGAAGGTGTCGGGCATCAAGCGCCATATCGCTGTTGATACCTTGGGGTTGCCGCACGCCATTGCAGTGACGACAGCGGAAGTGACTGACCGTAACGGTGCATTGCAGGCCTTGAAGCGTTGCAGATCGAGTTTGGGGCAAGTACAAGGTTTGCTGTGTGACGGTGGCTATACTGGAGCACCATTTGCCGAAAGTGTGCAAGAAATTCTGGGCAAACCTGTCACCGTGCAGATCGCCAAACGCAGCAAACTGCATACCTTCAAGGTTATGCCCAGGCGATGGATAGTGGAACGTAGTTTCGCCTGGCTGGAAAAGTGCCGAAGATTATGGAAAAACTGCGAACGTAAACTTGATACCAGCTTGCAGCTCATTCATCTGGCCTTCCTGGCACTATTACTCAGAAGATCGTAAACAGGCTCTTAGAGCAGTACGGGAGATAGCAAAATCCAGTCATCATAGCTACGGCAGTCGCAGAATCAGAAAAGCACTGAGTGCACGGGGTTATCCGGTTAGTCGCTGGAAGGCTCGAAACCTGATGCGAGAAGCAGATGTGCAAGTAAGGTGCCGGAAAAAGTACAAGGTCACAACTAACAGTCATCACAAACAACCGATATTTGACAATAGGCTGAATCGGCAATTTGATGTTGCAGCCCCCAATCAAATCTACGTGGGTGACATTACCTACATTTGGACCCGGGAAGGCTGGTTGTATCTGGCGGTGGTCATTGATTTGTTTTCCAGGAAGGTGGTGGGTTGGAGCATGAGTTCAAGAATGAAAGCAAAGCTGGTTTGTGATGCATTGAGAATGGCTGTCTGGCAGCGTCAGCCACAACCTGGATTGATTGTACATTCAGATCGTGGATCGCAATATGCCAGCAAGCAGTATCGCCAACTTTTAAAAATACATGGCTTTATCGGCAGCATGAGTCGTGTGGGAAATTGTTGGGATAACTCAGTGGCTAAAAGCTTTTTCGGTAGCCTTAAACAGGAGCAAATCCACTGGCAACATTACCCAACCCGCTATAAAGCACAACAAGAGGTACTGCAGTATATTTCCATGTTCTATAACAGCCAACGACTGCATTCATACCTGGGCTACAAAAGCCCAAATCAATATGAGATGGAAATGGAAATAGTGAAAAATGTTGCTTAACTGGAGTGTCCGGTTTTACTTGACCAGGTCAAACCACCACTTACTCAGGTTCGCTTGACCGGATGCGTTGGCCAATGGCAGCGACCACCCCTCACCGCTATCAACCGGCGGCTCCTGATAATCGGGGCCGACAGTGGCGCAGGCAGTCAGTAACAGACAAGCTGCGGTCAGCGTGGCAAGGCGCAGGCGGCTGCGAGTTCGATACAGGGCGCTGTTAGGCGAATGGCTGGTTATCATGAATGTCATTGCAAGCGTCCTCGGACGAATACGGTGGCCATCGTCAGAGTGACCAAGGCAATAAGCGCTAGTGGCCAAAGGCTTGCGAAGATGTCAGCAGGCGGCATGGCCTTAAGAAAACTGCCCTCGACGATGATCAGGAAGTGAGTCAGGGGAATAGCCTGTGCCAGCCATTGCAGAAACAACGGCATGTTTTCCACCGGCGTGGCGAACCCTGACATCAGTACCGCTGGTACACCTATAGCAAATGCGCCCAGGATGGCTTGCTGCTGGGTCATGCTGACGGCGGAAATCATCAGGCCGATGCCCACCACTGACAGGATGAACAGCACCAGGCTGGTCAGCAGCAGGACAAAGGAGCCTGTAAAGGGAATCCCGAACAGGAACACGCCTGCGCTGATCATGAACAGGCCCAGCAGGGTGCCGATGGCCAGGGCTGGCAGCGATTTTGAGATGATGATTTCCGGCGTCGAGGTCGGCGATACGAGCAATTGGTCGAATGTGCCCAATTCGCGTTCGCGGGCAATCGACAGCGAGGTGATCAAGAGTGCGCTGAACAGGGCCAGGATGCCGCTAAGGCCGGGCACGATGAACCAGCGGTAAATCAGGTTCGGGTTGAACCAGTGGCGGGTCGCCACCGGGATTGGTATTTGCGCCTCGGGCACGACCGTGGCGCCGACGTCAGCCGCGATGGTAGACAGGTAGCTGACCGTAATCTGTCCTGAGTTGCTGCGCCGACCGTCAACCAATACTTGTGCCATACCGCTGCCGCCGGCCGCAATCGTGCGGGAAAAGTCTGCGGGTATGGAAAGGGCGGCAATGACTTCGCCTCGGTCGATCAAGGTATGCAATTGTTGCCGGTTGTCAATACGGTGCAGATGGGTGATGAAGTCGGCATTGTCCAGACGCTGGATCAGTTCGTACGACCATCTTCCGGAATCCTGGTTGTAGACGGCGACGTCGATATTGCGGACTTCCAGCGTGGCGGCAAAGGCGAACACCAGCAGTTGCAAGATGGGTGGCACGAACACCACCATGCGGCTGCGTGGGTCACGCAGCACACTAAGCACCTCTTTGATGAACTGGGCGCGCAGGCGGGTGAATGAAAATGCGGAGGTGAACACGGCGTTACTCCAGGTTCTTGCGCGTGGCACGCTTGGCAATCATGAAGAACAGCACCCCGATTGCCGCCATGGCTGCCAGGTTAGGAACGAACACCGCCCAGACGTCTCCGGCCAGGAATACGGTTTTCAACGAGTCAACGAAGTAGCGTGCCGGAACCAGCAGTGTGATGGCCCGGATCCATGCGGGCATGGCGTCGATTTCGTACAGAAAACCCGACAGCATGAAGGCCGGTAAGAAACCTGTGAAGAGCGCGATCTGCGCCGCGAGGAATTGATTGCGCGCCAGCGATGAGATGAGCAAACCCTGTCCCAGGGCCGGCACCATGAACACCGCAGACAACAGCATCAATGCAGCGAGAGAGCCCCGCAACGGAACGTTGAAGACAAACACCGCAAGCGCTGCTGCACCAAGCGTGGACAGCATGCCAAGCACGAAATACGGCAGCAGCTTGCCGATCAGGATTTCGGCTACTGACGCCGGTGTGGACAGCACCGCCTCCATAGTGCCGCGTTCCCACTCGCGCGCAACCACCAGCGCGGTGAGCATGGTGCCGATAATGGTCATCACGATGGCGATCGCGCCGGGAACCAGAGCACGCCGGCTTTCAAGCTCGGCATTGAACCAGTAGCGTGGTTCGAGCACGATGGCTTGAGGCGATGCTCCGATATCGAGTCCAGTGCGCCAGGTCTGTACGACGCCTCGCGAGTAGTTCTCGACATAATTGGCGGTGTTGGGATATGAGCCGTCGGTGATGATCTGTACGAGCGGTTCGCTGCCCATTAGCGCCATGCGCTGCTCAAAATCTTGCGGGATGACGACATAACCGCGCAGTTCACCGGACACTAGCATGTTGGCGATTTCCCGGCGGTCATGGACGAAGTGCGCATCCAGATAGTCGGTAGCCGCGAACGCGGCTGCCAGTGCCTGGGCCGAAGCCCCTTCCGATTCCATCACGACGCCGATGCGTACCTGCTTGGCGTCCAGCGACACCGCGTAGGCAAACAGAAGGAGCAAGATCACGGGCAACACAAAAGCGATCAGCAGTGTTGACGGATCGCGCAGCGCTTGAAGGCTTTCTTTGTAAATCAAGGCCCGTAAGCGTTGCAGGTCAAAGCGACGCATGTTTGCGACCTGTGCGGAAGCGCCGTGGGGGTCAGGCGTCGAGGTGCTCATGTGGATGCCTCGTCGTTTTGTGAGTCGGATTCCACTAGGTGGATGAAGGCGTCTTCCATGGTTGGATCTGGCGTTTCTTTGGTGGCAGCCCCTTGCTTGAGCGCATCGGGCGTGTCCAGGGCAATCAGGCGTGCGCGTGAAAGCATGGCGACCCGATCACAGTATTCGGCTTCGTCCATGAAGTGGGTGGTGACCATGATGGTCACGCCCTTGCGTGCCAGACCGTTGATGTGGGTCCAGAACTCGCGGCGGGTGATCGGGTCAACCCCAGAGGTCGGTTCATCCAGAAAAAGCACGGGTGGGCGGTGCATCAAGGCACACGCCAATGCCAGCCGTTGCTTGAGCCCCAGGGGCAGAGAGTCGGGCGTGGCCGATAGCCAATTACCCAAATCGAAGGTGTCGATCATTTCTTCGAGGCGTTCGTGCCGCGTCTGGCCCTCCAGCCCGTACACACCTGCCGAGAACTCCAGGTTCTGGCGTACAGAGAGCAGGCCGTAGAGAGAGAACTTTTGCGCCATATAACCCAGCTTGCTTTTGGCGGCACCGGTAGCCTGCCGCAGACCGTGCCCGACTACCTGGGCCTCGCCATCGGTGGGCTTGAGCAGGCCGCACAGCATCTTGAACGTGGTGGATTTTCCCGCCCCGTTAGGGCCAAGCAAGCCGAATATTTCGCCTTTTTGCACATCGAAACTGACGTTATCAGTGGCGGTGAAATTGCCGAAGCGCTTAGTGAGATTACGGCACGACACGGCAATATCAGAACCGAGTTCGACGACGGGCAGGCGTTCGGCCAGAGCTGACGTGCCGCCGGGTCCGCCACCCAGCAGATCAATGAAGGCATCTTCGAATCGTGCAGGGACCGGTGTCAACGTCACTTGCACCTGATCGGCCAGTGTCTGGATTGGGGCAGATCGCGCACCGGCGCGCAGCACAATACGTACGCCCGCCCCCTGGATGGCACCGTCACTGACTGTGTCCAGATCCAGCGCCTGGGTTAACACCGTCCGACGCTGAGATCCTACGTTTTCCAGACGAAAGCTGCGTCCCTCGAGCTGCGCCGTCAGAGTTTGCGGCGGGCCGTCGAACAGTAACTGTCCTTGATTGAGCAACAAAACGCTTTCACAGCGCTCGGCCTCGTCCAGATAGGCGGTGGACCAGACCACGGCCATGCCTTCATCGGTCAGAGCCTGCACCATGCGCCATAAGTCTTGCCGGCTGACCGGATCGACGCCTACGCCCGGTTCGTCCAGCAGCAACACCTTGGGTCGAGCCATCAGCGCACAGGCCAGGCCTAGTTTCTGTTTCATGCCGCCGGAAAGTTTGCCGGCCAGACGCTCGGTGAACGGCCCGAGCCTCGTAAAATTCAGCAGTTCGGCAAACAGTTCAGTATGGCGGTCGGCATCCATACCACGAAGCTGCGCGTAGAGGCGCATGTTCTCCATCACTGACAAATCTTCGTAGAGCCCGAAGCGCTGCGGCATGTAGCCGGTGATCACGTGGATCGCTTCGTTATCTTGCACGACATCGTACCCGGCCACCGTGGCCCGTCCTGCATTGGGTTCGAGCAGGCCGGTCAGAATACGCATGAGTGTCGTCTTGCCCGCACCATCGGGACCAACCAGACCGGTCAGGCACCCGTAATGGATGGATGCGCTCAAATCCCGCAGCGCCTGAACATGGCCGAAATGCTTATCCAGTGCTTGAATAACGACCGCAGCGTTTCCATTTTGTGAGTTGCCTGCAGAATTGGGACGTACGTGCATGTCAATTTGATCTGTTTGGGATGCTGGAATCGGCATGGGTGTCAACGTCTATCGTCACGGGCATGCCTTGGCGCAAGCCTTTGTCGCTGTCGGCTTCATCAATGACAATACGCAGGCGGTACACCAGATCGGTGCGCAAGTCCGTGGTTTCCACGGTCTTGGGGGTGAACTCCGCGCGTGGTGATATAAAACCGATTTGGCCGTGATAAACCTTATCGGATGAGTCGCTTGTGACCCTCACCCTGGTACCGGGCGCGATGCGCCCAAGGTCTGGTTCCGCGACGTAGGCTCGGACATATACAGGTTGATCCAGACTCAGGCTGTAGACGGTGCTTTGGCTTGCCACCATGCTGCCCGGCTCACGAACCCGTGCAATCACAGTGCCGTTGCTGGGTGCCAGCAGTTCGGTATCGGTCAGAGCCGTGGCGGTCTGGGCACGAGTTGCTTGTGTGGCTGCCAAGTGGGCCTGGGCGGCGGCGATGTCTTCTTGACGGAAACCTTCCATGGCGAGCGACAGGGCGGCCTCGGCAGACGCTACTGCAGCAGCGGCTTGGTCACGTGCTGCTCGCGCGGCATCGACGGTACGCCGGCTACTGGCCCCGGAAGCCACTAAGCTGCTTTGACGCTGGTAGTCGCGCTCTGTGTTAACGGCGACGGCTCGTGCCTGCTTGAGTGCTTCCTGTGCCTGAGTGATTTCCTGGGGCCGCAAGCCACTGCGCAATTTGGTCAGCTCCGCCTGCGCCACCTGCACTGAGGCATCAGCCGACGCCAATGCATCACGATAAGGTTGGTCGTCGAGAACCGCCATACGAGTTCCGGCGAGGACCGTGTCGCCTTCGTCGAATGTCATTTCAGCAATGCGTCCTGGTTGGCGAAAAGCCAGTTGCACTTCTCGGATATCGACGTTGCCATATAAACGTAGCTGGCTTTCGTCTGTATCGGTGCGCTGTATCCATATATAACCTCCGCCAAGTGTGATGGCTACGATGGCGAGCGCTGCAACGGAAAGCTTTCCGGCCTTCTTCATTTGGTGTTTTCCATGCGGCTGATGCCACGACGATAGATCGCGAACACATTGGGCGCATCATGGCGGATGCGTGCGACATCGTCAGCCATCAACGACTGCATCACCAATCCCTGAATGGTGCCAATGAACAGAAGGGCGGCTGCTTTGACGTCCAAGTCAGGATCCAATTCACCTTGCGCCTTGCCGGCTTCGAGTAGACGGCATAGGCGCTCTCCATAGCGTTGGGTTAGCGTTTGCACCATCCGTTTGGGCAGCGTTTCTTCCGCGCGTTGCAGCTCTCCAAAAAGCATTCGAGGCACCCCTGGGTGTTCGGATACGAAACCGATGTGTGTCATGAAAACGGCTTCCAGGGCTTCGATTGGCGATGCAGCACTGTTTGCAGCTTTGTCCACGCGCGCCAACAAGCGTTCCGAAACCCAGGACATGACCGCCTGAAGAATGGCATCTTTGTTTGGAAAATGCCGAAATAGCGCACCTTGAGTCAGGCCCATACGCTGTGCAATTGCCGTGGTGGTGATATCACTGGGGTTCTGTTCGCCGGCCAGATCAACCACCGCCTCGACCGTTGCTGCACGCCGCTCTTCGGCAGGAAGGTGCTTGGGACGTTGATTCATTGCTTATCCATTTGAAAGTAAGTAATCTATTACTATCTTATCATGATGACGCTACCTGGGATAGAGATTTAATAGAGGAGATTGTGATGGTAGAAAAAATCGTCACTGGACATAGGCTGCTACTCTTGGAGGGCGGTGCACGTGCCCCCGGACATTCTGCAGAGAATTGACATGGTTTAATAAACCGGACAGTCCAGTTAAGAGAGAATAGCTTAACTGGAGGAAGCAATGGAAACGAGAAAGCAGTACACAAAAGAGTTCAAACTAGATGCCATCAGTCTGGTATTGGATCAGGACCACACTCCATCGGAAGTATCCCGAAGTCTGGGAATCAATGCCAGTATGCTCAGGAGGTGGATCAGAGAATATCAGGCAGATAATACGGGTCAGGCATTCCGTGGCAATGGGAAGCTAACACCGGAGCAGGAGGAAATTAGAAAGCTCAAGATCCAGATAAAGCAGCTGGAAATGGAGAAACGTATCTAAGAGCCTGTTTACGATCTTCTGAGTAATAGTGCCAAGAAAGCCAAATGAATGAGCTGCAAGCTGGTATCAAGTTTACGTTCGCAGTTTTTCCATAATCTTCGGCACTTTTCCAGCCAGGCGAAACTATGTTCCACTATCCAGCGCCTGGGCATAACCTTGAAGGTATGCAGTTTGCTGCGTTTGGCGATCTGCACGGTGACAGGTTTGCCCAGAATTTCTTGCACACTTTCGGCAAATGGTGCTCCAGTATAGCCACCGTCACACAGCAAACCTTGTACTTGCCCCAAACTCGATCTGCAACGCTTCAAGGCCTGCAATGCACCGTTACGGTCAGTCACTTCCGCTGTCGTCACTGCAATGGCGTGCGGCAACCCCAAGGTATCAACAGCGATATGGCGCTTGATGCCCGACACCTTCTTGCCGGCGTCATAGCCTTTCTGGTCAGCCGTGTCTGTATTCTTCACGCTTTGCGCGTCCACAATCAAGAACGTGCTGCAAGCGTTGCGCCCCAGTTTCTCTCGGGCCGCGCCAACCTGATTTTTTTAATGCCTGCTCCAGCACGCTCACGCCGTGCTGGTCAGGCTCATTCCATTTGCGCCAATAGGCATATACACTCTGCCATTTGGGAAACTCTCCGGGCAAAAATCTCCACTGGCAACCAGTACGCAGCAGATACAGCACAGCACAAAATACTTCATACAAATCTATTGTCGTGGGTTTGGTGCTGCGCCTCACGCTACGCAATAGCGGCTCTATCTCGGCAAACTTCTCTTTGCTAATATCACCGGCATATTTTGTTCTCTTCATCCACGTATCGTAAGGAATAATGATGAGATCGTAAACAGGCTCTAAGTAGTCGTCAAGCATTACTCCAGGAGCCCGTTGCAATCGAAGTGTTGTTAGATCTTTTTGAAATTAAATAAATATCAAATAAGTGTCAATCAGATCACTGTAACAGCAATTTTATGCCAACCCGTTTTTCGCAAAGGGATGAGATTATCCGCAATAGGTTGGTCGTTTAAAGTACAGTTGGCTGAAGTCGCACGAGTGACTGTAATCTGATATCTGGCAGTATCGATTTGTAATTGCACATGAAAATGATCCCACGCAGAAGGCAAAGCAGGTTTGATGCGAAGTGAGTTGCCTACACGTACGATACCCAGGATATTTTCAACGGCGACTCTATACAACCAACCCGCTGATCCGGTATACCAGGTCCAGCCACCGCGCCCAGCCTGTTGACCTTCCGAATATACGTCAGCAGCAACCACATAAGGTTCGACGCGGTAACGATTGGCAGCTGTTTCATCCAGCGCATGGTTAATCGGATTTAAGTAAGAGAACAGTCGATAAGCCTCATCAGCCTGACCTAATTCCGCCAATGCTGCGACCAGCCAAGTAGCAGCATGTGTGTATTGCCCACCATTTTCACGGATACCGGGTGGATAACGTTTAATATAGCCTGGTTCTTTGGTGGTATGTTCAAAAGCTGGTGTAAATAGTCGCGCAATAGCTAATTCGTCATCCACCAGGAGTTCTACCGCTTTGCCGACAGCTTGTCTGGCGCGTTGCGGATCATCTGCACCCGATAATACTGCCCAGGATTGTGCAATGGAATCAATGCGACATTCGTCGGAAATATGTGAGCCAAGCAACGTACCATCATCGTAACTGCCGCGTCGATACCAGGCGCCATCCCAAGTATGCGTTTGCAGAGCAGTAGCAAGTTGATGACTATGTTGTTCCCAGTGCTCGGCACGTTCCGGATCGTTTTGCTGCTGAGCAATGGGAATGAAGTTGCGTAGGGCTTTTAACAAGAACCAGCCTAACCAGGTACTGGTTCCTTTGCCGTCTTTACCCACCTGATTCATACCATCATTCCAATCTCCCCCTAATATAAGCGGCAGATTATTTTTTGCAGAGCGTTGTATAGCAAGATCAAGCGCCCGCGCGCAATGTTCATACAAGGAAGCCTGTTCTTTGGAAATTTCTGGCGTAAAGAAATTATCAGCCTGTCCAGGTTCTAATTCAGGGCCAGTGATAAAAGGTAATGCTTCGTTGAGAATAGCGTGATCACCAGTTGTGTGGATGTAATGGCTGGTTGCGTAAGCTAACCATACAACATCATCCGCAATAGTCGTGCGTACGCCTGTACCTTCTGGTAGCAACCACCAGTGTTGCACATCTCCGGGCATAAATTGACGACTAGCTGCGTTGAGAATTTGTGCGCGAGCCAATGCAGGATCATGTAACAGCAGCGCGAGGGTATCTTGCAATTGATCACGAAAGCCATAAGCACCACTGGCCTGATAGAAAGCGGAGCGAGCACGAATCCGACAAGTAAGCGTTTGGTAAGGCAGCCAAGTGTTAATCATGGCATCAAATGCCGAATCAGGTGTTTGTACCTGTAATGTATTGGTAAATTTATTCCATATTGCCTTGTTGTCGATCAAGCGTGTTTTGAAATTGCGCGTGAGGTGAGTGTGTGCCAGCTCCGTAACTTCTGCAGGTGAATTAGCTGCGCCCAGCACAAAATGTAATGTAGTGGTGCTGTCTGGCATCACTTCAATATCACATGCAATAACTGCACATGGATCTGCATTGGCCACGGTTCGTCCTGATAGCATCGTGCCAGAGAGTGCAGCGATTGGAGCAGTGGTTGAGCTGCCTGCTCCCAGAAATTCACTACGATCGCAGGTGAAATGCTGATTTTCACCGTCGCACGCTAAAAAGGCAGTCATGTTATCGAGCGCAAGGTGATAGGGATTACGTGCGGTTAATGTACCGGTGACTGGATCATGCGTAGTCAGTATAAAAGGAAGATTGCGTGCTCGATTATTGCCAAGCACCCATTCTGCATAGGCATAGATCCGGAGTCGATACGGTTTGCTATGTGTGTTATGTAGCTGTAATCGTTGTATCTTGACCGGATCAATTGGATCAACCAATTGTGTCAGCGTTGCTGTCAGGTGAGAGCGTTGGATGCTAAAGCTGGATACACCAGGCGCATGGCGTGCTTCGTAAACAGCTTGTGGATCGCGTAATAGGCAGGCACATGGCGAGAAAGCCATGCTCGTATCAAGATCGTGAATATAAATTCCTTCACCGGGTTGGTTGGTGACAGGATCATTTGACCAGGGCGTCAGATGGAAATCGCGGCTATTTTGGCTCCAGGTGAAAGAAGCTCCTTCAGAAGAAGTGTGAAAGCCAAAATGATGATTAGCAATAATATTGATCCACGGATGTGGAGTGACTCGATTGCCCGTCAGTCGCACCACATATTCCTGACCGTTATTGGCAAAGCCACCATACCCATTCCAGAATAGCAACGAAGGAGAGGGTTTGTCATGAACCACAACAGTTTGTTGCCTGTGTTGCAGAGGTGGAATAGCTTTCTTATGCCGTGCCAGTAATTTTTCAGCACGCTCAATTTGTTCAAGAATTGGACCATTATGCGTATGCAAAGCGATATAAGCAGTTGCCAGCAATGCATGGTAGGTATCTGCTTCAATGAGATCACGCCTGATTGCGAAGACATGTTGACATAATTCGGATTCGCTACTGAATAATCTGGCGTTACTGCATAGTTGTTCAATTGCTTGTTGTAGGTCTTGTATATAAGAAGAGGGTTGTTCGTTAATGATTACCAGATCAAAAATTAAATTGCGGCTGAGTAAATATTCCTGGATGCGCAAAGCATGAATAACGCTATCCAGATCAGCAACATCGGCAATACGCAGTACGAATAATGGAAAATCACCAGAAATGGATAGGGGCCATAATGCGGATTGGCGACGTAATCCAGCAGCCACTTTGTCGGCAGGTACGCGCAATACCGTATGAGGAAACAGTAAGTAGCGAGCAAGTTTTTGCACACCTGAAGTTTCGGCAAGTTTCAGTCCAACGTAACGTGCCTGAATCTGAGAGCGTGTCCAGGCGAGCTTAGTTTGTCTTCGAAAGCAGCCTGGATGAGTAAGATGACGAATATTTTGTTCAAGCTCAGCTGGTTTTTCGCTGGCAATTGTCCAAAAAATGACCGAAGTCTTGCGATGCGCTGGCACGTGTATTTTAACGCGCAGCGCCATAATAGGATCTAACGTAAAACCAGTTGTACCAGATAGTTGGGTATCAGGATCGAAAGCCGCTGCGTGCGTGATGGAACGTCCGCGCCCGATAAAGGCACGACGATCAGTCTCAGCTTCCACTGCCCGTAATATGCCTTCGTTTGAAGTAACCAGATGCGCAAGCACTATATTAGGGTCAGTTTCCAGACGTTTGCGCCGTGTGGCAAAAATAGTAGCATTGTGCTGATCAAATTTTGTTTGCACAAACATTTTGGAAAATGCTGGATGCGCATCATGGTTGGCTTGCGTAGTCAGTGCCAGTTCAGCAAAAGAAGTAATCTTAATCCGGCGTTCTTCATCGCTGTTATTCCAAAGAGTGATGCGGCGCACCTCACCATTATATTCGGGCATAACCATACATTCTGTCTCTGAATACAGTTGGCCTACTTGTTTGGAAAAAACAGCGCGATCATTGTAAAAAGTAGTGTGACAAATCTCGTTTGGAGCCCGTTTGGGGGTTGCTGTGGCGGACCACCAGCTATTCGTAGCAAGATCAGAAATAAACAAAAAAGTACCGGTGCGTTCTTCAGCGAGATCATTGTGCCAATGTGTCAGCGCTATTGTTCCCAAACGGCTATAACCACTGCCCGAGGCAGTCAGCATCAATGAGTAATGACCATTTGACAGGATGTTGACTGCGCGAGGTGCTGTCAGTGGCTGAGTGATTTGGCGTGAATCCGGACGCTGATCAAGCCATTCCGGATCAACTGGATCACTGGTTTCAGCGTGAATAGGCATGGCTGGTACGGTACGCGGTGCTTTCTCTTGTAATAAAAGCTCTGCTGCTTCAATCACAGGATCAGCATGGAAGCGTTCACGCATTCGGCCGCTGAGCAGTGCGTTATTGATAGCAACAATTGACATGCCATGATGATGTGCCATGAAATTGCGAATGACGACATGGCTTTTATCTTTGGGCAATCGCTCTGGCGTAAAATCCACTGCGTCATGAAAACCGTAATCGCCTAATGCTCCCAAGGTGCTTAGTTGTTGTAGATTTTTCACCGCTTTATCAGGGCAAAATTGGGCAGCTAACAAACTGGCATAGGGAGCAATGACTGTTTCCTTGGCTAATCCACGTTTTAGCCCCAGTTCTGGAATACCAAAGCCAGTGTACTGATATGTCATTTCTCGATCGCGCGCATTATAAGCGGATTCTGAAACGCCCCATGGCACTCCTTTTTTCCGACCATAGGCAATTTGGCGTTGAATAATGAGCTGATTGGTTTGGTGAAGAATGCAACCCAGTGGTTCTTTCATAACCAGAGAAGGCATCAAATATTCAAACATGGAACCTGACCACGACATGAGTGCTCCGGAAAAACCAATGGCAGTAATTGGGCGTCCCAACCGGAACCAGTGCTTGGTAGGCAGATCACCTTTGGCAATGGCAAACAAGCTGGTCAATCGTGCTTCTGAAGCCAACAGATCGTAGCAACTTTCATCCAGCTGTTGTTCGGTCACTCGGTAGCCAATAGCAAGCAGATTACGCTCCGGCTGCAATAAAAACCGGAAATCCATTTCGAAGGCGAATTTTCTTAATCCGTCGTGCAAGCTGAGTAAGCGCTGTCGTATTTGCTTGAATAGTTCAACATTAATATGAGCATCAGCTAGGTGCGCCTTGCAAGTTTGCTCCAAATTTTGAGCCCATAACACCAGTTTTTTTCCAGCCAGGGGCTGAATTTCTTCGCTAAGTGCTTGTGCTAGATGAGTAATATCAGCCGCCAGAGCACCCAGATTGACCAGGCGGATGGAGGCGGTGCCGGGTTCGTTGTGCAGTATGTGCACTGCATGACGCATGCTGGTGAGACGCGCAAGTAGCCGCTGGCGTAGTGGTCGTAGTTGCCTGCGATCATTTGGCAAAGTGGCCAGCGTTTCCTGCAAAATGTCAGTGCAATCGATAATACCTGTGTAATCCCCTTGAAGATGAACTGCCAAAGCTGCTGACCAGTTATGGCAAGTTGCCGCAACAGTGATCAAATGGCCTGCAAGGTTACCGCTATCAACTGAAGAAATATAGAGTGGTCGCAAGGGATCGAGTGTATGCGTGTCGTACCAATTATAGAGGTGGCCACGAAAGCGCTGCATTTGTTGCAAGGTGGAGAGTGTTTTTTCCAGCCGTTCTACTGTTTCAATGAATCCAATCCAGCCAAAATCCCGTGCGGCAATCGTAGAAAGAAGATAAACACCAATATTGGTGGGGGAACTTCGATTGGCTACCAGTGGAGTAGGTTTCTCCTGGAAGTTATCCGGAGGTAACCAGTGGTGTTTCTGAGTGACAAAGGTTTCAAAATAGAGCCAGGTTCGGCGCGCAATGCAGCGTAGTGCAGCATTATCCTGGGTAGAGATACGCAGCTTATTTTCGGCTTCTGCCGGCTGGCTGATCAACCATGCAAACATAGGAGAAAATATCCAGAGCAATGCAAATAGCATTGCGCTGATAATGCCATCACCACCGACTGCTAGCGGAATAATAATAGCAACTATACTGATGATCAGTGCTCCTGACATGCTATAGAAATATCCGCCGAGAGTGCGTTTGCTCAAACGCATAGATTGCGATGCAGTACGCCATTCGAGCAAATGTTGTTTGCTGATAGAGAGGCGATAAAGCGTGCGTAAAATCGCGTCTGTGCATGACCAGGCTTGGTGTGCCATCAAAATGATGTGTGCAGTTGTCTGAGTGGCGATCAGCATGGTGTCACGTGTGAATGCAGCAATATGGCTGCGAAAGGTTATTCTGCGATTGCGCCATACCAGAGCGCTCAGTAATCCTGGCAGCTGTGGCAACAGCAAGCATAATATTAACAAGGCTGTCCATGTTGCTCCCCAGATGGCAGGGAGCAAACTCCAGCCAGCGATAGCTGCTGTAATCCATGCAATAGGGGTAACGGAACGGCGCAAATTATCAATCATTTGGCAGCGCGCCAACATGGATAAGCCTGAGTTGGTGTTGAAAATCCAGGGTAATAATTGCCAATCACCTCGCATCCAGCGATGGCGACGGGCAACATCAGCCAAGTAGCGAGTAGGATAATCTTCTACCACCTCAACATCTGTCACCAGCGCAGTACGGGCGTAAGCACCTTCCAGCAGATCATGACTGAGGATAGTGTTTTCGGGAATGCGATCTTGTAGAGCCGCAATCATCGTATCCAGATGATAAAGTCCTTTACCACTGAAAATCCCTTCTGCATATAAATCCTGATAAACATTGGATATTGCAAATACGTAGGGATTCATGCCGCGATTAGTAGAAAAAATACGTTGGAACAATGATGTTTTATCGCCAACGGTAAGCGATGGTGTAATGCGTGGCTGCAAAATTCCGTAACCCATAGCGGTGCGCTGCTTATTTGAATCAAATTGCGGATGATTCAGTGGATGAGCGAGCTTGCCGACCAAGCGCGCGATGGCATCACGGGTAGTACGGGTATCCGCATCAAGTGTTAATACGTATTCTATATTTTCGGGTAACGGGTTATCCGGAGTGAGGTAAGTGGTGTGGGATTTGCCGCGTAGCAAGGCGTTAAATTCTTGTAGTTTGCCGCGTTTGCGTTCCCATCCCATCCAGCATCCTTCCGCTTCATTAAAGAGTCGGTTGCGATGTAGCAGATAAAAACGTGCATGCTTTTTACCGGGATAACGTTGATTGAGTACAGCCATCTGTTCTTTTGCAAATGTTAGCAATTCGCTATCACTCTGGCTTTCTCGGCGATTGCTGTCAGGCCAATCGGACAACAATGCAAAATACAGCGCACCTTTCATATTGGCGAGATAAAGGATTTCCAAGCCACGTATTGCTTGATCCACTTCGTCACGATTGCCAATTAATGTTGGCACTACTACAAAAGTGCGGGCATCTTCTGGAACGCCATTTTTGAATTCATAGCCAACCAATTTGTCGGGTCTGATCAGTAGTGTTACGAATGCGTTGAATAGCCCGTTGATTGCTTCTATTACAGGGATTAGCAGTAACATCAGCAAAAATAGGATGATGTATGTATTGATTGCTTGCGCGTGCATGTTCCATCCAATGGCAACCAGGAGCAAGATGGCAAGCAGACTGACTGGCAGTACAATGCCCATCCAGCCGCTGTTGCGCCACGCGCTGCGTAAACGCTCACTTAAAGAAGGAGCACACCCCAGGGTATTTTCCAGTTCAGATCGACGTGGACCAATCAACCAGGCACCTACATCAATTTTGTTTGTGTGCTGTTGTGTTTCATTTGTGGCTGTTTCAGCCAACGTCACAACTTGTTGGGCAACAGCATGTTCAGGTTGCTTCGAACGTTTGGCTAATTCTTCAATAGCACTGCGATAGGTATCGCGTGAAGAAAAATCGAGTGCGGCAAAATCAGTGTGAGCACGCAACAATTGATCAATCAGGCTGACTTGTTCAAACCATTTGGTCCAATCAATATCGTCGATGAGACGTAAGCTTCTGAAGATATTGCCGGTGATAATTCTGCCAATTGATAAATTAGCATGTTCATCCAGCGTGATTTGTTCGGCGTTGGATTGGATCGCCTTGAGTGCAGATTCAATCCAGAGTAAGCCATTGTGAGAAATATGAGAGCCATCGCGTAATCGGTGCAGAAACTGGGTGGCAAAGGTTCTGTTTTGTGCGTATTTAGCATATTTGGCCAGTATTTTTGTTTCTTCCTCAGTTGTGGCGGCAGCTAGTTGGTTGGCAACCTGGTTAGCCGTCAGCCGCATATGGTGTTCACGGGCAATCTGGATGGCCATGCGTCTCAGATTCTCAACTAGGACAAAGCGCAATAGCGAGGGTAGCGCCCATAATTCCCCAATATTAAGCGGCTGGATTGTCTGGAAGCCAGTGGCAACTTCACGCATCCCTTTTTCTGATACCACACTGTCACCATCGGCAATATAGGCCCAGGCAATTGCAAGTGCGCGTGATACTTTTGCAGCAGGCAGGAGGGGCAATTGCTGGTAGAGACGAGAGGGTAGATCGCGTAATACGGCCGAGATGGCTTCTTCGATGACATGTGTATTCTCTAATAACCAACTGGCCGTTGGTTTGATCGCTTCTCCTCGTTTTTGAGCACGATTCAAGATGCGTAACACAGCCTGAATATATAATGCGTTTTCACGCGTTCGTTTTTGTAGCTCGAAGGATTGAATATCAGGCAAGTATGCCTGGGGTTCTTGAGCAATCATGCTGCCAAATTGTTGGAGGCGGCTATGTGGACCAAGGGTAGAACGAATGAGCGGGGAGTGGTCTTTGGCGATATGACGATGAAACAGAGCGGGAGTGTGTATAAAAAGAAGATTCATTCAATAAATTCGCGAGTAATAATTCCTTTGCTGTTCTGACAAGAATAATTTGGTGCTTTATGGCGTAGTTGAGCCGTGCGTTGACAGGAATATCTGTAAACGCATGATTCGATCTCGAGCTTGCTGTCCCAGTATTTCCAGGCGATGTAGTTCGTTGAAATGACGAAGGTATTGTTAATCCATGTTCATTTTTGAACTACTGTGCTACGTGAATAAAATCAGCCGTATCAAGTCATTTTCCCAACCAAAACGTAAATACGCCGTATTGGTTTGGTTTCAATTTTTACTGCGGGCGCAAGAAAATGCCGCGCGCAAGTGAAGTGTAGCCGTACTTTCTCGAAAGAGATGGCTATAGCCAGGCAAGTGAATCAGGGAAGTATTTAAGCGATTCCTGAAAAGCTATATGTTTGTTACTTGCTGAGGTTTTTCAGAGGATACTAAGCTACTGGATACGTTATTGTTTAAGTGTACTGCCGGGCAATTAATCTAAAATGCCAAGCGATTGTAGGAAGAAAACAGGTGATGGTCAAATCACACCTTTTCTGAGCAAGTGTAAACTGTATCAATGCTGATTACTTGTTTTGAGCTATCGTTAGGATAACTTGTTGTAGCTGTAAAAAAATCCGACATATACGTGTATACATATGCCGGATTTTTATTTGGTTACTGAAGCTTCGTTAAAGTCTGCGCAATTCCCGGTTAAGACGAAGTATTGCGCAGATCTTTCTACAGCAGTGGAATGATCAGCAGTGCCACGATGTTGATGATTTTGATTAATGGGTTAATGGCTGGGCCAGCGGTATCCTTGTAAGGATCGCCGACGGTATCACCTGTCACAGAGGCTTTGTGAGCATCGCTACCTTTGCCGCCATAATTGCCATCTTCAATATATTTTTTGGCATTGTCCCAGGCACCTCCACCAGTGGTCATGGAGATGGCCACGAATAAACCGGTGACAATTGAACCCATGAGTACACCGCCCAGAGCTTGTGGCCCCAGGAAAACGCCTACCAGTACCGGAATCAGCACTGGCAACAGGGAAGGAACAATCATTTCACGAATGGCTGATTTAGTGAGCATATCCACCGCACGTGAATAATCTGGCTTACTGGTACCTTCCATGATGCCGGGGATTTCCTTGAATTGACGGCGTACTTCCAGCACCACAGCACCAGCGGCGCGGCCAACTGCTTCCATAGACATAGCACCAAACAGGAAAGGAATCATGCCGCCAATGAACAGACCGGTAATTACTAGATGATTAGATAAATCAAAGCTGAGCAGCTTGCCGGCGTGTTCCAAACCATGGGTGTAGTCAGCAAACAATACCAGTGCTGCCAGTGCAGCTGAGCCGATAGCATACCCTTTGGTGACGGCTTTGGTGGTGTTGCCCACCGCATCCAGCGGATCAGTAATGGCACGTACGGAATCAGGCATGCCAGACATTTCAGCGATACCACCTGCGTTATCTGTAATCGGGCCGTAAGCATCCAATGCCACGATGATACCGGTCATGGATAGCATAGCGGTTGCAGCGATGGCGACGCCATACAGGCCAGCCAGAGAATAGGCGATGATAATACTGGCACAAACTGCCAGCACAGGTGCCGCGGTGGAGCGCATGCCTACACCTAGTCCAGCGATGATGTTGGTGGCATGGCCGGTGGTAGAAGCATTGGCTATGTGCTGTACCGGCGGATATTCGGTAGAAGTGTAGTATTCGGTGATAATCACCATCAGACCGGTTAATACCAATCCAACGGTGGTACAGGCAAATAGACGCATCACCAGTTCACCGCCGCCCACATCTATGCCATCCAGTGATAAGGAGGCGCCACCCATGAACCATACTGTTACTGGCAGATAGGTGAAGAAAGCAATGCCGCCTGCGACGGCTAAGCCTCGATATAAGGCATTCATGATTTTGCCGCCTTCGCGCATTTTGACAAAGTAACAGCCAATAATTGAGGCGATGATGGAAACGGCACCGAGCGCTAGTGGATAAACTGCAGCGTTGCCGGTTTCAACCTGGAACAGCAGTGCGCCCAGTAACATGGTGGCGATGATGGTAACCGCGTAAGTTTCAAACAGGTCAGCTGCCATACCTGCACAATCACCAACGTTATCACCAACGTTATCTGCAATCACTGCGGGGTTGCGAGGATCATCTTCCGGAATGCCGGCTTCTACTTTACCGACTAAATCAGCCCCAACGTCAGCACCTTTGGTAAAAATACCGCCACCTAATCGTGCAAAAATGGAAATAAGGGAGCCTCCAAAGGCAAAACCGATCAGCGGCTGGATAAGCTTGTTGATACTGCTACCTTCATCGGCGCCACTAACGAGCAAAGCGGTGTAGCCAGCTACACCCAGCAAGCCAAGTCCAACCACCAACATGCCGGTAACGGCACCACCACGGAAGGCGATATCCAGTGCTTCATTTAATCCACTACGGGCAGCTTCTGCGGTGCGTACATTGGATTGTACCGAGACGTTCATACCCATGAAGCCAGCCAAGCCAGACAAAAAGGCACCAAGTGCAAAACCAATAGCCGTACCCCAGGAAAGTGCCAAACCAATTATCAGGAATAACACAGTGCCTACTATGCTAATAGTGAGATATTGCCGCTTGAGATAAGCCGATGCGCCTTCCTGTACGGCGGCTGCAATTTCCTGCATGCGTGCGTTGCCCGCAGATTGTGCATAGATGCGCCGAATCCACAGGCCACTAAAAACCAGGGCAAGTAGCGCACTGCAGATTGCAATCGTTAAACCGTTTGCCATAAAAGAACTCCAATTAAAGTCAGACCACCTTAAATACGTACGAAACCAGGCCTGATGGTTTCGTATCAATTCCTGCAATTAAAATATAAACAACGTAAATTAAGTAACGATATAGTTCAGATGCATATTTTATCTATTCTAGTTATAAAAAAACAAAACAGATTAAATTTTGAACTCAGCTAGTTTTTTGGGGACCGCGACATTTTTAAGCCTGATGTAGGCAGGTAATCCATTTTGATAGGGGGGATAATCTTCCCCTTCAATCAAAGGTTCCAAATATTCACGACATTTGTTGGTAATGCCGAAGCCATCCTCACTGATGAAATCTGCTGGCATCATTTTTTCGACGTTAGCAACGTCTGCGAGCTCGGCCATACCGACTTGCCAGACATAAGGTGAATTAGCTGTGCGCTCAATGGTTGGCATCACGGAGTTATGTCCCGCCATAGCAAATTCTACTGCTGCTTTACCCATTATGTAGGCTTGTTCGACGTCTGTGCGAGAGGCAATATGACGGGCAGCGCGTTGCAGGTAATCTGCTACACCCCAATGGTATTTCAGGCCCAGCTTATCTCTGATGATCCCAGCAACAACAGGTGCTACTCCTCCTAGTTGAGCATGGCCAAATGCATCACGCAATCCCTGGTCAGACAAAAATTTGCCATCAGCATTTTTTACACCTTCTGATACGACGACTGTGCAGTAACCATATCCCTGAACATGTTGTTCTACTTTCGCGATGAATTTTTCCTGATCAAAGGCAATTTCCGGAAAAAGAATAACCACAGGTACTGGTCGTTCCTTGCTGGAAGCTAAGCCACCGGCAGCAGCAATCCAGCCTGCATGACGCCCCATAACTTCCAATATGAATACTTTAGTTGAGGTTTTGGCCATACTGGCAACGTCAAAACTGGCTTCCAGCATGGAAACGGCGACATATTTAGCAACAGAACCGAATCCGGGACAACAATCCGTAATTGGTAAATCGTTGTCGATGGTTTTAGGAACGTGAATAGCTTGAATTGGATAGCCTAATGTATTGGCCAGCTGAGATACTTTCAGGCAAGTATCAGCTGAATCGCCCCCACCGTTGTAGAAGAAATAACCAATGTCATGTGCTTTGAATACTTCTATGAGACGTTCATATTCTCGCCGATTATCTTCCAGGCTTTTCAATTTGTAACGGCAAGAGCCAAATGCGCCAGAAGGTGTGTAGCGTAATGCTCGAATCGCTTCGGGGGATTCTGCACTGGTATCAATGAGATCTTCAGTAAGCGCACCGATAATACCGTTGCGACCGGCGTACACCTTGCCAATTTTATCCGGGTGCGCCTGTGCCGCCTCTAGCAAACCTGCTGCGGATGCATTGATGACAGCGGTCACACCACCTGATTGAGCATAGAATGCATTTTTTATAGCCATACCTTACTCCTTTCTCGTTAATCAAAATCTGTTTTCGTATTGCATCAACAGAGGCTTTGAACCATTCATCATCTGGCAGAGAGCCCTTTTGTACCGGTGTTATTTGAATTATTCGTCAATTAGTATTTGAGTTCGGGTAATCCCCAGTGATCGCTAATTAGCTTGGTTGAGAGCGGCAATAATTTGTTGCTGTATCGTATTGACGCTACCAGTGCCGGTTACTTTGGCGTAATTAGGCGCATCAGTATCATTGCTGGCTGACCATTTCTGATAATAATCCACCAAAGGCTGGGTTTGCTCATGATAAACCTGCAAGCGCTTGCGCACCGTTTCTTCCCGATCATCATCGCGTAACACCAATGCTTCACCCGTAACATCATCTCGATCGGCGATAGCAGGAGGATTGAATTCAATGTGATATATCCGACCTGATGCAGGGTGTACACGACGTCCGGACAAGCGTTTGATAATTTCAGCATCTGGCACATCGATTTCAATTACATGATCTATGTGAATATTGGCTGTTTTGAGTGCGTCGGCTTGCGGAATGGTGCGTGGGAAGCCATCAAACAAAAAGCCATTGGCGCAATCAGATTCTTTGATGCGGCTACGAACCAGGTTGACAATGATTTCATCTGATACTAATCCGCCTGCATCCATAATTTTTTTGGCCATAATGCCCAGTTCAGTGCCTGCCTTGACAGCATTACGCAAGATGTCACCGGTGGATATCTGCGGAATGGAAAAATGTTCGCAGATAAATCTGGCTTGCGTGCCTTTGCCGGCGCCGGGTGCACCCAATAAGATGATACGAATGATTGCCTCCTTGTTCTTCTTCTGAATATAGTCACCCCATAACTATGTATGTCATGGGTATCGTGGGTATCTATTGATGAATCTCTTAAAAGTAATCGGTATTGAGCTAATTGCCTCATCGATGTTTTTCAGAGATCTCTACTAGCTGCCTTGGGAAAACTGACATTTTTCTTTGTAAATTATGCGGTGAATTATATCTCAGGCCGATCAACGACTCGAAATTTTTATGGTTTTTAATGTTTTGACATAAAATTCGCTAGCAAGTGGTGTTGCTTGGAAGTGTTTAATTTCTTGCTAAGAGTGCTCTGAAAGCGAATTTCGACATTAAAATTGAGCTGAAAATGCTCACGCACTGTAGATATATTCCACCTTTTCGTTCCAATTTTTCCAGCGCTGTAAGCCCCGAACGGATTCTTATGGGTTGAATATGCGATAATTTCACTTGTCTTTTTTGAGGATGATTATGGACGAAAATAAAAACAAAGCTCTTGCAGCGGCGTTGGCACAAATTGAAAAGCAGTATGGCAAAGGCTCAATCATGCGATTGGGTGATAGCGATGTGGCGCGAGATATTCAGGTGGTTTCCACCGGTTCGTTAAGCCTGGATATTGCGCTGGGGGTGGGAGGATTGCCACGGGGCCGGATTATTGAGATCTATGGTCCGGAATCTTCCGGAAAAACGACGTTGACGTTGCAAGCTATCGCAGAGATGCAGAAGCTGGGTGGGACAGCTGCCTTTATTGACGCAGAACATGCGTTGGATCCGCAATATGCACAGAAAATTGGGGTCAATGTGCAAGATTTGCTGATTTCTCAGCCAGATAATGGCGAACAAGCGCTGGAAATTACCGATATGCTGGTTCGATCTGGTTCAGTTGATATTGTGGTAGTCGATTCCGTGGCAGCACTGACTCCTCGCGCAGAAATTGAAGGGGAAATGGGGGAGCCGCAAATGGGATTGCAGGCCAGATTGATGTCACAAGCGTTACGTAAGCTGACAGCCAACATCAAACGCACCAATACCATGGTGGTTTTTATTAATCAAATTCGCATGAAGATCGGCGTGATGTTTGGTAACCCGGAAACAACGACTGGCGGCAACGCCCTGAAATTTTATGCTTCGGTGCGTTTGGATATTCGTCGTACTGGTTCGATCAAGCGGGGAGATGAAATTGTCGGCAACGAGACGCGTGTCAAAGTGGTTAAAAACAAGGTGGCACCTCCATTTAAGCAGGCAGAGTTTGCCATTTTGTATGGCGAGGGTATTTCGCGGGAAAGCGAGATTATCGAGTTGGGCGTGCTACATAAGCTTGTCGAGAAAGCGGGTGCTTGGTATTCCTATAACAATGAAAAGATTGGCCAAGGTAGGGATAACGTACGTGATTATCTGAAAACACACCAAGAACTTGCGCAGGAGATCGAACATAAGATTCGCGAGGCGGTTGGGTTGGTTGAGGCGACTACAGCTACTGCTGAGGCAGCTACACCAGATAAATCCTAACAATGAGTTTGTATGCTCGTGCTTTGCGTTATTTGGCTCGACGGGAATATTCACGCATGGAACTTGAGAAAAAGTTATCTGATTGTGAATATGCTGTTGATGAAATCAAGCATGTGCTGGATAAACTGGAACAGCAGAATTTTCTATCGGATGAAAGAGCCGCTGAGCAGATGGTGCATGTACGTGGTCGCAAATACGGTAGCAAGCGTTTGCGTTATGAGTTACAGATGAAGGGAATCGCCGAGCATATTATTGACGATACAATAAAGAATTTTAAACAAGTGGAATTTTCCAGTGCATATGCGTTATGGAACAAGAAATTTGGGACAGCACCTTCTTCTTCTGGAGAGCGTAACCAGCAAATTCGTTATTTGCTGGGAAAAGGATTTCCTTTTGAAGTGGTAAGCAAGGTGTTGGACGATTCTCTGGAGATGGATAATTAAATCATAAGGTTTTTAGGATGAAGAGTAGTGAAATCAGGCAAAAATTTCTTGATTTTTTTGAATCGCATGGGCATGTGGTGATCCCATCCAGTTCATTGGTGCCAGAGAATGATCCCACCTTGTTGTTCACCAATGCGGGCATGGTGCAATTTAAGGATGTATTTCTTGGTCAGGATAAGCGCTCTTATATACGTGCTACGAGTTCGCAACGTTGTGTGCGCGCCGGCGGCAAGCATAATGACTTGGAAAACGTAGGCTATACCACGCGCCATCATACTTTTTTTGAAATGCTGGGTAATTTCAGCTTTGGTGATTATTTCAAACGCAATGCCATCTTGTTCGCCTGGGAGTTTTTGACTGGTTCGTTGAATATTCCTCAGGATAAATTATGGGTAACAGTTTACGCCGAAGATGATGAAGCAGCAGATATCTGGCTGAACGAAGTAGAGGTAGATCCGGCTCGCTTTGTGCGAATTTCCACGGCAGATAATTTCTGGCAAATGGGAGACACAGGACCGTGTGGCCCTTGTTCTGAAATTTTTTATGACCATGGGCCAGAAGTTGCAGGCGGCCCGCCGGGATCAGAGCAGGCGGATGGTGATCGCTATGTTGAAATATGGAATCTGGTATTCATGCAGTATAACCGTGATGCCAAGGGCAAATTGCATCCATTGCCTAAACCATCCGTTGATACCGGTATGGGCTTGGAGCGTATTGCGGCGGTAATGCAGCAAGTGCATAGCAACTACGAAATTGATTTGTTTCAAAGTTTGATTAAAGCGGCTGCCAGAGTAACTGGCGCGCAGGATTTATCAAATAATTCGTTGAAGGTTATTGCTGATCATATTCGCTCCTGTGCATTTCTGATTACGGATGGCATCATTCCTGACAATGAAGGAAGGGGTTATGTGTTGCGGCGTATTCTGCGGCGTGCTATCCGGCATGGGTATCGACTTGGGAAAAAACAGCCGTTCTTTTATTTGTTAGTGGAAGATCTGGTGGATGTAATGGGGCAGGCTTATCCAGAGTTAATGGCGGCTCAGCAGCAGGTTGCTGCTGTTATCAAGCAAGAAGAGGAGCGTTTTGCCGAAACGCTGGAAAACGGTATGGAAGTGCTGGAAACAGCATTGGAGCAAACTGGTGATGTGCTATCAGGTGAGGTTGTATTTCGTCTATATGATACTTTTGGTTTTCCAGTTGATTTGACTGCTGATATGGCGCGCGAACGGGGTATTGGGGTTGATCTGGAAGGGTTTGAAGTGTGCATGACTGCACAGCGAGAACGTGCACGTGCCAGTGGCAAATTTACCATGCAGACAGGGCTTGAATATGCGGGATTGCCAACTGAGTTTCATGGCTATGAAACATTGCAGCACGAAGCACATATTCTAGCCTTATATAAGGAAGGAAGCCGTGTAGATTTTGTGGAAGCTGGGGAAGAGGCGGTGGTTGTGTTGGATCAAACTCCTTTTTATGCGGAATCAGGCGGGCAAACTGGCGATAAAGGGGAATTATTGTCCAGTCATGGCACTTTTACGGTAGAAGACACACAAAAGATTCAAGCCAATGTATTTGGGCACTCCGGATTGTTGAGTAGTGGTCGCCTGGTCGCAGGGGATCAGATTATGGCCAAGGTCGATCCAGTTACACGAATTAACACAGCTCATAATCATTCAGCAACACATTTGTTACACGCTGCATTACGTCAAGTATTGGGTGAGCATGTTACACAAAAGGGGTCGCTGGTTGACGCAGATAGACTACGTTTTGATTTTTCTCATCATGGCGCCATGCAGGCTGATGAAATTCATCGGGTGGAAAATCTTGTGAATACACATATCCGTAGAAATCATCAAGTAGCGACAGCATCGATGGCTTATGATGAGGCGGTAAAACAAGGGGCGATGGCATTATTTGGTGAAAAATATGGCGATACTGTGCGTGTCGTATCCATGGGCAATTTTTCAACCGAATTGTGTGGGGGTACCCATGTACGCCATAGCGGTGATATCGGTTTTTTTCGGATCGTCGCAGAGTCTGGTGTGGCAGCAGGTATTCGGAGAATTGAAGCTGTAACGGGTGAAGCGGCATTAGCTTATACGCAACAACAGGAACGGCAATTGCGTCAGGTTGCTGATGTGCTCAAGGTAGCACCGCATGAAGCTGCTTCGAAATTGACACAGGTATTGGAGCATGTACGTCAAGTTGAGAAGGAAATTGCTGCTTTGCAGTCAAAACTTGCTGGTGCCCAAAGTGCTACTTTAGCTGAACAGGCACAGGAAATTAAGGGAATCCGCGTGCTGGCAACGTTATTAGAGAACGTTAATGTCAGAACACTGCGGGAAACACTGGATAATTTTAAAAATCAGCTGAAACCGTGTGTGGTGGTACTAGGTACCGTTGATTCCGGCAAAGTCATGCTGGTTGCAGGAGTGACAGACGATTTGACGACGAAGCTTAAAGCAGGCGAGTTAATCAATTTTGTTGCGCAGCAGGTGGGTGGCAAGGGTGGGGGGCGCGCTGATATGGCGCAAGCTGGCGGTACTCAGCCAGAAAAATTGCCTCAAGCACTCGCAAGCGTAACAGATTGGGTAGAGCGTAAGCTTTAATTCCGTATTTTTAAATATTTGATATTTCTATTGATCTATGACAACAACCAAACATTGCAAATTACTGATTTTAGGATCCGGTCCGGCGGGCTATACCGCGGCTGTTTATGGTGCTCGTGCCAATCTCAATCCAGTATTAATTACCGGGATGACACAAGGTGGCCAGCTAACAACCACCACTGATGTAGATAACTGGCCGGCAGATGCGATGGGCGTGCAAGGCCCAGAACTGATGGAACGCTTTCAAAAGCATGCCGAGCGTTTTCAGACAGAAATTATCTTTGATCACATCCATACGGCTAAATTATCCGCACAACCGTTTGAGCTGATTGGAGATCAGGCAACCTATACCTGTGATGCGTTAATTATTGCCACAGGTGCATCAGCTAAATATCTTGGCTTGCCTTCAGAAGAAGCTTTTATGGGAAAAGGCGTTTCTGCTTGTGCAACCTGTGATGGTTTTTTTTATAAAAACCAGGAAGTAGCGGTGATTGGTGGCGGTAATACTGCAGTGGAGGAGGCGCTATATCTCGCAAATATTGCTCGCAAGGTGACGTTAGTACATCGGCGTGATCAATTCCGTTCAGAAAAGATCATGATTGATAAATTGATGGAAAAGGTGGGAAGTGGTCAGATCGAACTGGCATTGGATCATGTGCTGGAGGAAGTATTAGGAGATGATAGCGGCGTAACCGGAATGCGTATTCGCCACACAAAAGATGGTACTACACAAGATCTGGATTTACAGGGCGTGTTCATTGCAATTGGCCATCATCCAAACACTGATCTGTTTCAGGGGCAGCTGGATATGAAGAATGGTTATATTACTACTTATGGTGGCAGTGAAGGTAATGCAACAGCGACCAGTATTCCTGGCGTATTCGCAGCAGGTGATGTGCAAGATCATGTTTATCGCCAGGCTGTTACGAGTGCGGGCACCGGTTGTATGGCTGCTTTGGATGCAGAAAGATATTTGGATCAATTAACTTAATATGGACTTTTTACCTACTCATTGGTATACAGAGGAGGAAAACACTGCGTCGCCTTCTGGCGAAAAAATCAGTGGTGATGAAGTCACTTTGTTCCGTGAAGCAATGCAAGGTGTGCGACCGCTAGCGAAAACCAATAAAGTTGTGTTGACTCGCGCAACCAATATGCATGTTAACCGTGTCAAGCATCCATCATCTGTTCAATCTGATCTGAGTATTCAGCCATCTTTTCAAGATCATTTTCCCGAAGATCAGCCAATTATACTGGAGGGTGAAAAATGGTCTTTTGTTCGTCCTGGTTTGCAACGCAATATTTTACGTAGATTGCGCCGCGGCTATTGGCCAATACAGGATGAGGTCGATCTGCATGGTTTGAATCGAAATGAAGCGTATCAAATGTTAGTGGCGTTTTTGGATAATGTGCTACGACGAGGTTACCGTTGTGTGCGAGTGATTCATGGTAGAGGATTGAGTTCAAAAGATCGTAAGCCAATCCTGAAAAAGCAAGTGGGAAAATGGCTGCTGCAGATCAATGAGGTACTTGCTTTTTGTCAAGCTCAATCTAGCCAAGGCGGGAGTGGTGCCACTCTGGTTCTACTAAGAAATTCAGCTAAATAGTTTGTGTTTTAAATAAACTTACAGCCTTGAAATATTATTGAGCTGTATTTGCTGCATAATTAAATTTTTCAATTAGCCAATAAAAAATGAGAACACTCACTAAAGAGATGCAGTCAGATTTATCGCCTGAGATGGCGGTGCAGCTGCTGAAAGATGGGAATCAGCGTTTTGTTGATAACCTCAAATTGAATCGGAACTTGTTACAACAAATTAACGAAACTTGCGATGGACAATATCCTTTTGCAGTGATTTTAAGCTGTATTGATTCTCGCACTTCGGCAGAATTAATATTTGATCAAGGATTGGGTGATATTTTCAGTTGCAGGATTGCCGGTAATATCTTGAATGACGATATATTGGGCAGTATGGAGTTTTCTTGTCGATTAGCTGGTTCCAAGGTAATTGTCATCCTGGGGCATACCAAATGTGGTGCTGTTGAAGGGGCGTGTCAGCATGTCAAATTAGGAAATTTGACAGCTTTATTGGATAAATTGCGCCCTGCAATTGATGCGGCTACTTCAGAGAAACCAGAGTGTGATTTGTCGGATGCTGCATTTATGAAGGATGTGGGACGATTGAATGTGCATCACGTGATTAGTGAAATCCCCCAACGCAGTCAGGTACTGGCCGAAATGTTGAAAAACAACGAAATAGCCTTGATTGGTGGTATGTACGATGTGGATACGGGTAAAGTTACATTTTATGAAGATTGATTTTTAAAATCTTGTAGCAATTTTTAGGGTGATAGCTTGGTAAATAGATCATCAATCTGATCTTGGTCAGTGCAAACATCATGTTGTTGATGTGGATTGATGACAGGCCCATTCAGCAAACTATTTTTCTGTTCTGCTGTTATTTTTTTCTCTAGATCTTCCTCGGTAAGCAGCTGCTGTATCTCTTGTTCAATCATTTCAATGACGCGGGCAATTTTTTGTATGACCTGGCCTGTCAGATCATGGAAATTCTGTGCCAGCATGATTTCAGTAAGATGGACTTGTACGGCAGTAGTTTGTTCCGGGATTCCATCCAGAAAACTAAGTGTTTGCTGGTACAGATTATTCAAATCCGGATGATTTTTAACAGTTGTAACTGCCGCATCCGGGATTTGCTGCCATAGCGTGTGTAACTGAGCAGCGTGTTCAGTCAGCTGCTGAACGATGGGTTGGGTATGTTCTATTGCTGACAGAGAACATTCCGCTGCTTGTGTGGTTTGATCAATAACATAAGCTAACCCGTCTTTGCTGTTGGCTACTTCAAGGTTGACTTGTTGTAGCCGTTGATTGTGACCAAGCTCGGACAGGCAATTGTGTAGCGTTTTCGTCAGCTGTCCGAGCCGATCAATAATATGCTTGCTGGTATCTGTGTTGCTATGTGCAGCCATGGATATACAGTTGTTTGTCAGGCGATGGGTAGCTTAGGCATGCACTGCCATATTTTGTAGAATTTTATTAAGTTTTTCATCCAGTGTGGCGGCAGTAAAAGGTTTGACAATATAACCATTTGCGCCCGCTTGTGCCGCTGCAATAATATTTTCTTTTTTTGCTTCGGCAGTGACCATTAATACAGGAATGTCTTTCAATCCATCATCTGCCCGGATATTCTGCAACATGGTCAAACCATCCATGTTTGGCATATTCCAGTCGGAAACAACAAAATCGAATCCTCCTCCGTCACGTAGCTTTTTAAGAGCCATAACACCATCTTCGGCTTCCTCAACATTGTTGAAGCCAAGATCTTTAAGCAGGTTGCGGATAATCCTGCGCATAGTTGAAAAATCATCTACTACCAGAAATCTGAGATCTTTTTCTGCCATTACATAGCTCCTTGAATAACTTTGCTTAAATCTTGATATGTGTAATTTTTTACTCTGGAGACAGAGAGATTGTTGTTATGGAAATCAATAATTTGCTTTTGTAAATTAAATATATTTACTTGTCCGTCCAGAGTATTGCTTTCCCATAAACGGTTGGATGGTAAAAATACTTGAGAAAATTTTTACGTGGAAAAATGAAGATGGAGAATCGCATCAGCTGAAAAATGTAGATGAGTTGGTAAATTCTTTGCTCAAATATGCGATTAATATGATAACAATACAATATTGAACACTAAATCAAGAGAGCAGGAAATTAATTCAGTATTTATCATGTTTATGTATTATTTATACAAATTTCATTGATTAACTCTTCACCATGTATCCACTGCTCGACGTTTTTTAAGGTGGTGAGAGCAATTTGATCCAATGCTTCCTGAGTAAAAAAACCTTGATGTGCAGTAATTAGCACATTAGGAAAAGTCATGAGACGTGCAATGATGTCATCCTGCAAAATTTGTTCAGAGAGATTCTGAAAAAAGAGATCGGCTTCCTGTTCGTAAACATCCAACCCCAGATAGCCAATTTTTCCTGATTTTAATCCGGCAATGACAGCCTGGCTGTCAATTAATCCACCGCGACTGGTATTGATTAACATGACACCAGTTTTCATTTGTGTAATTGTCGTGCTGTTGATGAGATAACGAGTGCTTGCGTTTAATGGGCAGTGCAGAGAGAGAATATCGCATTGGGTGAATAGCTCATCTGCAGCAACATATGGAATGCCCATCGCTGTGATAGCAGGTTTTTTGATCGGATCGCAAGCAAGAATTTTGCAGCCGAAACCGTGCAGGATGCGGCAAAACACTTCCCCAATATGGCCGGTACCAATAACACCGACTGTTTTCTGGTGGAGGTCAAAACCAAGCAAGCCGTGTAGGGCAAAGTTTTGTTCACGAACGCGATTGTAGGCCTTATGTGTTTTGCGGTTAAGCGTCATGATCATGGCTAGTGTATGTTCGGCAACCGCGTGTGGAGAATAAGCGGGCACACGGACTACTTTAATATTGTGTGAGTGGGCAGCTTCAAGATCAACGTTGTTGAAACCGGCGCAACGCAGAGCAATAAGCTGAACTCCTAGCTGAGAGAGCTGATGGATAACACTTGCGTTGAGTGTGTCATTGACAAATACACATACCACTTTGCTACCCTCAGCAAGCGATACGGTGCGCTCAGTTAGTTTTGCTTCCAGAAAGACAAATTCACCACTTGAATCGGATTGGTGTTTAAGAAATGATTCTCGGTCATACGGTTGTGTGCTAAAAAAGGTGATTTTCATAGTCGTATTCTCGATAAAAATGGAGGGATCGTGACTAAAAACAATGGTACAAGATTATTCTCAATAGATAAGCGGTAAATATCGTGCGTTGGGATATTTTTTGTCGTGTCATTGATAATTATGGCGATGCAGGTGTTTGCTGGCGCTTGGCACGTCAACTGACAACTGAATTTGATATGACGGTACGTTTGTTGGTAGATAATTTGGCTGTGCTACAGCAAATCTGTCCGGAAATTGATCATAGTTTGGCATTGCAATCAGTGCAAAATGTACAAGTAATGCAGTGGACTGAACCATTTCCACAGCTTGTGCCAGCGGATGTGGTCATTGAAGCATTTGGTTGTGAATTACCAACCAGCTATGTCGCAACAATGGCCACAAATGCAGAAAAAAGGTCGATTAATAGCTGCTGGATTAACTTAGAGTATTTATCGGCCGAATCGTGGGTGGCCGATTACCATAAACTACCTTCTCCGCATCCTCATTTTCCATTGGCCAAGTATTTCTTTTTCCCCGGATTCACCAAGGAAACAGGAGGATTGATACGAGAGACGAATCTTTTAGCACAGCGTGATGCGCTGCGGGTAGATCGTACAAAATTATGGCAAGAACTGGCCATGCATGAACCGACGACAGATGAAATTGTTGTTTCGTTATTTTGTTATTCGCATGCACCTATCAGCTATTTATTGGAAGCGTGGGCAGCTTCGTCCTATCCGGTACGCTGCTTGTTGCCACAAGGCGTGGCGACGGAGCAAGTTGCTGAGTGGGCAGGAAAAACTCACTTGACAGTGGGTGAGCGTATGCGACGTGGTAGTTTGACTATTGAGGTGATTCCCTTTTTATCGCAGGAAAATTACGATCGCTTGCTATGGGCATGTGACTGTAATTTTGTGCGTGGCGAAGATTCCTTTGTACGTGCGCAGTGGGCCGCTCGGTCGATTATTTGGCAAATTTATCCACAACAGGAAAATGCACATTTACCAAAATTGCAAGCCTTTCTGGATCTTTATTGTCAGGGATTAGCTGCAAAACCAACTGCAGCATTACGTGCTTTGCATCAGGCTTGGAATAGTAATCAATCGTTAGATTGGGATGCTTACTGGGTTTACCATAAGGTACTACGGCAACATGCTGTTGCTTGGGCGGATCGGCTGATACGTATGCCTGATTTGACTACCAACTTAGTAAATTTTTGTCAGAACAAGTAAGTCTTCCTGCATTTATTTTATTTGGCAAGTCAACGTATAATGTTCTTTTTTTTCCATGACTTATATTGTTTAGAACAGATGAAAATAGCTCAAGAACTCCGTATTGGTAATGTATTTATGCTTGGTAAAGACCCGATGGTCGTACTGAAAACTGAATTCACCAAATCTGGACGCAATGCTTCCGTGGTAAAAATGAAATATAAAAATTTGTTAACTGGATCTCCGGGCGAAGCGGTGTATAAGGCAGATGATAAGTTTGAAGTGGTTCAGCTGGATAAAAAAGAAGTCAATTACTCCTATCATGCTAGTCCTATGTATGTATTCATGGATGCCGAATTCAATCAGTATGAAATTGAAGAGGAGACTATGAGTGATGTGCTTAATTTCCTGGAAGATGGGATGCCGTGTGAAGTTGTTTTTTATGATGGCAAGCCTATTTCAGTTGAAATGCCGAATTCTGTTGTGCGCGAAATTATCTATACTGAACCAGCTGTTAAAGGTGATACCTCCGGTAAGGTAATGAAATCTGCCAAAATTTCAACTGGTTTTGAGCTGCAAGTACCATTGTTTTGCGCGATTGGTGACAAAATTGAAATTGATACGCGAACACGAGAATATCGAAGTCGTGTCAATTAAATGATTGGTAAAGATGAGTGTCGATATTGGGCCGCCAACCTCACTTATCAATTAGTAATACGCTATAATCTGGAACTTTTATAACCGCAGCGTGACTACCCTTAGATGCTGATAGCCAGGAACCTCGAATGTGTGAGAGGGGAACATACACTCTTCAGCAATGTTTCCCTCTCAATTAACCCGGGCGAGCTAATGTTTGTCGGTGGGCCTAATGGTAGTGGTAAAACCAGTTTGTTGAGATTGCTGTGCGGATTATCGTTGCCTGATGAGGGTGAAATTGTCTGGGATGGAGTAAATATTCAGGAATTGCAAGATAATTATCGCAGCATATTGACTTATCTTGGTCATTTAGGCGGAATCAAGGATGACTTAACCGCTGTTGAAAATTTACGTATATCTTGTGCCTTGGCAGGCGATGCAATCGATGAAGAACAGGCAATAGATGCGTTGGAACGCATTGGATTAGCAGGGCGTGAACAGCTACCTGCCAAAGTATTGTCACAAGGACAACGCAGACGCGTAGCGTTGGCCCGTTTATTGGTGACACAAACCAAGTTATGGATTTTGGATGAGCCGTTGACTGCTTTGGATGTGGCGGCAGTAGAGCTTATTAAACAAATACTGGAACGTAATTTACAGAATGGGGGAATGGTCATCATGACCACGCACCAGGAAATTCACATGACAGCTACGGCTGTCCATCATTTAGCATTATCCTGATTCACGATGATTGGGTGGATCATTAAACGGGATTTGCTGCTGGCAATGCGCCGACGTGCTGATGTACTGACAGTTTTATTCTTTTTTATCATTGTTGTGAGCTTGTTTCCTTTGGGGGTTGGCCCTGAGCCTGACATATTGCGCACCATGGCTTCTGGCGTAGTATGGGTCGCTGCTTTGCTGGCTGCAATGTTATCGCTTGGACGCATGTTTTCAAGTGATTATGCAGATGGAACACTGGAGCAAATGCTACTTTCACCTTTTTCACTGGCAGCTTTGGTTATGGGAAAAGCAATATCTCATTGGTTAACCACCGGCATTCCTTTGGTATTGATGGCACCGATTTTAGGGTTGCAATATGATTTATCGGGTGAGGCATTGCTGGTACTGACGCTTTCATTATTATTGGGCACACCAGTATTAAGTTTGATTGGCGCCATAGGCGCTGCATTAACATTGGGGCTGAGAGGAGGAGGAGTACTGGTATCGATACTAGTGTTACCTCTTTATATTCCGGTGTTGATTTTTGGTACAGGTGCAGTTGAAGCGAGCAGGGCTGGAATGGAAGTAGGTGCATATTTTTCTATATTAGGTGCTTTTTTGTTGGTTGCGATTGTTTTTTCACCCTGGGTCACGGCGGCTTCGCTCCGAGTTTCTATGAATTAATGATAAAAATACCCGCTGGTAATTTGGGTATTGAATATAAATTTACTCACGGCTTTAACGCAAATATAAAATTCAAAACATGAAAATAAATTGGTTTAAATACGCCTCACCTGCCAGTTTTTATTTTTTAGCTGGCCGCATGATTCCATTTTTCGCAGTTTTAGCGATGGTTTTATTGGTTGTAGGGTTATATATTGGTTTTTTCGTAGCGCCGACTGATTTTCAACAGAGCGAGGCTTATCGAATTATTTTTGTCCATGTGCCAGCTGCCTGGATGTCAATGTTCTTATATATGGTCATGGCGTTTTGGGCGGGTATAGGATTAGCTTTTAATACTCGCCTTTCTTCTATGGTGGCCAGTGCTATTGCACCGACAGGCGCCATGTTTGCTTTTCTTGCTTTGTGGACAGGCGCGTGGTGGGGAAAACCAATGTGGGGGACATGGTGGGTTTGGGATGCACGTTTGACCTCAGAATTGATCCTGTTTTTTCTCTATATCGGCTTTATGGCATTGCAAGCAGCAATTGATGATCCTAAGCGCTCAGATAAAGCAGGGGCAATTATTGCGCTGGTAGGGGTGGTGAATGTTCCAATCATTTATTTCTCAGTGCAATGGTGGAATACGCTACACCAAGGGGCTTCTGTCAGTCTTGTGCAGTCTCCTAAAATGGCCACCGCGATGTTATCGGGCATGCTAGTCATGTCTTTGGCGGCTTGGATGTATTCCATTGTGGTGATCTTAGTTCGTACACGTCTTATTATTTTGCGGCGAGAAAGTCGTGCGGCCTGGGTCGCTGAGTTGAAGGAAGGAGGAGTGAAATGAAGTGGGAAAGTTTATCCGATTTTTTAGCGATGGGCGGCTATGGTTTTTACGTATGGGGATCTTATCTTGTTGTGTTGCTATGCGTAATTGGTGAAATTGTATTGCTTCGTCATCGTAAGCGAACTTTATATAAACAACTCGGTCTGAGAAAGAGGTCAATTTTGCGGGGAGAAAAATGAAACCACGTCACAAAAAGATGGCTGTTATTGTGTTAAGCGTTAGTGCATTAGCTGTTGCTGTTGCATTAGTATTGAATGCCTTTCAAAGTAATCTAGTTTTCTTCTTTAGTCCTAGCCAAGTGGCTGCAAAAGAGGCACCGATTGGTAAAAGTTTCAGAATTGGTGGCTTAGTAGAAGAAGGATCAGTCCAACGGGGTGGGGGGGATGGCACAACAATTAAGTTTGCTATAACAGATACTGCCCAAGTTATTCAGGTTGCCTACACAGGTATTCTTCCTGATTTATTCAAGGAAGGAAAAGGTGTGGTAGCACAAGGTAAGATCGCTGATGATGGTGTTTTCTATGCAGATGAGGTGCTTGCTAAGCATGATGAAAACTATATGCCACCAGAGGCTGCAGATGCATTAGAACAAGCGACTAAAGCCAGAAATGTTTCTTTTGCACAATAAAAACTCGTCTCGAATTTAAAACAAGGAATATTTAAAGACCATGATTCCGGAACTTGGTAACTTCGCTCTTATTCTTGCAATGCTATTGGCGCTGATCCAGGGAACCTTACCTCTCATCGGCGCAGCACGTGGAATGCCTACGTGGATAGCCTCAGCACGCCCAGTCACACAAGGTCAATTTGTATTTACTGTCATTGCCTTTGGGTGTCTTGCCTATTCATTCTTAAACAATGATTTTTCTGTATTGAATGTTGCCTCTAATTCAAATTCAGATTTGCCTGCGCGTTATCGCTTTGCCGCAACATGGGGCTCTCACGAAGGCTCTCTGTTGTTGTGGGTAACTTTATTGGCAGGTTGGTCAGTGGCGGTTAGTGTGTTCAGTCGCCAATTGCCTGATGATGTAGTGGCGCGTGTTTTAGGTGTGTTGGGGTTGGTAAGCGCTGGTTTCATCATGTTTCTTTTGTTCACTTCTAACCCTTTTGATCGCTTGCTACCTGCTGCTATTGAAGGTAACGACTTGAATCCTTTATTGCAGGATCCGGGCATGGTGCTGCATCCCCCCTTGCTTTATATGGGATATGTGGGTTTTTCAGTTGCTTTTGCTTTTGCAATTGCCGCTTTGCTGAGCGGACAATTAGATGCTGCTTGGGCTAGATGGTCTCGGCCTTGGACGATTATTGCATGGGTGTTTCTAACTGCCGGCATTATGATGGGTAGCTGGTGGGCATATTATGAACTTGGTTGGGGAGGCTGGTGGTTCTGGGATCCAGTTGAGAATGCATCATTCATGCCTTGGCTAGTGGGAACCGCTTTAATTCATTCATTAGCAGTGACCGAAAAGCGAGGTAGTTTCAAGAACTGGACAGTGTTGCTGGCTATTGCTGCTTTCTCATTGAGTTTGCTTGGAACTTTCTTGGTTCGCTCAGGTGTGCTGACTTCTGTGCATGCCTTTGCCTCAGATCCATCCCGTGGAATATTTATTCTGATTTATCTCTCGTTAGTTGTGGGTTGCTCGTTAACGCTATTTGCTTGGCGCGCTTCTAAAGTGGGAGTGGGTGGTAGCTTTAGTCTGGTGTCGCGCGAAACAACTTTGTTAGCCAATAATGTATTGTTGTTGGTAGCTGCAGGAAGTGTCATGTTAGGGACGTTGTACCCGTTGCTAGTGGATGCACTTGATTTAGGAAAAATCTCTGTCGGGCCTCCCTACTTTGAAGCAGTATTTGTTCCTTTAATGGCACCTGCTATTTTTCTGATTGGCGTTGGTCCAGTCGCGCGCTGGAAGAAAGCTAGCTTGCCAGATCTAGTTGTGTTGTTGAAATGGGCTTTCGTCGTCAGCCTGATTATGGCAATAATTGCGCCATTCTTCATGGGTGAGTGGAAACCAATGGTTAGTTTCGGCTTATTACTTGCTTTCTGGGTGATTGCTAGTGTGGTTATTAATTTCAGACACCGATTACGCAATAGTGGCGAAGGTGGGTTAATGACCAAATTATTGAGGCAGTCAAGAAGTTATTATGGCATGCACTGCGCTCATATTGGTATTGCTGTCTTTGTGATTGGTGTCGCTCTTGTTAATGGCTATGAAATTGAAAAAGACGTACGGATGGAAATAGGCGATGTCGTCACATTGAAGGATTACACTTTTAAATTTAACGGCACCGAGCCACTAGAAGGTCCTAATTACAGTTCGACGCTAGGAAAGATAGAAATTTTCAAAAACGATAAAAAAATAAGAGATCTAAAACCAGAGAAAAGAGTCTATGCAGCTTCCGGTATGCCTATGACCGAAGCTTCGGTTGATATGGGATTGTTTCGCGATTTATATGTTGCGATGGGTGAACCTTTAGAAAATGGAGCCTGGATCGTGCGCGTCTATCACAAACCTTTTGTTAACTGGATATGGATAGGATGTATCTTGATGGCGTTGGGAGGAATACTGTCTGTTAGTGATCGTCGTTATCGTCTGCCAATCAAGAAAAAGAAAAGTACTACGCATAAGGAAACGATAGTTACTGGCCCAGAGGTGTCTAGCAATATTTCACCAGCGCCAGCAACAGAGGTAACGGTTAACGCGGCGGCACTTACGGAAGAGGGGAGTAAAATATAATGCGGTTTTTGTTACCTCTCGGAATTTTTCTCGTATTGGTTATCTTCTTGGGGATTGGCTTGACGCTTAATCCCCGGCAAGTACCCTCACCATTAATTGATAAACCTGCTCCAGTTTTTCAGTTGCATCAATTGGAAGATCCTAGCAAGACGATTTCATCTGAGGATAATCTGGGTAAAGTATGGATGCTCAATGTTTGGGCTTCTTGGTGTGTGGCCTGTCGTGATGAACATCCAGTTTTAGTGGAGCTTTCAAAATTAGGCATCGTGCCTGTCTATGGCTTGAATTATAAAGATCAGCGCGATACTGCCATGCAATGGCTGAAACAGTTTGGTAATCCTTATGAAGTAAGTGTGGTAGATGCTGATGGCAAGGTGGGTATTGATTATGGTGTTTATGGTGTGCCAGAAACTTATGTCATTGATAAACAAGGGGTGATTAGATATAAGCATATCGGTCCGGTAACAGTTCAATCTTTAACCGATAAGATTTTGCCGTTAATCAATGAATTAAAAAGCTAATTTAATAAGAGTTGCGAGCACAATGAGCACTGATCTACTGAAATATTGTCTGATAGCACTTGCTTTATCTTTTTTCTCTTTTCAAGGCAATCTTTATGCCAACGAAGCAGTTCCAGTTGCGGAAGATCTTGAGTTGGAAAAGCGCCTGAATAAGCTGGCAGAGAATCTACGCTGTTTGGTTTGTCAAAATGAAACGTTAGCTGCATCACGTGCTGATTTTTCAGTTGATATGCGCAATGAAATCAGAGAGCAGATGAAAATGAATAAAAGTGATGAGGAAATCATCGATTTTCTGGTTGCTCGTTATGGAGATTTTATACTTTTCAATCCTCCCTTTAAGCCAACCACGTGGTTGTTGTGGTTAGGTCCATTTACCTTACTACTGGTGGGTGGTTTTGCCCTAATCTTTTATTTAAAACACCGCGGTAGAACAAAAGAAGCTGAGCTTACACTAACGGACAAGGAACGTTTACGAGCTGAATCTCTTATCAAAGAAATGGACAAGGATTAAAGTATATGACGATATTTTGGGTTATCGCCGGTATATTTATTACGATAGCATTACTATTTATTATTCCTGTTTTATGGCGAGGAGAAAAACATAGACAGCGCCATTTGATAGAGCGTCAAGCTGCAAATGTCACCATTTATCGAGATCAACTTGCAGAATTAGAGCGAGATTTACGCAACGATATTCTTTCTCAAGAGCAGTACGAGCTAAGTAAGCAAGAATTGCAAAAACGCATGCTGCTGGATGTGTCAGATGAAGAGGAAATAGCGCATCCAACTACTACTAATCGTCGTGGGGTTGGGATGAGCGTGATGCTTACCCTATTTATTCCACTGGTTGCCATTTATTTATATCTGGAAATAGGAGATACGCGAGGTTTACTCTCACAAGCACAGCTTGCGAGTGCGACACAATTTCAGGGGGCTGGTGCGGATGGCATGCCTTCCGATCATGAAATCAGAGCTATGGTAGATAGCTTGGCCGCACGTTTGAAAGATAACCCCGATGACATAGAAGGCTGGATCATGTTAGGGCGTTCTTATGGCAGTATGCAACGCTTTGATGAAGCTGCAGCCGCCTATGCTCAATTAGTTGACCGGGTGCCAGATAATCCTCGTTTCATGAGTGACTATGCGGATATGTTAGCAATGGCTAATAATGGTAGTTTGCGTGGCAAACCGGAGAAATTAATTAAGCAGGCACTCGAAGTTGATCCCAATTATCCTAAGGCGTTAGCTTTGGCTGGCTCGTTAGAATTTGAGCAGGAACAGTACAGTCACGCGGTTGGTTACTGGCAGCGACTATTAAATGCCATGCCTGAAGAGATGAAGGAATCTGATTTTTATCGATCAGTCAGTGACAGTATTAATCAAGCCAGAAGATTAGCTGCGGGAGGTGGTGGCGATATGCCCATGGCCATGCAATTTGCGCAAAGCTCAAATACTTCGAGTGCACAAAATACACAATCAACTGACTCAGAAACACAAGAAGCACCTGTGGCTGATGAGAGCCAACCTGCACCTAATAGTGGTGTGCCAAGTGTTTCAGGTTCGGTTGCTCTGGATGCCGCATTAGCGGATAAAGTGGCAAAGGATGATATTCTTTTTATTTTCGCACGTGCTAGCCAAGGTTCGAAAATGCCGCTAGCTATTCTGCGATTACAAGCTAAAGATCTGCCTGCTGATTTCAAGCTGGATGACAATATGGCGATGACACCCATGATGAAGCTTTCGAGTTTACCGGAAGTAGTGATCGAGGCTCGTATTAGCAAAACTGGCCAAGCGGTACCTTCAAGTGGTGATCTAGAAGGTTATAGTGAACCAGTCAAGATCGGGGCAGAAAATGTTTCTATTACTATTGATCGCGTTATTCCATAAATTTTATTATTGGTCTAATAAATTAATCATATTGATATGGATGCAGACCGCATTCCTGATTTTGAGCTGGCATCCACGAGCGATAAGCAATTTCGTTTGTCAGATATAACGAGTAAATATGTGGTGATTTTCTTTTATCCGAAAGACGATACGCCGGGCTGTACCAATGAAAGCCAACAATTCAGAGATCTTTATTCGGGGTTTGTACAAGAAAATTGTGAAATAGTTGGTATATCTCGTGATACGCTTAAATCACATGAAAAATTTAAGGAAAAATATAGCCTGCCCTATGAATTACTGAGTGACGCAGAGGAATCAGTATGCCAGCTATTCGACGTGATCAAAATGAAGAATATGTATGGTAAACAAGTACGCGGAATAGAGCGTAGTACTTTTATTCTAGATCGGGAAGGCAAGCTGTATAAGGAGTGGCGCAAAGTTAAAGTGCCCGGACATGCAGAGGAAGTACTGGCATCTCTTCGTCAATTATAAGTTAAAGGTTTCTGGAAAATTGTCAGCGTTATTCGTACATAAACGATACTACTTTTCTGTTGACTAACATTTTTCTCCTGAAGTTTAGCTACCTCATCGGCATTTTTTGATGTTTTTCAGTAATTATTCTTAGCTATGCTCGATTGTTTCTATTACTGCTAAGGTAATAACTGCTTGATAGCGTCTCGTTCTTGTACAAGTTCTTCGTAGGCAGCTGTGAGTCGCATACGCGAAACCGAGTCGATCTCAAGGCCAGATACAATTTTTCTCTTGCTATCTGTGCAGACAACCGGGAAACCATAAATTACACCTGCCGGTATGGCGTAACTGCCATCCGATAAAATCCCCATAGTTGTCCAGTCATTTTCCCTGGTTCCCAAAAACCAACTATGCAAGTGATCAATAATCGCGTTAGCCGCACTGGCTGCGCTCGATAGACCGCGTGCTTCAATGACTGCTGCCCCCCGTTTTTGTACCGTGGGAATAAAATAATCTTCAATCCATGCTTGATCATTAATCAGATGCGTTACTTTGGTACCATCAATTTCAGCATGATACAGATCAGGATACTGAGTAGAGGAGTGGTTGCCCCATACAATCATTTTTCTGATGCTGCTAACAGGTTGTGCTAGTTTCATGGCAACTTGTGATAAGGCACGGTTATGATCCAGTCGCAACATGCCTGAAAAATTTTCAGCAGGTAAATCAGGTGCGTTAGACATAGTAATCAAAGTGTTGGTGTTAGCAGGATTACCAACAACCAGAATTTTTGCATCACGTTTGGCGACTTGATTGAGTGCCTGACCTTGTCTTTTGAAGATGTCGCCATTTATTTGCAGTAGATCTTTACGTTCCATGCCCTGTTTGCGTGGGCGAGCACCCACCAGGATAGCAATGTCTACTTGATCAAATGCGGCAAGGGGATCATGAGTGGCAATAATGTCAACTAACAGAGGAAATGCACAATCCTGCAGCTCCATTACGACCCCATCTAATATTTTTTTAGCTGCAGGAATATCGAGTAGCTGAAGAATGACTGGTTGATTACTGCCCAACATATCTCCAGCAGCTATTCGAAATAATAAGCTATAGCTAATTTGTCCTGCTGCACCTGTAATGGCAATACGAACGGGCGATCGTACCAAATTCTACTCCTTGTAATAATTGGTAATTTCCTAACAGAAAAAGAGAATTGGTTAAAGCAACTAATAAGAATTATACCGATAAACTTAATTGACAAGAAAGATAAGTATCATCAGACTGCAATTAATAGAATTTAGCAGCTCGGAAAATGGTAAGTGGATTGCATGTAGAATAGATGCAAGTGTAGATATAAATATCGATACAAAATAATTGGAGACTAATTGCCAATGCACAAATTTGATGTGGTCATTATAGGAGCAGGAACAGCCGGACTGTCCGCGTTACGTGAAGTCAGAAAGCGCACTGATAATTTTGTCATTATCAATGATGGGCCATGGGGAACAACCTGCGCACGCGTTGGTTGTATGCCCTCCAAATTATTAATTGAGGCCGCTAATGCGTTTCATCGACGTCGTAGTTTTGACGAATTCGGTATTACAGGCGCAGATCAACTTGGATTGAATACTCGCAAGGTTCTACAGCGCCTGCGCAAATTGCGTGATGATTTCGTCAGTAGTACGGTTAAAACAACAGATGAATTAGACGAACGCGCCATATCCGGGCGTGCTCGTATTCTGTCGCCTGATCAAGTTAGTGTGAATGGAAAGCAATTAAGCACGCGCAGCATCATCATTGCGACAGGATCTCGTCCTATTATTCCTGATAGCTGGCCACAGCTGGGTGAACGCCTGTTAACAACCGATACACTGTTCGAACTGGAGGTACTCCCTAAGAGTATGGCGGTAATTGGCATGGGGCCAGTCGGTTTAGAGATGGCGCAAGCATTATCCAGACTTGATGTACAAATTACAGGTTTTGGGTCACGCGAATTTGTAGGAGGGATAAGCGATCCGGTGATTAATCAAGTTGCTGTGAAATCGTTGTCAGAAGAGTTCTCACTGCATTTGGGAGGTAGAGCAACAGTTACCACTAATTCCTCTAATCATACGATTACTGTGCATACAGAAACTCACAAGGTAGAGGTTGAGAGTGTGCTGGCCGCATTGGGGAGACGGCCTAATATCGATGATATTGGCTTGGAGGCATTAGGAATTGCGCTCAATGAGAAGGGATTGCCATCCATTGATCCAGTAACGTTACAAATTGCGGATTTGCCAATATTCTTGGCTGGTGATGTTAATAAACGCTTTCCGGTGTTGCATGAAGCGGCAGATGATGGCCATATTGCAGGTTTGAACGCTACGAGTGAAGAATTAATTTGCTTTAAACGGCGTGTGCCATTAGCTATTGTATTTACTGAGCCTGATATTGCGGTGGTGGGTCAACCTTTCCATACGCTTGATCAGCAAAACATTCAGATTGGAGAAGTTTCTTTTGCTAATCAAGGCAGAGCGCGTTCAGCACAGCGTAATCGCGGTGCTTTACGGGTATATGCAGCTGCGAATAATGGGCAGTTGTTGGGTGCGGAAATATATGCGCCAGCAGGAGAACATTTTGCGCACTTGCTGGCTTTGGCAATCAGTCAATCTTTAAACGTCTGGGATTTGTTACGCATACCATTTTATCATCCAGTATTAGAGGAGGGTTTGCGTACGGCATTACGTGATTTATCGTCCAAATTGCCTTCCTGTAGTCAATCAGATTTGGCTGGTTGTGGCTCCCTTAATTCGGAAGCGCTAGATTGATTCTCGTTATGTATTGTGTATTGGTTAACGAGCTTTGAGAAAAATACTGAAAAGAGGAGGGTGGTGGCGAATCAGGGATTTGAACCCCGGACCAACGGATTATGATTCCGCTGCTCTAACCACTGAGCTAATTCGCCACATGACTCTATAATAGAGCGCGTATTCTGCCTTTTGCGAGGTAGGTAGTCAAGACCGGATTGTATCTTCTTTATTCCAACACCAATAAAATACATTTGTTCTGATGATTAGCTATTGGTTTTCAGACAGGCATTGTTTGCAAAATGCGGCGTATTACTTCTCGTGCACATCCTTTATTTAAACGACTATTCAAGCTGCAGCGTTCGGCACAACAACGTCGTCATGAAGGGTTAGCGTTACTTGACGGTATCCATTTGTTGCAAGTTTATTTGGCCACAGGGCAAGCACCTGAGCTATTAATTGTCAGTGACGCTGGTTCTCAACATCCTGAAATTAAACAATTATTTAGCGAATTTAGCGAAATTTACGAGAGTGATAATTGCCTGCAGCTAAGCGATACACTATTTAATCAACTCTCTCCAGTCAAAACACCAGTTGGAGTGATGGCGCTTATTCATATTCCTCAGTCGGTATTTGTGGATGGTTATGAAAATTCCTTTTGTATCATGCTGGAGACGATTCAGGACCCAGGCAATTTAGGCTCAATTTTGCGTTCTGCGGCTGCAGCAGGCATAAAAGATGTGTTTTTATCAGCTGATTGTGCTGATAGCTGGTCACCAAAAACATTGCGAGCGGGGATGGGCGCTCATTTTTTTCTAGGAATTCATGAAAACACAAACCTGGTGCAGATTGCTACTCAGTTTAAGGGAGTGGTTATCGCAACGGCACTAAGTGGTGCTACCAATCTTTATCAGGTAGATTTACGTGGATCAGTTATGTTCGCGTTTGGTAATGAGGGAAAGGGCATATCCGAAGCGTTACTGCAAGCAGTTCATCAACGTGTCATGATACCCATGCCAGGAAATACAGAATCTCTTAATGTGACGGCAGCTGTGGCAATTTGTTTATTTGAGAAAGTGCGACAGGAAGGTTACTAACTGTTCATCTTAAAATTGCCTTTCCTGCGTGCCTATCAGATGTAGCGAATCTTGCTTGCTTTGATTGCTTAGATGCCACTTACGCACCATGATCATGGTTACCGACACAAATAATCCAAACAAGGCAATAACAATGTAAATATGCACGTCAAACCAGATAAGCAGTGCATATAGCGATAGCATGGCGAGAATACCTAGATTTTCGTTGAAGTTCTGTACCGCAATGGAGTGCCCAGCACCCATTAAAATGTGACCACGGTGTTGTAATAGTGCATTCATCGGCACCACAAAAAAGCCAGCAAGCCCTCCAATAATAACGAGCAAGATAACCGCTAACCAAACGTCGCGCACGAACACAATTGAAATAACAACAATGCCCATAAGAATACCAATGGGGATAACGTCCAGTGAGCGCCGTAATGAAACTAGTTTTGCTGCTAAAACAGCTCCCAATGCGATACCAACTGCTACCACTCCTTGTAGCAAGGCCGCTTTATTGAGTGCGTATCCAAGTGCGACTTCAGCCCATTTCAAGACAATAAATTGCAGGGTAGCGCCTGCTCCCCAAAATAAGGTGGTCACGGCCAATGAAATTTGGCCCAATTTATCAGACCACAATAACCTGACACAGGTTACAAAATCGTGGAATAGAGAAATCGGATTTTTCTTGAGTATTCGATGATCTATACCAGTATCGGGTATGAACAGATTGGTGATCGCAGCAATGAGGTAAAACAGCATGATAATAATGATGCTGGCATCGACCGCAGTATTCACCAAGGGAAGATTGATTGTGAGTAAAACTGCTGCAATAGAAGGTGTGATTAATAGGCCCCCAATAACTGTGCCAAGAATAATGGAGCCTACAGTCAATCCTTCCATCCAGCCATTAGCAATCACCAGTTTTTCTGGTGGGAGTAATTCAGTGAGGATACCGTATTTTGCTGGGGAATAAGCGGCAGCGCCTAAGCCAACAATTGCATAGGCACCTAGTGCGGAAATCTGGTGAGCAGCAAAAAATAACAAAATACAACCAATAATCTTGATTGAATTGCTGATAAACATGACCCAACCTTTAGCCATGGAGTCAGCAAATGCACCGACAAAGGGTGCAAATAACACATAAAACAGTACGAATACGAATTTGAGTATGGGGGTGAGGTATTCAGGAGCGTGCAGATCAATCAGTAAGGCAATTGCGACAACCAATAATGCGTTGTCCGCCAAAGATGAAAAGAATTGTGCCCCCATGATGGTATAAAATCCACGACCCAAACTGTTCTCCTTTCCTGCTTATTCAATAATCTGAAGGCTTTAATCCTGATTTCCGTGGCTAATTGTATAGGGAAATCTCTGAGAAACTATCTGTATTGTCATTTCTATATTAATAACCCATGCAAAATATTTATTTTGCATGAATTCTGTTTTCTTGCTAATTATTATTTTTGAACTAATTCCTTCACACCACAGCAGCTTTATAGCATGAAAAATATAGTGAGCGTATTTTGATGTCGAAACTCTGAATTTTGTTCAAAAAAAATATTATTTTTATTTGAATATTATAGGGAGAGGAAGAAGTATGAATAATCTTTTGGTGCTAGTTCAACTCAAAATATTGATGAGAAGAAGTGATTAAGCAATTTCTCGACACAAAATTGTCAAGTTACGGATTAAATGGTACTTTTTGTGCTTGTATGCAAGGTTTCATCTTGTCTTAATGTCATGAGCTAGAGTATAGTTCGACCTGCTATATTTTATCTAAGCAGGAGAGAGCGTTGTATTCTAACAAAGACAACGCCACCGAAGGCGCAACTTCCCGGAATCGCTCAGGTACAGCTGTAAAGCTCATGCAACTGCTTATGATTGGCAATCTGGAGAGCGCTGAGGATTGCTTCGGCCACCGAAGGGGCACGCGATTATTCGTAGAAACTCTCAGGTAAAAGAACAGAAGGGATGGTTCATCTTAATTGCTTGGCAACTTGACCATAAAGCATAAATATTGATGTTGAAATAATACAGATAACTTTCTTCTTTTTACTTTGAGAAAAAAACAGATGCTGAAAACAACTGCTCTGAATGCAACACATCGTGCCTTGCAGGCAAAAATGGTGGATTTTGGAGGCTGGGATATGCCTCTACATTACGGCTCACAATTAGATGAGCATCATGCAGTTAGACGTGATGCCGGCATGTTTGATGTTTCTCACATGCTAAGTGTCGATCTGCATGGTGAGCAAGCACGTCAATTTTTGCGTACGTTGGTAGCAAATAATATCGATAAATCAACTGTTCCTGGTAAGGCACTCTATACCTGCATGCTGAATCCAACCGGGGGCATTATCGATGATCTGATTATTTATTTCTTATCCGAATCCTGGTTTCGCCTGGTCGTAAATGCAGGAACAGCAGATAAAGATCTGGATTGGATTGCGCAACAATCTAAACAATATGCACCTGAATTAACCATTACTCCTCGTCGTGATCTAGCAATGATTGCTGTGCAAGGCCCTAACGCGCGCGCAAAGGTGTGGCAAATTATTCCAGATTGTAAGGCAGATACAGAGGAATTGAAGCCATTCCAATCAGTGACGCATGGTGATTATTTTATTGCGCGTACCGGTTATACTGGTGAAGATGGTTTTGAAATTACTTTGCCTGCTGATCAAGCAGTTGATTTTTGGCAAAAATTACATGCAGTCGGGGTGGTGCCTGCTGGTTTAGGAGCAAGAGATACTTTACGTTTGGAAGCAGGCATGAATCTTTATGGCCAAGATATGGATGAAACCATTAATCCTTTTGAAGCTGGCCTAGGCTGGACAGTCGACCTAAAAAGTGAACGTGATTTCATTGGTAAATCAGCCTTGCTTGCAAAAACAGTCAATCAACAACTAGTTGGGTTAGTCTTGCTGGATAAAGGCGTATTGCGTAATCATCAAAAAATTATCACTCAGCAAACAGAAAATGCGGGAGAAGGAGAAATTACCAGTGGTGGTTTTTCCCCCACATTAAATCAATCAATTGCATTGGCACGTGTGCCGCTAGGCGTTGCCGTAGGCGAACAAGTGTATGTAGAGGTGCGCAATAAACAATTGGCAGCGAAAATTGTTAAATATCCGTTTGTACGCAATGGCAAGGTCCTGGTTTAAGCTGTTATATCAATACAACACGAACTATCGTTAAATTTTTAATTTGATTTGGGAGTAATAAATACATGAGCATTCCTGCAGAGCTGAAATATGCAAAATCACATGAATGGATCAGATTGGAAGCAGATGGCACTGCAACCATAGGTATCACACAGCATGCCCAAGAATTGCTAGGAGACATGGTGTTTGTAGAGCTGCCTGAAGTAGGACGTAGTTTAGCCTTGGAGGAAGATTGTGCAGTGGTGGAATCTGTTAAGGCAGCATCCGATATTTATGCACCTATTAGCGGCGAGGTTGTGGCTGTGAATGAGGAGGTGGAATCTTCACCGGAAAAAGTAAATGAGGATTGTTATTCAGCTTGGCTGTTTAAACTTAAGCCTGCTAATACTGCTGAAATTGATGCGCTGCTTGATGCCAGTGGCTACGAGGAATTGTTAGCAAGTGAAGCAGATTAATAGTGATCTATAGGTTTGTAGCTTAACAAACAGTATTAATTTTTTAAGGTTTTTTTGGATAATTACTAGCTAACATGCCATTTATTCCCCATACAAAAGAAGATATCACAGAAATGCTCGCCAGCATTGGCGCTGAATCTATCGACGAATTATTTGATGAAATTCCTGCTGAGTTGCGCAATGAGAATTTGACTCATGTACCAAGCGGTATGAGCGAGATGGAAATTACTCGTCTCATGTATGAGCGTGCACAACAAGATGGATTTCATCTCAACTTTATCGGTGCTGGTGCTTATGAGCATCATATTCCAGCCGCCGTTTGGCAGCTTACTACTCGCGGAGAATTTTATTCTTCTTATACGCCTTATCAGGCAGAAGCAAGTCAAGGTTCATTGCAGCTGCTCTATGAATACCAAACCATGATGGCCTCCTTAACTGGCATGGATGTTTCAAATGCCAGTTTGTACGACGGAGCGTCAGCTTTGGCTGAAGCTGCATTAATGGCAGTGCGCCAACATCGTTCTTCTCGGCGCATTCTTATTCCGCAAACTGTTCACCCAATTTATCGACGCGTAGTCCGTACCATTGTAAAAAATCAGGCGATTGAAGTGGTTGAAGTTCCGTATGATGCTGCCACTGGCCAAGTAACGCTTGATCAATTAGAGCAATTTGCGCAAGAAGAATTTGCTGCACTGGTGATCCCTCAACCTAATTTTTTTGGGGTGCTTGAGCAAGTTGATGCACTAGCTGATTGGGCACATACCAAACAATCACTTGCTATTGCAGTGGTGAATCCAACTACCTTAGCCATGCTGACTCCTCCTGGAGAATGGGGGAAACAAGGAGCTGATATCGTGGTTGGGGAAGGACAGCCGTTAGGCATTCCTCTTTCTAGTGGTGGCCCTTATTTTGGTTTTATGGCGTGTAAACAAGAACTAGTACGCCAAATGCCAGGACGTATCATCGGCCGAACAACGGATATTGCTGGCAAGGAAGGATTTGCACTTACTTTGCAGGCAAGAGAACAGCATATTCGCCGTTCTAAAGCGACTTCCAACATTTGTACCAATCAGGGTTTGATGGTAACAGCCGCCACAATTTATATGTCCCTACTTGGCCCAGAAGGATTGTACCGAGTGGCTGCTCAGGCGCATGCCAATACACTTACACTGGTGGAACAGTTAGAAACATTGTCAGGTGTTAAAAAAGTATTTCACAGTCCATTTTTTCATGAAGCTGTTCTGCAATTATCTGTTGCTGCAGATAAGGTGCTGGATCAGCTTAAAGCGCAAGGTATTCTTGGAGGCGTATTGCTTGAACCCTATTATCCTGAGTTAAAAGATACCTTGTTGATTTGTGCAACAGAAACAAAAACAACAGAAGATTTGGATAAGTATGTTGCAGCGTTGCGCCAAATTTTGGCTGTTTGAAAAAGCACTTGCCCAAGACAATTTGTGTTATGCCAATTCCGTTTACCGATAAAGATAAAATATGTTGATATTTGAACATTCTCGTAAGAATCGTCTGAATTATTCTCAGGCGCCTAAAACACGGCCAACTAAAAATAATATTCCGGATAATCTGAAGCGTAAATCTCCTCCGTTATTGCCAGAAGTCTCTGAAATGGACACCGTGCGCCACTATACGCGCCTGTCTCAGAAGAATTTTTCAATCGATACAGAGTTTTACCCGCTAGGCTCTTGTACGATGAAATACAACCCACGTGCTAGTAATGCTCTGGCCATGTTGCCACAATTTTTAGCGCGTCATCCTCTGGCGCCAGAAGATACCGGGCAAGGATTCCTGGCTTGTATGTATGAATTGCAGGAAATTTTGAAAGATGTGACGGGCATGGCTGCTGTCAGTCTTAATCCTATGGCTGGTGCTCAGGGCGAATTGATCGGTATCACCATGATTCGGGCTTACCATGACGCACGTGGCGATACAGAACGCTCCGAAATTATTATTCCGGATGCGGCGCATGGTACTAATCCTGCCACTGCCACCATGAGCGGTTACAAGGTCATTGAAATCCCTACCGATCGGGAAGGGGATGTGGATATGGAAGCCTTGAAAGCAGCAGTTGGTCCGAAAACAGCCGGGCTCATGCTAACCAATCCTTCCACGCTGGGCGTATTTGAGAAAAAAGTAGCGGAAATGAGCCGGATCGTGCATGAAGCAGGAGGCTTGCTGTATTACGATGGTGCCAATCTGAATGCCGTGATTGGCAAAGTCAAACCCGGAGATATGGGGTTTGATGTGATTCATATGAATTTGCACAAAACTTTCTCAACTCCGCATGGTGGGGGTGGACCAGGTGCTGCACCGGTAGGGGTGGCAGAATGTTTGCTACCTTATTTGCCAATACCCATTGTGGCGCGTGAACAAGGGGTTTATCGCTGGTTGACAGAAAAAGATTGCCCACAATCTATTGGTCGTCTATCTGCACATATGGGCAATGCTGGGGTGTTGTTGCGTGCTTATGTTTATGTCAGATTGCTGGGAGCAGAAGGTATGTTCCGACTGGCAGAATATGCCACATTAAATGCTAATTACTTGATGGTTGAATTGAGAAAATTGGGATTTGAGCTTGCTTTCCCAACGCGGCGTGCCAGCCATGAATTTGTTGTCACCATGAAAGACATCAAGGATAAAACGGGTGTAACAGCTATGCATTTGGCTAAACGCCTGTTAGACAAAGGTTTTCACGCACCCACTGTCTACTTCCCGTTGTTAGTACCAGAATGCTTGTTGATTGAGCCGGCAGAAACCGAATCCAAAGAGACATTAGATCGCTTTATCGCTGCAATGAAAGAAATTTTAGATGAAATTGCGACACAACCCGATCTGGTTAAAACGGCTCCTCATGATATGCCTGTACAAAAAATAGATGATGTCAAGGCTGCTCGAGAGCTTGATTTAGTGTGGAATCCAGTAAGCTGATTTAATTTTTGTAGACAACAATTTTGAACTAATATGCATACTCTGATTTGCGGCTCGATTGCTTATGACACAATTATGGTATTTGAAGATCGTTTCAAACGCCATATCCTCCCGGACAAAATCCATGTATTAAACGTAGCATTTTTAGTGCCTGAAATGCGCCGGGAATTTGGAGGGTGCGCTGCCAATATTGCTTATAATCTAAAAATGCTGGATGGCAAAGGATTGATCATGGCAACAGTCGGTGATGATTTCCAACCCTATGCCTATCGACTGGAGAAACTGGGATTGGCACAAACGCATATTCGTCAAATAAAGGATTCTTTTACAGCACAAGCATTCATTACTACAGATCTGGATGATAACCAGATTACAGCTTTTCACCCAGGTGCTATGAACTTCTCTCATCAAAATAATGTGACAGATGCAGCAGATGTTAATTTGGGGATTGTCGCACCGGATGGTCGAGAGGGTATGTTGGCACATGCTCAGCAATTTCATGAAGCAGGAATTCCATTTATATTCGATCCTGGCCAAGGGATGCCGATGTTTAACGGCGACGAATTACTCGATTTCGTCAAAAAAGCTGATTACATCGCGGTCAATGATTATGAAGCGCAATTGTTGCAATCATTGACAGGTAGTACATTGAACAAGTTGGCAACCCAAGTGAATGCACTGGTTGAAACTAAGGGGCCGGAAGGCTCGGTGATTTACGCGCAAGGTAAACAATTTCATATTCCACCTGTTCGTCCCGAGAAAATAGTTGATCCTACAGGTTGTGGCGATGCTTATCGCGCTGGATTACTGTACGGGATTGCTCAAGGCATGGATTGGCAAGAAACAGGACAACTCGCCTCACTGATGGGGACATTGAAGATTGCTTATCGCGGCGGCCAGAATCATCGTTATGACCGTGATGAAATTGGCCAGCGTTACTTCGAAGCTTTCGGTAGTCGCCTTTGGTAATGGATTTAAGAGATGTGAGAGATACTAAGACAATCCAAACAAGTTGTTTACAGAAAATATTGAAATAAATTAATTCTCTATATCTTTTAAATTCAATCCATCTGCTGTTTGTTGTGGCTACCACTCAAGTAAACAGATTCGTTAAAAGTATTCGGCTAGTCAGATTGTTGCTGCATGTTGCATCTGGCTTGCTGCAATCCCTGCTACTTCCTCACGTTAGTACCACTCGCAAACATCACATGATTTGCAAATGGGCGCAGAAGTTTTTACATATTCTCAATATCCAGTTGACTGTCAATATGATGCCATCTATTTGTCAGCAGCAAGGTGTGCTCTTTGTAGCTAACCACACTTCCTGGCTAGATATTATTGTTATGCTGGCTTCGCATCCCGTACGTTTTGTAGCAAAAAAAGAAATCAAAGCCTGGCCTTTCTTGGGGCGATTATGTAGCAATGCGGGTACGCTGTTTATTCAGCGAGGGAAACGGGGCGATACACTACGGATTAATCAGCAAATAGAGGACATCCTGCAAGCTGGTGGTTCAGTTGCATTATTTCCCGAGGGTGCGACTTGCAATGGTGAGGTACTGCGGCACTTTCATGCTGCGCTGCTGCAATCTGCGGTATCCGCGGAAAGCTGGTTATGCCCGGTTGCAATTCGTTATAAGAATCATGATGGTTCTCGCAATACCAGCGTACTTTATGTGACAGAAACATTATTGCAATCGCTAATGCAGATACTGAACGAGCCAGAAATTCAGGCAGAATTAAATTTTATTACGCCTATTGCCGGTATCGATAAAAATCGTCGCGAGCTGGCGCGATTGGCTGAACAAGCAATTGCGCAGGCTTTATCGCTTGAAATACGCTCAACATCTCTCTAAAAAAGAGCAAACATCGCGCTGAGATTAATCTAATTTTCTTGATAAATTTCTCAAATAAATTATGAGTGTGGTGCACAGGGCACCTGAAAGATCTTCCTATCCTCCAATCGAACAGCAGTGAGGCAACCTTGCCAAACGCAACCCGTATCCAGTGCAATCAGATTGGGTGTTAGATGTAACCCCAATGCGGACCAGTGACCGAATACAATAGTCGTATCTTTGCTGGCGCGCGGAGAAAGTTCAAACCAGGGCAATAACCCAGGTGGAATAGCGGCAAGAGTGCCTTTGTAAGAAAAATTCATTATTCCATCTGGTGAGCAAACGCGCATCCGTGTCATGGCATTTATCACAACACGCCAGCGATCTTCTCCTTGCAATGTATTTTGCCAATAATTAGGTGTGTTGCCGTACATCGAGCGAGAAAATATCTGGAATTGCTCTCCATGCAACACAGCTTCAACCTCTTGCGCTAACTCTGCTGCTTGCTCAACAGACCAAGCAGGTAGTAACCCGGCATGCACCAGCGCATACTCATCCTCACAATAGAATAATCGCTGCTGTCTTAACCAATACAATAGTGTTTCACTATCTGGCGCCTCCAGAATAGGTTGCAGTGTATCACCTGCTTTTTGTTGAGCTGTGCCAGCCGCAATAGCTAGCAGATGAAGATCATGATTACCGAGCACCATCACCACGGCATCGCCTAACTTTCGTAACATTCGCAATAATGCTAGTGAATTTGGCCCACGATTAACAATATCGCCTACCAGCCATAATCGATCTCGGGTGGCATTAAAACCAATATGATCCAGTAACTCAAGAAAGTGTTGATGGCAACCCTGAAGATCACCAATTGCATAAGTCGCCATGAAGATTCTTATATCTACTTTATAAATTTTTCACCGAAAGCAATATCTTTTTGAAAACACTTTATTTCTAGCTCAATAGTAAATTGTGTGCGCTCACCTATGGTGTTTGCTGTGCAACGTGTTTTATTTCGAGAACTTAGATGGTACAAACTTTATTCGATGCACTGTAAAAATAATGTAATTTGGTGGGTGCGCTACCAATTAAATATCATTGACTGTGTTGTTGGCGCTGCCAACATAGTACTTCACTAACTTGTAACATAATCTCATGCACCACCTTTTCCGGAGGGTTTGTTGTATACCGATGAAGCTCGGTAGAATGTTAGCGAGACAGTCAATTCAAGGCAAGAATCAGTGAGAAAATGGGGTTTATACGTGACAAACGAGCATTTTGAGTTGATTTTTAATGAGGAAGTGGCAACGTAAATAGTTTCACAGAAGTTTAACATTCTAATTACGGGCGTCACTGCCGATTATTACAGCTGCTTGTATAATCAAACTGTTTTTAATTTATGGGCGGAGAGTGTATGGTTGAGCCACTTTTAATTGCGCAGCGTGGTGCAACGCAATGCCAGTTATTGCCGGAGTTAGCGAATCGCCACGGGTTGATTACTGGTGCAACCGGAACGGGCAAGACAGTGACATTGCAGCTGATGGCGGAGCGGTTCTCACGTATTGGTGTGCCGGTTTTTATGGCGGATGTCAAAGGAGATTTGACGGGGATTAGCCAACAAGGGCAGCTCAGCAGCAAATTGGCAGATATATTGCGGGAGCGTGGGGTGCCTCTGCCAGAGCCAATGGCTTGTCCTGTTACGTTATGGGATGTGTTTGGTAAACAAGGGCATCCGCTGCGGGTCACCATTTCCGATATGGGGCCGCTGTTGCTGGCGCGCATGCTGGATCTGAACGATACCCAGACGGGCGTGCTTAATCTGGTGTTTAAGATTGCAGATGATAATGGTTTGCTGCTGCTCGATCTGAAAGATTTGCGCGCCATGCTGCAATATGCGGGTGATAACGCAAAAAGCTTTACCACGCAGTATGGCAATATCAGCGCCGCCAGTATTGGTGCGATTCAGCGCGGATTGCTCCAGCTGGAAACACAAGGCGGTGATCAGTTTTTTGGCGAACCCATGCTCGACATCGAAGATTTTATACAAACGGTAAGTGGCCAAGGGGTGATTAATATTCTAGCTGCAGATCAGTTAATGACTGCACCGTGTTTGTATGCCAGCTTTTTGTTATGGCTATTGTCTGATTTGTTCGAGCGCTTACCGGAAATTGGCGATCCGGAAAAACCGAAGTTGATCTTCTTTTTTGATGAAGCACATCTGTTGTTTACAGGTGCGCCCAAGGTGCTGATTGAGCGCATTGAGTTGGTGGTGCGCCTGATACGCTCCAAGGGAGTCGGCGTTTATTTTGCCACGCAAAACCCACTGGATATTCCCGATTCAGTATTGGGGCAGCTGGGTAACCGTGTGCAGCATGCGTTGCGGGCATTTACGCCACGCGACCAGAAAGCGGTGAGAGCAGCTGCGAGTACCATGCGTCCGAAAGCTGGGTTGAATATTGAAACCGCCATTACCGAGTTGGCAGTAGGGGAGGCGCTGGTCAGCCTGCTGGATGCCAAAGGACGCCCCAGTGAAACCGAACGTGTTTATGTCTCGCTACCAGGCAGCCAACTTGGGCCAATTAGTGATACACAGCGGCAAGCGCTTATCCGAGATTCGCTGGTGGCGGGTGTATATGACACACCGATAGACCGTGAATCAGCCTATGAGTTATTGGTGCAGCAAAATGAGCAACAAGATACAAATACCCGTACCCGATCGGGTGCACATCCAGCTGTTAATGAACGGGATGGCAGTTTGCTGGGAGAAATGGGATCAGTTGTCAAAGAAACGCTCTTTGGTCGCGCTGGTCCGCGCGGTGGGCAATATGACGGTTTAGTACAAAATGTGGTGAAAGGCGAAGTACGCCGCATGGGACGTGAGTTATTGCGTGGCGCTCTTGGCAGTTTACTAGGGGGCAGCAAACGTCGTTAAATTAAGGAACCTCTGCACAGTGAACGCTGTAGGTGTGAAGTAATTCAGCACTTCCATTATCTTGTTTTTGCGATCACCGTAAATGAGAAGCAATCTAGTGCAACCGTGACAACAAAGGAAATCAGTCACTTTATGTTCTTCTGTAGGCGGCATTGCTGGATCGCCACAATCCTACGGATTTCGCGATGACGGTGAAGAGACTGACACTGTAACAACAAAGTACAACGTCCTTGCGAGGCGGTGAAACTGACGAAGCAATCCAGCGCAACCGTATCAACGAAGGAAACTAGGTATCTTTTCCGTCTTGCTGACGTTACTGCTGGATTACCACGTCGCGTTGCTTCTCTTCATTCGTAATGACGAGATTCGAGGTTAATCAAAGATTCCTTGAGGTTGTTTTGTGGCAACGTGAGGGTAATTAACGCAATCCCAGCACGTCCTGCATATCAAACAACCCAGAGGATTGGTTAGCAAGAAAGCGAGCGGCGTGCAAAGCACCCGCAGCAAAAGTTTGGCGACTACTGGCTTTGTGGGTGATTTCCAGACGTTCGCCAATGCCGGCAAATAACGCAGTGTGATCGCCTACGATATCGCCGCCACGGATGGTAGAAAAACCGATGGTATCCGCAGCGCGTTCACCAGTATGGCCTTCGCGCCCGTAAATGGCCACTTTTTCTAACTCTTTTTCTTGTGTTTGAGCAATGACTTCTCCCATGCGCAAAGCGGTGCCGGAAGGAGCATCTACTTTGTGCCGATGGTGTGCTTCGATAATTTCAACATCATAGCCAGTAGGCAGTGCCCGCGTAGCAACTTCAAGCAGCTTGAATAAGATATTGACTCCAATGCTCATATTGGGCGCAAACACAATGGCGATATCTGAAGCTGCGGCGCGAATCATCTCCTTTTCTTCTGCAGAAAAGCCGGTGGTGCCGATCACCAGCTTGATACCGAGTTGACGGCAGACAGCCAAGTGCGCCAGTGTTCCAGCAGGGCGGGTAAAGTCGATCAATACATCACTGCCTAGCAAAGCAGCAGCAAAATCGCTACGAATAATGATATCGTTAGGTGTTCCTATCAAGCTGCCGGCATCTTGTGACAAATAAGCGCTGTCGGGCTGTTCCAGTGCGGCAGATAATCGCAAATCATCCGCCTCGGCAATGGTTTGCATAATGGTTCGTCCCATGCGGCCAGTGCTGCCGGCAACGGCTATATTTAATACTGTCATTAATAATTCCTGTAAAAATTTTCCTGGTTTTCTTTTAGAAAATCGATCCCTGGTTGCTCTGCCGGTGCACCAGTTTCTGTGTTGCTTTCCTCCGAAGGCAGTTTGAATGTGCTTTCTTCAGGTGCAAAAAAAGTGGAAGAAGCGGTATCGAAAGCGGGAGGTTGCGGAAAATCCCCTTGGATACGGATTAATCGATCATTCTGAAAGAAAACAGCCAGTTTTTGTTCTTTCTTTACACGCCCTTCAGGTGCTATGCGATAGATATAATCCCAACGATCTCGATGAAACACATCTTCTACCAGTGGGGTGCCTAAGGTAAAGCGTACTTGTGAGCGTGTCATGCCCGGCTTGAGCTTTGCCACCATTTCTTCAGTCACTACATTACCTTGCTGGATATCGATTTTGTATGGAAACGACGGCAGATAGGAACAGTATGTCAGGAGTGGGAGTAATAGCAGCAGTAGTAACTGTCGAGGGAAAAGTGAAAGCATGTCAAACCAATATTTCTCAATCTATTTGGGATAGGGTAGTATGGATGGTTGGTTGCTCGTCAGCATAAAGTATAAAAGTGATTGTAATCAGTATTGTATCGGATGTTGAGTACAAGATTTTCTCTGGGTAAATAAAAATAAATTCTAGTGAAGATTAGCACTTTCTAATTGTCTCATAGATACAGTAAATTTTTAGAGTGAAAAAAACATATGAGTAAATCAGAAAATTTAACAAGTATAGATCTTAAAGCAATGGGATTGAAAACCACACTCCCGCGCCTGAAAATATTAAATTTGTTTGAAAACAGTGCCGTGCGCCACCTTTCGGCAGAAGATGTTTACAAGGAATTGCTGGCTGAAGATGAAGATATCGGTCTGGCAACAGTTTATCGTGTTTTGACCCAGTTCGAACAAGCAGGTTTGCTGGTGCGTCAACATTTTGAAAGTGGCAAAGCTGTATTTGAATTGGCCACTGGGGATCACCATGATCACCTGGTATGTCTGCAGTGTGGGCATGTCGAGGAATTTTTTGATCCAGCGATTGAGGAACGCCAAAATAAAATTGCTAAAGAACGTGGGTTCAAGTTGCAGGATCACTCTTTATCACTCTACGCAGATTGCACCAAAAAAGATTGTACTTATCGTAAATCATAGAGTAAGTGCCAGCTGTAAGTTATAACAGCACTTTGAGCCCTACAGTTGCCAGTACAACTGATAGGGCGTAGCGAATCCATCGCCCTGTGATTTTACTAGCCAATTTGCTGCCTATGATTACTGTTGGTATTGAGCCAATCAGCAGGCTGATCAACATATGCCCATCAACCATTCCAGCAAATAAATAGCCCAGCCCAGCGATAATTGCCAAGGGTATGGCGTGGACAATTTCAGTCGCAACCAATCGATGAGGGGTGATACGCAATGGGTACAGATACAACAGCGTAACACTTCCCAGCACGCCAGCTCCCACAGAAGTTAAGGCGACACATATTCCAAGCACTAAACCAGCAAAGACAGTTAGGATCGCTTGCATAGTCTGAAAACGCTTAGGTTGCTTACTTTGTCTTTTTCTGGCAAAAGCGATTAATTTAGGAGCAACTAATAATCCAATCGCCGTAATCAATACGATGATGCCGATACCTTTGGTCAGCCAGTCCACCTTAACAATGTGTGCGCCCATACTGATCAGAAGCACTGTCAGCGAAGCCATAGGCAAGCTACCAGCCCACAAACGTTTAACGATCTGCCAGTCGACATTGCCGCTGTTATGATGCACGCGCGCACCCGCCAACTTGGTAATGGCAGCAAACCATAAATCAGTTGCAACAGCAGTGGTGGGGGATATCCCGAAAAACAATAGCAAAATGGGAGTCATCAATGCACCCCCACCAACACCGGTTAATCCGATAATAAAACCGGTAAAAGCGCCGGCTAGTGTGTATAACCAATCAATCATGTAAACAGTGTTAGCGCTTTATCATCATGCAAATGATGCATCAGAAATGGATTTTTTAAACATAGAGTGTGAACTAATCGGTATGTTTGCGGCCTGCTGTATTAAGAATCGCTGCGAGTGGATGGTGATTCGATTTAACAATGCAGATAGAAAAATAGAATATATTGGTCGCTTACCGTTTGATGATAGTACGGTTTGGTTAATTGCTGAACTTGTGTCAATTAGCGGGCTATTATGAGTCAATTTGGATGACAATGACTAAATATTTTTCTTGCTATGATAAATCACTGGAAATATTTGTGTATTAAATGAGTCTGATAGCAAAAGATAGCAATTTTTTGTGTAATCGTTCTGGTTAATTTTTTTACTTCGTTATGGCGTATACCTTCCGTTTTATTCCGTATTTTCTTGTTTTAATCGGTGTGTTTTGTAGTGCAGTGGCGCTGGCTTCTGAACAGCCACTTCATCATCAACTGAAAGTTAAGCTATTGCCCGCTACATCAGAGATACAAGTCGAAGATCGTATTCATATCCCAGAGCACATGCTCAGTCAGACAACAGCCACTCGTCTGGAATTTAGCTTGCATGCGGCATTATCAGTGGCTGTGAACAAGAGTGATGCGAATGTGACACAACTAACTGATCCAATGGCAAACCACGCAAGATTGGTGCCTTTAAAGCGTTATGCTGTGACTTTGCCAGTAGGCCAAACTTCTTTCTTGCTGACATATAACGGCCAAATTCACCATGCAGTGCGCGATCCTAGCCTGGAATATGCACGTAGTTTTAGTTATTCCCCAGGATTGATTGCTGAAGAAGGCGTGTTTTTGGCCAGCTCAACTGCCTGGTATCCTCGCTTTGCTGAAGACATGGTGTCGTTTCACCTGGATGTGCGATTGCCTGCTGGCTGGGATGGAGTGAGCCAGGGCAAATTGCTGCAGGAACAATCCACAGCAACGATTCGACATATCGTTTGGGAAGAAAAGCATCCTCAAGATGACATTTATTTGGTGGCGGGGCGTTATCAGCGTTATCAACAAACAACCGGGCCAGTTGCTGCCTATGTTTATCTGCGCAGTGCAGATGAGGCGCTAGCACAACAATATCTGGATGCTACTGAACGATACATTGCCATGTATAACCAGCTGATTGGACCGTATCCTTATGCAAAATTCGCACTGGTTGAGAATTTTTGGGAAACCGGATATGGCATGCCATCGTTTACTTTATTGGGACCACGCGTGGTACGTTTCCCCTTTATTTTGCACACTTCTTATCCGCACGAAATTTTGCATAACTACTGGGGTAACGGCGTTTTTGTCGATTATCGCAAAGGCAATTGGTCAGAAGGTTTGACCGCTTATTTGGCGGATCATCTGGTGAGTGAACGAGAGGGTAAAGGAGTGGAGTATCGGCGCGATGTACTGCAAAAATATCGAGATTTTGTGGACAAAGAAAAAGATTTTCCCATTAGCCAATTTACTTCACGTCATAGCCCCAGCACGGAGGCAATTGGTTATGGCAAAACTATGATGATGTTTCATATGCTGCGCCAAACGTTAGGCGATGAAGAATTCACGCAGGTATTGCGTGCTTTTTATCAGCAATACCAGTTTCAGCAGGCTACGTTTGATGATTTGTTGATCACGTTTAATGCTCAAGCTGATCAGGATTTTTCAACTTTTTTTCAGCAATGGGTTTATCAGAGTGGGGCACCTAATCTAGTGCTGGAAAGTGCTCAAGCCACACCAAAAGAACAAGGGTATCAGTTAACAGCAGTGATTAAGCAAACCCAATCAGGTGCGCCATATTTATTAAATGTGCCGATTGCAGTGCATTTGGCAGAGGAGAGTGCTGCTCGGCAAATGCAGATCAAAATAGATCAAGCCATTCATCAAATAACCATGGATTTTCCAACACGTCCGGTACAAATTGATATTGATCCGCAATTTGATGTATTTCGTCGCCTGGATAGCCGTGAAATTCCCTCCGCTTTATCGCAAGGATTCGGCGCAGAAAATCCATTATTGATATTGCCAACCGATGTTAGCGAGGAGCTAATGCAGGCGTACCAAACACTCGCTACTTATTGGCAAAAAACACAAACCGGTTCATTGGAAGTAGTACGAGATGATCAATTGCAGAGCTTACCGGCTAATCGTACCATCTGGATCTTGGGCTGGCAGAATAAATTTAGTCAGCAATTGATGAATTCTCTGGCAGAGCAAGGAGTAGCCAAAACAGCGGAAGGACTACAATTGAATGGTGAACACTGGCAGCAGAACAAACATGCTGTGGTGCTGACAGCACGACAACCAGCTGATCCAGATCAGACGTTGTTATGGGTGGCTGCGGATCAATCTGCTGCCATTACAGCATTAGCCAGAAAACTACCGCATTATCGCAAATACAGCTATTTAGTGTTTGAAGGAAATGAGCTCAATAATGTGCATAAAGGACAATGGTCTATTACGCACTCGCCGTTAACACAGCGTATTACGCAAACAGATGATACGGATTTTATATCAGATCATGTTGGCACACTGTCTCCACGACGTGCATTAGCAAAATAGCTGTTTTTTCAATCTTGAAAGAATAAGGGAGGACTATTTATGCCATATAAATCAGGAAAAATAATAATCGGGGTGGGCGTTGTGCTGCTGGGCTTATCTGCCTGCGCCAGCTACCAGCCTGTTTTATATCCCAATGCGTATTATCAATCGGTTGGCAAAATGGTTGCAGACCAAGATATCAGGGAATGTAGACAACTGGCTGAATCATCTGGTGCCAGAGAAGGAAGTGGTACCGCCGGCAATACCGCCAGAAGAACAGCTGTTGGCGCAGGTGCGGGTGCTGCCAGTGGCGCAGTGGGGGGAGCAATTGCCGGCTCTGCTGGGCGTGGCGCTATGGTTGGTGCTGCTAGTGGTGCCACTTATGGTTTGTTGTCAGCCATGTTTGGTTCCGGCACTGCACAACCGTCTTCCGCCTATACGAATTTCGTAAACCGTTGTCTGCGAGATAAAGGCTATGAAGTAACTGGTTGGCAGTAAGAGTTATCAGCCTATTAAGCTACGGCATGGCAAAGCGAATCAATAATAAAAACTATGTGCAATTCGTACGTGATTTAAGCATTCTTAGATTGTATCGTGTAGATCAGCTGTTATCTGGTGTTTGATCATTCCCACTCTATTGTAAACAAGACATTTTTATCTTTTATATTCAATGGCTTATTTTCCTGCTAATTGGTAATACCATGAAAAATACCATGCTCAGAAAAGGCTTAACAATATTTTGAAAAATTGCCTACTGAGCGCTGCCGCACAGCTCCATAGGCCGCTTTCCTGGCTTTGCTTCCAGATGTATGCTCTTCTGCTCCTGCAGCTAATGGATCACCGCAAACAGGTTACTCGCCTGGGGATTCCCTTTCGACCCGAGCATCCGTATGAGACTCATGCTCGATTATTATTATTATAGAAGCCCCCATGAATAAATCGCTCATCATTTTCGGCATCGTCAACATAACCTCGGACAGTTTCTCCGATGGAGGCCGGTATCTGGCGCCAGACGCAGCCATTGCGCAGGCGCGTAAGCTGATGGCCGAGGGGGCAGATGTGATCGACCTCGGTCCGGCATCCAGCAATCCCGACGCCGCGCCTGTTTCGTCCGACACAGAAATCGCGCGTATCGCGCCGGTGCTGGACGCGCTCAAGGCAGATGGCATTCCCGTCTCGCTCGACAGTTATCAACCCGCGACGCAAGCCTATGCCTTGTCGCGTGGTGTGGCCTATCTCAATGATATTCGCGGTTTTCCAGACGCTGCGTTCTATCCGCAATTGGCGAAATCATCTGCCAAACTCGTCGTTATGCATTCGGTGCAAGACGGGCAGGCAGATCGGCGCGAGGCACCCGCTGGCGACATCATGGATCACATTGCGGCGTTCTTTGACGCGCGCATCGCGGCGCTGACGGGTGCCGGTATCAAACGCAACCGCCTTGTCCTTGATCCCGGCATGGGGTTTTTTCTGGGGGCTGCTCCCGAAACCTCGCTCTCGGTGCTGGCGCGGTTCGATGAATTGCGGCTGCGCTTCGATTTGCCGGTGCTTCTGTCTGTTTCGCGCAAATCCTTTCTGCGCGCGCTCACAGGCCGTGGTCCGGGGGATGTCGGGGCCGCGACACTCGCTGCAGAGCTTGCCGCCGCCGCAGGTGGAGCTGACTTCATCCGCACACACGAGCCGCGCCCCTTGCGCGACGGGCTGGCGGTATTGGCGGCGCTGAAAGAAACCGCAAGAATTCGTTAACTGCACATTCGGGATATTTCTCTATATTCGCGGTTCAGCAGGCATGTCCCCTTTGAGGGCGACCCGACGACAGGATAATCGACCTTATGGTGCGCAAATATTTCGGCACAGACGGTATTCGTGGCAAAGCCAACGAAGGCGCGATGACGGCGGAAACCGCCTTGCGCGTCGGCATGGCGGCTGGCCGTGTCTTTCGTCGCGGTGACCACCGCCATCGTGTCGTGATCGGCAAGGATACGCGCCTGTCGGGCTATATGCTTGAACCCGCGCTCACAGCCGGTTTCACCTCGATGGGCATGGACGTATTCCTTTTTGGCCCGCTGCCGACAACGTATAGGAAGAATAAACGCCCTTTTCACCCAAGTCCAACAGCTTTGGACCGCAGTTGACTCTTTCGACACCCCTGCGATGCAACCCAATCCGGCTGACGGGGAGCCAGCAACGCTGAAAATTTACCCTCCTCTTTCCCACTAGCGGCTCCTTTTCCGACAACCAGCACGGCGGATCCCTGCCGCGGCGCTGTGAACGCAGCATTTTGATTGGTATCGTTGGCCTTCAGGCTCGTCAGTCAAACAGACCCAGGAGCAGCTCAGCCGGTGGCGCCCGGCTTTCGGGTAACGCCCTGGTCCCGCTGGTTTCGGCTTTGTGCTTCAGGTGATCAAGGATCTGCTTGATCACTATAGGGTCTTCAATGCAGGCGATGACTTTCATGGCGCCGCCGCAGCCGCTGCAGGTCTCGATGTCGATATTGAAAACACGCTTGAGCCGTTGCGCCCATGTCATCGACGCTCGCCGTTGTGCTGGTGTTGCCGGTTCATCAGCCACCCTGACCTTGTTGCCCCTGCCCCGTTTTGCCGGCGTGACCAACGCCCGGTGCCGACTGTTGGGTGCGAACACCCCGTGGAAGCGGGTTAGGTTGACTCTGGGCTTCGGTACCAGGGCGGCCAGCCTTGCAATGAAATCCAATGGTTCGAAAATGACGTGCGTGGTGCCGTCCCGGTACGGCGTCTTGAGCTGGTAGCGCACGTTGCCGCCTCGTGTTAACGACAGCCGCTTCTCGGATACCGCCGGGCGGCTGATGTACCGGCACAGCCGTTCGAGCTTCTTGCGTTCATCGGCCCTGGCCGCCACGCCGGCGTGCAGGCTGGACCCGGCTACCTTGCCAATCCCGTCACCGAACGGATCACCACTGGTCGGCAGAGTTTGCAAAGTGAACACCTTTCGCCCCGCCTGTGAACCGACAGCGATACGGTAAGTGATCGAGTGCCCCAGCAGGGGTGTCATCGGGTCGTCATCCACCGCATCCGAGGCCAGATAGCTGTTTTCGACATCCCGTTCCAGCAGGCCTTGCCGTTCCAGATAGCGACCCACCCGGTGGGCGATGGTGTGCGTCAGCTGGGTGAGCTCTGGGCTGGTCGGCGCCTTGACCCAGCGGAAACGCGCTGAGCCGTGGGATTGCTCGACATACACACCGTCGAGAAACAGCATGTGGAAGTGAACATTCAGATTGAGCGCCGATCCAAAACGCTGGATCAGGGTGACCGCGCCCGTCTTGGCCACTTGGTGGGTATGGCCCGCTTTCTTGACCAGGTGCGTGGCAATGACGCGGTAAACGATGCCCAGCACCCACCCCATGATCTCGGGCCGGCTGGCAAACAGGAAACGCAGCTGAAACGGGAAGCTCAACACCCACTGACGCATGGGTTGTTCAGGCAGTACTTCATCAACCAGCAAGGCGGCACTTTCGGCCATCCGCCGCGCCCCACAGCTCGGGCAGAAACCGCGACGCTTACAGCTGAAAGCGACCAGGTGCTCGGCGTGGCAAGACTCGCAGCGAACCCGTAGAAAGCCATGCTCCAGCCGCCCGCATTGGAGAAATTCTTCAAATTCCCGTTGCACATAGCCCGGCAATTCCTTTCCCTGCTCTGCCATAAGCGCAGCGAATGCCGGGTAATACTCGTCAACGATCTGATAGAGAAGGGTTTGCTCGGGTCGGTGGCTCTGGTAACGACCAGTATCCCGATCCCGGCTGGCCGTCCTGGCCGCCACATGAGGCATGTTCCGCGTCCTTGCAATACTGTGTTTACATACAGTCTATCGCTTAGCGGAAAGTTCTTTTACCCTCAGCCGAAATGCCTGCCGTTGCTAGACATTGCCAGCCAGTGCCCGTCACTCCCACTCGATTGTAAACAAGCACACAAAACCCTTTAGTGACAACAATTTGCAAGAACTATCAGGCTCAGTGCCATGAAAAATACCATGACCAGATCATGAGGTTGAACACGGCTTGCGCCGGCAGCGTTCACGCTCCTGGTCGGCGATCTCGCCCGGCTGCAATGCTAGCTCAGCATCGGTCATGCGCTCCAGCACGTCGCGTAGGCGGATGGTGCAAGGAATGGGCGGCAGCTCGAACTCATAGCCGCCGGCGATCATTTCGGCCGCAATCTCCTCGGTGATGAAAAACGGCTCGTCGTCTTGGTTCGGCTTCTTCATGCCCTTTCCTCCTGGCGCTCATCCTGGCCGACAGCGGCCAGGGCATCGGCTTCCGTCAATGCGTCCTCCACGAACGCGCCGTGCTGCTTCGCTTCGGCCTGGCTGACCTCGGCCCATATCCGTTTCACCTGGGCCGCACTGTACCCGGCCAGCTCGGCGGTCTTGTTGATGCTGTAGCCGGACTTGCGCAGCGCGACAACTTGGGCGCGGCGCTTCGGATCAGCACGGCGGCCCTTGTACCGCCCGGCCTGGCGGGCCAACTCAATGCCTTGGCGCTGGCGTTCGCGCCTGTCCTCGTAGTCGTCGCGGGCCATCTGCAAGGCCAGGCGAAAAAGCATGATCTGCACGGCTTCCAGCACGATCTTGGCGACGCCCTGGGCCTCGGCCGCCAGGTCGGATAGATCGACCACGCCAGGGACGGCCAGGCGTGCGCCTTTGGCCTGTATCGAGGCCACCAGGCGCTCGGCCTCGGGCAAAGGTAGGCGGCTGATGCGGTCGATCTTCTCGGCAATGACCACCTCGCCGGGCTGTAGGTCGCCGATCATGCGCAGCAGCTCAGGCCGGTCGGCGCGTGCGCCGGATGCCTTCTCACGGTAGATGCCGGCGACGTAGTAGCCGGCGGCCTTCGCGGCCGTAGTGATCGCCTCTTGGCGTTCCAAGTCCTGCGCGTCGGTGCTGACGCGCAGATAGACCCGCGCCACCATCGGCGCGGCTACTGGCTTCGTCCTGCGCATACTTGCGGGCTCCTTTGGGCATACTCAAATGCACCCATCTTAAACTGGCAGGCCAATTTATCACATATCGATCTAAATGCGCCTAGCTCATTTTTACAGCTTAAATGAGCTATTGAGCACACTCCATATTTCGACTATTATTGAAACATGGAAACGATAAATGCTGTAGCCGCCCTGGCGGCCATCGCTCAAGAATCGCGCCTCGCGGTGTTCCGGCTTCTCGTCCAGGCCGGCCCCGCCGGCATGGCCGCCGGAAAAATCAGCGAAGCGGCCGGCATCCCGCCGTCTTCGCTATCCTTCCACCTGAAAGAGCTGGCACACGCCGGCATGGTCACGTCGCGGCAAGAAGGCCGATTTGTGATCTACGAGGCGAACTTTTCGACGGCCACTAACCTGGTGGCCTTTCTCACGGAAAACTGCTGCGGCGGCCAGGTGTGCAACCTGTCTTGCACCACGGAAGCCGGGAAGGTGTTGGCATGAGACTTCGCCATCTTTCCGACCCCGATTCTTTGCCCGCTTTGGACAAATCCTTTGCCATCGAGCGCCCGGCGCTCGGGCTGGCACCCGACGCCCCGCCGGTGCGTATCCTGCTGCTGTATGGCTCGCTGCGCGCCCGCTCGTTCTCACGGCTGGCCGTCGAGGAAGCGGCCCGGCTGCTGCAATTCTTTGGCGCAGAAACACGCATCTTCGACCCGTCCGATTTGCCGTTGCCCGATCAAGTGCAAAGCGACGATCACCCGGCCGTCAAGGAGCTGCGCGCCCTGTCCGAGTGGTCAGAGGGACAAGTCTGGTGCAGCCCGGAACGCCACGGTCAGATTACCAGTGTCATGAAGGCGCAGATTGACCATCTGCCGCTTGAAATGGCCGGCATCCGGCCGACCCAAGGCCGCACCCTGGCCGTGATGCAGGTATCCGGCGGCTCGCAGAGCTTCAACGCCGTGAACACCTTGCGTCTGCTCGGCCGCTGGATGCGAATGTTCACCATTCCGAACCAGTCGAGTATCGCCAAAGCGTTCCAAGAGTTCGACGCGGCGGGCCGCATGAAGCCCTCGCCGTACTACGACCGAATAGCCGATGTGATGGAAGAACTGGTGCGCTTCACGGCGCTGGTACGGCCGCACCGTGAAGCACTGACAGACCGCTATTCCGAACGGAAAGCGGCCGGCCACGTCATCGACGAGGCCACCGATCTTTCATCCATCGCCATTGCTCCCCAGCCACTACCAGAAAGCGAAACATCATGACCGAAAGAATCTATAACGTCCTCATCCTCTGCACCGGCAATTCGGCGCGCAGCATCATGGCCGAAGCTCTCATCAACACGATGGGGCAAGGGCGCTTCCGCGCCTACAGCGCCGGCAGTCACCCAACCGGCAAGGTCAATCCCTTCGCCGTCGAAAAGGTGGAGTCGGTGAATTACCCGACCGAGAATCTGCGCAGCAAGAGCTGGGACGAGTACGCCACGCCCGACGCACCGAAGATGGACTTCATCATCACCGTCTGCGACAACGCCGCCGGCGAAATGTGTCCGGTGTGGCCTGGTCAGCCGATCTCGGCGCATTGGGGATTTGAAGACCCGGCCGCCGTCGAAGGCACTGACGCCGAGAAGCGCCGGGCCTTCGAACAAACCTTCCGGCACATGATGAACCGCGTCCGCCTGTTCGTGAATCTGCCTCTCAAAATGCTTGACCAGACGGCCATCAAGCGCGAGCTGGCGAACATCGGCAAGACCGAGCAGGAAGCATGAGCGCCGGCGCACAGGCCATCGCCGCGAAGCCGCGCCAGGCCCCGATGAGCGGCTTCGAGCGTTACCTGACGCTGTGGGTGGCCCTGTGCATCGTCGCCGGTGTTGCGCTCGGCCAGGGCCTTCCTGACGTGTTCCAGGCCATAGGCCGCATGGAAGTGGCCCAGGTCAATTTGCCGGTGGGCCTGCTGATTTGGGTAATGATCGTCCCGATGCTGGTCAAGATCGACTTCGGGGCGCTGCACCAGGTCAAAGAGCATTGGCGCGGCATCGGCGTCACGCTGTTCGTGAATTGGGCCGTCAAGCCATTCTCGATGGCCCTGCTGGGGTGGCTGTTCATCCGACAAGTGTTCGCTCCGTTCCTGCCGGCCGATCAACTGGACAGCTACATCGCGGGCTTGATCTTGCTGGCCGCCGCGCCCTGCACGGCAATGGTGTTCGTGTGGAGCCGCCTTACCAACGGCGACCCGCTTTTCACGCTCTCGCAAGTGGCTCTGAACGACGCCATCATGATCGTGGCCTTCGCGCCCATCGTCGGCCTGCTGCTGGGCATGTCCTCGATCTCGGTGCCTTGGGACACGCTGCTGATTTCGGTCGTGCTCTACATCATCGTGCCGGTGATCCTGGCGCAGCTCTTGCGGCGGCATCTGCTCAAGCAAGGACAGGCCGCCTTTGAACGGGCCATGCAGAAGATCGGGCCGTGGTCGATGGCCGCGCTGCTGCTGACGTTGGTTCTACTGTTCGCCTTCCAGGGCGAGGCCATCATCCGGCAGCCGTTAGTGATCGCCATGCTAGCCGTGCCGATCTTGATTCAAGTGTTCTTCAATTCCGGGTTAGCCTACTGGCTGAACAAGCGGGCGGGGGAAAAGCACTCTGTCGCCTGTCCTTCGGCCCTGATCGGTGCCAGCAACTTCTTCGAGCTGGCCGTGGCGGCCGCCATCAGCTTGTTCGGTCTGCACTCCGGCGCTGCATTGGCAACCGTGGTCGGCGTCCTGGTCGAAGTGCCGGTGATGCTGCTGGTCGTGCGCGTGGTGAATCGCTCGAAGAGCTGGTACGAACGAGGTTGAACATGAGTAGGAAAAAACTGAGGAAATGATTGCAGATTGCCGCGCCGGCCGCTTCCTGGCGCATTCGATCACTGACCTGGAACACCTAGTATCCATGCTTGCTGAGGTCGCCCGATGACAGACCCAAAGAACCTAGAGAACAGGCTGCATGAGAAGGCCGACCCGGCCCGCGCCGTTTCCACTGGTCGGGTGCGCTACACACTGGCCGAACTACTGGCCGACGCGGAAGCATCCGGGGCTTACCCGCTGCCGCCGGAGGAACGCGAATGGATGGATGCGCCGTCTGTGGGTCGGGAATGGCCAAACAGTGAAGATTGAAAAAGGCGGCCAGTTCGAGTGGCCGCCCTTTCGTCATTAGCTGCACGCTTGGCGCAAGGCGTTCATTGCTTCTTGAAAATCAGCCTGTGTCGCCCGGCCCGTTTCAGCTTGGTAGTACACCACCATAAAAGCATTAGCGACGGCTTCGGCCAATGGCCCAAGGCTCCGCGCTTCCGCTTGGTTGATGTACTCCAAAGAAGAAAGAATAGCCGCTGCTTGATGCACTGCTTGCCCTGGTTCGATAATATGTTGTGTTGTCATAATTCACCTCTCCAGTAGGTGTTGATTGAAAGTGCCGGGCTGGTTGTGGCCAGCCCGGTGCGCCTACAGGTACAGCCCCGCCGCCTCCGCGAATGCTGACCGCTCATTCCTGCCGCCATTAACCTCAATACTTATCGGCTTAGTTTCGCTCTCTCTCATAGGGTCTGGCCGTGATACAAAAGCGGCTGTTTCTGTCTCTGCATCGACCTCGGTCGATTGATCACCCAGCGGCGAAATAAATACCTGGCTGACTTCTTCCCTTGGCGCTTCATCCAGGGCCGCCAATGCGGCCATGTATGTTGATGTCGTCATCGTGCTAACTCCTGACTTCGTTACTATCTGGGCCAGAATCGGCGCCCAAGCTATTGCCCTCGAACTGGCCAGATTGGCTTGCTTCTTTCGGCTCCATGCTTTCGCGTATCGAAGCAGCCAGTTTTCCGCCTGTGGTTTCGCTCACTCGCTCCTGGAATCCCTGCTTCACTTGAGAGCCGACACCCTTGGCTAACTCGGAGGCCGTGCCTGTGGCCAGCTTCGCGGCCTTGGCAAAGCCGCCACCGCTTGAGCTACTGCCGCTGTCACCAAAGCCAGCCGCTTGGGCGAATGGGCTACTGCCAGCAGTACCCGCTTCACCACCACCGTTTCCGCCACTGCTGACAACTGACCCCATGCTGGACATGTCACCGCCGGTTTCCATACTCGCTGATGCTTTCTGAAAAGCCGCTTGGAGTGCACTTGCACCTCCGGCTGCACCGGCTGCGGCACCCATAACCGCTTTACCTGCCAGGGCAGCGCCGCCAGTTGCCATACTGGCCGCCGTCACCGCCGCCCCAACTGCCGCACCCGCACCGAAGTTTCCAATTCCACCGGCTGCGCCAATACCACCACCAGACACAAGACCAGAAATCATCGGCGGAACTTTGTTGACCAAGAAAAGCAAGATGACCGATATAACCAACATCACGGCCAGTTCCTGGGATGCCATGTTCTCGCTGATTTGCGTGTAGTAGTGATTGATGAACTCTTTGCCAATCGCAACCAGAAGCACCATTGCCATAAGCTGTGCGGCCAGGCCCAGCACGGTCTTGTAGTAATTGATCGCCATGTCGGAAGTCCAACGACTTCCACCAAAGCCAAGGAAGAACACACCGGCATACAACAGAATCCAGGCTGATGCGAGCAACAGCAACAGGTTGACCGCAATCAACGCCAGGACAAACAAAACAGCCAGGGCCATTAGCTCCATGACCAGAGCAGTTGCCATCTGCCGCCATCCCAGCTCCGAGGTGGCCTGTACTGTGCGGTTGTATAACTCGAAACCAAGATCAAGGATGCTGGAGGGCCCAAGATTGCTATTGGAAAGTCCCCCCGCCTGCGCGCCCAGAGTTTGCAATGACTGAACAATCGTACCGGCGATATTCATGCCCTGGTTCGCATTCGTCAGCAACCACCAGAAAAAGCCGGTGAAGATCGTGAAGCGAACGAACTCCGCGAAGAACTCGCCAATGTCGGCCTTGCGCAAAGCCATCATGCCGAATGTCCAGACCATCGAAATCACAACCAGCGTCCAGAACAAACGCGATGCAGCGGACTCAATAGCTGGCCCCCATGTTGCGGCAGCATCATGAAAACGCTTGAGCACATCATTCATAACACCGCTGCTACTTAGCTCCTGCGCCATTGCAGGTTCAGCCAGCACCATTGTGGCGACCATCATCAAGCCACCTAGAGCAATTTTCTTTCTCATGGCGACCACCTCAATAATCATCTTTAGGGCTGGGCTTGAACTCCCACTGACGCATCTGCTTGGCCTTCTGGAATGCTCTGCATTCCTCGGTAAAGGCCTCTCGGTTCGCTTCGCTGCGCATTTCATTCAGTGCTGCCTGGAACGCATCGGGGGCACACGTCGCCGCATTTGGTTCGGGCATCCTTTCCTGTTCACATCCAGCCAACAACAGCAACGTAGCCGCGGTAGTAAAAAAGATTTTTTTCATCTCACCGCCTCCCTAGTAGTTGTCTGCCGGACTCGGGCGAAACGTCCAGGTACGCATTTGCTCGGCCCTGGCATCACCTCGCGCCTCGGCATCGAGTTCTGCTGCAATCCGGGCTGCCTCCGCGTTGTGTTGGGCGGTCAACATGGTGCGAATCTGCAAGAGCTGATTGGCCTGCTGGCTGGCGAGCTGGTTGGCGTAGCCGATGGCCTGTAGCTGGCCAGTTGCACCCTGGGCCGCGCCTTGCAGCCGCTCCAGGGTACGGGCGTCATCCTTCAAAGCCTTTTGCTGGTCGGCAACGGTCTGGAACAGGGCATCGTTGGCCTTCTTTTGCGACTCTGACGCCAGGCGGCGGTTCTCTTCCATCGCTGCCTTTTCGGCCGGCGTGCATCCGCCGCTGCCGTTGAAGCATGGCGAGCTGCGGTAATAGGCCACGTCCTGAAACTTGGCCAGGTAACGATCCAGGCTGCCTAGCTGGTTCTCGTAATAGGCCAGCGTGTTTTGCGCGGCAATCAGCCGGTTGATCGTAGTCTGCGCCTGATCCCAGATATACGCGGCTGGGGCCATCGTGTTCTGGAGCTGATTTTCGTACTGCTGCAACTGGGTCTGGTACTGCTCAATCTGCTTGAGCGTCTGCGCCACCGACTCGATGGCCGTCATGATGTTCTGGGCCAGGTTGCCGCCGTCGATGACGGGGATACCAGCTTGCACAGGGGCGGTGGTAGTGGTGATAAAGCCGGTTGCGAGTGCAACGGCTAGAGCGGTTTTTTTAGCCGCTAAAATTTTGGACTTCATGGTCGTACTCCGTCGATGAAAAGAAGGCATTGCCTTGACCAAGCGTTGTGCTTGTTCTCGGCAACGTTTCATCGAAGAGCTACGCCACTAGCTGATCGGTATTGCCCTTGGCGCTGAGGCCCGGACTTACAAACGTAAAACTACTCTGTTTTTTTATCGCTTTCGGACAAGCCAACTTCCCGGCCAATCTCTTCAAGCTCTAGCGGCTGTACTGCCGCCGTCAGTATTTCGCGTATTTCCGCGTCGGTGCTCCTATCGTTGAGCGCTGCTCGAACTTTCAACGCACGGTGCACCTCGGCGGGTAAATTCCTGATAAGCACATTTGCCATATCAATACCCTTTTGGTGTACCCGACAACCATGCTATCAAAGATATTAAAAATAGCAAGACCTATACTCTTGCAACCGGCGGTAGCCGATCAGCCCCGCAGGGCAGGATTCCCGTTGAGTGCCCCCGGCGCGAATAAGGGACAGTGAAGATAGATAACCGGCTTGCCGGTTAGCTAACTTCACCCATCCTGCCCGCATTTCACCCACTATTGAAAATCTAGCGCATATCGAACGTAAAGCGTTTTATCGTCAAACAAACACCGATTCTTGGCAACATAACCGTAATCGTCACCAAATCGGCCTGCAATCGACATAGTCGCTTCAAAATCGCTGCTCAATCGGCTTTAAATCGGAACCTAAAATGCCAACAATCGACACAAACCATTCGCCCCGATGGGGCGAGTTGGACGCCAAAAAAGAAGGGCATAACCCGCCCCTCAAGTGTCAATGAACACAAGAAATTTGCCTCCCCTCCCGTCATACCACTAAGGCGACGTATTGATACTTGAGGGGCAACCTTTCCTGATGTTGACACCTTCACGCAGGTTACTGGTTATGGGCGTCCAACACACACGGCTCATTCCTGCTTGGTAATAATAAGAATAATAATCTTCTTATTATTCTTACCGAACGAATGGGCACTGCTTAGCCATTTCACGTTTCGAGCCAAGGTTTCAGTACAGATAACTACAAGTGCACACAGCGGCCCTCCAGCACCGTTAGACGCAGATTCTGCTTCAGCTCATGGAATAAGGGACTCCGGGTTGTTTTCCCCTCTCACAAGGCGTTTCAGCGGCCACTGAAGCCGCCTTCTCTTCTTGGCGTTAAACCATCGGCCTATGGCCGATTGATAAAGCCCGCCAGGGCTTTATTGGCAAGGTCAGAACGCGCCCTCAAGGCGCGAGCTGCACCGCGCATGATGGATTATCTTTAGATAATCTTGGATGGATTTCCCAAACTGCCCGCAAAGCAGCGCACCGTCTGGGTTTTCCAAATTGGGACGGGGAACGTTACGACGGCAGAAGGGGAGCGTTACGACGGTAACAAGGGAACGTTACGACGGTAAACGGGTGCAGTTGCCGTGGGGCCAGGCCTCTTGATCTCCCATTTTCCCTTGGCGTATTCGTTCACTACCCAACCCACGGCGGCAAGTTCGGCCAGTGCCTTCCGGGCAGTCTGACGGCGTTTTTTCATAGCTTCGGCATTGGCTTCATCTGGCCAGACATAGCCGCAAAGCGTGTCCAGTTCCACGCGCCCGGATTTGCCGGGGTCGATCCAGCCGCATAGCCGTTGGTGCATCAGCCGTGCCGGATCAGTCTGTAGCACCCGCACTTCCGCCATGTCGATACGGGCATATGGACGATGCCCCAGGATCGCTTCGGCAATACGCGGATTCAGGGCAACCCATAGCCTGCCGTCCGTCTCGTCAAAAGCATGACTCATCAGGTGGAACGCGGCTTGCCGCCGTCCCTTCGTCACAAGGATGGTGACGTTCGACATGCGCAGCAGGCTGGCTTTGAGCGCCTTGATGTTGTCGCCGCTATCCGTCATGCCCGTTTCTGAGAGCAGTTTGGTCAGGCTCTCACGAACCACCAAGCCGTCTTGCTCAATGGCTTCGAAACGGGGTTCAAGGAATAGCCGTAGCTGTCGCCCCGTCTCACTGGTCGGTTCCGGGGTTAGCAAGATGCCGTTCGGGCCGCCAAGGGCCACGATGCCTTGCAAAAGACGCATATCATCGGCCCCGAGAGGTTCGAATCCGACGAAACGCATGGATTCGTCCTCGCCAAAGGTGTAGGTCACGTCCAGCTTGCAGCGTTTGCGATCGCCACGCTTGAGGCTGCGGAACAGGCCAGGTGCCAAACAGTGCGCGGGATCATGTCGGACGTGGGTCAGGTCATGCTTAGGCTTCTTCACGCTGTCTCCTTTTCACCTTGCACTGCCGCTCCAGTACAGCAGGCTTCAACACGCCGCCGTCGTGCCGTCTAAACCAGAGTTCTTGAAAAGGTGCGCCATAGTTGGCCTTGCTGACGCCAAAGCGGACAAAATACCCACGCTGACAATCATCGACCCCCAGTATCTCGGCCTCGCCTTGCGTCATGCCGGATAGGTACGATTGCCAACGGATGTTATCAACCAGTACGGACGATCCACGACTGGCCTGCTGTTGATCGCCCGACCCCATCATGGCTGCGCTTTTACTCGCGTGGTGCAGAAACACAATGGAGCAGCCTGTATCAGCGGCTATGGCCTCCATGTGCCCAACAACCTGCGCCATCGGCCCGCTAGCGTTCTCCTCCTCAATGTGGAAGCGCCGCAAAGTGTCCAAGATCATCAAGCGACGACCTTCAGCGGCTCGTTTGAGAGCATCGAACCAGCTAGCAGCCATGATGTTTGGGCATTTACCGATCAAGGGTTCAATGAGCAAACCATCAGCCACGGCTTGCCGTTCCGCTGCGCTGAGGTGTGCCCCAAGGGCGTGCAGACGATGGTGAATAGCGGCCGGTGGATCTTCAGCAGGCAGATAGACCACTTGCCCGGTGGGAAACTCGCCTATTTCAAGTAAATCAGGCCCGCCTGCAATCTGTGCAGCCAATTGAAGGGCCAACATGGATTTACCAGCCCCACCAGGCGACACAAGAGCACCAACAGTGCCAGCAACCATATTAGGCAGAACATAATCAATGGGTGGCGGCAATTCCGTGAAAGCCGCCATAAGATCAAGAGCCAT